>NZ_JAIUIB010000024.1:0-1411 GCF_020165375.1 Mesorhizobium sp. BR1-1-4 | reverse complement strand
CGGCGCACCGCCCTCGTTCGTGAGGCGTATATAGTCGCCACCAACCAAAACTGTCAACACCGTTCCCAAATGTTTTTTCGATTTATCGTAGAGATATCCACGGGGCTGAAATTCGTGAGTTGGCTAGGCTGAATTCCCCCGTCGCTTTCACGGTTGTTTATGCGTGGGTTCCCACTTTGACCCGACGCCTGGCATGCTTCGCTTTGAAAACTGCTGCCCGCCCACGGACCTCGCCCGAGCGGCTTTCAGCGCCGATTCTCCAGCAATTCCGGTGTGAGTCGACTGGCGTAGAAGATGTCGAGGGATCAGCACCTGCTCATCCTCGATCACGAAGGCAAATGCTGACCGCCCCCGGCAATCAACAATCCGCGGCCCAGGCATGATATCGAGCCGCTCGGTGCCTCCCTGTGGAAAAGTCGCTAAGCCGAGACAATGGTCCTGGATACCACGACAAGATTCCAGGCGATCGCTGGCGACGGCCGCTCGGCTATATCGTCATGGAGCTGTTCGAGTTCGGCTTGTGCCGGGGGATGAAAGACGATCCGATATTCCGTTCCTACTAGGCCTTCGCCTGCTTCGCGCGATGGCGCGCTTCGAGGCTGGAAAGACCGCTTCAGCTGGAATTCCCTTCGTCGGATTCTGCTGGAAGCCGCCGGGCGTGCGGAATTTCCTCGCGCAACCACTTTTGCCGCTCCGCCTCGAAGTCATCGAGCATGCGTAGGCCGGCGCGGACAACCTCGCTGGCATTGTTGTAGCGGTCTGATTCGAGTTGCCGCTTGATGAATTGCTCATGGTGGTCGTTCAAAGCGTAATTGGGCATGGCACCTCCTGGAAGACATTATGTGGCAGAGGAGCATTCTGCCGCCTCGAACGCGTTTCACCGTCACCACGCGCTCAAGCGGGGTCACCCGATCCGGCAGAATTGAAATAACGATTGGGACAGTTCTGTGGAGCGGAGGGCCGCAGCCCGTGCTACCGGCATCCGAAAGCGTGTGAGGAGACCAGCTGAGTTAAAGCCCAACCGGCCAATCTGTTCATGCTTGGCGGCCATCGATCTTGAACCCCGTCCCCATGGCCTTCGCTGATTTGATTTGTCCCGCGCGTCGGCGGCGCCTTTTTGCGGGTCCTGAACAGGGTGGATCGACTCTGCGGTGATCCGGACAGGCAGGGTCCGCCGACTTGCACCCTGGCGACCGTCTTCTTGATTTTGTTTTGGGACTCTGACTTGGTTTTCTGGGGCTTTGTTGGCTTGGTTTGGGGGCTGATGGGCTCGAATTTCTGTGCGGAGAGATCGGAACGCGAACGGCCCGCCGGCATAGAGCCAGGCGGGCCGTTTTTGTTTGGTTGCGGGGACAGGATTTGAACCTGTGACCTTCAGGTTATGAGCCTGACGAGCTACCGGGCTGCTCCA
>NZ_JAIUIB010000023.1:0-1552 GCF_020165375.1 Mesorhizobium sp. BR1-1-4 | reverse complement strand
CAGACTGCTGACAAACCCCTGGCAATTGCCGGGGGTTTTTGATTCACTGGGTCATGTTGAAGCGACCCGCCCCCGAACAGACCGCGCTCGAGATGGTAACGTTGGATCAGCTTGTTCCTGCTGATCATCTGTTGCGCAAGATCGACCGCGCGATCGACTTTTCCTTCATCCACGATCTGACCGCGCCGCTGTACTGTGCCGACAATGGCCGGCCGCCTTTGGATCCGACCTTGATGTTCAAGGCGCTGTTCGTGGGCTACCTGTTCGGGGTTCGCTCGGAACGCCAGTTGGTGCGCGAGATCGAGGTCAACGTCGCCTATCGCTGGTTCTTGCGGCTGAAGCTGACGGACAAGGTGTTCGACGCCTCGACGCTGTCGCAGAACCGGCGCCGGCGGTATCAGGACGAGACCATCGCGCAGGGTATCTTCGACCGGATCGTCGAGCAGGCGATCCGGCATGGGCTTGTCGACGGCACGGTGCTCTACACGGACAGTACGCATCTCAAGGCCAACGCCAACAAGAACCGCTTCGACCTCGCGGTGGTGGCCAAGTCGCGCGCCGACTACTGGGAGGCGCTGGATGCCGCAATCGAGGAAGACCGCGCCCAGCACGGCAAGAAGCCGCTGAAGAACAAGGAGCGCCAGCCTGCCGAGAAGCAGACCAAGGTCTCGCGTACCGATCCCGACAGTGGCTACATGGTACGCGACGGCAAGCCGAAGGGTTTCTTCTATCTCGACCACCGCACGGTGGATGCCGCCCATGCCATCATCACCGACACCTATGCCACGCCGGCCAACGTGCATGACTCGATCGTCTATTTGGGCCGCCTCGACCGGCAGCGCCAACGCTTTGGCTTCCAGGTGGGGGCGGTTGGGCTCGATGCGGGATATGCAACCGCTGGCATCGCCAAGGGTTTGGAGGACCGCGACATCCTCGGCGTCACCGGCTATCGCAATCCAACACCGCCAAAGCCCGGCATGATGAGGAAGACAGCCTTCGCCTATGAGCCGGACCTGGATGGCTATCGCTGCCCGCAAGGCCAGCTTCTCAGCTACGCCACCACCGATCGCAATGGCTACCGCCAATACAGGAGCGACCCGGCCATCTGTCAGGCCTGCCCGCTGCTGGCTTCCTGCACGACCAACGCCGCCGCGACACGCACCATCACCCGTCATGTCTGGCAAGATGCGCGAGAGCGCATCGACGCCAATCGCCTTACCGGCTGGGGCAAGCTTATCTACCGCCGCCGCAAGGAGACCGTCGAGCGCTCCTTCGCGGACGCCAAGCAACTGCATGGCCACCGCTACGCCCGTTTCCGAAGTCACGTTCGCGTCGCCTGCCAGTGCCTGATCGCAGCCGCGGCTCAGAACATCAAGAAAATCGCCCTTTGCCTGTGGCCAAAGCCAAAGCCAGGCCTCGCCTGAGGCCCGCAAACCATTGCGCTGCCTCCTGCAACCTCATGTCAAATCGTCCTGACCGCGAAATCGCAAACACGTTCAGTCGCATAAAACAAAACCCCGCCTAAAATAGACGGGGTTTGTCAGCGATCTGA
>NZ_JAIUIB010000022.1:2500-5874 GCF_020165375.1 Mesorhizobium sp. BR1-1-4 | reverse complement strand
TAGTGAGTAGCGAATAGTGAGTAGGGGATACCTATTCGCCATTGGCTCACTGCTCTTCACCTGTCTTTTTGTGCCTGAGCGACATCCGCAGGTTGCTTCGGGCAAAGCCCGCAAGCGCGACTGCGCGTCGCCGGTCGTCCGGCGCCCTCGCGGAGCATAGGCCCGTAAGGGCCGCTCATGCGTGAGCGCTGGTCAGACCATTTGACTTCAAATGGATATTAGGAATGAGAACGATCAAGCCGATCGAACTATTAGTACCGGTAAGCTTCAAGCGTTGCCGCTCTTCCACACCCGGCCTATCAACGTGGTCGTCTTCCACGGTTCTCAGGGAATACTCGTTTTAAGGTGGGTTTCCCGCTTAGATGCCTTCAGCGGTTATCCCGTCCGGATATAGCTACCCTGCTATGCGGCTGGCGCCACAACAGGTCCACCAGAGATCCGTCCATCCCGGTCCTCTCGTACTAGGGACAGATCCTTTCAATATTCCTACACCCACGGCAGATAGGGACCGAACTGTCTCACGACGTTCTGAACCCAACTCACGTACCGCTTTAAATGGCGAACAGCCATACCCTTGGGACCTGCTCCAGCCCCAGGATGCGATGAGTCGACATCGAGGTGCCAAACAACCCCGTCGATATGGACTCTTGGGGGTCATCAGCCTGTTATCCCCGGCGTACCTTTTATCCGTTGAGCGATGGCCCTTCCACGCGGGACCACCGGATCACTATGACCGACTTTCGTCTCTGCTCGACTTGTCAGTCTCGCAGTCAGGCAGGCTTATGCCATTGCACTCAGCGAACGATTTCCGACCGTTCTGAGCCCACCATCGCGCGCCTCCGTTACTCTTTAGGAGGCGACCGCCCCAGTCAAACTACCCACCATACATTGTCCCGGACCCGGATAACGGGCCGCGGTTAGACATCCATAGTGATAAGGGTGGTATTTCAAGGGTGGCTCCACCTGAGCTGGCGCCCAGGTTTCAAAGCCTACCACCTATCCTACACATGCCACTACGAATGCCAATGTAAAGCTATAGTAAAGGTGCACGGGGTCTTTCCGTCTAACCGCAGGAACCCCGCATCTTCACGGGGAATTCAATTTCACTGAGTCTATGCTGGAGACAGCGGGGAAGTCGTTACGCCATTCGTGCAGGTCGGAACTTACCCGACAAGGAATTTCGCTACCTTAGGACCGTTATAGTTACGGCCGCCGTTTACTGGGGCTTCGATTCAGAGCTTGCACCCCTCCTCTTAACCTTCCAGCACCGGGCAGGCGTCAGACCCTATACGTCGTCTTGCGACTTCGCAGAGCCCTGTGTTTTTGATAAACAGTCGCTACCCCCTGGTCTGTGCCACCCTCCTCCACTTGCGTGGAAAAGGGTCACGCTTCTTCCGAAGTTACGCGTGCAATTTGCCGAGTTCCTTCAGCATAGTTCTCTCAAGCGCCTTGGTATACTCTACCAGACCACCAGTGTCGGTTTCGGGTACGGTTTATAAGGAGGAGCTATTTCCTGGAACCACGCAGCAGCCCGTTCAATCCGATAAGATTGGACTACCTCAATGATCCGTCACTACCTCCAAGCCCACGAATATTAACGTGGTTCCCATCGACTACGCGTTTCCGCCTCGTCTTAGGGGCCGGCTAACCCTGCTCAGATTAGCTTTAAGCAGGAACCCTTGGTCTTTCGGCGGGGGAGTCTCTCACTCCCCTTACGTTACTCATGTCAGCATTCGCACTTCTGATACCTCCACCACCCCTCACGGGTATGGCTTCGTCAGCTTACAGAACGCTCCGCTACCGCTTGGCCCTTGCGGACCAAACCCTAAGCTTCGGTGTATGGCTTTAGCCCCGTTACATTTTCGGCGCAAAGACCCTTATTTAGACCAGTGAGCTGTTACGCTTTCTTTAAATGATGGCTGCTTCTAAGCCAACATCCTGGTTGTTTTGGGATCCTCACATCCTTTCCCACTTAGCCATAACTTGGGGACCTTAGCTGTAGGTCAGGGTTGTTTCCCTTTTCACGACGGACGTTAGCACCCGCCGTGTGTCTGCCGACTAGTACTCCCAGGTATTCGGAGTTTGGTTAGGTTTGGTAATCCGGTGAGGACCCCTAGCCCATCCAGTGCTCTACCCCCTGGGGTATTCGGTCGACGCTCTACCTAAATAGATTTCGCGGAGAACCAGCTATTTCCGAGTTTGATTGGCCTTTCACCCCTAGCCACAAGTCATCCCGAACTATTGCAACAGTTATGGGTTCGGTCCTCCAGTAAGTGTTACCTTACCTTCAACCTGCTCATGGCTAGATCACTCGGTTTCGGGTCTAATGCGACGAACTGAACGCCCTGTTCAGACTCGCTTTCGCTGCGCCTACACCTAGCGGTTTAAGCTTGCTCGTCACACTAAGTCGCTGACCCATTATACAAAAGGTACGTGGTCACCCAGGACGAACCTTGGGCTTCCACTGTTTGTAGGCAACCGGTTTCAGGTACTCTTTCACTCCCCTTGTCGGGGTGCTTTTCACCTTTCCCTCACGGTACTAGTTCGCTATCGGTCATGCACGAGTACTTAGGCTTGGAGGGTGGTCCCCCCAATTTCAGACAGGATTTCACGTGTCCCGCCTTACTCGAGGACGATTGATTGCATTACGCGTACGGGGCTGTCACCCACTATGGCCCTACTTTCCAGAAGGTTCCGCTTGTCTCTCAATCGCCACTGGCCTGGTCCGGGTTCGCTCGCCACTACTTCCGGAGTCTCGGTTGATGTCCTTTCCTACGGGTACTTAGATGTTTCAGTTCCCCGCGTTCGCCACTTTATCCCTATGTATTCAGGATAAGTTACCTATATCAGATACTTGGAAACCACAGCAGCACCAGCGCAATCTCGAAGAGATTGTCGCTCATGCTACTCTGATTTTCCAAGCACCTTAGGTGGGTTTCCCCATTCGGAAATCTACGGATCAAAGGGTATTCGCACCTCCCCGTAGCTTATCGCAGCGTATCACGTCCTTCATCGCCTGTGCATGCCAAGGCATCCACCAATTGCCCTTAAGACACTTGATCGTTCTCATTGCCAATACCCATCGCGCAATCCGAAGGATTGTCGCTTCAGCCTCCCCCTTGCGGGATCGGCATCCGCGCAATCCCGAAGGGATTGTCGCCACGCGATCTCGAAGAGATCGTCGCGTCAGCCAAATCCTGTGCAGGACCCGGCTTGATGTCATTGGCACAAAAAGACCAGCTTCTCGAGATCGGTTCGAGGGTGCGGTTAGGCAAACCCATCATATGCAAGGGATTGAGCGTCCCTTGCGACAAATCATGACCCTTGCGGCTCATGAAGTTCGAACAAATCTTCTCTTTACGATGTCAAACAGA
>NZ_JAIUIB010000021.1:0-12740 GCF_020165375.1 Mesorhizobium sp. BR1-1-4 | reverse complement strand
CCATTCCCACCGCCACCGCCGTTCCCACCGCCACCGCCGTTGCCACCCTTGTCGGCATGTGCGGTCGCGACATCGATTCCAGGCACGAAGCCATGGAAGACGATTCCATAGGGAGCGATGGTCAGCGCCAGGACGGCCGCCGATCTGAGAGCCAGACGGCAACAACGGGCCGTGATCGATCCACGCATACTGATCTCCGTCGATTGAGCCGGCGCGCCCACCCCAACGTTGCAGTGCAACAACATCGCCGAAAGACGTGGTGACCGGAAGCGACCTCCGACCGTTGCGTTTGTCCCCCAGGACCTTTGCAGGCGCAAGCTTGGACCAAAGTCCCAGGCGAGGCGTGAAAAATTGCTCTCGTGAGCGAGCGGCAGCGGAGATACCATGTCACGAAAATGTGATCAGCCTGACGTAAGGCGGTCGAACAGGCAACAAGCTCCAGCCAAACCAAGCCAGAGGTTCCCATGACCGAACATCGCTCCCCCGACGCCCGATTCCGCACCAGCCTGCTCGAGGAAAACGAAGGCCCGGCCAACAATCCCAGCGAGAACCGCACCATGGGCGAGATCATCGCTGCGCGGTTCTCGCGCCGTGGCTTCCTCAAGGGTTCGCTTGCCGTTTCGGCGATCGCCGCCACCGTCAGCCCGCTGGCCATGATCGCCGCCGACGATGCCCGCGCCGCGGAAGGCTCAGCGTTCAAATTCGACGAGCTGGAGGCCGGTATCGACGATAAGCACCACGTCGCGCCGGGCTACGACGCCGACGTTTTGCTGCGCTGGGGCGATCCGCTGTTTGCCGATTCGCCGGAATTCGACCCGACGAAGCAGTCGGCGCAAGCCCAGGCCAGGCAGTTCGGCTACAACAACGACTATGTCGGTTACATCCCGCTCGATGGCTCGGCCGAACATGGCTTGCTGGTGGTCAACCACGAATACACCAACCCGCATCTGATGTTCCCAGGCATCGTCAAGATTGTCGAGAAGGACGGCAAGAAGTCGGCCGAGGTGGCGCCGCTCTCGAAAGAGCAGGTCGATGTCGAGATGGCCGCCCATGGCGGCACCATCGTCGAGATCCGCAAGGATGGCGGCAAATGGCGGGTGATTCGCGACGGCAAGCTCAACCGCCGCATCACCGCAAACACCGAGATGGCGCTGTCGGGCCCGGTTGCCGGCCATGACCGCGTCAAGACCAATGCCGACCCGTCCGGCGTCAAGGTGTTCGGCACCATCAACAATTGCGCCGGCGGGGTCACGCCCTGGGGCACGTATGTGATGTCCGAGGAGAACATCCATGGCTATTTCTCCGGCGAGCTGCCGGAGGGCCACAAGGAGGCCGCCAACTACAAGCGCCTCGGCATTCCGGAAGGCGCCTATGAATGGGGCGCGCACTATGACCGCTTCAACCTGGCCAAGGAGCCGAACGAGCCCAACCGCTTCGGCTGGATCGTCGAGGTCGATGTCAACGACCCGGCCTCGGTGCCGCGCAAGCGCACCGCCATGGGCCGCTTCAAGCATGAGGGCGCCGAATCGATCGTCGCCAAGGATGGCCGAGTGGTCTTCTATCTCGGCGACGACGAGCGCTTCGACTATGTCTACAAGTTCGTCACCAAGGGCATGTTCAACGCCGGCGACCGCGCGGCCAACAAGGATCTGCTCGACGACGGCACGCTGCATGTCGCCAAATTCGCGGAGGACGGCTCGGTCGAATGGATGCCGATCGTGTTCGGCCAGGGGCCGCTGACGGCGGAAAACGGTTTTGCCGGCCAGGCCGACGTGCTGATCGAGACACGTCGCGCCGCCGACCTCCTTGGCGCCACCAAGATGGACCGGCCCGAAGACATCCAGCCCAATGCCAGCAACGGCAAGGTCTATGTCATGCTGACCAACAATTCCAAGCGCAAGGCCGATCAGGTCGACGCCGCCAACCCGCGTGCCGAAAACGCCTTCGGCCACATCATCGAAATCGTCGAGGACGAGGGCGATTTCGCCGCCACCAAGGGCAGTGGGAAGTGCTGCTGAAATGCGGCGACCCGTCGGTGGCCGCCGTCGGCGCCACCTTCTCCACCGCGACGACAGCCAATGGCTGGTTCGGCATGCCCGACAATTGCGCGGTCGATTCGGCCGGGCGCCTGTGGGTCGCCACCGACGGCCAAGGCCCGAAGGCAACCGGCCGCACCGACGGCCTGTGGGCGGTGGACACGGAAGGATCGGCGCGGGCGACCTCGAAGCTGTTCTTCCGGGTGCCGATCGGCGCCGAAATGTGCGGCCCGCTGTTTGCGCCGGACGACCAGACCGCCTTTGTCGCCGTCCAGCATCCGGGTGACGGCGGCGAGGATTGGGAAGCGTTCGGCCGGCCCTCCTATTATGAGGACCTGTCGACCCGCTGGCCCGATTTCAGGCCCGACATGCCGGTGCGGCCGGCGGTGGTCGCCATCACCAAACAGGGTGGCGGCAAGATCGCCGTCTGAGGTCGGGCGAGACAAAAATGAGAGGGGCTCCGGCGATCCGGGGCCTCTCTTTTGTGCGATATCATATTCAAGCCTCGGGAAAGATTGGCAATTTACACGTGGCGCCCTAGATCGTGATCAGGAGATCATCGCCATGCCCAAGTCGATCTACGACCGTGGCCTGCTCAAACCTGACGAAGTGGCCACCTTGCAACGTGTCTTCGACGAGGCCTGCCGCCGACGGCAAGCGCATCCCGAATCCGTCGAGGCGCGTGAATTGGCGCTCACCTTGCTGGCCCTCTACAATGCCGGCATGGTCGACGAGGAGATGCTGACCGAGGCTGTCGGTTTCCGGCGGCTGGAGCCGAAATCGGCGTGACGCCGACGGCAAATGTTGTCCTATGCGGTCGCTCAGCGTGAGGCGCCGGAGAGGCGGGATGAGCCGGCGATCCGCGCAGCTATCGCCTTGGCCAATATGCCGGCATTCGCAAAGCAGCCGCGGATGCTCGGCCGCATGCCGGTGAACCACAGGCCGGGCAGTTTCGGATCGGCCTGGCCGCCGTTGAAGAGCGGAACGCCCTTCTCGTCGAGCACGCCGAGATTGCCGACCATCCGCTCCAGCCCAGTGCGGTAGCCCGTCGCCGCAATGACGATGTCGGGAGCGATCAGGCTGCCATCGGCCAGGATGACGCCGTCGCGGGTGAACTCCCGTACCCCGGGCACCACCACGATCCTGCCCGATTTAATGGCATCGACGGCGCCATCGTCGGCGGCGATCGCGGTATAGTCCGAGGTCAGGCGGCTGGCGCCGCCCGCGGGCGCGGGCGGCACGCCGAATTTGGTGAGATCGCCGAATACCAGGCGCTGCGTCACCGCCATCACCGCATCGGCGACGCGCAGCGGCAGGCGCGCCATGAGCGGCGAGAGGCGGTGCACGGCGATCTTGCCGACCCGCTTGGGCAAAAGGGCGGGGCCGTTGCGGGCCGACAGCCAGACAGCGGCGGTATCGACACCGGCCAGATGATTGAGTGCGTCGAAGCCCGAATTGCCGGCGCCGACAACCAGCACCTTCTTGCCCGCATAGGCCTGGGCGTCGCCAAAATCCGCCGAGTGGATGATCCGGCCCGCGAACGCCTGCATGCCCGTCCATTGCGGCGTGAAGGGTTCCCGGTCGCGGCCGGTGGCGACAACGACATGGCGCGCCAGGCGCGAGCCGGCGCTGGTGCGCACGACCCAGTGATCGCCCCTGAACGTGATGGACTCGACGGAAACGCCAAACTCCACCGGCAAACGGTTCGCCTCATGGAAATCGTTCATATGGCGGATGACGACGTCCCGGTGCGGAAAGGCGGGGGTGCCCTTGGGATAGGCAAGGCCGGGCAGCGCCGAGAGATCGCGGTGGGTGTTGAGGTGCAGCTGCTCGTGACGTCGGCGCCAGGGCTCGGCCAGCCGGCTTTCCTTCTCCAGGATCGCCGTCGCCACGCCGGCCTTCATCAAGGCCCTCGCGACGGCCAGCCCGGCGGCGCCGGCGCCAATGACGATCGCCGGCTCGACCGTCACCGCCTGCTCCACCATCGATCTGCTTGTCGTATCAGCCATTCACTCTCGAACCCCATTCGCCCTCGCGGCAGCCCTGAAGGCTCGCAGGCCGCTGTAACAGTTTGATCGCGCGCAGGACCCGAACGGCAACTCGATGCCGATCTTCGATGGTCCCGCGCCGAGGCGGCTTCGCTTCCGGAGCATTCCGCCGCCCGTCGGAAACAGCCGGTCGCGGCACCGCGTCAAAACCACGACATGGAGCGCATTACCCGCTTCCGTCCGAATACATCCAGCCCTATATGGCATATCGGCGGCATCGGCGATAATCAGGTCGCGGCAAAGTGATTGATTCGAGGTCCGGGGGCTGGCGGATCTCGTCACGGACGCGGGCATTCGAAACTGGCAACCCGATTTCGGCTACCCTGCGAAAAATCAAGACGCCGTGGCGCGTCTTGCGTGTCGTCGGACACGTCGCGCCATGGACGGCACGCGGAATCTCGACCATGCCCTCCTTGCGGATCTATTTCGACAACCTCCTCGAGGGGGCCTCGCCCAAGGTGGAGCGCCGGGCTCTGACGCATGTCGAACGGCTGGCGCTGGTGCGCCGCCATGGCGACTTCTCGCTCGCCTATTCCACCGCCGTGCAAAGCAAGCTTTCCTATTTCGGCGATGCCGACGGTTACATCGCCTTCGGCACCAAGATGAAGCATCATTTCGCGCTCGGCGATCCGGTGGCGGCGCCGGATCGGCGGCCCGATTACATCAGACGCTTCGTCGAGAGCGCCGGCGGCCCGTGGTTCGTGCAGATCGGCGAACAGACCGCCCAGGTCCTTGCCGGCCTTGGCTACAAGATCAACCGGCTGGGCATCGACACGCGCCTCGTTCTGCCCGACCATGATTTTTCCGGCAAGCGCAACGAAACGGTGCGTTATTCCGAGCGCTGGCTGCTCAAGAAGGGCTTTTCGTTCGAGGAGGACAAACGCACGATCCACCTCGACGAGATCTCCCGGCTGTCTCAAAACTGGCGCGGCGACCGTATCGTCAAGCGCTGGGAGATGGGTTTCCTCAACCGACCATTTTACGATCAGCTCGGCACCGACATGCGCCGTTTCGTGCTGCACGGCCCCGATGGCGACCTCGTCGCCTTGCTCGATTTCGATCCGATGTTCGCCGACGGCAAGGTGATCGGCTACACCACGGCCTTCAAGCGCAAGCACATCGATGCCTCGCCGCATGCCGAGATCGGCCTGACCAAATTCGCCGTCGACCGCTTTCGCGAGGAAGGCATTTCGGTGGTGACGCTCGGCCTGTCGCCGCTGCTCGATGTCGGCCCGAGCGGATTTGCCGAAAGCGAGTTCTGGCGCAACGCCTTCCAGCGCGCCTACGACTCGCCCTGGGTCAACCGCCGCAGGTTCAACCTGCAGGGACAGGCGGCATTCAAGCGCCGCTTCCACGGCGTCGAGGAACCGGTCTACATCGCCTTTCGCGAGGGGACCTACATCGAGATGCTGGGGTTGCTGCGGCTGGTCAAGGCCATTTGAGGCCTCTCTCACGACTTTAGGGCCGCGTCAGTTCCTCAGCCGGTAGCCGGTCCGGAAGATCCAGGCGACGATCGCGATGCAGACGGCCAGGAACACCAGCGTCATGCCGAGGCTGACGACGACCGAGACATCGGCCTTGCCGTAGAAACTCCAGCGGAAGCCGCTGATCAGGTAGACCACCGGGTTGAACAGCGTGATCGTCTTCCAGATGCCGGGCAGCATGTGGATCGAATAGAAGCTGCCGCCGAGGAAGGTCAGCGGGGTGATGATCAGCAGTGGCACCAGTTGCAGCTGCTCGAAGCTTTTCGCCCAGATGCCGATGATAAAGCCGAAAAGGCTGAAGGTCACCGCTGTCAGGATCAGGAAGGCGAGCATCCAGAACGGATGTTCGATGTGCAGCGGCACGAACAGCGAGGCGGTGGCCAGGATGATCAGGCCGAGGATGATCGACTTGGTCGCGGCGCCGCCGACATAGGCGATGACGATCTCCAGGTAAGAGACCGGCGCCGACAAAAGCTCGTAGATCGAGCCGACGAATTTCGGGAAATAGATGGCGAAAGAGGCATTGGAGATCGACTGCGTCAACAGCGACAGCATGATCAGTCCCGGCACGATGAAGGCGCCGTAGGCGATGCCGTCGATTTCGGTGATGCGCGAGCCGATGGCCGAGCCGAAGACGACGAAATAGAGCGACGTCGAGATGACTGGCGAGATGATGCTCTGCAGCACGGTGCGGAACGCACGCGCCATCTCGACCCGGTAGATCGCCCAGACCGCGCGAAAATTAGGGGCCGCACGCAGGTTCATGGCTCTTGCCTCAGGAGATTGACGAAGATCTCTTCGAGCGAGCTGTTCTTGGTATCGAGATCGCGGAACTGGATGCCGGCCGCCTCGAGATCCCTGATCAGCGAGGCGACGCCCGGCCGGTCGCTCTGGTTGTCGTATGTGTAGGTGAGTTGCGTGCCATCCGGCGACAGTTCGAGCGCATAGCGCGAGAGCCCGTCGGGCACGCTGCCGAGCGGCGCGCGCAGCTCCAGCCTCATCTCCTTGCGGCCGAGTTTGCGCATCAGTTCGGCCTTGCCCTCGACCAGGATGATCTCGCCGCGGTTGATGACGCCGACGCGGTCGGCCATGGCCTCGGCTTCCTCGATATAGTGCGTGGTAAGGATGATGGTGACGCCGTCCTCGCGCAGCCGCCGGACCATCGCCCACATGTCCTGGCGCAGTTCGACGTCGACGCCGGCGGTCGGTTCGTCGAGGAACAGGATACGCGGCTCGTGCGACAGCGCCTTGGCGATCATCAGCCGCCGCTTCATGCCCCCCGACAGCGTGATCGCCTTGGCGTCCTTCTTGTCCCACAGCGACAGGTCGCGCAGCACCTTCTCGACGAAGGCCGGATTGGCCGGCTTGCCGAACAGGCCGCGGCTGTAATTGACGGTCGCCCAGACGCTCTCGAACGCGTCGATAGTGAGTTCCTGCGGCACCAGCCCGATCAGGCTGCGCGCGGCGCGATAGTCCTTGTTGATGTCATGGCCATCGACGGTCACGGTGCCCGACGAGCGGTTGACGATGCCGCAGACGATCGAGATCAGCGTCGTCTTGCCGGCGCCATTGGGGCCGAGCAGCGCGAAGATCTCGCCGCGCTGGATATCGAGGCTGACTTCCTTGAGCGCGGTGAAGCCGGTGGCGTAGGTCTTGGAGACCCCGGAAATGGACAATATGGAGGGCATGGTTGAAAACGGCTGCCTGAAAGAGGTGACTTGATATAGGCCTGTTGTCGCCCAGTGCAACTGCAAGTCAATGCCCTGCTGCCAGTTCTGGACATCGAAGCGCGGAGCTGGCTGGGAATGCGCCGCGTCCATCCGGTAAAATTGTCCTGTGGCGTTCAGCCTCGCGGCAGGACGCCGCTTTGACCTGACCCCGCTTCGGGCCTATCCTTCGCGGTATTCCAGCCGGAGCCCGCCATGGACCCGCTCATACTGTCGCGCATGCAGTTCGGCGCGAATATTTCGTTTCATATCCTGTTTCCGACAATCACCATTGCCCTTGGCTGGGTGCTGCTGTTCTTCAAGCTGCGCTACAACGCGACCAATGATTCCGCCTGGATGCGCGCCTATTTCACCTGGGTGAAGGTGTTCGCGCTGTCGTTTGCCATGGGCGTGGTTTCGGGCGTCACCATGAGCTTCCAGTTCGGCACCAACTGGCCAGGCTACATGCAGCATGTCGGCAACATCGCCGGACCGCTGCTCGCCTACGAGATCCTCACCGCCTTCTTCCTTGAGGCGGCCTTTCTCGGCATCATGCTGTTCGGCTTCCGCCGCGTCTCCAACCGCATCCACACGCTGGCGACGGTGCTGGTCGCCGGCGGCACGACGCTGTCGGCGTTCTGGATCATCGCCCTCAATTCCTGGATGCAGACGCCGGCCGGCTTCGAGATGCGCGACGGCGTCGCGCACGCCGTCGATTGGTGGGCCATCGTCTTCAACCCGTCCATGCCCTACCGGCTGGTGCATATGCTGCTCGCCTCGGGGCTCACCGTATCGTTCCTGATCGCCGGCCTGTCGGCGCTGCGCTACCTCAACGGCGACCGTTCGGAATCGATGTGGAAGGCGCTGCGCACCGGCGTCTTCACCGCCGCCATCCTGATCCCGATCCAGATCCTGGCCGGCGACCAGCATGGGCTGAACACGCTGGAACACCAGCCGCAGAAGATCGCCGCCATGGAGGCCAACTGGAACACCGGCCCCAACGTGCCGCTGGTTTTGTTCGCGCTGCCCGACGAGGCGGCCAGGGAAAACAAGTTCGAGGTCGCCATTCCGGACGGGGCCAGCCTTATCCTGCGGCACTCGACCGACGGTGTCGTGCCGGGGCTGAACGACTATCCCGGCAATCATCCGCCAGTCTTTCCGCTCTTCTGGAGCTTCCGCATCATGGTCGGCACCGGGCTTTTGATGCTCGCCGTCTCCTGGTCGGCGGCCTTCTTCCTCAAGCGCCGGCACGCGCTGCCAAAGCCGCTCGCCCTGCTGATGGTGCCGATGGCGCTGTCGGGCTGGCTGGCGACGCTGGCCGGCTGGTACACGACCGAGATCGGCCGCCAGCCCTGGCTGGTGACCGGCGTATTGAAGACCGCCGACGCCGTCGGGCCGGTGGCCGGCAGCCATGTCGCGCTGACGCTCGCCATTTATCTCCTGCTCTACGTGCTTTTGCTGATCGCCTATCTCGGCGTACTGGTGCACCTGGCGCTGAAGGCGGCCAAGGACGGCGACACCTCGCCGCTGCCGGGTGTTCTCAACGCACCGCTGTCGCAGCCGGCCGCGGGGGAGTGAGCATGTTTTCATTGCAGGCCCGCGCCGCCCCTCACCTGCCTGCCGGCATCCTCTCCCCGTATAGGGACGGGGAGAGGAGCGCTGAGTCCTATGGTTTCGCCAATCGCCAACGTTGCATGGATGGCGCCGGCGTTGCGGCCAGCCCGCTTCTCCCCGTCCCTATACGGGGAGAAGTGCCCGGCAGGGCGATGAGGGGCTGCGCTAGCTTCGCAAACCGAAGTCAGGGCGTGAGGAGAGCAAGATGACCTATGACTGGCCGACCCTGCTCCCCCTGATCTTCGCCGGACTGATGGGCCTTGCCATTCTGATCTACGTCATTCTCGACGGTTTCGACCTTGGCATCGGCATCCTGTTCGCCGCCGCCGAGGACACCGAGCAGGACACCATGATCGCGGCGATCGGCCCGTTCTGGGACGCCAACGAAACCTGGCTGGTGCTGGCCGTCGGCCTGCTGCTGGTCGCCTTTCCGCTGGCGCATGGCGTCATCCTGACGGCGCTCTACATTCCGGTCTTCGTCCTGCTGGTCGGCCTGATCCTGCGCGGCGTCGCCTTCGATTTCCGCGCCAAGGTGCCGGCGGGGAAGAAACATCGCTGGAACCGTATTTTCTTCCTGGGCTCGCTCATCGCCTCGCTGGCGCAAGGCTATATGCTGGGCGTCTACGTGCTCGGCCTCGATGTCGGGCCAGGCGGCATGGCGTTTGGCGTGCTGGTGGCGTTCTGCCTGGCGGCGGCCTACGCGGCGATGGGCTCCGCCTGGGTGATCTACAAGACCGAAGGCGCGCTGCAGAAGAAGGCGGTGCTCTGGCTGCGCACCGCGCTGGTGCTGACCGCGCTCGGCATGGCCGCCGTGTCGCTGGCGACGCCGTTCGCCAGCCCGCGCATCTTCGCCAAATGGTTCGTCTGGCCCGAGATGCTCTATCTGTCGCCGCTGCCGATCCTGTCGGCGCTGCTGTTTGCCTGGCTGTGGCGGCAGACCTTCCATCTGCCGAGGCCTGACGATCGCCATTCGCTGACACCGTTCCTGACGCTGGCCACCATCTTCGCGCTCGGCTTTGCCGGCCTGGCCTGGTCGTTCTATCCCTATGTGGTGCCCGATCGCCTGACCATCTGGCAGGCGGCGTCGGCGCCCGAAAGCCTGGCGATCATCCTGGCCGGCACCGTGGTGGTGCTGCCGGTCATCATCTTCTATTCGTTCTATGCCTACCGCGTGTTCGGCGGCAAGGCGACGGATCTGACGTATGATTGAGGCGCGATGACAGCGCCTTTCTCCCCGTATAATGACGGGGAGAAAGGCCAGAATGGCGCGCCTCGCAATCTCAGTTGCTCGCCGACAGCACCAGCACCGGCTTTTCGCTGTAAAGCGCCGGGAACAGCGTCTTCAAATTCGCCACCTTGGGCAGGTCGTTGTAGACGATGTAGGGATAGGTCGGGTTCAGCGTCAAAAAGTCCTGGTGGTAGGTCTCGGCCGGATAGAAGGTCTTGCCGGTCTCCAGCGTGGTGACGATCGGCTCGCCGAACACTTTGGCCTTGTCGAGCTGCGCGATGTAGCTCTGCGCGATTTTCTTCTGGGCGTCGTTTTCGGCGAAGATCGTCGAGCGGTACTGGGTGCCCGAGTCCGGACCCTGGTAGTTGAGCTGGGTCGGGTTGTGGGCGACCGAGAAATAGACCTGCAGCAGCTGGCCGTAGGTCACCTTGGACGGATCATAGGTGATCTCGACGGACTCTGCGTGGCCGGTGCGGCCGGTGCCGACCGTCTCGTAGACGGCGTCGTCCTTGGCGCCGCCGGTATAGCCCGAGACCGCCTTGCTGACGCCCTTGACGTGCTGGAACACGCCCTGCACGCCCCAGAAGCAGCCGCCGGCGAAGATCGCCTTCTCTGTGCCGGTGGCCGCTTTTTCGTCGATTGCCGGCGGCGGGATCTTCACGGCATCCTCGGCGGAGATGGCCGGCGTCAGCCAGAAGGCGGCGCCCGCGACGGCAAGGGCGAGGGCGGCGAGCGCGCCCCGGACAAAGCCTGTCGAACGTTTGTTGATAGTGGTCATGGTTGCACTCCTCATGGCTTCCATTGGGATCAGTCTATTGGATCAGCTACGGTGGCGCGATGCGTGAGTTGCGGCGGAGGCTCACATTCGCGTGCGCCCCCAGACTTTCTGTTTCGACCCCGTTGCCGAAGCAAAACCGCTTCAAGCCTTTCCCGGGGGGCTGCTCCAGCAACTGTCCCCGGCTGGACAGGGAGCCCGCCAGGGACAGAAGGCCACGCACCAATCTCAATTGGCGGTGGCATCCGTTGCCGGCTTCATCGCGTCGGTCGCCGGTTTCATCGCATCCGTGGCAGGCTTCATGGCGTCCGTAGCGGGCTTCATGGCGTTGGTCGCCATCGGGTCGGCGGGCTTCATCGCATCGGTTGCCGGCTTCATGGCGTCCGCGGCCGGCGCCATGGCGTTGGCGGCGGGCTTCATTGCATTGCTGGCATCGTCGGCGCGGGCGATGCCGCCGGCAAACAGCGCCGTGGAGCACAAAGCGAGGGCGAGCGCCGGCAGCGTCAGGCGGGAGAAAGTGGTCATGGTCGGTTCCTTGGGTTTACGGGTTGATGGCACGCCCTTTGGGCGGCCGGGCTCTTGCACCGCTGCTCATGCGGCGGTGCAAATCTCTGTTTGGCAAATCTCTGCTCGAACGCGATCTAGTTGGCGGCGGCGGCCAGGATCGGTCCGCCGCCGGGCGACTGCACCAGCACGGCGGTGCTGAGGCCGCCCGAGGCCGCCGGCAGATCGAGCGTCTTGGCGTCGCCGCTCCAGCTGCCGAGTTTTGTCAGCGCATGCACGACATTGGCATGCGGCAAGGTGCGCCCGGTGTTCTCGCCGCGCGCCACCGGCACCTCGACGACACCCTTGGTGTAGCGCACCAGCCAGACATCGGCATGGCCGCCCGGAGCGGCGCCGGCGCCGATCGCGACCTTGCCGCCCTCAAGCGCCAGCGACGGGCCGCCGGTCTTGGCCGTGGCCGCGATCAGATGTTCGATCTCGCCGGGTGCTGCGCCGACGACGTCGGCATGGCCGTTGACCACCACTTGCGGCGTGAATGGCCCGTCATGGCCGAGCGGCGGCTCATAGGACACCTGGCGCTGCGTGAATTCCTGCTTGCCGAACGTGTCCTTCCAGCCGAGGTAATCCCAGTAGGTGACGTTGAACGACAGCGCCAGCACGCCGGGCCGGTCCTTGACCTTGATGAGGTTGGCGTTGGCCGGCGGGCAGGACGAGCAGCCCTGGCTGGTGAACAGCTCGACCACGGTGAGCGGCTGGGCGACGGCGCCGGCAAGCGATCCGGCGAGCGCCAGCGCGGCGAGGCCGGACAGTACGAAAAACCTGCTTGGTAGGACTGGCGACATCGGCTTGCTCCGTGGGGACGACGCCACGATGCGCCGCTCATATCCCCACTTCGCCGCCACGGACGGCTTCGTTACAACGCTCACCGGTTTGTGATTGAAGAGCGCCTCTTCCCTGCGGGCCCCAGAGATTGGCGAACACGGTCGCCGCATCCAATCTCACCCACGAGGGGAGATCGGCAGCGTCACTGTGTCAGCGCCGTCTCCGAGGGCCGCTTGTTGTAGTCGCATTTGCCGGTCACGTTGTAGAAGAAGTCGGCGTTGCTGACTGGCGCCGGGACCGAGTTGCCGCCATCTTCCCAAGCCTGGTAGGCTGTCGCGCCGCAAGGCACGACGCTGAAGATGTCGACAGGCTGACCGGTGGCCGTCTCGGTCAGGGTGGTCGCGCTCAAACCGCTATAGAGCCGGTTGGACGTCGTTGGATCGTTTGAGATCAGCTTTTTCGGGTTGCCCGACGGTACGTCCATCTGCAAATAGAGGCCGCCCATCGCGCTGACGTCGATCGC
>NZ_JAIUIB010000020.1:0-21049 GCF_020165375.1 Mesorhizobium sp. BR1-1-4 | reverse complement strand
AGAGAAGCTGCGCTTCGCCATCCGTGAAGGCGGCCGCACCGTCGGTGCCGGCATCGTCGTCACCATCAAAGAGTAATCGATCCGGCTGCTGCCGGTCTCGAAAACGAAAGGGCGGTCTTCGGGCCGCCTTTTTTCGTTTCAGACGCCTCGCAACGCAAGCATTGCGCGTTTGTTTCAAAGCTGTTGCAAGCGCCATGGCTGCAACTAGTATAGGTTGCGCTGAGGGGAGCTTTGCCGACCGTGGTTCCAAGGCACCGTTTCGATGGGAAGGCATGGCGGTTATGGGCACTGGTTTGCCTCGCCGTCGCCATGGCTCTGCCCGTTTTGACAGCGCGAGCGGAGGATGGGCCTCTCGACATCCCGCCCATGCGCTTCGTCGTCGTGCGCAGCAACGCTCCGGGATGCGAACCCAACTGTCCTGAATGGATATCGGCGGACGGTACCATCGACGCGGGCACGCCGTCTCTCTTCAAGCGCACGCTCAAGGCGCTCAAGGGAAGGCAATTGCCGGTCGTCGTCAATTCGCCCGGCGGTAACGTCGAGGCCGCGTTGGCACTCGGCCGTATGATCCGCAAGAACAAGCTCGATATCGCCGTTGGCGTGACTGTTTTTTCCGATTGCCGACCGGAAACAAACTGCGGGGACAACAAGGGCAAGAGTGCCGATTATTTCGGTACGGCCTATGACGACGGAGCCATGTGCAATTCGGCCTGTCCGCTAATGCTTTCCGGCGGTGTCCGCCGCTTCGTTGGAGATTTCGGCTATCTCGGCGTCCACCAGATCACCACCACATACCAGCGGGAGAAGCTGCTCTACCGGACCACGTATCGGATCGTGAACGGCAGGAAGAAGATCATCAGCACCAAGGTGGTCAGCCGCAAAAACGCTGGCAGCTACAAAACCTACGAAATGAGCAGGACCGTCGAGAAGACGCTTTCGGCGTACCTGAAGGAAATGGGGATAGCAGACGGCGTACTGGAAATCATGAAGGCCACGCCGGCCAGTGAGATTCGTCAGATTCCCCTCGACGACATGGTGAGGATGAAGTTGGTCACCAGCCGGGACGCAGTGGATCTGTTGACCACGGCAAGCCTCTGCGGCCTGGCCCAGCCGGCCACGAACTGCCGGCAAATAGCTGGACCCGCAAGCAAGACGACGCCATTGGCCGCAGCCAGGCCCATGGCTGCCGTTCAACCGGACACCGCGAAGGCCGGCGGGGACATGCGGTTTGTCGTCGTTCGCGGCAGCAATCCGCTGTGCGATCCCGATTGTCCGGAATGGATATCGGCCGAAGGCGCGATCACGAACCAGGCGCCGCGGAAGCTGCGGCAGTTGCTGGCCACGCTTGGCGATCGGCGGCTGCCTGTCGTCATCAGCTCACGCGGAGGCGACCTGCCCAGCGCTCTCGCAATGGGGCGGCTTATCCATGAAAGAAAGCTCGACATCGCCGTTGCCCGGACCGATTTCGTCGACTGTGACCCCGGCGCGTGGAACTGCCTGGCCACGGAAGGAGCCTATGCCGGATTGAGCATCGATGCGGGGGTGGAGTGTGATTCCGCCTGTGCGTTAGTGGTCGCCGGCGGCGCCAGACGGCTAGTCGGTCCCCGGGCGCGGCTCAGCCTGTATCCGATGGGACAGAAGCTGGTGGTCAAGGCCTACCTCCACGAGATGGCGATCAGTCCCGCTCTGTTCGCAACAATCGAACGACGCCCGACCGAGAGGGAACTTGACCCAGACACCATGCTCAAGCTTGGACTGACAACGGGACCGCAATCGGTCGACGCGCTGACCGGCTCCACGATTTGCAAGGTTGTTGCCAAGCCCGACAATTGCCTGGGCCTGCCAGCCGCCAATGCACAGGCCGACGCGCCCGCCAGGCTGTAGAGCACGGGGATGTCAGGGGGAACTGCCCATCGAGGCAGGTTGAGCCATATCCGATTTCCGCTATCGTCGCGACGGCGGGGTCGGCGAAGGATCGAGAATGAGCCAGGACGTTCCGACACTCTACGAATGGGCCGGAGGCGGCGAGGCGCTGAACCGGCTGACGCAAACCTTCTACGACAAGGTGGCACGAGATCCGGTCGTTGGCCCGGTGTTCAAGCACATGTCGCCGGACCACCCCGCCCATGTCGCGGCCTTCATCGGCGAGGTCTTCGGCGGACCGAAAACCTACAGCGAAACCTTTGGCGGCCACCGCGAAATGGTCATGCATCATCTGGGCAAGCATTTGACCGAGGAGCAGCGCCGCCGCTGGATCAATCTTCTCGCCGACGCGGCGGATGAGGTCGGTCTGCCGGACGATCCGGAATTCCGTTCAGCATTCATGGGCTACGTCGAATGGGGATCGCGGCTGGCCAAGATGAATTCCAATCTCGGCGAGACCTGCGATCCCGAGACCGAACCGATGCCGGCCTGGGGCTGGGGCGTGCCTGGCGGTCCGTACCGGGTGCCGGACGCAAAATAGCTTCGGCTGCCGGCGATACCTCTATGAATCGCGCGCCAGCGACTTCAGGCGGGAGCTGGAGATCGATGCCGAGGGGCTGGTCGCCGACCATCTCGATTTCTGGCGCAGGGGTTAAGCACGTTTGCCTGCAAACCGCTCTTTACAGAGCGCGCGGAAGCTTTTAGGAAGCGCCTGCGCCGAAGCGCGCGTGTACGGGCATAGCTCAGTTGGTAGAGCGGCGGTCTCCAAAACCGCAGGTCGTAGGTTCGAGCCCTGCTGCCCGTGCCATTTCCTAAGATGGCATCAAAACGATATTTCGCGGCCAGCCTTTGAAAATCGGCGAGCCGCTTGCCATATTAGCCTGATTGGGGCATAAGGGCGCCATAGCCGGGACGGAACGACTGGATGGTTCCGAGGCGGCGTTTGGTCATAAAGCGGGCACTTGCCACTTGCGTGGATCAAGAATCGGTTTTATGTAGACGAAACAGACACGCGACGCGTGGAGCTGGGAAGCCGGCTTTACGCGTCTGATTTGCATGGGCGAAATGATCGCGCTGATTCGGCGCGAGATTGGGCTCAGGCGGCACGTCCCGGCCAGCGGGATCATCCAGGGGACCCGGCCAACGGGTCTTGAAGACAGGCGGCATATGGCTTCGAAAACCACAAATCCTTTCGTCTTTCTCCAGCAGGTGCGCGCGGAGACAGCCAAGGTGACTTGGCCGTCGCGCCGCGAGACGATGATCTCGACGGTCATGGTTCTGGCCTTTGCTGTGATTGCGATGATCTTCTTCTTCACCGCCGATCAGCTCATGGGCCTCGCGGTCGAGCAGATTCTGGGCATTGGACGCTAAGTCCGGCGATTAGGAGAAGTCGAAAAAATGGCTACGCGCTGGTACATCGTCCACGCCTATTCGAACTTCGAGAAGAAGGTCGCCGAGGACATCGAGAACAAGGCCAAGCAGAAGGGCCTGTCCGCCGATATCGAGCAGATCGTGGTGCCGACCGAGAAGGTCGTCGAGGTTCGTCGCGGCCGCAAGGTCGACGCCGAGCGCAAGTTCTTCCCGGGCTACGTGCTCTTGAAGGCCAACTTGACCGACGCCGTGTTCTCGCTGGTCAAGAACACGCCGAAAGTCACAGGTTTTCTCGGCGACTCCAAGCCGGTGCCGATCACCGAGGTCGAAGCCCAGCGCATCCTGAACCAGGTGCAGGAAGGCGTCGAGCGGCCGAAGCCCTCGGTCACTTTCGAGATCGGCGAGGCGATCCGCGTTTCGGATGGTCCCTTCGCGTCGTTCAACGGTTTCGTCCAGGAAGTGGACGAGGAGCGGGCGCGGCTCAAGGTGGAAGTTTCGATCTTCGGGCGCGCCGTGCCCGTCGATCTGGAATTCGGACAGGTCGAAAAGGGCTGATCCGAAATCCCTGATGCCGGTCCGGCGATCAGGGGAGGCGGCGCGGCAACGCGTGGCTTGAGAACGGTGGGAGGCGAAGGCGGCTTTAGCCGGCCGCAAGAACCGCACCACCAGACTGCAACCGCCGGTGTTTCCCAGATCGTGGGGCCGGCATTAGACAAAGGCAGGAAAAGAGATGGCTAAGAAAATTGCAGGCCAGCTCAAGCTCCAGGTCTCCGCGGGATCGGCCACGCCGTCTCCCCCGATCGGCCCGGCACTTGGTCAGCGTGGCATCAACATCATGGAGTTCTGCAAGGCGTTCAACGCGCAGACCCAGGAAATGGAAAAGGGATCGCCGGTTCCGGTCGTCATCACCTATTACCAGGACAAGTCGTTCACCTTCGTCATGAAGACGCCCCCGGTGAGCTACTTCCTGAAGAAGGCTGCGAACCTGAAGTCGGGCTCGAAGGAGCCGGGCAAGGTCAAGGCTGGCACGGTTTCGCGCGACAAGGTTCGCGAAATCGCGACCGCCAAGATGAAGGATCTGAACGCGAACGACGTCGAAGCGGCCATGCGCATGGTCGAGGGCTCCGCCCGCTCGATGGGTCTGGAAGTGGTGGGCTAAGATCATGGCAAAGATTGCAAAGCGTGTATCGAAGACCCGTGAAGGCATCGATCCCAACAAGGCTTACGCGCTCGGTGATGCGCTGAAGCTGCTCAAGGATCGTTCCTCGGTCAAGTTCGACGAGACCATCGAAGTGGCCATGAACCTCGGCGTAGACCCGCGTCATGCCGATCAGATGGTTCGCGGCGTGGTCAACCTGCCGAACGGCACCGGCCGCTCGGTCCGTGTCGCCGTGTTCGCCCGTGGCGACAAGGCCGAAGAGGCCAAGGCCGCCGGTGCCGATATCGTCGGTGCCGAGGATCTGGTCGACATCGTCCAGAAGGGCACGATCGATTTCGATCGCTGCATCGCCACGCCGGACATGATGCCGCTCGTCGGCCGTCTCGGTAAGGTGCTCGGCCCGCGCGGCATGATGCCGAACCCGAAGGTCGGCACCGTCACCACCGATGTCGCCGCGGCCGTCAAGGCTTCGAAGGGCGGCGCGGTCGAGTTCCGTGTCGAGAAGGCCGGCATCGTTCATGCCGGTGTCGGCAAGGTCTCTTTCGACGTCAAGGCGCTGGAAGAGAACGTCCGTGCCTTCGCCGATGCGGTGACCAAGGCAAAGCCGGCTGGCGCCAAGGGCAACTACGTCAAGAAGGTGTCTGTCACCTCGACGATGGGCCCGGGCCTCAAGCTCGACGTCTCGACGCTCGCCGCGTCCTGATTGGATTTGGATTGGCCTTTCGAAGGCTGATCCGTGACTGAATTCCGGGCCTTGGATTTATCCTGGGCCCGGTACCGGAAGCCGGAAGGCTTCCGGACATCCTGTCCGAGATTGCGGGCGGCCCGAACCTTGATTCAAGAGGAGGGCCTTAATTCATGTGGGCCTGCATGAGACGGGTGAAAACCGGACAACGGAGCAACAAGCTCCAATGAAAGGTTCGAACCGTGTTTGCCTTTTGTCTGCGCATCGCCGGCTTTGCCGTCGATGTGGCGAAAGGGGGCAGGATCCTCGAGCGTCGTTCGGGAGATCCGTTACTGGATGGCCCGGCCGGCAAAAGGCAACCCGACGCCTGTCCTCGAAATGGGAATGTTCCCATTGGCAGGACTGGGGTCAACTGGAGATAGGCAGTGGACAGAGCGGAAAAACGCGAACTCGTCACGGGCCTGAATGATGCGTTTTCGGGCGCGGGTTCAGTCGTCGTGGCCCACTATGCCGGTATCACCGTCGCGCAAATGAACGACCTTCGGTCGAAGATGCGCGCTGCCGGTGGCACCGTTAAAGTCGCGAAGAACCGTCTCGCCAAAATCGCTCTTCAGGGCACGGACTCCGCATCGATCATCGAGCTGTTCAAGGGACAGACACTGATCGCCTATTCGGAGGATCCGATTGCGGCGCCGAAGGTCGCGTCCGATTTCGCCAAGGGGAATGACAAGCTCGTCATTCTCGGCGGCGCAATGGGCACCACCTCGCTCAACGCCGACGGTGTGAAGGCACTCGCCACACTTCCGTCGCTCGATGAGCTGCGCGCCAGGCTGGTTGGCATGATCGCCACGCCGGCAACCCGGATCGCCCAGATCGTCAATGCGCCAGCGGCCTCGGTCGCGCGCGTCATCGGCGCTTACGCCCGGAAGGACGAGGCGGCATGAGGCCGTTCCTCGCTATCAAAAACACACGTTCGAACCTAACGAAGGAACACAACAATGGCTGATCTGGCAAAGATCGTAGACGACCTTTCGAAGCTGACCGTCCTCGAGGCGGCTGAGCTGTCGAAGCTTCTGGAAGAAAAGTGGGGCGTTTCGGCTGCTGCTCCGGTGGCGGTTGCCGCTGCTGGCGGTGCTGCCGCTGCTGCTGCCCCGGTCGAGGAAAAGACGGAATTCGACGTCGTTCTCACCGAGGCCGGCGCTCAGAAGATCAACGTCATCAAGGAAGTCCGCGCCATCACCGGTCTTGGCCTCAAGGAAGCCAAGGACCTGGTCGAAGCGGCTCCGAAGCCGGTCAAGGAAGGCGTTTCCAAGGCCGACGCTGACAAGTTCAAGGCGCAGCTGGAAGCAGCCGGCGCCAAGGTCGACCTGAAGTAAGCGTAAAAAGCGGCGGGCGGCCTCGCGCCGTCCGCCACTCCCTTGGGTGACCAGGGGAGGCTGCGTGACGCGAGATGTACGAAAACCTCTTTCCTGAGGGCCGTAAACCGGCCTTCAGGAAACGGGTTTTCTCCCGTTTTAGCCGGTAACCCGCCAAGCAATTGGAGAGGCGGCCGGAGAACAGACAGAGAGCCGCCGCCCAGGTGGCTCAGTATGCAAGACGAACCGCGGCGAGGTTCGTCCCGAGTTTAGAGCTAAGGAGCGACGATGGCCCAGACCCAGACTTTCAATGGCCGCAGACGCGTACGCAAGTTCTTCGGGAAGATCCCGGAAGTTGCGGAGATGCCGAACCTTATCGAGGTTCAGAAGGCATCCTATGACCAGTTCCTGATGGTGGACGAGCCCAAGGGCGGGCGTCCCGACGAAGGACTGCAGGCTGTTTTCAAGTCGGTCTTCCCGATCTCCGATTTTTCCGGCTCCTCCATGCTGGAGTTCGTGAAGTACGAGTTCGAAGGACCGAAATTCGACGTTGACGAATGCCGTCAGCGCGACCTGACCTATGCCGCGCCGCTGAAGGTGACGCTGCGCCTCATCGTGTTCGATATCGACGAGGATACCGGTGCCAAGTCGATCAAGGACATCAAGGAGCAGGACGTCTACATGGGCGACATGCCGCTCATGACCTTGAACGGCACCTTTATCGTCAATGGCACCGAGCGCGTGATCGTCTCGCAGATGCACCGCTCGCCGGGCGTCTTCTTCGACCACGACAAGGGCAAGTCGCACTCGTCGGGCAAGCTTCTGTTTGCCGCCCGTGTGATCCCCTATCGTGGCTCGTGGCTCGACATCGAGTTCGATTCCAAGGACGTCGTGCACGCCCGCATCGACCGTCGCCGCAAGATTCCGGTGACGTCGCTGCTGATGGCGCTCGGCATGGACGGCGAGGAGATCCTGTCGACCTTCTACAACAAGATCACCTACAAGCGCGCCGGCGACCATTGGCGCATTCCCTTCAACGTCGAGCGTTTCCGCGGCCTCAAGGCCGTCGGCGACCTGGTCGATGCCGACACCGGCGAGATCGTCGTCGAGGCGGGCAAGAAGATCACCGCTCGCCAGGCACGCCAGCTCGGCGAAAAGGGTCTCAAGGCGATCAAGGCGACCGACGAGGATCTGCTCGGCAACTACCTGGCCGAGGACATCGTCAACTACGCCACCGGCGAGATTTTCCTCGAGGCCGGCGACGAGATCGACGACAAGACGCTCAAGGTGCTGCTCGGCACCGGCGAGCAGGAGATCCAGGTCCTCGACATCGACCATGTCAATGTCGGCGCCTATATCCGCAACACGCTCGCCGTCGACAAGAACGAGAGCCGCCAGGACGCGCTGTTCGACATCTACCGTGTCATGCGCCCGGGCGAGCCGCCGACGCTCGAGACCGCCGAAGCCATGTTCAACTCGCTGTTCTTCGACAGCGAGCGCTACGACCTGTCCGCCGTCGGCCGCGTCAAGATGAACATGCGCCTCGAGCTCAAGGCCGAGGACACCGTGCGCGTGCTGCGCAAGGACGACATCCTGGCCGTGGTCAGGACGCTGGTCGAACTGCGTGATGGCAAGGGCGAGATCGACGACATCGACAATCTCGGCAACCGCCGCGTGCGTTCGGTCGGCGAGCTGATGGAGAACCAGTACCGCGTCGGCCTGCTGCGCATGGAGCGCGCGATCAAGGAACGCATGTCCTCGATCGAGATCGACACGGTCATGCCGCAGGACCTGATCAACGCCAAGCCGGCGGCCGCCGCCGTGCGCGAGTTCTTCGGTTCCTCGCAGCTGTCGCAGTTCATGGACCAGACCAACCCGCTGTCGGAGATCACCCACAAGCGTCGTCTCTCGGCGCTTGGACCGGGCGGTCTGACCCGCGAGCGTGCCGGCTTCGAAGTGCGCGACGTGCACCCGACGCATTACGGCCGTATCTGCCCGATCGAGACGCCGGAAGGCCCGAATATCGGTCTGATCAACTCGCTGGCGACCTTCGCGCGCGTCAACAAGTACGGCTTCATCGAAAGCCCGTACCGCAAGATCGTCGACGGCAAGTTGACCAATGACGTCGTCTATCTCTCGGCGATGGAAGAGGCCAAGCACCATGTCGCGCAGGCCAACGCCGAGCTCGACAAGAATGGCGGCTTCGTCGACGAGTTCGTCATTTGCCGCAGCGCCGGCGAAGTGATGATGGCGCCGCGCGAAAACGTCGACCTGATGGACGTGTCGCCCAAGCAGATGGTGTCTGTTGCCGCGGCGCTCATCCCGTTCCTCGAGAACGACGACGCCAACCGCGCTCTGATGGGCTCGAACATGCAGCGCCAGGCCGTGCCGCTGGTGCGCGCCGAGGCGCCGTTCGTCGGTACCGGCATGGAGCCGATCGTCGCCCGTGACTCGGGCGCCGCCATCGGCGCGCGTCGTGGCGGCATCGTCGACCAGGTGGACGCGACGCGTATCGTTATCCGCGCCACCGAGGATCTCGATCCGGGCAAGTCCGGCGTCGACATCTACCGGCTGATGAAGTTCCAGCGCTCGAACCAGAACACCTGCATCAACCAGCGTCCGCTGGTGCGCATGGGTGACCGGGTCAACAAGGGCGACATCATCGCCGACGGTCCGTCGACCGAGCTTGGTGATCTGGCGCTCGGCCGCAACGTGCTGGTCGCGTTCATGCCGTGGAACGGCTACAACTACGAGGACTCGATCCTGCTCTCCGAGCGTATCGTGGCCGACGACGTCTTCACCTCGATCCACATCGAGGAGTTCGAGGTCATGGCGCGCGATACCAAGCTCGGTCCGGAGGAAATCACGCGCGATATTCCAAACGTCTCGGAAGAAGCGCTGAAGAACCTCGACGAAGCCGGCATCGTCTATATCGGTGCGGAAGTGCAGCCGGGCGACATCCTGGTCGGCAAGATCACGCCGAAGGGCGAGAGCCCGATGACGCCGGAAGAGAAGCTTCTGCGCGCCATCTTCGGCGAAAAGGCTTCCGACGTGCGCGACACTTCGATGCGCATGCCTCCGGGCACTTTCGGCACCGTCGTCGAGGTGCGCGTGTTCAATCGCCACGGTGTGGAGAAGGACGAGCGCGCCATGGCGATCGAGCGCGAGGAGATCGAACGCCTCGCCAAGGATCGCGACGACGAGCAGGCCATTCTGGACCGTAACGTCTATGCGCGTCTTTCCGACGTTCTCGTCGGCAAGGAAGCGATCGCTGGACCGAAGGGCTTCAAGAAGGGCTCGACGCTGTCCAAGGACACGCTCGACGAGTATCCGCGTTCGCAGTGGTGGCAGTTTGCGGTGGAGAACGAAAAGCTCCAGAGCGAACTGGAAGCCCTGCGTGGCCAGTACGACGATTCCAAGAAGGCGCTCGAACAGCGCTTCATGGACAAGGTCGAGAAGGTGCAGCGCGGCGACGAAATGCCTCCGGGCGTCATGAAGATGGTCAAGGTCTTCGTGGCGGTGAAGCGCAAGATGCAGCCCGGCGACAAGATGGCCGGCCGTCACGGCAACAAGGGTGTCGTGTCGCGTATCGTTCCGGTCGAGGACATGCCTTTCCTCGAGGACGGCACGCATGCCGATATCGTGCTCAACCCGCTGGGTGTGCCGAGCCGCATGAATGTCGGCCAGATCCTGGAAACGCATCTGGGCTGGGCCTGCGCTGGCATGGGCAGGAAGATCGGCGAGCTTATCGATGCGTACAAGACAGCCGGCGACATCAAGCCGCTGCGCAAGACGCTCGAGAGCTTCATGCCGGCCAACGACCGCAACGAGCCGGTTCGCGAATATGACGACGAGAGCATCGTTCGCCTCAGCGAGCAGATGCGCCGCGGCGTCTCCATCGCGACCCCGGTGTTCGACGGCGCGCATGAGGCTGACATCAACATCATGCTGGAGCAGGCGGGCCTGCACACCAGCGGTCAGTCGCAGCTCTATGACGGACGCACCGGCGAGCCGTTCGATCGCAAGGTGACGATGGGCTATATCTACATGCTCAAGCTTCACCACCTCGTGGACGACAAGATCCACGCGCGTTCGATCGGTCCGTACTCGCTCGTCACCCAGCAGCCGCTGGGCGGCAAGGCGCAGTTCGGCGGCCAGCGCTTCGGCGAGATGGAGGTCTGGGCACTGGAAGCCTACGGCGCCGCTTACACGCTGCAGGAAATGCTGACGGTGAAGTCGGACGACGTCGCCGGCCGCACCAAGGTCTACGAGGCGATCGTGCGTGGCGACGACACGTTCGAGGCAGGCATTCCCGAGAGCTTCAACGTGCTCGTCAAGGAAATGCGGTCTCTCGGCCTCAATGTCGAGCTCGAGAACACCAAGCTCGACGACAACCCGATCCGGCTGCCCGATGCTGCCGAATAGGGGCGCGGCCGAGTAAATAAGACATCCGGGCGCGGGAGAGGGCTCTCGCGACCGGATGCACCAATTCTTCGGCCGGTGGGCCGACCACTCAGCGGGCATTCGGCCCGCGTTAGATGCAAGGGGTTTTCGAGGACCCCGAAAAGGAGAACGGCATGAACCAAGAGGTCATGAATCTCTTCAATCCGCAGGCGCCTGCGCAGGTGTTCGATTCCATCCGGATTTCGCTTGCCAGCCCTGAGAAGATTCTGTCCTGGTCGTTCGGCGAGATCAAAAAGCCGGAGACCATTAACTACCGCACCTTCAAGCCGGAGCGTGACGGTCTGTTCTGCGCGCGCATTTTTGGCCCGATCAAGGACTATGAATGCCTGTGCGGCAAGTACAAGCGCATGAAGTACAAGGGCGTGATCTGCGAGAAGTGCGGCGTCGAAGTCACGCTGTCGCGCGTCCGCCGCGAGCGCATGGGCCATATCGAGCTGGCGGCTCCCGTCGCTCACATCTGGTTCCTGAAGTCGCTGCCCTCGCGCATCGGCACGCTGCTCGACATGACGCTGAAGGACATCGAGCGCGTCCTCTACTTCGAGAACTACATCGTCACCGAGCCTGGCCTCACCGCGCTGAAGGAGCACCAGCTGCTCAGCGAGGAAGAGTACATGATCGCCGTCGACGAATATGGCGAGGATAGTTTCACCGCCATGATCGGCGCCGAGGCCATTCATGACCTTCTGGCCGGCATGGACCTGGAGAAGATCGCCGGCGACCTGCGTTCGGAACTGGCATCGACCACGTCCGAGCTGAAGCAGAAAAAGTATCTGAAGCGGCTCAAGGTCGTCGAGAACTTCATGGAATCCGGCAACCGTCCGGAATGGATGATCATGAAGGTGGTTCCGGTGATCCCGCCGGACCTGCGCCCGCTCGTCCCGCTGGACGGCGGTCGTTTCGCGACGTCCGATCTGAACGATCTCTACCGCCGCGTCATCAACCGCAACAACCGCCTGAAGCGGCTGATCGAGCTGCGGGCGCCGGGCATTATCGTGCGCAATGAAAAGCGCATGCTGCAGGAAGCCGTCGATGCGCTGTTCGACAACGGCCGTCGCGGCCGCGTCATCACCGGCGCCAACAAGCGTCCGCTGAAGTCGCTGTCCGACATGCTCAAGGGCAAGCAGGGCCGGTTCCGTCAGAACCTGCTCGGCAAGCGCGTCGACTATTCCGGACGCTCGGTTATCGTCACCGGTCCGGAGCTCAAGCTGCACCAGTGCGGCCTGCCGAAGAAGATGGCGCTCGAACTGTTCAAGCCCTTCATCTACGCCCGTCTCGACGCCAAGGGTTACTCCTCGACCGTCAAGCAGGCCAAGAAGCTGGTCGAGAAGGAGCGTCCGGAAGTCTGGGATATCCTCGATGAGGTCATCCGCGAGCATCCGGTGCTGCTCAACCGCGCGCCGACGCTGCACCGCCTGGGCATCCAGGCGTTCGAGCCGATCCTGATCGAAGGCAAGGCGATCCAGCTTCACCCGCTGGTCTGCACGGCCTTCAACGCCGACTTCGACGGCGACCAGATGGCCGTTCACGTGCCGCTGTCGCTGGAAGCGCAGTTGGAAGCCCGCGTGCTGATGATGTCGACCAACAACATCCTGCACCCGGCTTCCGGCGCGCCGATCATCGTGCCGTCGCAGGACATGGTCCTGGGTCTCTACTACCTCTCGATCGTCAACCAGAACGAGCCGGGCGAGGGCATGGTGTTTGCCGACATGGGCGAACTCCAGCACGCGCTCGAGACCAAGGCTGTGACCCTGCACGCCAAGATCAAGGGCCGCTTCCGCACGGTCGACGCCGAAGGAAAGGTCGTGTCGAAGATCCATGACACCACGCCTGGCCGCATGATCATTGGCGAGCTTCTGCCGAAGAACGTCAACGTGCCCTATGAGACCGCCAACCAGGAGATGACCAAGAAGAACATCTCCAAGATGATCGACACCGTCTACCGCCATTGCGGTCAGAAGGAGACGGTCATTTTCTGCGACCGCATCATGGCGCTCGGCTTTGCCCATGCCTGCCGTGCCGGCATTTCGTTCGGCAAGGACGACATGCTGATCCCGGACACCAAGATCAAGCTGGTGTCGGACACCGAGGCTTTGGCCAAGGAGTACGAGCAGCAGTACAATGACGGCCTGATCACGCAGGGCGAGAAGTACAATAAGGTCGTCGACGCCTGGGCCAAGTGCTCGGAAAAGGTCGCCGACGAAATGATGGCCCGCATCAAGGCGGTCGAGTTCGAGGACAACGGCCGTCAGAAGCCGATGAACTCGATCTACATGATGTCGCACTCCGGTGCGCGCGGCTCGCCCACCCAGATGCGCCAACTCGCTGGCATGCGCGGCCTGATGGCCAAGCCGTCGGGTGAAATCATCGAGACGCCGATCATCTCGAACTTCAAGGAAGGCCTGACCGTGCTCGAGTACTTCAACTCGACCCACGGCGCCCGCAAGGGTCTGGCCGATACCGCCTTGAAGACGGCGAACTCGGGTTACCTCACCCGTCGTCTGGTCGACGTGGCGCAGGACTGCATCGTCAACTCCGTGGATTGCGGCACCGACAAGGGCCTCACCATGCAGCCGATCGTCGATGCCGGTCAGGTCGTTGCTTCGGTCGGCCAGCGCGTACTGGGCCGTACATCGCTCGACGACATCACCCATCCGGTGTCGGGCGAGGTTCTGGTCAAGGCCGGAACGCTGATGGACGAGCGTGACGTGGAGCAGATCGAAAAGGCCGGCGTGCAGTCGGTCCGCATCCGCTCGGCCCTGACCTGCGAAGTCAGGATCGGCGTCTGCGCGGTCTGCTACGGACGCGATCTGGCCCGCGGCACCCCGGTCAACCAGGGCGAAGCCGTCGGCGTGATCGCGGCGCAGTCGATCGGCGAGCCGGGCACGCAGCTCACCATGCGTACCTTCCACATGGGCGGTACGGCGCAGGTGGTGGATAGCTCGTTCCTTGAAGCCTCCTATGAGGGCAAGGTCGAGATCCGCAACCGCAACGTGGTGCGCAACTCGGACGGCCAGCAGATGGTCATGGGCCGCAACATGGCGGTGCTGATCCTCGACGAAGCCGGCAAGGAGCGCGCCACGCACCGTGTCACCTATGGTTCGCGCATCTTCGTGGACGATGGCGACAAGGTGAAGCGCGGTCAGCGTATCGCCGAGTGGGATCCCTATACCCGTCCTGTCCTCACTGAAATCGAGGGCAAGGTGTCGTATGAGGATCTGGTCGACGGCATTTCCGTTCAGGAAACGGCCGACGAGTCGACCGGCATCACCAAGCGTGAGGTCATCGACTGGCGTTCGACGCCGCGTGGCAACGACCTCAAGCCCGCGATTGCCATCCTGGACACCAAGGGCAAGGTCGGCAAGCTGTCGAAGGGTGGCGACGCCCGCTTCCTGCTCTCGGTCGAGGCCATTCTCTCGGTCGAGCCGGGTGCTCAGGTTCGCCCCGGCGATGTGCTGGCGCGTATCCCGATGGAAAGCGCCAAGACCAAGGACATCACCGGCGGTCTGCCGCGTGTTGCCGAACTGTTCGAGGCACGTCGTCCGAAGGATCACGCCATCATCGCCGAGATCGATGGCACGATCCGCTTCGGCCGCGACTACAAGAACAAGCGCCGTATTATCATCGAGCCGCATGACTCGACGCTCGAGCCGGTCGAGTACCTGATCCCGAAGGGCAAGCCGTTCCATCTCCAGGACGGCGACGTCATCGAGAAGGGCGACTACATCCTCGACGGCAACCCGGCGCCGCACGACATCCTGGCGATCAAGGGCGTGGAGGCACTTGCTTCCTACCTCGTCAACGAGATCCAGGAAGTCTACCGCCTGCAGGGCGTCTCGATCAACGACAAGCACATCGAGGTGATCGTTCGCCAGATGCTGCAGAAGGTCGAGATCACGGTGCAGGGCGACTCGACCTATATCCCGGGCGACCACGTCGACGTGATCGAACTGGAAGAGGTCAACGAGCGCCTGGTCGAGGACGGCAAGAAGCCGGCCGAAGGCCAGCCGGTGCTCTTGGGCATCACCAAGGCATCGCTGCAGACGCCGTCCTTCATCTCGGCCGCCTCCTTCCAGGAGACGACCAGGGTGCTGACGGAAGCCGCGGTTGCCGGCAAGACCGACATGCTGCAGGGCTTGAAGGAAAACGTCATCGTCGGCCGGCTGATCCCCGCCGGTACCGGCGGCACGATGAGCCAGATCCGGCGCATCGCCACCTCGCGCGACGAACTGATCATCGACGAGCGCCGCAAGGCCTCCGGTGTGGAAGTCGCCGAGCCGATGCTGGCGGACATGACAACCGCCGCGCAGTAGGCGCGGCGGCAAAAATCTCAGGCAACAGAAGCCGTCGGGGCAACCCGGCGGCTTTTTCGTTTTTGCGATCGGAGGAAAGCGGATGAACACGAAGACCTGGACGGCTGTCGATGACTACATCGTTTCTTCTCTCTTCGAGGCGGATCCCGTTCTCGACGCGGTTCTGGCGGCCAACCGCCGCCAGGGCCTGCCGGCGATCGACGTCTCGGCGGCGCAAGGAAAGCTGCTCTCGCTGCTGGTGCGCATCAGCGGCGCGAAGAAGGTGCTCGAGATCGGCACGCTGGGTGGCTATTCGACCATCTGGATGGCGCGGGGATTGCCTGCTGACGGCAAGGTCGTGACACTCGAACTCGATCCGCACCATGCCAAGGTCGCGCGTTCGAATTTCGAGCGGGCAGGGGTTGCGGACCGTGTGGAACTGCGTGTCGGTTCGGCGCTCCAGTCGCTCACAGAACTGGGCGGCGAGAATGCCGGCCCGTTCGATCTCATCTTCATCGACGCGGACAAGCCGAACAACCCGAACTATCTGGCCTGGGCCTTGCGGCTGTCGCGGTCAGGAACGGTTATCGTCTGCGACAACGTCATCCGCGATGGTGCCGTTCTGGATGAAGATGGACGCGATGCCAATGTCGAGGGCGCCCGCGCGGCATTTTCATTCATCGGTGGCGACAAACGGCTGGACGGCACCGCCATCCAGACGGTGGGCGCCAAGGGCTATGACGGGTTTGCGATTGCGATTGTCGATTGATGCCGAGGCGGTCCGGCGACCTCAGTCGAAAAACGCCTCGACCACGTTGCGCTTGCCGAGCATGAAGGCGTCGGCAACGTGCTGGAGCGGCGCAAGGTCCACATCTGACGTCTCGGCGTGCACGATTTCGGCGAAGCGCCGGTAGAGCATCGGATATTCCGCTTCCGGCTCCTCGTGTACGATATTGCCATCGACGGCGAGCTTCGAGCCGCCACCCGAGAGCACCATCTGTCCGGCATCCGTATCGGCCAGGATGTCCCAGCTCTGCGGTCCGGTCTGCAACCAGTCGAGATCCATCGTCACATCCGATCCGTTCGCTGCCCGGAACGCGACCTGGGCCGCGATCGGCGCGTCACGGTTCGCCGGAAAGTCGAGCACGGCCGAAGTGATGTACATGGCCGGCAGGATGTAGGTTGCGATCGACAGCGCGTTGATGCCAGGATCGAAGACGCCGAAGCCGCCAGGCTGCCAGATCCAGTCCTGGTTTGGGTGCCAGCGGCGCACATCTTCCTTCCAGACGATCGCCGCCGATTTGATTTTGGTCGAAGCGAGGAATGTCCGCGCCGCTTCGACCGCCGGCGCGTAGCGCGAATGCCAGCTTGCGAACAGTGAGACGCCTTGTTTTGCCGCGAGCGCCTTCAGGTCCTCGACCTCGCTGACCGTGGCACCGGGCGGCTTTTCCAGGAAAACGTGCTTCCCAGCCTCGAGCGCCTTGCGCGCGGCTTCATAGCGGAACTGCGGCGGCATGCACAGCGACACTGCATCGAGTTCGGGGACCGCGCCAAGCATCGTCTCGATGTCGGGGAAATTCACAATGCCATCGACCTTGCCGTGCCGGCTGGCCGCCGCGATCAGCTGGTAATCCCGATCCTTGGCCAGGGCGGGAAGGTGTTGGTCGCGGACGATCTTGCCGACGCCGACAATGCCGATTCTTATGGGCGATATGGATGAGGACATGAGGCTCCGCCGGGTTTGGACGACTGCGCGTCTCTTAGCAGATCGGCCATGACGGGCAAGCGTCGGCCGTGCCGGCTATCCGAACGAATCGCGTCACGGCAAGGAGGGCAAGGAAGGACACCGCGCCCATGACACGCCATGATCAGATCGGCGCGTCGAAGGTGACGATCGACACTTCGCCTTCGAGCGCGCCCTGGTAGGCCGACAGATGCGGCTCGTCGTCGGGCACCCCGTCCATATCGCCGATCTGGTCGAGCTCGGCTTCGGCATAGCCTTCCGCCGCCAGCGATTCGAGGGCGCGTCGCACCGCCGAATCGTCATCAGGAGCGACCAGCATGACATGCACGCCTTCCACCTTGCCGCCTTTGCGCTTCCACACCCGGCCGGTGATGATGGTGACCGGGCGTTCTTCGTTGTCGTTCACGGCCGATTCCTCCTGACAAGCGCGGGCGAGGGGATGTTGAGTGCTCAGGCCGCCTTTTCGCATAGAGAAAGGGCGCGCAAAAGCCAGAAGCCGGTCACTTTCTTCCTCGGTATTGCAAAATCGCGAAAGAAAATTACATGCGGTTTTCGCATGGCTGCCAAGTCCCGGCTTCGATGCAATATTTGCCACTGCGGGCTTGACGGTTCGCGGGCTTACGAGTAGAAGCCGCCCAGTCAGAACCGATGTGAGGCTCTCCCTTCCGAAGCGACACGCTTTGGAGTTTGCCTCAAACAGGGTTCGTTTTACGAGCGAAAAGACATTTCCGGCGTGCACGAAGCGGTTTCCGCTTCCTCTGCGATTTGTTCGGGCAAGACCGCGAGGCGCGGTTTGTGGCCCGAATTTGCGTATGGAAATGACGCTTTGAGCGAGCCTTGACCGGCACGAGACACGGAATTGAGAGACAAGAGGGTTTAATGCCTACCGTCAACCAGCTGATCCGCAAGCCGCGCATTGCGCCGGTGAAGCGCAACAAGGTCCCGGCCATGCAGCAGAACCCGCAGAAGCGGGGCGTCTGCACGCGCGTCTATACAACGACGCCGAAGAAGCCGAACTCGGCGCTGCGCAAGGTGGCCAAGATCCGCCTGACCAATGGTTTTGAAGTGATCGGTTACATCCCCGGCGAAGGTCACAACCTTCAGGAGCACTCCGTGGTCATGATCCGCGGCGGCCGCGTCAAGGATCTTCCGGGCGTGCGCTACCACATCATCCGCGGCGTGCTCGACACGCAGGGTGTGAAGAACCGCAAGCAGCGCCGTTCGAAGTACGGCGCCAAGCGTCCGAAGTAAGGCGTCCGAAGTAAGATTTTTCGGCCTTGGTGCTGCTTGAATGTGCCGGGCTACGAGATTGAGAGACAAAAGCCATGTCGCGTCGTCACAGTGCAGAAAAGCGTGAGATCAACCCGGATCCCAAGTTCGGCGATCTGATCGTCACCAAGTTCATGAATGCCGTCATGTATGACGGCAAGAAGTCGGTTGCCGAGACCATCGTCTACGGCGCGCTGGACCAGGTCCAGTCGAAGACCAAGCAGGAGCCGGTCACCGTCTTCCATCAGGCGCTCGACAATGTCGCGCCGCATGTGGAAGTGCGTTCGCGTCGCGTCGGCGGCGCCACCTACCAGGTTCCGGTCGACGTGCGCCCCGAGCGCCGCCAGGCGCTGGCGATCCGTTGGCTGATCGCCGCGGCCCGCAACCGCAACGAGACCACCATGGTCGACCGCCTCTCCGGCGAGCTGATGGACGCGGCCAACAACCGCGGCACCGCCGTGAAGAAGCGTGAAGACACCCACAAGATGGCAGAAGCCAACCGCGCTTTCGCGCACTACCGCTGGTAAAGCGCGAACGAGACTGAGAGGCAGCTACGATGGCCCGCGAATACAAAATCGAAGACTACCGCAATTTCGGTATCATGGCGCATATTGACGCCGGCAAGACGACGACCACCGAGCGCGTCCTCTATTACACGGGCAAGTCGCACAAGATCGGCGAAGTGCACGACGGCGCTGCCACCATGGATTGGATGGAGCAGGAGCAGGAGCGCGGCATCACCATCACGTCCGCCGCGACCACGACCTTCTGGAAGGCTCGTGACGGCAAGATGCACCGCTTCAACATCATCGACACCCCTGGACACGTCGACTTCACCATCGAAGTCGAGCGTTCGCTGCGCGTGCTTGACGGCGCCATTGCGCTGCTCGATGCCAATGCCGGTGTCGAGCCGCAGACGGAAACCGTCTGGCGCCAGGCGGACAAGTACCGCGTTCCGCGCATGATCTTCTGCAACAAGATGGACAAGATTGGCGCCGACTTCTACCGCTCGGTCGAAATGATCGGTTCGCGCCTCGGCGCGCATGCCGTCGTCATGCAGCTGCCGATCGGCGCCGAGACCGAATTCAAGGGCGTCGTCGACCTGGTCGAGATGAACGCACTGGTCTGGCGCGACGAGACGCTGGGCGCTGCCTGGGACGTCGTCGAGATCCCGGCCGACCTTCAGGCTCGTGCGGAAGAATATCGCGAGAAGATGATCGAAGCCGCCGTCGAAATGGACGAGACGGCGCTTGAGAATTACCTCGAAGGCAAGATGCCGTCGAATGACGAGATCCGCGCGCTGATCCGCAAGGGCACCATCGCGGTGAAGTTCTACCCGATGTTCTGCGGCTCGGCCTTCAAGAACAAGGGCGTGCAGCCGCTGCTCGACGCCGTCGTCGAATACCTGCCGTCGCCGGCCGATGTTCCGGCCATCAAGGGCGTCGATGCCAAGACCGATGCCGAGATCGAGCGTCACGCCGACGACAGCGAGCCGCTTTCGATGCTCGCCTTCAAGATCATGAACGACCCGTTCGTCGGTTCGTTGACCTTTGCCCGCATCTATTCGGGCAAGCTCACCAAGGGCATCTCGGTTGACAACACCGTGAAGGGCAAGAAGGAGCGCATTGGCCGCATGCTTCAGATGCATGCGAACTCGCGCGCCGACGTCGAAGAGGCTTTTGCCGGCGACATCGTCGCCCTGGCCGGCCTCAAGGACACCACCACCGGCGATACGCTGAGCGATCCGCTGCACCCGGTCATCCTCGAGCGCATGGAATTCCCCGATCCGGTCATCCAGATCGCCATCGAGCCGAAGACCAAGAACGACCAGGAAAAGATGGGCCTCGCCCTTCATCGCCTGGCCGCCGAGGATCCCTCCTTCCGCGTCAAGACCGACGAAGAATCCGGCCAGACCATCATTTCCGGCATGGGCGAGCTGCATCTCGACATCATCGTCGACCGCATGCGCCGCGAGTTCAAGGTCGAAGCCAACGTCGGTGCGCCGCAGGTGGCTTACCGCGAAACGATCACCCGCAAGCACGAGCAGGACTACACGCACAAGAAGCAGACCGGCGGTACCGGTCAGTTCGCCCGCGTCAAGATCCTGTTCGAGCCGAACCCGGAAAGCCCCGAGTTCGAGTTCGATACCAAGATCGTCGGCGGTGCGGTTCCGAAGGAATACATCCCGGGTGTCGAAAAGGGCATCAACAGCGTCATGTCGTCGGGTCCGTTCGCGGGCTTCCCGATGATCGGCGTCAAGGCGACGCTCATCGACGGCGCATACCACGACGTCGACTCCTCGGTGCTCGCCTTCGAAATCGCCGGCCGTGCCTGCTTCCGTGAAGCCGCGCCCAAGCTCGGCGTACAGCTGCTCGAGCCGATCATGAAGGTCGAGGTCGTCACGCCGGAAGATTACGTCGGCAGCGTCATCGGTGACCTGAACGGCCGTCGCGGTCAGATCCAGGGCCAGGAAGCACGTGGCGTCGCGGTGGTTATCAACGCGATGGTGCCGCTCGCCAACATGTTCAAGTATGTCGACAACCTGCGCTCGATGAGCCAGGGCCGCGCGGCCTACACGATGCAGTTCGATCACTACGAGCCTGTGCCGACCGCGGTCGCCCAGGAAGTCCAGAAGAAATACGCGTAGCCCCGACGGGTTGCAGCAGTAACTTAAATCAAGGCCCTCACGGGCGAGCAGGATTGGAGACATCACATGGCAAAAGGTAAATTCGAGCGCACCAAGCCTCATGTGAACATCGGCACGATTGGTCACGTCGACCATGGCAAGAC
>NZ_JAIUIB010000002.1:0-637100 GCF_020165375.1 Mesorhizobium sp. BR1-1-4 | reverse complement strand
TTCGGGGGCGGGTCGCTTCAACATGACCCAGTGAATCAAAAACCCCCGGCAATTGCCAGGGGTTTGTCAGCAGTCTGGACCCGCCGCAAGGCGGGTTTTTGTTTTACGGCTCTTGTGTTTGGCTGGTTGTCGCCACAGGCAGGTGACGCTGGCGACGCGGTTAAACCGCTCTACGGCATGTCGCGGCGAATAGGATTCGCCCGACCTGCTGTAAGCCTCTGATTTATGTAGGTCGTTGTCCCGGAGCCGGGTGCCATCCATTAAGTCCCTGTTTTGACGCGATTCCGGCGGAAACACACCCTTCCTGGAAGCGCTCTGGAAGCGGCCAAAAAGCACGCGCAGGTTGACAACCTTCCGGTTGCTGCAACATCCTGCCGATCTTTGACTCGGAGGTAGTTATGACTGTTTCGATCAACCGCCGCACCTTTTCCATGGGCACAGGAGCTTTGGCTTTGGCCGCCGCCGGCCTTTCGCCGGCGCACGCGCAGCAGGCTTTTTTCCGCATCGGCACGGGTGGAACGTCCGGCACTTACTATCCGGTGGGTGGCCTGATCGCCAACGCCATCTCGGCAACGGGGCCGGCCGGCGTCGAAGGCCTGGTCGCCACCGCCACGTCCTCCAACGGGTCGGTCGCCAACATTAGCGCCATCCAGTCGGGCGCATCCGAATCAGGGTTTACGCAATCCGATGTCGCCTACTGGGCATATTCGGGCACTGGCCTATATGAGGGCAAGCCCAAGGCCGATGACCTGCGCCTCATCGCGACGCTCTATCCCGAAACGATCCATCTGGTCGCCCGAGCGGATGCCGGCATCAAGACGGTGGCGGACCTGAAGGGCAAGCGCGTTTCCCTCGACGAGCCGGGCTCAGGGACCATTGTCGACGCGCGCCTCGTGCTCGGCGCATACGGGCTGACGGAGAAAGATGTGCAGCCCGAATACCTCAAGCCCGGTCCGGCCGGCGAGCGGCTCCAGGATGGCGCCATGGACGCCTATTTCTTCGTCGGCGGCTATCCGACCGGCGCCATCGTCGAACTTGCCAGCACCAACAACATCACCCTGGTTCCAATCACCGGCCCCGAAGCCGACAAGCTCCTGTCCGAGCAGAAGTTCTTCTCCGCCGACACTGTGCCGGAAGGCACCTACAAGAATGTCGGCGAGACCAAGACCATATCCGTCGCCGCGCAATGGGTGACCAGTGCCAAGCAGACCGACGACCTCGTCTACAAGATCGTCAAATCGCTTTACAGCGACGCGACCCAGAAGGCGCTGCAGGCCGGCCATGCCAAGGGCAAGCTGATCACGCTCCAGAACGCGGTCACCAGCGCAGGCATTCCGTTTCATCCCGGTGCGGAGAAATTCTACAAGGAAGTCGGCGCCCTGAAGTAGGAGTCTAGCGCGTAGGACCGACGGACGACAGCGAGGCGGGAGGCGCGCTTTCCGCCTCTTTTGTCTGGAAACTCAGGACACGGAACCGGCCATGAGCGACGATGACAAAATCACGCTTTCCGCGATGGAGTTCGATGAGGAGAAGGCTCGCGAACTGGAGGAGAAATTCGACTCCGAAATCCGATTCCGGCCATTGACCCAGGCCGCGGGCTGGCTGGTCGGCTTCCTTCTGGTGGCGCTGTCGCTGTTTCACTATTACACCGCCGGCTTCGGGTTGCTGCAGGAGATGCTGCACCGAGGCATCCATCTGTCGATGGTGCTGGCGCTGATCTTCCTCGTCTTCCCGCTGGTGAAGAAGGGTTACGACCAGCCCGCGCAATCCAGCTTCCTGCGGCCGCTTGGCATACCGCTTTTCGACTGGCTGCTGGCGCTCGCCGCCGTGGTGGCCGTGCTGCACGTGCCGATGATCCCGCTCGACGATCTTGCCTTCCGCGTCGGCAACCCCACGACGCTCGATGTGGTGTTGGGCGTTATCCTGATCCTGCTCCTCCTGGAAGCGACGCGCCGCTCCGTCGGCATCCCGCTGCCGATCATCGCGTGCATCTTCATGGCTTACGCACTGTTTGGGCGGTACATGCCGAGCATTCTGGTGCACCCCGGCGCGTCCGTTTCCCAGCTTGTCGATCACCTTTATCTGACGACGCAGGGAATCTACGGCATCGCGCTCGGCGTCGTCGCCACCTACGTCTTCCATTTCGTGCTGTTCGGCGTCTTCGCAACCCGCATAGGCCTCGGCCAGCTCTTCCTCGACTGTGCCGCCTGGGTCGCCGGCCGCTACGCCGGCGGTCCCGCGAAGGTTTCGATCTTCGGCTCGGCATTGTTCGGCATGATCTCCGGCTCGTCGGTCGCCAACACCGTCACCGTCGGCTCGCTGACCATCCCGGCGATGATCAAGCTCGGCTACAAGAAACATTTCGCCGCGGCGGTGGAGGCGGCGTCCTCGACCGGCGGTCAGGTCACGCCGCCGATCATGGGCGCGGCCGCCTTCCTGATGATCGAATTCCTCGAACTGCCCTACACGACCATCATTCTGGCCGCCATCGTGCCTGCCTTCATGCATTTCTTCGGCGTGTTCATGCAGGTGCATTTCGAGGCCAAGCGCACCGGCCTCCGAGGGCTCAGGCCGGACGAGATGCCCGACGTCGTCGAGGCGCTGAAGCGGGACTGGCCGACGATCATCCCGCTCGTCGTCCTCATCGGCGTCCTGCTCTCGGGCTACACGCCCTACATGGCCGCCTTCTGGGGCATCACGCTCTGTATCGCCGTCGGCCTGCTCAATCCGCGCCGTCGCATGTCGGTTGCCGACATCGCAGTATGCCTGCGCGACGGCGCCAAATATGCGCTCGCCGTCGGTGCCGCGGCCGCCACCGTCGGCATCGTCGTCGGCGTCGTCACCCTGACCGGCGTCGGCTTCAAGCTATCCTACATCGTCACCTCGACGGCAGGCCAGTTGTCGCTCCTGTTCGGCACCTTCATCCCCGAGTCGATCTTCTCGGCTCAGGGCCTGACGCTGCTGTTCACCCTGCTCATGACCGGCGTGGTCTGCATCCTGATGGGCTGCGGCATCCCGACGACGGCCAACTACATCATCATGGTGACCATCGCGGCACCCGCGCTGGTCATGCTGGGCACCGAACCGATCGTCGCCCATTTCTTCGTCTTCTACTACGGCCTGCTGGCCGACATCACGCCACCGGTGGCGCTGGCCGCCTATGCGGCCGCCGGCATGGCGGGGGCGGACCCGTTCAAGACAGGCAACACCGCCTTCCGGTTAGGGTTGGGCAAGGCGCTGGTTCCTTTCGTGTTCGTCTTCTCGCCGTCCCTGCTGCTGGTGACAAAGGACTTCACCTGGCCGAATTTCTTCCTGGCCTTTGGCGGCTGCGTGCTTGGTATCACCTGCCTCGGGGCCGCCCTGTCGCGCTATCTGCTGGTGCGAACGCGCCCATGGGAGAACGTGCTCCTGGTATTTGCCGCCCTGCTGCTGGTGGCGCCCGAGCTCTATTCCTCGCTGCTCGGCCTGGCGCTCGTCGTTCCCGTCGTGCTGCGCCATTGGAGCGCACGCCATACCGACGAGGCGCAACCAGTCTGACCGGCGCCGCGCCCGCGCGATCGACGCTTTAAATAAGCCTGCATCACCTTCACAAGCTGGGAGGTGACGGGACTCGGCGGTCGGTGGAAAAACACGCTGCAAAGGCGCTGTCGACGACGGCCAGCTTGGCGGCCTGGACGATCATGTATTCCTCGTAGAATCCGTGCGACACCCACATCACCGAATTGCCGCGCTGACCAAGCCAGCCAATGCTGCCGAGTTCCTCCGCCGTGCGCAGTTTACGGCTGAGATGGGTCCGCGACAGCTTGAGCCATTTGGCGAAGTCGCCGATCGAAACCACGCCGGTCGGAATTCGCTCCAGCCCGGCATGGTCGGGGTTGATGCCCGACATCAGCCAGTCCATGACGATGCCGCCATTGTTGAGCCAGATGAACAGGGAAAAGGTCTGGTTGGGTTCGCGCACCGGCTTTGAGGCTAGCAAGCCGTCAGCCACCAGCGGCTGCAGCGTGGCAAGCATGTCGGGCCGCTCCAGGAACCTGGCCAGCCGGTTGCCGCCATCGATATGGTCGAGCGTGCGCAGATGGGCTGTTACCCAGCCGGTGAATCGCTCAATCGTCGCCGCCGTCGGTTGCAGGGGATGCGTGCGGCCGTCCCCACCCGCCACATACTCGGCGATGTTGTAGTGCAGCATCTCCTTGATGAAGGCGTCCGCCGTGTTGCGGCTGGCCACGGCGTTCTTGTGCACGACCTCGATGAAACGCGATACGGTCAGGTCCTTGCGGCGGTCGTTCGGGTCGCGCCTGAAGTGCATGGCAAGGCCGACATGGCCCAACAGCCAGCGTTGCTGCGTGGCAAAGACGGAAGCCAGCCGCGGGCTTTCCTCATAGATGCGGATCAGGGACTGCGACTGTTCCTGAACGTAGCGGTGCAAGGCTGGATGGCCGGCTATGTCTTGCGGATTCAGCGATGATCTCCCGATGCCTTGAATCAACTCGCATGGCGAGATTGCGTTCCCCATTTTCCAGTCTTCGACATCTGTGTCCAGACGTACCAACTACGAAGAACAGGGCCAGCCGAGACACAGATCCACGGCAACGGTCATGCGTCTCGTTTGCCATGGCTTGAGAACCCCTTCCCGAATCGTTAGCCGAACGGCGAGATCCAGCCGCAGCGTGGCGCAACGGTCGTCAAGGGCGTTTCCAGTTTCTGGTCCATGGCGGCATCTTTCACCTCCATCAACCAAATGAGTCCCAGCCAGGTCGAATTAACCGTTGGACAGGTTGAAGCCCTTGCGGGTTCCGCCGATTTCGCAAGGCCGTGCCACTTTGCCAGGTGGGACGGACGCCTTCACTCGGCCGCCTGAACCCGACAGGCCTGGATGATCGTGCGGATTTCCGACCGGCAGGAACCGCAATTGGTACCTGCCTTCAGCGTGGCGCCGATGGCTTCGACACTGTTGCAGCCGGCCGCCACGGCCGCGGTAATCTGGTTCACCCCGATGTTGAAACAGGAACAGACGGTCGCGCCGGCATCGGGCCGCTCGGCACCGGCACGGCCGGCGACGATCCTCAAGCGTTCGCGCTGGCTGGCGTGGACCTCGCCGAGCTGCTCGGCGGCCCAGCCGCGCGACACCGCGACCGGACCGGGTGCGATGAACAAGGCACCCGCCAGATGCTCGCCTTGGAAGGCGGCGATGCGGTGCTGGCCGGCCTCGCGGTCGTGATAGGCGAGCATTTCGGCATCCGCGGCATCGAAGAGAGAGCCGGCGAAGGCCGTCCAGTCGATATCGTCATTGGCAAAGGCCAGTTCGACCCGCCAGCCGCCCCGGCATCTGGCGGTCGCCCAGTAGTCGGCGGCCATCGTCACGGGCCTTTTGCGTGTCACGGCAAAGCCAAAGGCCCCAGCGGTGAATTTCTCGATGCGGGCGGCGACATGCTTTAGCGCCGGCTGCCCCGACACGGGATCGGCAAGCGACGCTGTCAGCGTGTCGAGCCGGCCCCTGGCGGCGAACTGGTCGGTCCAGTGCATCGGGGCGAACAGGCTGCCCGGGCGCTGGCGCGTTGTCACCAGCACGCGGACCAGCACTTCGCCGCGCGGAGTCGAAACGCGCGCGATGTCGGCGTCGCCAATGCCGTGGCGTTGTGCATCCTCGGGATGGATTTCGACGAAGGGCTCGGCGATGTGCTGGGACAGGCGCGGGCTTTTGCCGGTACGCGTCATGGTGTGCCAATGGTCGCGGATCCGGCCGGTGTTGAGGACGAGCGGGAAGGCGGCGGTGATGCGGGTCTCGACGGTTGGGCGCAGAGCGATGAAGCGGGCCTTGCGGTCGGGCGTGTAGAAGTTGCCGTCGGCGAAGAAACGGGTTGGTTGGCGTTCAATCGAAGTGGCCCCCTCTGGCCGAGTTCCAGCCTGAGCACCCCCTTCTGATTGAAGCTGAGCTTGAGCACCCCCCTCTGGCCTGCCGGCAGGCCAGAGGGGGGTGCCTGGGCTCGGCGCCGGCCAATGGAACGGAGCCAATCCTTCGTAGTCCTCAACATCGATCGCAGCATAAGCGCTGATGTCGAAATCCCGCTCGCCATCATTTTCGAACCCCGACAGCGCGGCGTGCTCGGCAAAGATCCCCGCCGGGCTCTTATGCGCAAACGCCTCGCCAAAGCCCATCCGCCTTGCCACTTCCGCAATGATCCACCAGTCGGGCCGCGCCTCGCCGGGGGCGGCCAAAAACGGCCGCTGGCGCGAGATGCGGCGCTCGGAATTGGTGACGGTGCCGTCCTTCTCGCCCCAGGCCGTGGCCGGCAGCCGGACATGGGCGTGGCGGACCGTGTCGGTCTCGGCCAGCACGTCCGACACCACGACGAAGGGGCAGGCCTTGATCGACGCCTCGACTGCCCCTGCATCCGGCATGGAATCGACCGGGTTGGTGGCCATGATCCACAACGCCTTGATGCGCCCATCGGCCACCGCCTTGAACATCTCGACCGCCTTGAGACCGGGCTCCCCGGCAATCGCCGGCGCCTTCCAGAAGCGCTGCACGCGTTCGCGATGCCCGGGGTTTTCGATCTCCATGTGGGCGGCGAGCATGTTGGCCATGCCGCCGACCTCGCGGCCGCCCATGGCGTTGGGCTGGCCGGTGACCGAGAAAGGGCCGGCGCCCGCTTTTCCGATGCGGCCGGTGGCGAGATGGCAGTTGATGATGGCGTTGACCTTGTCGGTGCCCTGGGACGACTGGTTGACGCCCTGGCTGTAGACGGTGACGGTCTTTTCCGTCCTGGCGAACAGGCTGTAGAAACGGCTAAGTTCGTCCTCGCTGAGGCCCGTGGCGGCAGCGACGCCGGCAAGGTCCAGCGTCGAGGCGGCGAACAGGGCTTGTCCGAATCCGGCCGTATGCGCCGTGATATAGGCACGGTCGAGCGCATTGTGCTGGCCGAGCCAGGCGAGCAGGCCGGTGAACAGGGCGACGTCGCCATCCGGCGCGATCGCCAGATGCATGTCTGCGATGTCTGATGTCATGGTACGGCGCGGATCGACCAGCACGATCTTCATCTCGGGCCGCTTTTCCCGGGCAGCCGCGATGCGCTGATAGAGCACGGGATGGCACCAGGCGAGATTGGAGCCGACCAGCACGATCAGGTCGGCCAGCTCCAGATCCTCGTAGGTTCCCGGCACAGTGTCCGAACCAAACGCGCGGCGATGGCCGGCAACCGACGAAGCCATGCAGAGCCGCGAATTGGTGTCGATGTTGGCCGAGCCAATGAACCCCTTCATCAGCTTGTTGGCGAGATAATAATCCTCGGTCAGCAACTGGCCGGAGACGTAGAAGGCGACCGCGTCGGGGCCATGTTCGGCGATGGTGTGCTGGAAGGTCGAGGCGACGACGTCGAGCGCCTCGTTCCAGCCGGCGGGGCGGTCGTGGATTTGCGGATGGAGCAGCCGGCCGTCGAGGTCGATCGTCTCGGCCAGTGCGGAGCCCTTGGAACAGAGCCGGCCGAAATTCGCGGGATGATCGGGATCGCCGCGGACAGATACCTGCCCGTCCGCGGTGATCTTCGCCAGCACGCCGCAGCCGACCCCGCAATAGGGGCAGGTGGTCCTCACCTCGCGCGCTGCGTCAATCTCCATGGTTCAGGCCGCGCGGCTGGCCAGCGCTTCCAGCGCGACGAACAGGTGCTCGCCCTCCCGCTTCACGGGAATCGTGCGCACGGCGCCTTCGTCGGCGCCAAGCGCCTTACCCGTCTCCAGCGAGATCACCCAATTGTGCAAGGGGCAGGTCACCGCCGCGCCATGGACAATGCCCTGGCTCAGCGGTCCGCCCCTGTGCGGGCAATGGTCGTCAATAGCGAAAACCTGATCCTCGGCGGTGCGAAAGACAGCGATCTTGCCTTGCGGGGTGGCGACACAGCGCGCGCCACGGCGGGGAATGTCGGAGAGGGTGCCGATCGATGTCCAGGTCATAGGTGTGCCTTTGCTTGATAGGATTGCGCCAAGGCGCCCCCCTCTGTCCTGCCGGACATCTCCCCCGCAAGGGGGGAGATTGGCAGCTTGAGCGCAGGCGCATTTTCTTCAGCGCTGGAGATTGGCGAAAGCAGATATGACATCCGATCTCCCCCCTTGCGGGGGAGATGGCCGGTAGGCCAGAGGGGGGTGCCTCGCGCAAACATCTCCATCACTCCGCCGCCTGCGCAAATCCTACCGAAGCCATCGGCCGGAATTCGTGCTTGTCCTTGCCGGACACGCGCTCGGACCATGGATCGACCTGGGCGAACTTCTGCGAAAAGATGAAGCGGTCGTAATAGGCCTTGCGCTTCTCGCCATCGTCCATGATCTGGCGCTTGATCTCGGCGATGCCGATGCGCTTGGCCCATTTGTAGATGCGTTCGAGATAGCGGCCCTGCTCGCGATACATCTGTGTCAGCGCCACGATATGCTCCAACGCCTCGTCCTCGGTCCTGACCAGGCCGAGCACTTCCGTGCCCTTGATGTCGAGCCCGGCGGCGCCGGCGAAATGGATCTCGTAACCGCTATCGACGCAGATGACGCCGACGTCCTTGCAGGTCGCCTCGGCGCAATTCCTCGGGCAGCCCGACACCGCCATCTTGACCTTGGCCGGCGTCCACGAGCCCCACATGAACTTCTCGATGCGGATGCCGAGACCTGTCGAATCCTGCGTGCCGAAGCGGCACCAGTCCGAGCCGACGCAGGTCTTCACCGTGCGCAGGCCCTTGGCATAGGCATGGCCCGAAACGAAGCCGGCCTGGCCGAGGTCGGCCCACACCGCCGGCAGGTCCTCCTTGCGGATGCCCAGCATGTCGATGCGCTGGCCACCGGTGACCTTGACCATCGGAATCTCGAATTTGTCGACGACGTCGGCGATGGCGCGCAGTTCGGCCGCATTGGTGACGCCGCCCCACATGCGCGGCACCACCGAATAGGTGCCGTCCTTCTGGATGTTGGCGTGGACGCGCTCGTTGATGAAGCGCGACTGGTAGTCGTCGGCATACTCGTCCGGCCAGTCGCAGACGAGGTAGTAGTTAAGGGCCGGCCGGCATTTGGCGCAGCCGCAGGAGGTCTTCCACTCCAGCTCCTGCATGACCGCCGGAATGGTCTTCAGTCCCTTGGCCTTGATCAGCCTTCGCACGTCGTCATGGCCGAAAACGGTGCAGGAGCACATGGGCTGCACGGCGGCCGGGTTGTAGGTGTCGCCAAGGGTCAGCACCATCAGCTTTTCGACCAGCCCGGTGCAGGAGCCGCAAGACGCCGACGCCTTGGTGTGGGCGCGCACGTCGTCGAGCGAAGTCAGGCCCTTGCCCGTGATCGCGCCCGTGATCTTGCCCTTGCAGACGCCGTTGCAGCCGCAGATTTCCGCATCATCCGGCAAGGCTGCAACGGCCGCCATAGGGTCCAGCGGGGCACCCCCTTGGTAGGACTGGCCGAAGATCAAGGTGTCGCGCATCTGCGAGATATCGGTCTGCTTCTTCTTCAGGTCGTTGAACCAGGCGCCGTCCGATGTCTCGCCATAGAGCACGGTGCCGATGATGCGGTCATCCCTGAGCACCAGGCGCTTGTAGACGCCGGCGGCGGCATCGCGCAGCACGATTTCCTGGCGGTCGTCGCCATCGGCGAAGTCGCCAAGCGAGAAGAGGTCGATGCCGGTGACTTTCAGCTTGGTCGGCGTGTCCATGTGGACGAAGGCGGCGGTCTCGTCGCCGGCAAGCTGATGAGCGGCGACACGCGCCATCTCATAGAGCGGCGCCACCAGCCCGTAGACCATGCCGCCCACCTCGGCGCATTCGCCGAGTGCGTAGATATCCGGGTCGTTGCTGCGCATCCCGGCATCGACGACGATGCCGCGGTTGACGGCAATGCCTGCATCCTTGGCAAGAGTGGCGTTCGGCCTGATGCCCACCGCCATGACGACCAGCGTCGCCGGGATGATTGTGCCGTCGGCGAGTTCCACCCGCTCGACCTTGCCATTGCCGGTGATTGCCTGCGTGTTGGCCTTGGTGACGACCTTGATGCCGCGCTGCTCCACCGCGCGCTGCAGGAGGTAGCCGGCGGCCGGATCGAGCTGGCGCTCCATCAGCGTCGGCATGACGTGCAGCACGGTGACATCCATGCCTTGCGCGTTGAGGCCGGCCGCCGCCTCCAATCCGAGCAGGCCGCCGCCGATGACGACGGCCTTGGCGCGCGCCTGGGCGGCGAGCATCATCGCCTGAACGTCGTCGAGATCGCGATAGGTCAGCACGCCCGGCAGATTGTGGCCGGGCACCGGGATGATGAACGGCACCGAGCCGGTGGCGATGACAAGCTTGTCGTAAGGCTCGGTGACGCCGTGGTCGGAGGTGACGGTCTTCGCTTGCCGGTCGATGGCCATGATCTTGTGGCCCTTGTAGAGGGTGATGTCATTGGCGATGTACCAGCCGTCGCCATGGATGATGATTTCCTCATAGGCCTTCTCGCCGGAGAGCACCGGCGACAGCATGATGCGGTCGTAATTGACCCTGGGCTCGGCGTTGAAGATGGTGACGGCGTAGCGGCCCGGCGCCTGTTCCAGCAGATGCTCCAGCATGCGCCCGGGCGCCATGCCGTTGCCGATGATGACGAGTTTTTCGGTCATGGCGTTACTCCGCGGCTTCGACGAAGCGGTGGCGTTCGTAGAGGAACTTCAGCACCGCCTCGCGGCAACGCAGGAAGGTCCGGTCGGAGGCAAGTTCGATGCGTCGGCGCGGCCGCGCCAGCGGCACGGGCAGCACCTCGCCGACGGTCGCCGCCGGGCCGTTGGTCATCATGACGATGCGGTCGGACAGCAGCACCGCTTCGTCGACGTCATGGGTGATCATGATCGTCGTCGAACCCAGCCTGGAATGGATGTCCATCACAGCGTCCTGCAGATGGGCGCGGGTCAAGGCGTCGAGCGCACCAAACGGCTCGTCGAGCAGCAGGATCTTGGGTTCCATGGCAAGCGCCCTGGCAATGCCGACGCGCTGTTTCATGCCGCCGGAGATTTCGGCCGGCCGCTTGTCGCTCGCATGCGCCATCTGCACGAGGTCGAGATTGCGCATGATCCAGTCATGCCGCTCGGCCTTGCTCTTCGAGCGGCCGAAGACTTTCGACACCGCCAGATTGATGTTCTCGTAGACGGTCAGCCACGGCAGCAGCGAGTGGTTCTGGAACACAACGGCGCGCTCGGGGCCGGGGCTGTCGACCTCCTTGTCCTCCAGCAACACCGCGCCGGCGGAAACCTTGGTCAAGCCGGCGATCAGGTTGAGCAAGGTCGACTTGCCGCAACCGGAATGGCCGATGATGGAGACGAATTCGCCCTTGTCGATGGTCAGCCGGATGTCCCTCAGCACATCGCTTACCTGGCTGCCACGAGCGAAGGATTTGTCGATATGGTCGAGCTTGAGATAGGCGGTCATGGCGCTCTCCTCACTTTGCCGTCGTGCCGCGGGTGACAAAGGCGCCGACCGCCGCGACCAGGCGGTCGAGGCAGAAGCCGGTGACGCCGATATAGGCGAGCGCGACGATGATGTCGGGCAGCCGTGACGAATTCCACGCGTCCCAGATGAAGAAGCCGATGCCGACGCCGCCGGTCAGCATTTCGGCCGCGACGATGGCGAGCCAGGACAGGCCGATGCCGATGCGCAGGCCGGTGAAGATGTAAGGCGCAGCGGCCGGCACCATGATCTTGATGAAGAACTCGAGCTGGTTCAGCCGCAGGATGCGGGCGACATTGCGATAGTCCTGCGGGATGTTGCGCACGCCGACGGCAGTGTTGATGATGACCGGCCAGATCGAAGTGATGAAGATCACGAACAGAGCCGACGGGTTGGAGTCGCGGAAGGCGGCGAGCGACAGCGGCAGCCAGGCGAGCGGCGGCACGGTGCGCAGGATCTGGAACACTGGATCGAGGCCGCGCATCGCCCAGATCGACTGGCCGACCAGCGCGCCGAGCGCCACACCGACGACCGCCGCCATGCCGAAGCCGATGGCGACGCGCTGCAGCGAGATCAGCACCCGCCAGGCAAGACCGATATCCTGCGGGCCGTTGTCGAAGAACGGATGCGCGATCAGGTCATAGGCCTCGTTCCACACCTGGCTCGGCGGCGGCAGGCTTGCCGTCGGTGACGAGCAGGCGACCTGCCAGACGACAAGCAGAAGGGCGATGACGATGGCGGGCGGGACGAGAACGCTGGCCACCCTGGTGGCAACCGCCACCGGATCGACACGGCGCCGCGCTTTGGCGGTGAAGGCGACCACCTCGGCTGACTTGGCCGGGAATGCTTTCACCTTGGTGTCCTCGACGGCTTGGATGGACATGTCCTGGGGATACTCCGTGGTGTGCTGGTGCGGTACTGAGCGCCAAACGGCGCTGGCGCCGTTTGCGTTGGGTACAAACGGCCTGACTAAGCCGATGCCTTGATGGTCAGGCTGTCGAGATAGGCCGAGGGGTTGGCCGGATCGAAAGTCTTGCCGTCGAAGAAGGTCTCGACGCCGCGCGAGGACGAGGCCGGGATGTCGCTCGCGGCGACACCGAGTTCCTTGGCCGCCTCGCGCCAGATATCCTCGCGGTTGACCTGGTCGACCAGCGCCTTGATGTCGGTGGTCGGCGCGAACTTGCCCCAGCGGATGTTTTCGGTGAGGAACCAGCTGTCGTGGCTCTTGAACGGGTAGGAGACGCCGCCCTTCCAGAATTTCATGTAGAGGTCGGTGGCGCTGGCGACCCGGCCATTGCCGTAGTTGATGTCGCCCTTGAGGCGGCCGATAATGTCGGCGACGGGCACATTCATCCATTGCCGCTTGCCGATGATGGCGGCCATCTCGTCCTTGTTTTCCTTGGCGTCGCACCATTGCTGTGCCGCCATCACCGCCATGACGATCGCCTTGGTGGCGTTGGGATATTTTTCTATGAAGGCGGCGCGCAGGCCGAGCGCCTTTTCCGGATGGCCCTTCCAGAGTTCGCCGGTCGTGGCGGCGGTGAAGCCGACGCCCTGATGGACAAGCTGTTCGTTCCACGGCTCGCCGACGCAGAACACGTCCATATTGCCGACCTTCATGTTGGCCACCATCTGCGGCGGTGGCACGACGATGGTCGAGACGTCCTTGTCCGGGTTGATGCCGCCGGCCGCCAGCCAGTAGCGCAGCCACAGATCATGGGTGCCGCCCGGGAAGGTCATGGCGGCCTTGACCTCCTTGCCCTCGGCCTTCTTGGCGGCGAAGGCGTCCTTCAGCTTGGCGGCATCGAGGCCGACGCCGGTCGCGGCATATTCCTGTGCGACCGAAATGCCCTGGCAGTCGTAGTTGAGGCGGGCGACGATCGCCATCGGCAGCGGCTGGTTGTTCTGCGTCACCTTGCCGGTGTGCATGAGGTAAGGCATCGGCGTCAGGATGTGGGCGCCGTCGATGCCATTGGCTTCGCCGCCGAGCATCAGATTGTCCCGCGTCGCGCCCCAGGAGGCCTGCTTGAGCACCTCGACATCAGGCATGCCGAATTTCGCGAACAGGCCCTTCTCCTTGGCGATGATCAGGGGCGCGGCATCGGTCAGCGCAATGAAGCCGAGCTTGGCGCCGGTTACTTCGGGACCTTTCCCTTCGGCATGAGCGCCGGCGGGAAACAATGTCTTTGCGGCGAGGAACAGTCCTGCCGTCAGCGCGCTGCTGGCCAGAAAATCGCGGCGGGTGAAATCCTTGAGGGACGTGCCAGTTCCGATCCGTTTCGTCATCGTCGTCTCCGGTTGGGCGCGTTGGAAGCGCCGTCGATTGCGTGTTCGGCCAAAAACAAAAAAGCCACCGGCCAGGCTTCGCGCATCCCTGGGGATTGCGCAGTGACCTGAGCGGCAGCTTTGCCTACGGCGCCCGCCATTGGACGCCTGTTCCATTGCCCGTGAAGGCTCGTTTATTTCAAAGCAGGAACCGTGCCAGTTTACCTCTGGCCGAAAAATCCAAATGGAATCAATACGATGGGGGCTTTATGCGGCGACCCGATCCGTCGCGACTGAGGTCAAACATTGGTCAGCTCACCTTTCGAGCGCATAATTTTTGTGCAATGCACAAGCATGGCGCTAAAATGATCAGGCTTCCCCGATGGCTGATTTTTGCCTCTCGATATAGGCGTCGATCTCGTCTGGATCGAAGATCTGGCCATCGAAGAAACCGTCCGGTCCGAGCATGAGGCCGGCTCCCGTCGCGCCTACCGCGGTCGCGGCCTTGAGCGCGCCTTCGACCTTGGCATTGGCGCCGGGCAGCGCCACCCCGAGTGGCTTCAGTGCCGAGCGGTAGAGATCTGGGCGGTAGCAGTCGCGGGCGATGGCGAGATTGTCGGGCGTGTGCGCGACGTGGCCCCAGCGGACCATCTGCGTGTAGAACCACAGCGAATGGCTTTTCCAGGGAAAGTTGGCGGCTTTGTCGAACGGCACGAAGAAGTCGTCGATGTCCAGCTCCGCCCCGCCGCCCAGCTGGAGATGGCCGGTCAGGATCGGCATCTGGACCGCCGGAGGCAGGCCAAGGAAGCCACGCTGCGCCATCACCGCGGCCAGTTCGTCGCGGTTCGCCGGATCCTGGCACCAGCGCGCCGAGTGATGCAATGCGCGCAAGAGGGCCGCCAGCGCCTCTGGGACCTGTTCGGCCCAGGCCTTGCGCACGCCAATCACCTTCTCCGGGCTGTTGCGCCATATCCGTGCCTTGACGGTGACGATATGGCCGGTGCCGGCCGCCACCGCGGCGCTGTTCCAGGGCTCGCCGACGCAATAGCCGTCGATGCGGCCGGCGGCCAGCGCGTCGGCCATGAAGGGCGGCGGCACGATGACGATCTCGATCTCGCGCGATGGATCGACGCCGCAGGCGGCAAGCCAGTAACGCAGTTCGTAATTGTGCCCGGAATGCGGATGCACGACGGCGAAACGCAGCGGGTCCCGGCCGGCGTCGGCCCGCTCGCAGATGAAGGCGCCAAGTGCCGCGCCGGCACGGGCCGGATCGAGATCGGGTGCCGCACCGTGCGCCGCCATGCCGGCCCAGACGGCGTTGGAGATGGTGACGCAGTTGCCGCCGAGCCCCAGCGAAAAGGGCACGATGGTCTCGGAGGCGAGCGGAGTGAGGCCCAGATTGCAGGCGAGCGGCATCGGTCCGAGCATGTGCGCGAGGTCGAAATGGCCGATGGCGATGCGGTCGCGGATGTTGGCCCAGGAGGTCTCGCGGTGCAGGGTGAGATCGATGCCTTCGCGCGCGGCAAAGCCCAGTTCGCCGGCCGCGACCAGCACGGCGCTATCGAAAAGCGGCATGAAGCCGGCGGTGATCTGGTGCTCGGCGCCCATGCTCATTCGTCCTCCGCCGGTCCGAGAAGCCCGGCGGCAGTCACCAGGCTTTGGGCGATGTCGCCGATCTTGCGGTTCTGGTTCATCGCGGTCTTGCGCAGCAGCGTGTAGGCGGCCTCTTCGGTCAGGCCGCGCGACTTCATCAAGATGCCCTTGGCGCGGTCGATCACCTTGCGGCTCTCGAGTTCGCTGCGCGCCTCTTCCAGTTCACGTGCCATGCGCGAGAAAGCGTTGAAGCGGCTCACCGCCATGTCGAGGATCGGCTTGACGCGCTCCTGCCTCAACCCGTCGACGACATAGGCCGAAACGCCGGCATCGACCGCGGCCTCGATCGAGGCCTGATCCGAGCGGTCGACGAACATGGCGATCGGGCGCTTTACGGCCCGCGACAGCTGGAACATGTTTTCCAGCATGTCGCGGTTGGGATTGCCAAGGTCGATGACGATGACGTCGGGTTCGATCTCGGCAATGCGGCGCGCAATGCCCGAGACGTCATGGATGACGGTGACCTGCTGATGACCCGCCTCGCGCAATCCGGCTTCGATTATCGAAGCGCGGATGCGGTTTTCGTCGATCACCAGGACGGCGAGGGAAGTTCGGACCATGCCCGCATTATGAGCAAGGCCGCAAATTTGTGCAATGCAGCATAGCCACCGACCCTGGAAGGTCGGTGGCTATGCCCAGAATGCCTGGTGGCGAAAAGTATCGGCTTGGCAGGAGACGTTGATCAGCCGCAGACGCGAACGTCTTCGACCACCCTGTGGTGGTGGCGCCAATGCACGACCGTCTCGATGTGGCAGCGGTGATGGCGGTGGTGACGCCAGCGGTAGCCGTCGTTGTCATACTGGACGCTCTGGTCGCCATCATACTCGTTGTCGTAGCGGCGCTCATGATGACGGCGCACGACGATTCCCGAATCTTCGTCCGAGGAATATTGGTTGCCGTCGTCGGACTGGATAGTCACGCTGGCAGCCTGCGTGGGCGCAATCGCCGCAGCTGTCGCGGCAAACGCCAGCACCGAAGCCAAAATCAACTTTTTCATTCCGTCCTCCTGCATGTTCAACACACATAAACTCGCGGAACAACCGGGTGTTCCGCTCAAATCCACACGCTTTGCGACGCTGGCGACACCAAGCCGTTATCGGCCGCATATTACAAGTGGACGAAGGCGGTCAGCGGCAGATGGTCGGAGGCCACGCGCGACAACGGTGTGTCATGCGCTTCGATGGTCCCGATCATGCCGTGCCGGTTGGCCATGATCCGGTCGAGCGCCAGCAGCGGCAGATTGGACGGGAAGGTGGGAACGGCAGGGGGCTGCGGGCCGAAGCTCGCGTGCAGCGTGTTCAGCGCGGAGCGGTTGCCGAGCCGCCATTCGTTCAGGTCGCCGAGCAGGAGCGTCGGCTTCTCGTCGGGACTGTTCATGATATCCAGCACGACCTGGGCCTGCTGCGAGCGGGAGCGGCGCAGCAGGCCCAGATGGGCCGCGATGATGCGCAAGGACTGATTTCCGTCGAGATCGATTTCCGCGACCACCGCGCCGCGCGGTTCGAGACCCGGGAGCCTGATCTGATGCACGTCGCGAACGACGCCCCTTTTGAACAGCAGGACATTGCCGTGCCAGCCATGGCCTTTGCCCGTTGCTGAAATGGGCACCGGCACGAGGCCGGTTTCGAGTTCTAGACGGTGCAGGTCGAGAAGCCCGTCACGGTCGCCGAAACGATTGTCGGCCTCCTGCAGGGCGATCACGTCGGGGGCGATCTCCCGGATGACGCGGCTGGTGCGGTCGGGATCGAACTTGCGGTCGACGCCGATGCATTTGTGGACGTTGTAGGAGGCGACCAGCGTCCCGGTGACGCCGTCCTTCTTCGCCGAGAAGGCGTTGGCCTTGCGCATCCGCCGGTCGCGAATGGACAGGAGCATATTGGCCGGCAGGCTGCGCCCGTTCATTCGCATCGCGCGCCGATCGTCCTTGCTGTTCTCACCATGCACCTAGAAATAGAGTCTTTCAGCCGATGTTCCATGGTTGGCGACACCCTATCCGGTAAACACGTCGTTTTCTTAACGACAGGTTTTTTCCCAGAGATAGTTTCCTAGAGATAGGGCGATCCCAGCCAGAGCATGCGATCGAACAGCCGGATGATGAACGGACGCGCCCGCAAGGACGCCAGCGTGACTGGGACGGCCGTTTCGATCGCCGATCCGATCCGGGTCTCGATCTCGGTGGCAAAACCCGCGTCGAGGACCTCAAGGTCGATCTCGAAGTTGAGCCGCAGCGAGCGGGCATCGAGGTTGGAGGACCCGACATAGGCCCACGCGCCGTCGATCGAAAGCAGCTTGGAATGGTCGAAGGGCCCTTCCGTGCGCCATATGCGGCAATAATTCTTCAGGATCTGGTCGAATTGCGCGGTCATGGCGCGATCGACAAGGAAGAGGTTGTTCACCGCCGGCACCACGACATCAATCTCGACGCCGCGCCTGGCCGCGGTGATCAAGGCACTGATCAATTCCCGGTCCGGCAGGAAATAGGGCGACATCAGCCGTATCGACTTGCGCGCGACCGAGAAGGCGCCGATCAGCAGTTTGTGGTTGGTTTCGTTGCTTGCATCCGGTCCGGATGCGACCGCACGCACCAGCATCGGCTGGCCGGCGGGTGGCGAAACCGGTGTGATCCGCCAGGCATCGCCCTTCAGCGCCTCCTTGGTGGCAAAGCGCCAGTCCTCGGCGGCGACGGAGAAGAGATCGGCGACAACGGGGCCGGTGACCTGGAAATGCGTATCCCTGGCGCTTTTCGACCCGGCGAACTCCGCCGAAAAACCCTTGCGGATGTTCATGCCGCCGGTAAAGGCAACCGTGCCGTCGACCACCAGGATCTTGCGGTGGGTCCGCAGGTTGGCATAGGGCAGGCGCAGGCCCATGACGATGTTGCCGTTGAAGACATCCGCCGTGATGTTGGCGCGGCGCAGATGCCCCAGGATGCTGGGCACGGAGTAGCGGGCGCCGACGGCATCGATCAGCACACGGACGGTGACGCCGCGCTGGACGGCGCCGGCCAGCGCTTCGACGAAAAGCAGGCCGACGGCGTCGTTGTCGAAAATATAGGTCTCGAGCAGGACGCTGCGCTCGGCCCCGTCGATCGCCGCGCACATGGCCGGGTAGGCCTCGTCGCCGCTTTCCAGCACCTCGATTGCATTTCCCGGGTTGAGCGTTCGCCGCGCCACCCTGTCGCCCAGCGTCCTGAGGCCAGTGAACCGCTGTCCATAGCGCTCGATGATCAACGCCTCTTCGAGGGCGACGTCGCGTTCATGCTTGGCCGACACCATGCCATCGGCGAGCGGGCGCTGGGCGCTGATCGTGGCGCGGCGGATGCGATTGATGCCGGCCACGGCATAGATCAGCACGCCGAGGATCGGCGACAGCACCATGATGCCGACCCAGCCGGTGGCGGCGCGGACGTCCTCCTTGGTCATGACAGCATGGGCAATGCCGATGGTCGCCATCACCACCGAGATGATCGCCAGTATTTGGGGCCAGTGAATCGCCAGGGTCTCGAACATTGCCGGGACTATCCAGCGAGTGCCCGCATAAGGCAATGCAGCCGGCCGTATCCACGTCTCTGCATGTGCGAGAACGGCGGCGCACGGTTATTTGAGCAGGCCAACCAGGACGCTGAAAGCGGCGTCGATATCGGCGCGGACCGCGGCCTTGACGGCCTCGCCGTCGCGAGCACGGCAGGCCGCCGCTGATCGCGAGAGCCTCGGCCGCCAAGCGTTGCTCTCCTGCTGGTGGGAACGTTCGTTTGAGGATTGAGCAGTTGGCTCGATCAACCTGCGATAAATTCCACCTGAGAGAGCCCAGCCTCACCGCGTGGGAAAGCATAGAGCCGGTGCGATCCGGCGTCGTCCCGCGCTGCTTTGGTCATCGAGGCTTCCTGTACTTTGGTACCGCATCCATTGTATATCAGAGGGAATGAAATTAGCGATGTAACACTTCGGTTGATGGCGAAGGGGGCGCCGAATGATGACGTTCAACTTCGAGGGGCCACCAGTGGGCGACGGCGATGCGCCGGCCGATTGCCAGGACCAGTTGCTGCCTCTCGTCAATGAGATCGTGCAGGCCGCGGTGGCGGCCGGCTGGAAGCGGGACGATGTTCTTCTGGCTTTCGTGGAACTCGCCTGGGATCTGTACGAGAACCGGCGCGGTGATCTGTAGCAGCGGACTGCCAATCACCGGCTCCGAACGGCGGCTCCCATGCTCGACCTCGCGGGCAAGCCATCAATCAGCGCAGGCTGCGCCAGGCACCTGCCGTCAGCGGTTGACGAGAACACAGAATCGCGCGACCGGGCGTGTCAGCACCGATTGGCGAACTCCTGGATGGCGAAGACCTCGCGCCGAGCGAAAATGAAACGCTCGGCAACTCCCATTCGCCGCCATTCTTTGTTTCTTTTCTCGAATAAAGATTTTTCTTTGCACGTGGGAGTTCTTCCCAAGCGAAGATGGCTGCGTTACGCTGTCTTCGGGGCCGGGAAGGGGATGTGAGGCGTCGTCGAAACGGCTGAGGCAGTGCCAATGAAAAATGCGGACGAGGCACGGGAAAGCGGCATTTCCCGAGGCATCGACCGGGAGCGAGCAGCTCGATACGTCCTGGACATCATTCCTGAAAGCGCAGGTCCCCACGGGGCCACAGCGCAAGGAAGCGTAATTTATTCCGTTCGCGGGCCCGGCTCGCAGACATTCCTGGCCAAGGAGTACTCCGCAGGGATCGTGCTTGCGCCCATGCAGCCTGCGCATCGTTCGCCGTCCGGACGGATCGCTCACATGAACGGGCCTCACGACGACGCCGGCCCGCGTCGAGCAATCACGAATTGTTTTTCGCGGGAACGGCCAGGGAGGCCTCGGGTTGAACTTTATCTGGAACTTATCAGGAGGCCGAAGAATGCCGGGCGATGATGGTTTCCCCGGGTCAGTTTCTCGAATCAATTCGGCGCGGCAGCCGGCGCTCACTGCAAAAGGCGGGCTTTCTCCCCGCGCCGCACGCAAGGTGCAAGACTTCCTGCACGAGAACTTCACCCGCAAGCTGGCGCTTGCCGAGATGGCTGCGGTGTGCGGGTTGTCGCCTTCTCATTTCGTGCGGGCGTTTGCCAGGACGTTCGGCGTGCCGCCGCATCAATATGTTCTCGACCTGCGGCTGGACCTCGCCGAAAGGCTGCTTGCCGACAGCCGCATGACGATCGCCGACATCGCTCATTCCAGTGGATTTTCAAGCCAGAGCCATTTTACCACCGTGATGAAGAAATACCGGCAGGTGACCCCATTGCAGGCGCGGGTAGGGAAGCTTAACGCCAAGATTAGATGAAGCGTCGCCCACACCGTTTCTTGGTTACTTGGTTTTAAAGCAGTTGCTAAGGTAACGAGCTGTTAACCTCCGCCTATATGCTCGGGTCTTTTCTCACAAGACAGCAATTTCGTGAAATACGGCAAGCAGGAATCATGTCTTCCTGCCGTGGACTGGAATTGTCAGACGATTCCATGCCGGCCAGCGGAGAGGGCACCATGACCGACAATCAGATTTCGAGCGGCTCGCCTGTTGTGCAGCGTCGCGCGGCGCATCTCGCCGGCAACTGGATCGCGAATGCCGATCCTCGCTCTCGCTCGGTTCGCCGTCGTTTGATGGCGGTCTTGCGCATGGCTCATCGCGCGCTGGGTATGGGGCGCAAGCGCCTGGGGCTGGGAACGCTGGGCGTCGGCGGGGCGCCGGCCGCGATGCTGGGCGCCTTCGCGATCGGCATGGCTGCAACGCCGGCCCTGGCGCAATATCAGGCGGGCGGCGGGTCCGCGACAGGCGGCAACGCCGTCGCCATCGGTAACGGCGCCACGGCGAATGGCAATAACAGCACGGCGTTGGGCACCTCAAACAGTGCAACGGGCGACGCTACCATCGCCATCGGCTATGCGATGAGTGTCAATGGCCTCAATTCCATAGGCATAGGCGTGTTCGCGGGCGCGACCGGCGTCAACGCCCTCGCTTTGGGCGGGAACGCCCATGCCAACGGGGACGGAGCAAGCTCGATTGGCGTCAACTCGGTTGCAGCCGCAGGCGCGGCCGCCTTTGGCCTGAACGCGCGTGCCGACGGATTGAACTCGACGGCGATCGGCTACGTTACCCGGGCGACCGGGCTGCGCGCCACCGCGCTCGGGTTTGGGGCAACAGCGTCCGGGCTGGATTCGCTTGCCCAAGGTAATAGCGCCGTCGCAAGCAATCAGAACGCCATCGCCATCGGCTTCCAGGCGACCGCGACCGCGATCAATGCCGTCAATCTTGGCAACCGAACTGTTGCGGGAGGGGGCGCCCTTCAGGAAAGCGCCATCGCCATTGGCACGGACGTACTGGCGTCTCAGGTTGACTCCACTGCGATCGGGCGCCAAAGCAAGGCAACGGGCACGTCCGCCATAGCGATGGGCGTCACAGCCGCGGCATCGGCAACTAACTCGGTCGCCGTCGGCGCCAGCACGGTTGCATCGGGAGCCTTCGGGGTCGCCATGGGTAACCAAGCGCAGGCGCTTGCAGCCGGTGGTGCTGTTGCGATAGGCTCGGGCGCAATCGTTGCCAGCACCGCGACCTCGGGCCTTGCGCTCGGCAACAATGCAAATTCCGGTGGTATTTTATCGGTTGCCGTAGGCGCCGGTACCAACGCCAGCGGCGACAATTCCACAGCCACCGGACGCCAGGCTGTTGCGAGTGGCACAAACGCCTCCTCGTACGGGACAGGATCCAAGGCTACGGGAGACAATTCCCTCGCTGCCGGCGTCAGCTCCAACGCCAGCGGGGTCGCCAGCACCGCGCTCGGCATCGGCGCCGCGGCGTCGGCCACAAGCGCCATCGCCATCGGCAACAATGCCGCGGCCAGTTCCACCAACGCGGTTGCCATGGGCACCAACGCCGTGGCGACCGGCGGCCAAGCCGTCTCGATCGGTGCGAACAACACCGCCTTTGGCGACGGCGCGGTCGCCATCGGCGATCCGAGCTTCGCCAGCGGCACCGGCGCCTTCACCGGCGGCGCCAACAACATCGCCAACAGCGACGGCACGGCGACCGCGACCGGAGCCAATATGGCCAATGGTGCCGTCGCCATCGGCAACAACAACAAGGCGATCGGGCAAGGCTCCGTCGCGCTGGGCAACGGCTCCACCGCGGGCGCCGCCGGTTTCGTCGGCAATGTCGCGCTGGGCAACGGCGCCTCGGCGGCGGCAAGCTCGGGCGACGTGGCGCTGGGCTCGGGCTCGGTGACCGCCGTGGCGGTCGGCACCGCCAGTGGGGTGGTCAACGGCACGACCTATGCCTTCCAGGGCACCAACCCGACCTCGACGGTCAGCATCGGCGCGCCGGGCGCGGAACGCACCATCACCAACCTGGCTGCGGGGCGGATCAGCGCGCTCTCGACTGACGCGATCAACGGCTCGCAGCTCGCCGCCACCAACCAGGCGGTCGACGCCATCGGCGCCGTCGTCAACAACATCAATGTCGGCGGCGGCATCAAGTATTTCCACGCCAACTCGACGCTGGCGGATTCGCAGGCGCTGGGAGCCGATTCCGTCGCTGTCGGCCCGAACGCGGTGGCCAACAATGCCGGCGACGTCGCGATCGGCCTGAATTCGACGTCGGGCGCCACGACCAATGTCGGCGGCACGACGATCGGCGGCGTCAACTACACCTTCGCCGGCGGCACGCCGGCGGGCGCCTTCTCGGTCGGCTCGGCCGGCGCAGAGCGCCAGATCCAGAACGTCGCCGCCGGACAGTTGAACGGCGGTTCGACCGATGCCGTCAACGGCTCGCAGCTCTTCGCCACCAACCAGCAGGTGACGCAGAACACGACCGACATCGCCAATATCGGCGGCAACATCACCAATCTCGGCAACACGATCAACAACATCGCCGGCGACACCTCGGCGATCTACACCAACGCCAATGGCGAGGGCATCCGCTATGCCCGCACCAACGAGACCGGCCTGGCGCAGACCGATTCCTTCGCGCAAGGCGTCGGTTCCACCGCAGTCGGCTACCAGGCGACCGCGACCGGCGTCAGCGCGCTTGCGCTCGGCCGCGACAGCGCGGCCAGCATCGACGGCAGCGTGGCGCTCGGTCAAGGTTCGGTCTCTGACCGCGCGATCGCTCCGGCTTCCGGGCAGATCGCGGCCGGCCCGTCCAACTTCATCCAGTACAACACGACCGACAAGACGCTGCTCGGCGCCGTGTCGGTCGGTACCGCCACGGCCTACCGGCAGATCACCAACGTGGCCGACGGCACGCAGGACCAGGACGCCGTGACTGTGCGCCAGCTGGCGGGAGCGATCGCTGCGGTCTCCGCCACCTCGACGAAATATTTCCATGCCAATTCGACAGCCGGCGACTCGCTGGCGGTCGGAGCGGAATCGGTCGCGGTTGGCCCGACCACGGTCGTCAATGGCGACAATGGCGTCGGCATCGGCAATGGAGCCGTCGTCGACCAGACGGCACCCGGCGGCACCGCCATCGGGCAGAACGCCCATGTCATGCTGGCCGACGGCATCGCGCTCGGCACCGACTCCACCGCCGCCGGCGTGCAATCCATCGCACTGGGCGCCGGCGCCCAAAGCACCTTCGCCAACAGCGTGGCGCTGGGCGCGTCATCCATCACCACGGTCGGCGCGCAGGCCGGCTACACAGCCTTTGCCCTCGGCGCCGCGCAGACATCGGTCGGCGAAGTGTCCTTCGGTGCCGCCGGGGCGGAGCGCAAGCTCACCAATGTCGCGGCGGGTTCGGCCGATACGGACGGCGTCAACGTCTCGCAGTTGCGCGGTGTCTCACAAAACGTTTCCAACCTGTTCGGCGGCGGCACCACGGTCAATCCCGACGGCTCGATCACGGGGCCGACCTACAACATCCAGGGCAACAACTACTCGACGGTCTATGACGGCTTCACCGCCGTGAACAATGCGCTCACCACCATCAACAATGGCGGCGGCATCAAATATTTCCATGCCAATTCGACGCTGGCCGACAGCCTTGCCGGCGGCACCGACGCGGTGGCGATCGGGCCGGAGAGCGTGGCGAGCGGCACCGACAGCCTGGCCGCGGGCCATGGTTCGACGGCCACCGGGCAGGGCGCCGTGGCGCTCGGCCAGGGCGCGCAGGCCAACAATGCCAGCGATGTGGCGCTCGGCTCCGGCTCGGTGTCGCAGACCGCCGTCGGCACGTCCAACACGGTCATCAACGGCAAGACCTACGCCTTTGCCGGCACGACCCCGGACGGCACCGTCAGCGTCGGCGATGCCGGCTCCGAGCGGACGATCACCAATGTCGCCGCCGGACGCGTTTCTTCCGACAGCACCGATGCGATCAACGGCTCGCAGCTCTACGCCACCAACACAGCGATCGAAGACCTGACCAAAACGATCGGCGGCATCGGCGGCACCGTCCAAAACACCGTGCAGTACGACACCGTAACCAATCCGGACGGATCGACGACCAAAATCAACAAGATCACGCTGCAGGGCGGCGATCCGAATGCGCCTGTCGTCATCTCCAATGTCGGCCCCGGCGTTGCCGGCACCGACGCGGTCAACGTCAACCAGCTGAACCTGAACCTGGCCCAGAGCAAGACCTATACCGACCAGGTGGCTGTCACGACGTTGCAACAGGCCAACACTTATACCGACCAGAAGTTCAGCCAGCTCAATTCCGACATCAGCGGCATCAGGGACGAAGCACGGCAGGCGGCGGCAATCGGTCTGGCGGCAGCCTCGCTCCGCTACGACGACCGTCCCGGCAAGCTGAGCGTGGCGGCGGGCGGTGGCTTCTGGCGGGACTCGAGCGCCTTTGCCTTCGGCGCGGGCTACACCAGCGAGGACGGCCGCATCCGTGGCAATGTGTCCGGCACGGCGGCGGGTGGAAATGTCGGTGTCGGCGCCGGGCTGAGCTTCACCTTGAACTGAGGCGGGGACCTGGGGCGGGAATGAACAGGCGAACCGGCCATGTCAGGCCAGGCTCGAATCCGGGAAACCCGTTTGGTTTTCCCGGACTAGCCATGGCATTCCTGACCTGCCTGGCGCTTGCCGGCGGGCTAGCGCCGGCTGCCGCGCAGACGGCTTCGCCATATAGGGTCAAGCCCTCCGACGTGGTCGTGCCGCCGGACGTGAAGCTCGGACAATACCAGCGCACCATCCGTCCCTTCGAGAACTGGACGCTGATCTGCGACGAGAACCTCAAGGCGCGCAAGAAGGTCTGCAACGTCTCGCAGGTGATCGAGGACGGGGCGGGCAAGATGGCGTTCAGCTGGTCGCTCGCCGCCACCCAGGACGGCAAACCCTACATGATCCTGCGCACCGCGCCGAACGCCAGGAGCGATGGGCTGGTATCGCTGAAGTTCGAGGGGCGCGCCGAATCCATCGACGTGCATTTGAACGGCTGCAACGAAATGGTCTGTGTCGGCATGCTGCCGGTGGGACCTCTGATGCGCCAGGAGATAGCGCAGAAGGCGACGCCGGCGATTTCCTACCCGACCGTCGATGGCCAGATCGTTACCGTCACCGCAACGCTCAAGGGGCTGTCCGAGGCCCTTGCGCCAGTCAAATAACCGAGGCAGCACCGTGAGCCAGCAAGACCCGTTCATCTCCGCGACGCGCAGCAACCCGACCGTCGAGCCGGACCGCAAGAGGACCGTCGAGCCGCCGCGGCGTTGGCCGCGCGTCATCGGCTTGTGTGCGCTGGGGCTGGTCATGATGGGCATCGGCTTCGCCGCAGCGAACTATGCCGCGATCGCCGGTCTCGTCGGCACGCCGACGGCCGCTCAGGCCGGCACGGCGACGGCCGCTCAGGCCGGCACGGCGCCGCCCGCGCTGCCGGACTCGCCCTTCCTCCAACACGTCAAGCAATCCGGCGTGCAGGCCTGTTCAACCGTCTATCCGGTGCTCGGACAGCTCTTGACGACCGGCTCGAAATATAGCGTCAAGTCGCTGTGGAGCGACCAGGCCGCCGACAAGCACGCCGTGCAGGCGCTTGTCGGCCTGGACTATGCGACCGAGCACTACAGCGGGCCGGCCGCCGGCATCGTTTTTGCTTCGCCCACCGCCACGGGTTGCGAAGGCACCATGGTGCGGGTGGCGCCGTTCGCCAGCCCCTGCGCCGATGTCACGTCCGCGCTTCCGCAAGGCAGCAAGATCACGGATCATCTCGGACAGGTCGAAGTGTACGAGCTTGGCGGCAACACGGGCGAAGCCCTTCTGCTGCCGACGGGCAACACATGCGTGGTGATTTCCATCGCATCGGCGGCCAAGTGAGAATGTCAGGCGAATGGGCGAGGCGCCCTGGAAAGGATTGCGGACCATGAAATCGCGACGTTTGACAGTCTTGTGCATGGCCTTGCTGTGGAGCGGGCAGGTCGTCTCGGCCGATCTGGTGGAGCCGTCCGAGCCACCGCAGGAGGAGAAAGGCATCTGGGCGGCAATCGCCTACTCCCAGACTGATACCAAATACGGCTTCTTCTGGGGCGCCGACAAGCGGCAGGAAGCGAAGGACATAGCGCAGAAATATTGCGAGAATGCCGGTGGAAAGGCCTGCAACGTCGTTACCGTGTTCCGCAATCACCGTCATTGGACGGACGACGATAAGACCGGATTTCCCTACAAGCATTGCGGCGCGCTCGCCGTGGCAGACAAAGTGGAGCACCGGTTCACCCCGTGGGGCGTGAACTCCGCCGAGACCCGCCGGGAAGCGGAGGATCTCGCCCTGCAAGCCTGCGAGGCAGGGGGGACCCAATGCAAGATCCGTGAATGGGTCTGTACGTGACGATAAACACGGGTCCTCGAGCCGCTACTTCGGGCATTTGCCCGGCACCCAAGAGAAGGCAGCATTCATTGGTTCGTAGACAGCTTTTCCCGAAGGCAGCCGTCATCTGCGCGGCTGCCTTCGCCGCTTCGGTGCCGGCCGTTTTCGCGCAACAGCAGCAGGCTTCGCTTCCCAATGGCGCATCGTCGCTCCAGGAAACCTATCAGGACTGGCAGCTGGCCTGCGGCATGCAGGACAATGCCCGGGTCTGCACGGTCACGCAGGACCAGACGCAGAAAAACGGCCAGAGGCTTCTGGCCGTGGAACTGCGCGTGGGGCAGAAGGGCGGGCTGATCGGAACCTTGCTGCTGCCCTTCGGCATCCTGTTCGAGCCCGGCGTGACGCCCCAGATCGACGACCAGCCGCCCGTCGGGGCGTTGAAGTTCAGGACCTGCCTGCCGAACGGCTGCGTGGCGCTGTTTCCGATCGACCGGGCGCTGATGCAGAAGCTCAAGGCGGGCACCGAGCTGAAACTCGACGTCACCACCGCGGCCGACACCAAGCTGAGTTTTCCGGTGTCGCTGAAAGGCCTTGGCGCCGCCCTCGATCGCATGGTCGCGCTGAGCGCACGTTGACGAGGGTGCCCTACGCGACTGCCGGCGGATGCCAAGGTCCTCGTCCCCTGCGGGCGCTCAGCGTCATACCGGAGCCTGACCCGGTCGGTCATTTCAAAAGGCCCATTGCAGCGCGAGGCCGATAACCGACAATCCCATCGCAGTCGTCGCGAGCCAGCCGAGAAAGCGCAGCCAGCCCTCGACGGGGAATTCGCCCATGATTTCGGAACGCCCGGTCATCAGCATCATGACGACCATTACGGGGACCGCGCATATGCCGTTGATGACGGCGCTCCAGTAAAGCGCCTTGATGGGATCGATCGGCGTCAGCATGATCCCCATTCCCAGCACCACGGCGGCGGCCAAGGTCGCATAGAACGCCATCGCTTGCTTCGGCTTGCGCTCCAGCCCCACTGGCCAGCGGCGCGCCTCGCCCACGGCGAAAGCGGCCGAGCCGGCGAGAACCGGCACGGCGAGAAGGCCAGTGCCGATAATCCCCATCGCAAAAATCACAAAGGCGAATTTGCCCGCGACCGGCTCCAGGGCCTTGGCTGCGTCGGTGGAGGTATTGATGTCGGTCACCCCGGCCTTGTGCAGGGTGGCGGCCGTCGTGACGATGATTGCAATGGCGATCAGGTTCGAAAAAGCCATACCCACCAGGGTGTCGGCGCGAATGCGCTGGAACGCTCGCGGCGCCTGCCAGGGTGCCCATTTCAAAGGCTTGGCCTTCGGGTCGATCTTCTCCTCTTCGACCTCTTGCGATGCTTGCCAGAAGAACAGGTAGGGAGAAATCGTGGTGCCGAGTATGGCCAGAAGCGTCGTGAAGAACGCCCGGCTCCATTCGACATGCGGAACGACGATTCCCTTGAGCGCCTCGCCCCATGGGATATCAGCCAGAAACGCGGCCACCACGTAGGCAAAGAGGCTCAGCGTTGTCCATTTCAGGACCGTGACGTAGCGGCTGTAGTCGAGGAAGACGATCGCCAAAACGCATGCCACGCCGAACGCAACGACGTAAAGCGAGCTTGGGCCGCCCACCAGCAACCACAATGCATCAGCCATCGCGCTCAGGTCCGCCCCGATGTTGATCACGTTGGCGGCGAACAAAAGCAAGGCTACAAAATACATCAGCGGAGACGGGTAGTGCCGTGCGAGGTTGCCGGAAATACCTCGACCTGTCGTCCGGCCTATTCGCGCTGCTATCTCCTGGATCGCGACCATGAGCGGAAAGGTGAAGACCATCGTCCAGCCGACATTGAACCCCAACTGGGCGCCCGCCTGGCTGTAGGTGCCGATGCCCGAAGGATCGTCGTCCGAAGCGCCTGTGATGAAACCAGGCCCGATTGTGCGCAGCAGCTGCTGGAATGGCCCTTTTGCCCGAAGATTGCTCTGTTTCTCAGTGACTTCGGCGCTTATGTTGCTCATGCAGGTGCTCCAAATAGCGGGTCCCTTCCGTAATCCGCCTGAAGCAAAATTCGGCGATCGCCATTCGGTTCCGTTAGCTATCGCTGAAACGCCGTTGGTGCCGTGTCGCCCGGTCGTGCTTGCTTTGCCGGCGATATGCTATTTCTCAGGCGCGAGATCGAGCGAAGGTCTCGGCGATCGCGAGAACCGCGGCGTGTATAGGTCCCGCGGTGAGACTGGGCATGATCGACGCGTCGACGACAAAAAGATTGTCGAGCGCCTTGAGCCGCAGATCCGCATCGACGACGGCGTCCGGGTCCTTGCCCATCCTGCAAGTGCCACAGGGATGATGGTGCGTGATGACCGACTGCGCGATGAAGTCGTCCATGTCAGCCGCGCTGTTCAGGCTGCCTGGCAGGAGTTCGCGCTCGCGCCAGCCGGCGAGTTCATCCCGATGTCCGATCGTCCGGGCTGCCTCGAGCGCCTGGCGAAACAGCGCACGGTCCCGGCCGCTTTGCAAATATGCGGGGTCGATGATCAACCGATCATCGAGCTCCGGCCCGCTTATGCGCACGCTGCCGCGGCTCATCGGATGGGTGATCCCGAACAGCAGCGAATATGCCGTGCCGGCGGCAGGCGCCTGAAAGCGTTCGGACACGATCGGCGCGATGCCGCAACCAACGACAATTTCGGGCTGACCGGTACCGGTGAACCCGTCGGCGCGCATATAGGCCATCGATTCCGAGTGCTGGAGGCGCGATGGAGGAACGGGCCTGCGAGCCGCATAAAGATTGCCGGCGCCAAGCAGGTGATCCTGAAGGTTTCGACCGACTTCCGGCATATCGATCAAGCAGCCAACGCCGGCGGTATCGAGCATGTCGTGCGGACCGATGCCCGAGCGCATCAGCAAAGCCGGACTTTCCAGCGCGCCGGCGCAAAGGACAATTTGATCCGCGAGGATTTCGACCGGACCCTGTCGCCCCACGATTTCGAGGCCGTGGACCCGATTGCTCGCCAGGTTAAGCCGCCGCACTCGCGATCCCGTGAGGATGGTCAGGTTCTCGCGGCCTCGAACAGCCGGCGTGAGCCAGGCGTCCGCCACCGTAACCCGCCGCCCATCGCGAATGTTCAAGGAGTTCGGGGTGACGCCGATCATCTCCCCGCTGTTGTGCCCTTCAAGACGCGGCAGGCCGAGCGAAGCGCCGGCTTCGATAAACGCGCGCGCGACCGGACTGACCTCGTCGGCCGGCAAATGGACGGGCATCGGCCCGCCCTTGCCGTAAAGGCCGTTGCCGCCGAGCGGGTGATCCTCGATAGCCCGAAACGCGGGCAGCAATTCATCCCAGCTCCATCTGTTATCGCCGGTCGCGTCGACCCATGCCTGGAAGTCCCGGGGATGACCACGCATGTAACCCATCGCGTGCAGGCAACTCGAGCCGCCGACCACCCGCCCGCGCGCCCAGCGATGCACCCGGCCAGCGGTCCCGGCTTGCGGCTCCGTGCGATAGTCCCAATCGTAGCCACGGCCCTGAAGTGCCGGCCATGCGGCGGGGTTCCAGATGTCGGGATCCACCGCTTCTTCGCCTGCCTCGATCAGCAGAACGCGGCTGTCCGGCTTTTCACTCAGTCGCGCCGCAAGCAATGCGCCAGCCGACCCGCCGCCGACGATGACGATATCGGCATCCCGTTCGCGCTCAAAATTCGCCCAGCTCATCATCACTCCATCTGACGCTTGCGTATTTGGATGGTCGGCAAGTTTGGCGCCGGCACGAGGTGGCCTACGCATCGACCGTTCGCGGACAGTCGATCCGCGACATCGTCAAAGGCTTCGGGTTTCAGGCGGAGCAACTGTCTTTCGAAAAACTCAAATCGCGCTGTCCATGGACATCTTCGCTGCCGCTTTGGCCTTCAACAGGTGATTTTTGGAGGCCTTGCGGGCGGCCTTCTCGTCGCCGGCGGCGATGGATTCGTATATCTCCTTCATCTCCGCCAGGCTGCTCTGTGCCCTGCCATCCAAGGACATCGATCGTCCGCGAAAGAAGCTGATCCTGGCCACAAGGCCACGATGGACCTCCTCAAGGATGGGGTTGCCGCAATTGGCCAGTATGATCGAATAGAAGTCCGCGGCGGTCATGACCTGTGCCAGGCTGTCATTGCTGGACGCCGCCGCTTCGAACGCGGAAAGAGATTTCTCGAGTTCAAGCAACTGCTCCGGGGAAATTCTCGACGCGCAGCGTCCCGCGGCCTCGACTTCCAGCAGCTCTCGAACCTCGTAGATGGCGGTTGCCACCTCCCACGTAAGCGACGGTATCGACGGCCCGCGGTTGGGGACGATCTCGATCAGGCGCTCGGCCTCGAGACTGCGCAAAGCCTCCCTTAGCGAAGGGCGACTGATGCCGAGCTGTGTGCACAGCTGACTTTCGATGAGGCGGCTTCCCGGCTGGAACAATCCGGAGAAGATGGCGAGCCGTAACTTGTCGACGGTCTCGCGTTGAACTGTTCGTGGGGAAATTCGCAAATTCAAATCTGGAGGCATCTCTAACGTCTCATCGGTTTGAGTCGCAATCTCCTAACCAGCATACGTCACGCCGTGGAAAATAGCCAGATTGTCAAATCTGAAGATTGCAAGAATGTCAGACAATCTGCTTGACGTCCTTCTGGCTGTATGATCCTTTTGACCGAGACGGGCAGTGACGGTGAGGATCATGAACATTGCGGCAGGGATAGCTTCCGACCAATTTGGCTCGCGACGCATCGACACCGGCCGCATCACCTTGAATGCGCGCGAGGCGGGCAACGGCCCGTTGATGCTGTTTTTCCATGGCATTACCTCCAATTCCGCGGTCTTCACGCCGTTGATGGCTCGGCTCTCGGATCGCTTCACGGCCGTGGCCGTCGACCAGAGAGGGCACGGCCACAGCGACAAGCCGGAAGGCGGTTACGATGCGCATGACTATGCCGACGACATTGCCGGCTTGATCCGCACCCTCGACCGGGGTCCTGCCATCCTCGTCGGACATTCGCTTGGCGCGAGAAACTCCGTCACGGCAGCCGTGCGACATCCGGAACTGGTGCGGTCGGTCATCGCAATCGACTTCACGCCCTATATCGAGACCGAAGCGTTGGATGCGCTGGAAGCCCGGGTAAACGCGGGAAGCCAGCTTTTCGAGGATATCAAGGCCGTCGAAGCCTATCTTGCTGGCCGCTATCCGAACATTCCCGCCGACGCCATCAGGATCCGAGCCGAGAGCGGCTATCAGCGGGTCGACGGCGGGCTGCGACCATTGGCGTCGCCCGCGGCCATGGCCCAGACGGCCAAGGGCCTGCGATCGGACCTGGTGCCCGCCTATCGGGATGTGGCGAAGCCCGTCCTTATCGTTCGGGGCGAGGCGAGCAAATTGGTTTCGGCGGCGGCGCTGGCAAAAACAAGCCGGCTGCGGCCCGATCTGCCCGTGGTCGTCGTTCCGGGCGCCGACCACTACGTCAACGAGGTATCTCCCGAGATCACGCTGAAAGCGATCACGAATTTCATCGACGCCTGACGGCCCAGCACGCCGTCTTCTTGTACGCAGCATCAGGATAGAAAATGGCCAATGTAAACAAAACCCAGGGTAAGGCGCGCCGTGCCGAGGTCGCTGGCGGCGGCTTTGCCGGTCTGACCGCCGCCATCGCTCTGAGGCAGAACGGTTGGGATGTCAGGCTGCACGAAAAGAGCTCGGAGCTGCGGGCATTCGGCGCGGGCATCTATCTCTGGCACAATGGCCTTCGCGTGCTCGAAGGACTGGGTGCCCTGGATGATGTTCTCCAAGGTTCGCATACGCCCCCGACCTACGAGACCTGGATGCATAACAAGTCGGTTTCCAAGGAGACCTTCAACGGCCTTCCGTGGCGCATCATGACCCGGAGCCACCTGCATGATGCCCTGGTCAACCGCGCCCGCGCGCTGGGTGTCGACGTATCGGTCAACTCCGAAGCGGTCGCCGCCGATCCGGAAGGCCGCCTGACGCTTCAGACGGGAGAGGTTCTCGAAGCCGACCTGATCGTCGGCGCCGACGGCGTTGGCTCCAAGGTCAGGGACTCCATTGGCTTCAAGCAGGACCGATGGGTCTCCAAGGACGGTCTCATCCGGCTGATCGTGCCTCGCAAGAAGAAGGAACTCGGTCACGGCGAGTGGGACAACACCATAGACATGTGGAACTTCTGGCCGCGCGTTCAGCGGATCCTCTACTCGCCCTGCAACGAGAATGAGCTTTATCTCGGCCTCATGGCTCCAGCCGCCGATCCGCGGGGGTCGCAGGTGCCGATCGACCTCGAGGTCTGGGTCGAGATGTTCCCTTTCCTGGAGCCGTGCCTGATCGAGGCGGCGAAGCTGAAAACAGCCAGGTACGACAAGTACGAAACGACCAAGCTTGACAGCTGGACAAGAGGCAAGGTCGCCCTGGTGGGAGATGCCGCGCATGCGATGTGTCCGGCTCTTGCCCAGGGCGCCGGTTGCGCGATGGTCAATGCCTTCAGCCTGTCGCAAGATTTGGAGACTGGCTCTTCGGTCGAGGACGCGCTCGTCGCGTGGGAAAAGCGCATTCGCCCGATCACCGATCGCTGCCAGGCACTGTCCGGCGACTATGCGGCGAACCGCTCGCTCTCGAAGGGAAACATGTTCACGCCGGCGGCATTGGAAGCAGCCCGCTACGACCCGCTGCGCGGCGTCTTCTCATGGCCGCAGTAGCATCGGACGAGCCGCTCAACGCATTAATCGGCGCGCGCGCAAGCTGCGCTCCCTTCAGGAGATAAAGATGAACTATTCCAGTGAAGTCGAACGGGACTACGATGTCAGGGGGTGGTACGCCTCGGTCCAGGAAAGCCGGCATGATGGGGGCCAGCCTGGCGAGACCCTCGTCAAAGTCGCGACTGGCGTGGTCATACGCAATCCGTTCGCCGGAAAGTTCGTCGCCGAACTGTCCGACCTGACCAATCCCAGTTCAGCCATCGGTCATGCGCTCGGCGAGCGGGCGGTGGCGCTGCTCGGCAACAGGCCGGTCGAAAGCTATGGCAAGGGCGGTATCGCGGGCACATCCGGCGAGCAGGAACATGTCGTCGCCTGCATCACCACGGTGTTCGGAGATCCGCTGCGCCAGCAAGTGGGCGGCGGCAAGGCCTGGATCTCGTCGGTCAGCAAGGTCGCCGCAGCCGGCACATCCATCGATATCCCGCTTGCCCACAAGGACGAGCTCTACATCCGTTCCCACTATGATGCCGTCACATTTTCGGTGCCGGATGGCCCGCGCCCCGATGAGCTTTTGATCTGCGTGGCCGTCGCATCGGGTCCGCGCGTTCATCAGCGCGTCGGGGGCAAATCCGTCGCCGACCTCAAGGCCGGTGTCTAGTTCGATCGAAATTGGCGAAGGACGAATTCCATGCCCCTGAACATCAAGGACCTCAAGATTACGTCAGCGGATTTCAAGCCGCTCGGGAAGTTGCGCGACGAGCATGCCGGCGACAAAGGCAATGTGTTGCCCAGGCTTACGGTCAGCGGCGTCCCCGCGGGCACGAAGGAACTCGCGGTCATCTGCCATGATCCCGACGCGCCCTTGCCCAACGGCTTCACCCATTGGGTCGTCTACGGCATCGATCCGTCGACCACCGATCTTTCGGACGCGCAGGAAAAGTTTCGCGTCGGGCCAAACGGCGCCGGCGGCAAGCAGTATTACGGGCCCCAGCCGCCTGCAGGCCATGGAGAACATCACTATTACTTCTGGGTCTATGCCCTGGACACCAAGGTCGAAGGGACGCCTACCAGGGAGGAGTTCCTGCAGAAATATGCCGGGAACATCATCGAGCAAAACCGGATCGTTGGCCTCTACGAAAACAAGTGAAATCCGCGACGCCGGCGACCGATAACTAAGAATAAAAATGGTCGCCAGCGCCGCGCAATGGGAGAATTTGGAAATGAAAGACAACAGCCCAGCACACCAGACCGTCTTCGAAGAGCTGGTCACGGCGACGAAGATCCTTCAGAACGAAGGCATCATGGATACGTTCGGGCACATCAGTGCCCGTGACCCCCAGGATCCCCAAAGCTTCTTCCTGGCACAGAAGCTTGCTCCGAGCCTGATAACCGTCGACGACATCCAGCGTTTCAATCTCGACGGCGAGACGTCGGACAATCGCCCGTCCTATCTTGAGCGCTACATCCACAGCGAGATCTACAAGGCGCGGCCCGACGTTCAGTGTGTGCTCCACACCCATTCTCCGGCTGTCCTGCCGTACTGCTTCGTCGACACGCCGCTTCGGCCGGTCACCCACATGGGAGCTTTCATCGGCGAGAAAGTCCCGGTCTACGAGATTCGTGACAAGAATGGCGACGAGACGGATCTCTTCGGCGGCAGCCCCGGGATCTGCGCTGATATCGCCGAAAGTCTCGGCAACCAGACAGTGGTGCTCATGGCGCGGCATGGCGTCGTCAATGTCGGCAACTCCGTGCGTGAGGTCGTCTTCCGCGCCTTCTATCTCGAACAGGAAGCGGCAGCGCTCACGGCCGGCCTGCGGATCGGCAACATCAAATATCTGTCGCCGGGCGAGATAAAGACGGCAGGAAAACTCGTCGGCGCCCAGATCGATCGAGGATGGAATCACTGGTCGCAGCGTCTGAGAGAGGCCGGCCTGGCCTAGTGCCGGCCGCCTAGAGGAATACCTAGTCCTAGCCGGGACGGTCCAGGCTCGGTTTCAATAGTTCCCTGGCGCAGGAGCGCCGGACCAAGGCAATGAAACGCACCATGCCGCACGCGGAAAGTTACGACTACATCATCGTTGGGGCCGGATCGGCCGGTTGCGTGCTCGCCAACCGGCTGAGCGCCGACCCCGGATGTTCGGTGCTGCTGCTCGAGGCCGGCGGCTGGGATCGCGACCCCATGATCCACATCCCGCTTGGCTGGGGCAAGATCCTGACCGAGCGACGTCACGACTGGATGTATTTCTGCGAACCGGAAGACAATGTCGGCGGACGCAGGGTCGAGTGCGCCCGCGGCAAGGTGATCGGCGGGTCGTCGTCGACCAACGCCATGGCCTATGTGCGGGGAAATCGCGGCGATTACGACCGTTGGGCGGCCAGCGGGCTCCATGACTGGTCGTACGACAAGGTGCTGCCCTATTTCCGCAAGCAGGAAAGCTGGGAAGGAGGCGCGAACCATTTTCGCGGCGGCAATGGCCCGGTCAGCACCCAGTTCTGCCGTTACAAGGACCCGCTGATCGACGCGTTTGCGCAGGCCAGCGTGCAGGCAGGATATCCACAGACGGACGATTACAATGGTGAGCGGCAGGAAGGTTTCGGCCGGCTCCAGATGACGATCTCGAACGGTCGGCGCAGTTCGACCGCGTCCGCCTATCTGCGGCCGGCCCTGAAGCGACCCAATTTGACCGTGCTGACCGGAGCGACGGCGACGAAGATCACGCTGGAGGGCACGCGCGCCACCGGCGTGGTTGTGAACCATGGCGGCGGCCAACGGTCGGTCGTCGCCCGCAGGGAAGTCCTGCTCTCGGGCGGCGTCATCAACACGCCGCAACTTCTGATGCTGTCCGGCATAGGGGCGCCAGAGGAGCTCGCGACGCACGGTATCCAGACGCGGGTCGACCTGCCGGCGGTCGGCAAGAACCTGCAGGATCACGTATCGGTCATTCTCATGTACCGGCGCCGGGGGCCGGGCGGCCCTTTCCTTCGCAACATGCGTGCCGACCGGATTGGGTTCGATTTCGCCAAGACCTACTTCACGGGACGTGGTTTCTCGGGAGATGTGCCCGGCGGGGTCGTCGCGTTCCTGAAAAGCGGCCCGGAGCGTCCGTTGCCGGATGTGCAACTGCTGTTCACGGCCGCCCCGCTCGCCGCGTGGCCGTATTTCGAGCCGTTCAAGGCGCCGTTTCCGGACGGGTTCGCCACACGGATCGTGGCGACGCAGCCTGAAAGCCGGGGCGCGGTGAAATTGGCCTCGGCCGATCCTCTCGCGGCGCCATTGATCCACCAGAATTTCCTCGCCTCGCCGAAGGACTGGGGCTCGCTTCGGGCCGGCTTCCGAGTGGCGAGGGACCTCGCGTCGCAGCCCTCCATGCAGCCCTTCATCGAGGCGGAGTTTTTCCCTGGCCCGAAATGCCAGAGCGACGACGAGATCGATGAGCATATCCGCAAGACCTCCATCACCGTGCATCACCCGGCGGGAACCTGCCGGATGGGCGCCGACGCGGCCTCGGTCGTCGACCCGCAATTGCGGCTTCGCGGCGTCGACGGCCTGAGGGTGGTGGACGCTTCCGTCATGCCCGACCTGGTCTGCGGAAACATCAACGCGGCGGTGATCATGATTGCCGAGAAAGCCGCCGATCTCCTCGCGGCATCAAAAGCGGCAACGCAAAGCAGGGCAGCATAATGATCCAGCGTATCGCCATCATCGGTCTGGGTACGATGGGGCCTGGCATGGCCGCCCGGCTCGCCAGAGGCGGCCTGCAGGTCGTCGCCTACGACGTTGCCCCGGCTGCGATCGAGCGCGCGGGGTCCATGCTGGGCGTGGCCGAGAGCGTTCTCGACGCCCTGGGTATCGCGGCGCCACCGGCCGGCGCCGGAACGGTCCGCTTCACGGATGACATCGCAGACGCGGTATCGGGCGCCGACCTCGTCATCGAGAACGTTCCTGAAAACATTTCGATCAAGGCCGATGTCTATCGCACGATCGACAGCCTGATCGCATCGGACACGATCGTCGCGTCCGACACGTCGGGCATCCCGATCACCAAGCTGCAGGCGCACATCTCCCATCCCGAGCGGATGGTGGGCATGCACTGGTCGAACCCGCCGCACATCATCCCGATGATCGAGGTGATCGCAGGCGAAAAGACCGCGCCGCATATCGTGACGACGATTCGCGAGCTGATCCGCTCGATCGGCCTCTTGCCGGTGGTGGTGAAGAAGGATGTTCCGGGCTTCGTCGAAAACCGCGTGCTCTATGCGTTGCTGCGCGAGGCGGTCGACCTTGTCGAGCGCGGTGTCATCGAGCCGGAAGATCTCGACACCTGCGTCTCGTGGGGCATCGGCTACAAGATCGCGGTCATCGGGCCGATGGCGCTGCTCGATATGGCGGGCCTCGATATCTACAAGTCCGTTTCGTCGTTCCTCAACGCCGATCTCTCCAATCGCGACGATGTCGCGCCGATGGTGCTGGAAAAGACGAACGCGTCGAAGCTCGGCATCAAGTCGGGGGAGGGCATGTTCTCCTACACGCCCGAGCAGACAAAGGCGCTGCAGGCCGAACGGGCGCGCAAGCTCGTCGCGGTGCGGCGCATCCTGGAGGGCCGGGAGTAGCCATGACACATCGTGCTCAGAAGGCCGGTCGGGTTGGGGCACCGCTTGGAGGGCCAAGCCATGCGTGTTGAAACCATTCGGGCAGCCGGCGGCCGGCCGGCCCATATACGTCACGACGACCTGATCTCCGCCAAGGGCGTTTCGGTGGTCATGGCCAGGCAATTGGTTCTGCAGAACATCGATCTTTCGGTACCGAAGGGCTCGTTTGTTTCTCTCATTGGTCCTTCCGGTTGCGGCAAGAGCACCTTGCTGAAGGTTCTGGCCGGACTTGTAAATCCGACAAGCGGCAGCGTTTCGATCGCCGGGCTTTCGCCGGTCGAGGCGGCGCGCAAGCGCATGATCGGCCTCGTCTTCCAGGACGCCAACCTTTTGCCGTGGAAGAACGCCGTCGACAACGCTTCCATGCTGCTCGGAATCGCCGACAAGTCGCTTTCGCGCGCGCAACTACGGACGCGCGGACAGGAGATGCTTGAGCTGGTGGGCCTGGGCGACAGCGCCCACAAGCGTCCGAACGAATTGTCAGGCGGCATGCGCCAGCGCGTCGCCATCGCGCGGGCGCTGGCGCTCGATCCGGCGGTGCTGCTGATGGACGAGCCGTTCGGCGCGCTCGACGCCATTACCCGCGACCAGATGGGTCAGTCGCTGCTGGAGATCTGGCAGCGCACCGGCAAGACCATCGTTCTTGTCACCCACTCCATCGACGAGGCCATTCATTTGTCTCGCCATGTTCATGTGCTGGGGATCAAGCCCGGCCGGATCACCGAGAGCCTCGATATTGGCCTGCCCTATCCGCGCGATCTGTCGGTGACGGAAGATCCGGAGTTCGTCAGGCTGGTGGTTCAACTGCGCACGATGCTGCGCGCCAGCCACCAACCGGGAGGCGTGTCATGAGCGATCAACCCATCACCAATCCCTCCGACTCGCGGCTTGCGTCCGGCTGGGTGGCCGCGACCGGGAGCTGGCTGCCGGCGGTCATACTTTTGCTGGCGACGATCGTCGTATGGGAAGCCGTGGTGCGGATTTTCGCTATCTCCGCCTTCATCATTCCTGCCCCGTCCGAGATCGCGCAATCGCTGGTCGCGCAATGGGCTACGCTGATGCAAGCGACACTGGTGACGGCAGGCGAGATCCTGTTCGGGTTCCTTGTCTCCGTCGTTGTCGGCGTCGCCATTGCGCTGGTCATCGTGCGCTTCGACTGGCTGGGGCGAGCGCTTTATCCGCTGGTGGTGTTGTTCCAGAACGTGCCGAAGGTGGCGCTGGCGCCGATCTTCATTCTCTGGTTCGGCTATGGGCTCGCGCCCAAGATCGGCTTGATCCTGGTCATCGCCTTCTTTCCGGTGACATTGTCGATGCTGGCCGGCATGCAGTCGGTCGACCGCTCGCTGCTGTCGCTGATGAATTCGGTCGGCGCCAGCCCGACGCAGATCCTGTTCAGGATCCGCGTTCCGCATTCGCTGCCGAACCTGATGGCGGGAACCAAGATCGCGGCCACGCTGAGCGTGATCGGCGCCATCGTCGGCGAATTCGCCGGCGCCTCGGACGGCTTGGGCTACGTCATCCAGTTCGCCTCGACCCAGCTCGACACCGCACTGGTCTTCGCGGCGCTGCTGCTCGTCTCCGTGCTCGGCATCGCCTTCTACTACGCCGCCGAAATCCTCGAACGCATCGTGGTGCCATGGGCACCGAAATTCAGCCGGACCTAGGCCTCTCGATCAACCACCGTCAATAAAAAAGGAACAAAAATGCTGAGACGCTCACTTATCAAGGTAGCCACGCTTGCGGCCTTTGCCGGCGCGCTTGGCTTCTCGAACGCGGCGCTGGCGGCTGACAAGGTCACCGTCCAGCTCGATTGGGTGGTGCGCGGCAACCACGCCATGTTCTTCGTCGGCAAGGAAAAAGGCTTCTTCGCCAAGAACGACATCGACGTCGCCGAAATCCGCAAGGGTTCGGGTTCGCCGGATGCCATGCGGCTGGTGGGCAACGGGAACGCGGATTTCGGTTTCGGCGATCTTCCCACGCTCGCCGTGGCCCGCTCGCAGAGCGTTCCGGTGGTGGCGGTGGCAGCCGTCAACCAGCACTCGCCGCTGGCAATCATGTCGCTCGCCAAGACGGTGAAGCTCACCAAGCCGGCCGATCTCAAGGGCCTGACCATCGGCATTCATCCAGCGGGCTCGACCTACATCTTTTTCAAGGGCTTCCTGGCGGCCAACGGCCTGACCGAAAAGGACATGACGCTGAACAGCGTCTCGCCGCCCTATGAAAGCTATCTGCTTCTCGGCCGGGTCCAGACGGTGGTCGGCTATGTCGACGCCGAGGTTCCCGAACTGGAGGCCAAGGCGGGCGGTCCCGGTTCGCTCAGCATCATGATGGGCGCCGACCATGGCTGGAAGGCTTATGGCTCCGGCCTGTTCACCTCGGAGACAATGATCAAGGACAAGCCGGACGTCGTCGCCCGTTTCGTCAAGGCCTACAGGGAAGCCTTCGACTATGTTGTCGCCCATCCGGAAGAAGCCGCCGAGATCACTGCCAAGGCTGCTCCAGGCTATGCCGACAAGAAGGATGTGCTGCTGGCGCAGATCAACGCCGACATCGCCTCCACCTTCACCAGCCCCGACACCAAGGATCACGGCCTCGGCTGGATGACGAAGACGCAGTGGGAGGAAACGCTGAAGACGCTCACCGACCAGGGCGTGCTCAAAGCCGCGCTATCGGCCGACGACGTCTTCACCGACAAGTTCCTGGCGAAGGAATAGGGCACGATGGCCCGGACGGACCGATCAATGAGCGCCTACCGGCATGCCAGGCTGTCCTGCTCCATGCCGCAGGACACCTCGCGCTCGCCTTTGGCGGCGTCGGTTCGGTCGAGCGCGATCTGCCCGCGCGTGGCATATGCGCGACCCGCGAGGCCACACCACAGGCGCTCGACCGGCAGGTTTTCGCGCTTGTCGTTGAGGATGGTGAAGGTGCCGGTCTTGGGATCGAACCAGAGTTCGACACGAGCGCTCATGCCCGGCTCTATCGTCGCTATCCCTTCTGAATACCAGTGGGCGAAGTCGGCGTTGCAGGACACACCTTCCTTGCCGGCATTCGAAATCGTCAACGGCACCATATCGAGCCCGTCGGTTCCCTTGCGGACGATCACATGGTGCAACTCAACCGCGTTGGCAAGCGATGTGAACGCCAACATCACGGGGAGGACATAACGGATTTTCACTTTGCCTGAGCTCCATGGGTAGCTTTCTCAGGCAGTCTATCTCGCTTGTGCGCAATAACAATAAAAATATTGATTGGAAATCAAACAGAGAGGGTAACATGTTAAAGATCCTGAAGGGTAGCGTAAGTGCATTAATACTGTCTGGTATCTTGACGGGCGGCGCGCTTGCCGGCGAAGTCAAGTCGATCGCCATCCTCACGCCTGAAGAAGGCACGGACTATGGCTGGAACCAGCAAGGCATCGACGCCGCCAAGGCAGCCGGCAAGGCAGCCGGCGTCGAGGTGGTCGTGGCGCAGGGCCTCGGCTATGGCGATGTCCGTCCGACGCTGCGCGAGCTCGCGTCCGACGGCGCCAGCCTGCTGATCGCGCATGCCAGCGGCTACAACACCTCGGCACCCGAGATCGCCAAGGAACTGAAGGTTCCGGTAGCGATCGTCGATACGCCGAACGGGCTGGAGAAAGGCCTCGTCGCCGACTACACGCTGAGCGGCCACCAGGGCGCCTATCTGGCCGGCCGTCTCGCCGCCAAGATGTCGCGCTCGAAGTCGGTCGGCATCGTCGTCTCCGGTGAACCGCCATCGTGGAACTCGCAATCGGCGGCGTTCGCGCAAGGGGTGAAGGCGGAGAACCCGGACGTCAAGATCACCTATGCGGTGATCGGGCCGGCCGCCTACAGTGACGCTGCCGGCGGCAAGCGCGTCACCGAAAGCGTTATCGCCTCGGGCGCCGACATCATTTTCGGCCAGGGCAACGGCTCCAGCTTCGGTATGCTGCAGGCAGTCGAGACGACAAAGGCCGCCGATGGCGGCAAGGTCTATTTCATCGACGTCATCGGCGACAAGTCGCCAATCGACAAGGGCTTCCTGCTGTCGTCGGTGGTGTGGAACATCGAACCGGTCTACGCGGCGATGATCGCCGACCTGAAAGCCGACACGTTCGGTACCAAGCATTATTCGATCGGCCTCAAGGACGATTCCGTGCAGTTGCTGAAGACCGCCGCCATCCCCGACAACATCTGGAGCGAAATCCAGGCGCTGCGCGAGGACGTCATTTCCGGCAAGATCAAGGTCGAGCCAGTCTATGACGCGGCCGCCGTCAGGGCACTGATGACAAGCGTCGCCCAGTAAGGCGATCAGAAGTCGGCTGCCGGAGGGGCGATCGGTTCGCCCCTCCGGATATTTCCCGTTTTTCAGTGCTGGGCTTTCATGAGCAGTCTTTCTTCATCGCCCGTCGACAGCCGCGACATCGTCGCGCTCGAAGCCGTGACCAAACGCTTTCCCGGCATCGTCGCCAATGACAGCGTCGACCTGTCGATCCGCCCTGGCGAGGTGCATGTGCTGCTTGGTGAGAACGGCGCGGGAAAATCCACCTTGATCGGCATGCTGTCGGGCCTGCAGCAGCCGGACGAGGGGCGCATACTTGTCGACGGCAAGCCGACGCCGATCACGTCGCCGCGCCATGCGCTGGCGCTTGGCATCGGAACGGTGTTCCAACACATGATGCTGGTGCCCACCCTGACGGTCGCCGAGAACCTGCTTCTTGGCGGGCCCTGGTGGCAGCGTCCGAGGACCGAAGAGCTTGCGGCCCGCGTGGCCGAGATCACTGGCAGCCTCGGCATCACGGTAAAACTGCATGCCAAGGTTTCGGAACTCTCGCTCGGTGAGCAGCAGCAAGTCGAAATCCTACGCGCCATGGTGCGCAACAGCCGGCTGCTGATCCTCGACGAATCCACCTCGATGCTCACGCCGAAGGGCATCGAGGAACTTGGCGCGCTGATGCGGCGCCTCGTCGAACAGGGATTGGCGATCGTCTTCATCACCCACAAGCTCAAGGAGGCGGCCGCCTTCGGCGACCGCATCTCGGTTCTCAAGCTCGGCCGCAAGGTGGGCGAGATCCCGCCCGAGCGGTTTCGCGCACTCGGCGAGCAGGAGATTATTTCCGAGATCGTGGAGTTGATGTTCGGCAAGCAGAAGGACGATCCCGAAGCGGTCGAACGTCCGGCCCGCGCTGTCGATGCCAGTGCCGCGCCTCTGCTTCAGGTCGCGGATCTGACGGTCGCGCCGACCGACAATGCACCCGGCCTGTCGTCGATCTCCTTCGACATCCGCCCGGGCGAGATACTCGGCATCGCTGGTATCGATGGCAACGGCCAGAAACAACTGGCGGAGGCCTTGGCCGGTCAACGGGCGGCGACCAGCGGCTCGGTCCGGCTGGAGGACACCGCCATCGAGGCGCTGAGCGTCGGCGAACGCCGCCACCGCGGTCTTCGCTACCTGACCGACGACCGGCTGGGCGAGGGCACCGTCGGCACGTTCCCTGTCTCCATCAACTTCTTCCTCAAGCAGGTCGGGGCGGCGCCCTTCTGGCGCAGCGGCGTCGAGCAGCGCGCCGAGATCGACAGGCGTGCCGCCGAGCTCGTGCGCGAATACGATGTGCGCACGCCAAGCCTGAAGACACCGGTGGCGCGGCTTTCCGGCGGCAACATCCAGAAGGTGCTGCTGGCGCGGGAACTGGCCGAAGGCGCCAAGGTGGTGATCTTCAACAAGCCGACCTATGGGCTCGATCTCGCCAACACGCTGGCCTCGCGCCAGCGCATCCGCGACACGGCGGCACGCGGCCTTGCCGTGCTCCTGATCTCCACCGACCTCGAGGAACTGCTCAGCATGTGCGACCGTATCGCCGTCATTGCCAATGGTGCGCTGGTCGGCACCGTCGCCAATGCCGACGATGCCCGGACCAGGGTCGGTCGCCTGATGATCGGACTTGCCGCATGAGCATCGACACCGCACCCGCCGCCGGCGCCACCGCACTCGATGCCACGAGCGCAGCCGCCACGCGGCGCGACATAGTGCACCGGCTGCTGATGACGCTTGGGCCGATCCTTGCCGCCCTCGTCATCGCCGGCTGCATCCTGCTTGCCGTCGGCGTCGACCCCCTCGCTTATTATGGCTATGTGCTGGAGAAGGGCCTCTTCTCGCCGCTCGGCATCCAGCAGACGCTGACGCGCATGGCTCCACTGCTGTTTCTCGCCGCCGGCCTGATCGTTGCCTTTCGCGCCGGCATGTGGAATCTGGGCGGCGACGGTCAGTTCCTGCTCGGCGCCGTCACGGCGGCGGCCAGCGCTCCCGTGCTGGTGCAGGTCATGCCAGCCTGGCTGGCGTTGTTCTGCGCGTTCCTGATTGCCATGCTGGTGGCCATGATCTGGTCGCTGGTGCCGGCGCTGCTGCGCGCCTATCAGGGTGTCAACGAGATCATCACCACGCTGATGATGACGTTCCTCGGCACGTCGCTCGCCAACGTGCTGGTCAAGCTGGTGTTTCGCGATCCCGGCACGACCGTGCCGCAGACCCGCACGCTGCCGGTGGAAGACCGGCTGCCGCGCCTGTTCGAAACCACCATCACCAGTGGCCTGCTGCTCGGCCTGGCGGTAATCATCATCGTGCATCTGGTGATGACGCGTACGGCATTCGGGCTGAAACTGAGGATCGTCGGCGCCAATCCGCGCGCCGCGGTTCATGCGGGGCTGGGCGTGCCCGGCCTGACGATTGCCGTCTTCGCCATTTCCGCCGGGCTCGCCGGCCTTGCCGGCGCTGTCGACATCATCGGCGTGCAAGGCAATGTTCGCGCCGACTGGAATCCAGCCTATGGGCTGGCGGTCATTCCGGCCGTGTTTCTCGCCCGCATGAACGGCTTTGCCGCGATCGGCTTCGTGTTCCTGCTCTCCGTATTGTCAATCGGCGGCGAGAGCGCGGCGCGGCGGCTTGGCGTGCCCAATCACTTCACGCTGGTGCTGGTCTCCATCGTGCTGATCGTGCTCGCCTTGGCCGAATATGTCGACCACCGTTATCATCAGTCGAGAAAGGCGTAGGGCATGACCGGGCTCTTCAGCGAAGTCTTTCTCAGCGCATTGCTGTTTGGCGCCGTCACCGCCGCCATTCCGCTGCTGCTTGCCGGGCTCGGCGAGCAGATGTCGGAAAAGGCCGGCGTGCTCAACATCGGCATCGAGGGCATGATGCTGGCCGGCGCTTATCTCGGCTTCGTCGGCGCGTTCTATTCGGGATCGCTGTGGCTAGGCTTTCTCACCGGCGCTGCGGGCGGCGTCGCGGTGGCGCTGATCATGGCGCTGCTTTGCGTGCGCATCGGGCTGAACCAGATCGTCATCGGCATCGCGCTGACGCTTGGTCTCGAAGGCCTGACGGCGCTGCTCCATCATTTCCAGTTTTCGCGCAGCTATCCCCGCCTGCCGGCGGCGGACGCAACCGTCATTCCGCTGCTGTCGGACATTCCGGTGCTCGGCCCGGCCTTCTTCAGGCATCACTTGATCGTCTATCTGGCGGTCGCCCTGGTGTTCGCCATGAGCCACCTCTACCGCCGCACGCAGCTCGGCCTCAACCTGCAGGCAGCGGGCGACAAGCCGGCCGCGCTCGATGTCGCCGGCATCGACGTCATCAGGACCCGCACCATCGCGGTGCTGACGACCGGCGCGCTGGCGGGGCTTGGCGGCGCCTACCTCGCCAATGTCGGAGCGGGCCTGTTCATTCCGTTCATCACCAATGGCGCCGGCTTTCTCGGCATCGTGCTGGCCATGCTGGCGCGGGGACGGCCGATCTGGGTGCTGTTTGGCGCTCTTCTGTTCGGCGTGTGCCTGTCGCTGACGACGGCCATGCAGGTGGCGGGCATCAACATACCGACCGATGTCATCCAGATGCTGCCGTTCCTGGCGGTGATGATCATGCTGGTGCTGTTCGGGCGGCGGGCCAGCCTGCCGGCGGCACTGGGCATTCCATACGAGCGCGGCGCGCGCTGAGAAAAACCAGACGCGCGGATGGAACCCGCGCCGGAAAAGGAGGCAACAATGTCGGATACCAAGGTCTACCTGCTCGACGGCGGCTCACTTGTCCTCGACGGCTATCATGTGTTCTGGAACCGCGGCCCAGGCGGCGAAGTGCGCTTCCCCGTCTATTCGATCCTGATCGAGCATGCCGAGGGCCGCTTCCTCATAGATACCGGCTATGACTACGACCACGTCATGAAGGTGCTGCCCTTCGAGAAGCCGATCCAGGAAAAGCACCAGACCATTCCCGGCGCGCTGGCGCTGCTCGGGCTGGAGCCGAAGGACATCGACGTGGTCGTCAACTCGCACTTCCATTTCGACCATTGCGGCGGCAACAAGTATTTCCCGCACGCCAAGAAGATCTGTCACCGTTCGGAGGTGCCGCAGGCGTGCAATCCGCAGCCTTTCGAACATCTCGGTTATTCCGATCTGAGCTTCTCGGCGGAAGCGGCGGAGGCACGTGGCGCGACCGCGCAATTGCTGGCAGGCACGACACGGGCCAACTCGACTTTCGAGGGCATCGACGGCGACATCGAGCTGGCCAAGGGCGTCAAGCTGATCTCCACCCCCGGCCACTCGATCGGCCATTACAGCCTTCTGGTCGAGTTTCCCAAGCGCAAGCCGATCATGTTCACGATCGACGCCGCCTACACGCAGAAGAGCCTGGAAACGCTTTGCCAGGCGGCCTTCCATATCGACCCGGTCGCGGGCGTCAATTCAATGCGCAGGGTGAAGAAACTTGCCGAGGATCACGGCGCCGAGCTGATGTACTCGCACGATATGGACAACTTCAAGACCTACAAAACCGGCACACAGTTCTACGGCTGATCGCCGCCAATCCGGAGACCAAGACCATGCGCTATCCAGATCACGCGGATCCGGTCCTCACGCTGACGGCGGGGCCAGTCAATGCCTATGCCGAGGTGCTGCGGGGCCTCGGCCGCACCGTGCTCTACGACTATGACCCGGCCTTCCAGCTCTTCTACGAGAAGGTCGTCGACAAGGCTCAAAAAGCGATGCGGCTTTCCAACAAGCCAGTCATCCTGCACGGAGAGCCGGTGCTGGGTCTCGAGGCGGCGGCGGCGTCGTTGATCACATCGGACGACGTCGTGCTCAACCTTGCCTCGGGCGTCTACGGCAAGGGGTTCGGCTATTGGGCGAAGCGCTATACACCGCATCTCCTCGAAATCGAAGTGCCCTACAATGAGGCGATCGACCCGCAGGCGGTTGCCGCCATGCTGAAGGCGCATCCGGAAATCACTGTCGTCTCCGTCTGCCATCACGACACGCCGTCGGGCACGATCAACCCGATCGATGCCATCGGCGCGCTGGTGTCGGCGCATGGCGGTTACCTGATCGTCGATGCCGTCTCGTCTTTCGGTGGCATGAAGACGCATCCGGACGACTGCAAGGCCGACATCTATGTGACCGGCCCGGGCAAATGTCTTGGCGCGCCGCCAGCGCTGACGATCATGGGGGTCAGCGACCGCGCCTGGGCCAAGATGAAGGCCAACAAGGCGGCGCCCCGGGCCTCGATGCTGAGCATCGTCGACTGGGAGAACGCCTGGTCGCGCGACAAGCCATTCCCCTTCACGCCCTCGGTGGCCGAAGTGAACGGCCTCGATGTGGCGCTCGATCTCTATCTCAACGAGGGACCGGAAGCGGTTTGGGCGCGCCATGCACTGACGGCCAAGGCCATGCGGGCCGGCGTCGTCGCCATGGGCCTGTCGATCTGGGCCGCCAGCGATGCAATCGCCTCGCCGAGCACCACGGCTGTTCGCACACCCGACGGTGTCGACGAGAAAGCACTTCGCCAGGCAGCACGCGCCCGCTACGGCGTGGTGTTTTCGTCGGGTCGCGGCGAAACTTTGGGGAAGCTTACACGCATCGGCCATATGGGCCCGACGGCACAGCCGATCTATGCGATCGCGGCGCTGACGGCGCTTGGCGGCGCCATGAACGCGGCTGGCCAGAAGCTTGCGGTCGGCAAGGGCATCGACGCGGCGCTGGCGGTGATCGACGCCGACGCCTGAACAGACATCAACAGACCACGCATCGAGGAGAAATTTCATGACTGAACGGCTTGGGGGGAAGACGGCGCTGGTGACGGGGGCGGCACAGGGCATCGGCAAGGCGATCGCGGCGCGGCTGGCGGCCGACGGCGCGACCGTCATCGTCAGCGACATCAATGCCGAGGGCGCCAAGGCCGCGGCCGCCGAAATCGGCGGCAAGGCGAAGGCGATCGCAGCCGATATCGCCGATCCGGCTTCGGTGAAAGCGCTGTTTGGCGAGATACAGGCACTCACCGGCGGCGTCGACATCCTGGTCAACAATGCCAGCATCGTGCCGTTCATCGCCTGGGACAATGTCGACCTCGACCATTGGCGCAAGATCATCGACGTCAACCTGACGGGGACCTTCATCGTCACCCGCGCGGCGACCGACCAGATGCGGGCGGCGGGCAAGGCCGGACGCGTGATCAGCATCGCCTCCAACACCTTCTTTGCCGGCACGCCGAACATGGCGGCCTATGTCGCGGCCAAGGGCGGCGTCATTGGCTTCACCCGGGCGCTGGCCACCGAGCTTGGCAAGTACAACATCACGGCCAATGCGGTGACGCCCGGCCTGATCGAGAGCGATGGCGTCAAGGCGAGCCCGCACAACGAGGCGTTCGGCTTCGTCGAGATGCTGCAGGCGATGAAGGGCAAGGGCCAGCCCGAACATATCGCCGATGTCGTGTCGTTCCTGGCCAGCGACGACGCCCGCTGGATCACCGGCCAGACGCTGAATGTCGACGCCGGAATGATCAGGCACTAAGGGCAATCGTCAAGTCCGGCGCCCTGCCGGCCCGATCGAAACGTCTGGCTTTTTGCTGGCCTCCAGCCTCCCGGCTAGGTCAGCGTGTTCGCAAAGCCTGGCGTCTACCGGCGGCATTATCGGGGTGCACCTCGATAACGCGGCCGGGACTTATTAGCGGCTCGCGGTTGCGAGCGATGCATCCGGCCGCTATGCCGGGCCGGGATTTCTTGACGAGAAGGCAGAGCTGATGAAAGTCGTTTCCACGTCCAAGTCGCATGGCGGCGTGCAAGGTGTTTATTCACACGCTTCCGAAGCCTGCGCCTGCGACATGACCTTTGCCGTCTTCGTGCCGCCGCAGGCCAAGGATGGGCCACTGCCGGTGCTCTGGTATCTGTCGGGCCTCACCTGCACTCATGCCAATGTCATGGACAAGGGCGAATACCGGCGTCTGGCGGCCGAGCTCGGCCTGATCGTGGTCTGCCCCGACACAAGCCCACGCGGCGAGGGTGTGGCCGACGAAAAGGATAATTGGCAGTTCGGCTCGGGCGCCGGCTTCTATCTCGACGCGACGCAGCAGCCCTTCGCCAGGAACTACCGGATGCACTCCTATATCGTCGACGAGCTGCCGGCCCTGATCGCCAGCCAGTTCCCCGCCGATATGGAGCGCCAGTCGATTTTTGGCCACTCCATGGGCGGGCATGGCGCGCTGACCATCGCGCTGAAGAACTCCGAGCACTTCAGAAGTTGCTCGGCGTTCGCACCGATCGTTCAGCCGATGACGGCAGACTGGTCGCGGCCGGCTCTGGAAAAATATCTCGGCAAGGACGAGAAATCCTGGCGCGCCTACGACGCAACAGCGCTGATCGAAGACGGGCACCGCTTCGGCGAATTCCTGGTCGATCAGGGCACCGCCGATGGCTTCCTCAAGGACGGCCTGCGGCCATGGCTTCTCGAAGACGCCTGCAAGAAGTCCGGCATCGCGCTCACCTTGCGCATGCAGGAAGGCTACGATCACTCCTATAATTTCATCTCGACCTTCATGGACGACCATTTGAAGTGGCACGCCGCGCGCCTGGCCAAGTAGGAGCACGCCAGGGGCCACTCACTCCGTCAGGATCGAGTTCGAGTTCGGCAAGGCCATCCCATAGGCGGTGTCGGCCGCGCCTTCGGCTATGTCGCTGGCCAGCCTGTAGCCTTTGTTAGCGCGCACGCCGCGTGGCGACATGCCGAACTGTTCGGATATCTGCCGCTGGGCGGCGAGGTGATGCGGTCGCTGGCGCAGGATCCGCAGGGCAAGAGCCTGAGCACACTGATGCTGACGCGGCGGCGCGGAAATCGGCCGCGAACTCGATCGTTACGCGCTCAAACGGGTATGGCTGCGTGGATAGCAAACCGAGCCAAGGTTCTCGGGCGCCGGAGCCCATTAGTATCTGAAATTATTCTAGAAATTGGTAGCGGGAGAGGGACTTGAACCCCCGACCCCAGGATTATGATTCCCGTGCTCTAACCAACTGAGCTACCCCGCCAGGGCGGCGACAGGCCCGAAATCCGCCTTAAATCGAAAGGCATTTCGAGGCGTTCGCCAAGGTCGCGCGGATATAAGGTTGGGAGGGCGAGCCTGTCAAGCTTCGATGCATTCGATATCAGGGCTATTCTCGATGGGGAAAAGCTTTGCCGCACGAACAGCTGGTTGGTGCCGCCGGGGTTGAGTTCGACGGGGCACGTCGCTATGTCTCGGCCACGAGTTTTTAGAGTTTGAAACAGATGAAGCCGCGCATTGCAGTCCTCGGTTGCGGATACTGGGGCTCCAACCACATCCGCACCCTCAAGGCGCTCGGCGCATTGCACGCGGTTTCCGACACCAATCGGGCTCGCGCCGAAGGTTTCGCCAGCGAACAGGACTGCCTGGCGATCGAGCCGGACCAACTGTTCGTCCGCGATGACATCGACGCCATCATCATGGCCTTGCCGCCGCAGTTCCATGCCGATCTTGCCGTGCGCGCCGTCGAGAACGGCAAGGACGTGCTGGTGGAAAAGCCGATCGCGCTGACGGTGGCCGATGCCGAGCGCTCGGTGCAGGCGGCCAAGGACAATAGCCGCGTGTTCATGGTCGGCCATGTCCTGCGTTTCCATCCCGCCTTCGAGACGTTGAAAGGGCTGATCGACAAGGGCGAGCTCGGCGAGGTCCGCTACATCCATTCGCACCGGCTGGGGCTCGGCAAGTTCCATACCGAGAACGATGCGCTATGGGACCTGGCGCCGCACGATCTGTCGATGATCCTGGCCATCACCGGCACCGAGCCGATCGAGGTGCGCGGCGAGGGAGCGGCACTCCTCGACAATCTCAGCGATTTCGCGCATCTGCACATGCGCTTTCCCAACGGACTGCGCAGCCATCTTTTCACATCGCGGCTCAACCCCTATCGCGAGCGGCGGCTGACCGTGGTCGGAACCAAGGCGATGGCGGTGTTCGACGATGTCGAGCCATGGGAGCGCAAGCTTGCGGTCTACCGCCACGCCGTGTGGCAGGACAGCGGCCAGTGGGCATTCACCACCAATGAGCCGTCCTATGTCGCGGTTGCCCAGGGCATGCCGCTGACGCGCGAACTGGAGCACTTCATCCACTGCATCGAAACGCGCGCCGAACCACGCACCAGCGGCGAGGAAGCGATCAGGGTGCTGCGCATCCTGACGGCCGGCACCGTCACCCACACCAAATCCACGGCCTGAGGGAAGGCTACGCCGCACTCCTGGTACGATTGGCAGGGGAGAGCTACTCGGCGGGAACTTGCGCCGGCTTCGCGGCCAGCCGGCTCAGCATCGCTTCGGCTTCGGCGCCGCGCTCGGAGCGCACGATGAAGCCGCCGCCGAAGACACGGGCCTCGTTGCCGTCGTCGGAATAGAGCACGCAGGCCTGTCCAGGCGCGATGCCGGATTCACCGTCGGCCAGTTCGACCGAGGCCACACCTGCCTCGTGACGCAGCACGGCCGGCCGTGGCGGCCTGGTCGAGCGCACCTTGGCGAACAGCTCGATGCCGCCGGCGGGCACATCGGCGAGGCCTCCGTCTCCCAGCCAGTTCATGTTGCGCAGATAGATCTTGTGCGTCTCCAACGCCTCGCGCGGGCCGACCACGACACGGGCGCGCTCGGCGTCGAGATGGACGACATAGAGCGGCTCGCCGGACGCGATGCCGATGCCACGGCGCTGGCCGATCGTGTAGCGCAGAATGCCCTCGTGGCGACCGAGCACGCGGCCGTCGATATGAACGATGTCGCCTGGGTTGGCGGCAGTCGGCTTCAGCTTGGCGATGATGTCGGAATATTTGCCCTGCGGCACGAAGCAGATGTCCTGGCTGTCCTGCTTGGCCGCCACCGTCAGCCCCATCTCCTCGGCGATGGCGCGAACCTGGGGCTTCGACAGGCCGCCGAGCGGAAAGCGCAGATAGTCGATCTGCGCCTGCGTGGTGGCGAACAGGAAGTAGCTCTGGTCGCGGTCGGCATCGACCGGCCGGTAAAGCGCCCGGTGGGCGCCATTGGCGCCGGAGCGGATGTAGTGGCCGGTGGCCAGCGCGTCGGCGCCGAGATCCTTGGCCGTGGCCAGGAGATCGGCGAACTTGACCGTCTGGTTGCAGGAAACGCAAGGAATGGGGGTTTCGCCGACGACGTAGCTCTCGGCGAACGGATCGATGACCGCCTTGCGGAACCGCTCCTCGTAATCGAGCACATAATGGGGAATACCCAGCGTCTCGGAAACGCGGCGGGCATCGTCGATGTCCTGGCCGGCGCAGCATGAGCCGGCCCGATGCGTTGCCGCACCATGATCATAGAGCTGCAAGGTGACGCCGACGACATCGTAGCCCTCGCGCTTCAACAAGCCGGCGACCACTGATGAATCGACGCCGCCCGACATGGCGACGACGACGCGGGTCTCTTCGGGACGTCTGGGAAGGTCGAGACTGTTCATGGTGCTTTCATTTCGCGGCAGCTCAAATGCCAATGTCGAGAATATAGGTCAAGCTTTCATGCGGCGCCAGCTTGCAGGACGACCCCGGCGTGGCGGACGCTGCGAACGGGCACATTTCTCCCGGCTAAAACGGGGCTTCCGGCCGCATATTTCAAATGCCCGCTAAAAGACTAACGCGGCGTTCACGATCCTTACCTAGTCATTAGGGTCTGCTTAGGCAATTTTTAAAGCTGTGGCGGTAACGTGGCGGGGATTGGGTCTTTGAGTTTTTTGTAGAGAGTACGATGACCGATCTGGTTAGACCTAGAGTCAAATATGTTATCGGGCCTGACGGCAGCCCTCTCACGATTGCCGATCTACCGCCGACGAACACGCGTCGCTGGGTTATCCGGCGCAAGGCGGAGGTGGTTGCAGCAGTGCGCGGCGGGCTTTTGAGCCTTGAAGAGGCATGCCAGCGCTACAAGCTGACCACGGAGGAATTCCTGTCCTGGCAAGCGTCGATCGACGAATATGGCCTTGCCGGGCTGCGCACCACGCGTATCCAGCAATACCGGCACTAGGCCGGTCTCACCACAAGCAAAGGGCGCGGCATGCCGCGCCCTTTGCTTTCAGTGTCGCCGCTCAGACCGTCAGCGCTACCTTGCCGATCGGCTTGGTTGCGAGAAAGGCGTCGGCGGCTCCCGCCTGGTCGAGCGGAAAAGTCCTGGCCACATGGACGGCAGGCTTTTGCGCGTCGATCAAGCCGGCGAGCGCGAGCAGGCCCTCGCGGTCGGGCACCACCGACATGCGCTCGACCCTGATATTGCGCGAACTGGCGTAGGCGCGCTGCGCAAAGGCTGGCTGCGCAATGGCGCGCTTGCCACGCGTCGAACATGAACTGACCGAACTCGGCCATAACCTGGCCGGACTGCTTGCCCAGATCAGATCACGGGCGGAGCAGCTGCGCCTGATATTAGGGATGCCCGGGCGAGGGCCAGCGCCAAAAAGGAGGATTGGGCGGCGTAGGTCATGCGTGCCAGCAGCGCTTCCGCGGCGGCTTGCTGTTGCCGGTTCGAGCTGTCGCCTGACAGGGCGCGCGCTTGTGCGCCAAATAGCGCCGATGTCGGCCGGCTCAGCCGATCATGGCGCTGCGGCCGCCAGTCTCGGTCTCGCGAACCTTGGTATCGCGCGATTCCAGCATCTCAGCCTTGGAAAGCTCCGCTTCAGCTTCGCCGAGTAATGATTCGGCGGCGCTTCGCTGCTGGGCGAGGTCGCCTTGTGAGTTCCTGAGATTGTCGCGGCGCAGGCGCGCCGCCTTGGCGAAGGTCGGATAGGCGAAATGATTGATATCTGTGATGCCGGCTTTCTTTTCCTCGGCGGTGATCTGAAGCTCCAATTCGACGGCCATGCGCTCGAACTCGGCGATCATCATGTCGAGCTGCAGCAGCTGGCGCCGCTTCTCATTCACCTGAAATTGCTTCAGCCGAACGAGGTTTTCACGTGACTTCATGATTCGGTACTCCCGGAAACGCACACCCGCACATATCGTCCAAACCACCTGGAAAGGTCCAAGCGCTGCCCGTATCCACCGGCTTTCCCCGCACTATGGGAAACAAAACCCTAAAGTTTTTTGCCGACGGTAACCATTCGTTTACGGGCATTGTTAATCATACGGGTCAGGGCTTAAGGCCGGGTAAAAATTCCGGCCGCCGAAGCGAAGCCGCGTCGATGAGTCCCTGGAGTCACTTAGTCCGGGTTATTAATGTGTTGCATTAGGAATTTTGGTCTGTGATTCGTTATTAGATTCAAGAGGGTGTAGAAAGGGGTTAAAAAATCTGATACCGTATTGGACGGGAAATTAGGTTTTGTTAACCATTCGATGGCAGCCTCTGCACAAGGCAACCACTGCTCCGGGACAGGACGGGTCGTGAAATGGTCCGGCGGCAGAAAAGGGGAATGAAATGCGTGTTCTGCTGATAGAAGATGACAGTGCAACCGCACAAAGCATCGAGCTGATGCTGAAATCGGAAAGTTTCAACGTCTATACGACAGACCTCGGCGAAGAGGGTGTCGATCTGGGCAAGCTCTACGACTACGACATCATCCTTCTCGATCTCAACCTGCCGGACATGTCCGGCTACGAGGTCTTGAGAACGCTTCGCCTCTCCAAGGTAAAGACGCCCATCCTCATCCTCTCCGGCATGGCCGGCATCGAGGACAAGGTACGCGGCCTCGGCTTCGGTGCCGACGACTACATGACCAAGCCGTTCCACAAGGACGAGCTGGTGGCGCGCATCCACGCCATCGTTCGCCGCTCGAAGGGACACGCCCAGTCGGTCATCACCACCGGTGACCTGGTGGTCAACCTCGACGCCAAGACCGTCGAAGTCGGCGGCCAGCGCGTGCACCTCACCGGCAAGGAATACCAGATGCTGGAGCTGCTCTCGCTGCGCAAGGGCACCACGCTCACCAAGGAAATGTTCCTCAACCACCTCTATGGCGGCATGGACGAGCCGGAATTGAAGATCATCGACGTCTTCATCTGCAAGCTGCGCAAGAAGCTCGACGCCGCGTCCGGGGGCCAGAACTACATCGAGACTGTCTGGGGCCGCGGCTATGTGCTGCGCGAACCGGAAGATATCCGCGTCAGCGCCTGAGCGCAGTCGGCAACGCACTTCTAAAAAACCCGGCTTGGCCGGGTTTTTTTGCATTGTGGAGCAATTATTTGTTTTTGTGCGACACGACAGACCACCGCGCGGTTTGCCTGGAACAGCTTCCGTTCAGGCAGCGATTTTCAAGGCGCGAAAACGTTCGAGCAGTTGCGGGCGATTGAAGGGCTTCAACAGATAGCCCTGGGCGCCGGCGCGCTTGGCTCGCATGATCGACGCGATATCGAGTTCGACCAGCGAGATCAGGATCTGCGGCCGGATCGGGCTTTCCATGGCGCGCACGCGCCGGATGAGGTCGACCGCCTGCATATCCGGCAAGGCGCCGTCGATGACGATGATGTCGGGCATGTCGGCGGCGCACATCTCCAGTGCGTCAAGCCCGCTGGCCGCCTCGATGACCATCATGTCGGAACCGCCCAGGATGCGTTTTGCAACCTTCCTGATGACGCTTGAATCGTCGACGAACATGCAGCGTTTCATTTCCGCGTCCTCTTTGCCCTTGGGCGATCCGGTCGTGCGGGGCATCTACGGCGCAGCCTAGACCGATCTGGTAAAGAAGCCGAAAAGCCGTTAGGTAAAATTTTTGCAAAGAAACCGTTCGGCGGGTTTTTCCTTGCGGATGCTTCGGTGTCGACGAGCGGGCAAAGATCATCGCGCCGCGATTGTGGCGTCAATGAAATATTTCAGACTGAAATACTTCGTTTGGTCGCGCTGCCGGCGCCGACTTTCAGGCCACTGAGAGGACGATTTCTTCAGGCGTCGCGTGAATCGAAATCGTCATGTTGGCCTCGCGGGCCAACAGCAGTGTGTAATAAGGTTGCACCGAATGCGCGTCGATCGGCTCTTCCGGCTTGTGGCCGGAGTGCAGTTCGAGGAATTTCGGCGGCACACGCAGCATCGGCCCGCTTGCCGAAAGCGAAAAACGCGGCTCGGTTTCGAGATTCTCGAGCGTCACGACCAGCTTGCCGCCGCGCGGAATGGCGGCGTTGGCGACCAGCAGCAGGTTGAGCAGCAGCTTGACCTTGTTCTTGGGCAGCAGCGCACGGGTTCCATTCCAGACCAATTCCGGCTTTTCGTTCTTGAGGAAGGCGATGGCGACGGCCTCGGCATCTCCGGTGTCGATCATCATGCCCGCCGAGCCGGCCGCGCCAAAGGCGATGCGGGCGAACTGCAAACGCGCCGAAGCGTTTTTTGCACTCTGACGGATGAGCCGCATGGCGTCTTCGTCGGCGCCGCCCTCGTCGAGCAGTTCAAGCCCGTTGTTGATCGCGCCGACCGGCGAGATGATGTCGTGGCAGACGCGGCTGCATAAAAGTGCCGCCAGGTCGGGAGCGGTAAGGGTGAACAGATCGGCCATCGGCGAAATCCCTGCAAAATCTTCCATTTGACGGCCGAGCGATCGATCTTCGCGCCTGCCCACACGAATCACGCTTCAACCCAAGGCTTTCTGAATACACAGCGCCCGTGCGTGCAGCAACAAATCCAAAATTGCCGTCATGGCATATGGCGCGTTCACGCAGGCTGCGTGTCCGCTCGAGCGGCCAAGAGCCTTCGAACCGCCATCTTCATGTGGGAGTTTAATGGTTGAAAAAGGATTACGGCATAGTTTGCCCCTAACAGTCATCCTTAACGGCCGCCTAAAGAGCCGTACGGATGCGAGGCGTCGGCGAAAGTGCTTCATGACGGAGATTGGAAGCATGTTTTCCCGAATCTATGACCGGAGTTTTCTCCGTGTCCTCTCAATGGCGATCGCGCTCATGGGCGTTCTCGTCTTCTCGACATCGCCCCTGCGGGCGCAGGAGTACACCGCTCAGGAGATTGTCGATTCCGGCCACAAGTTCTTCGGCGCGACGTCGGGCGGGTTGGCCACCGTCGTGGAGAAGATTTTCGCCTCCTACGGTCTGCCCAATGGCTACCTGCTTGGGGAGGAGGGATCCGGTGCGCTGATCGGCGGCCTGACCTATGGCGAAGGCACGCTCTACACCAAGAATGCCGGCGATCACAAAGTGTTCTGGCAAGGCCCGTCGCTGGGCTGGGATTTCGGCGGCGAGGGGTCACGCGTGATGATGCTGGTCTACAATCTCGACGATGTCGGCAACCTCTACAATCGCTATGGCGGCGTCGCCGGTTCGGCCTATGTGGTGGCGGGTGTCGGCTTCAACGTGCTGAAGAACAACAATGTGCTGCTGGTGCCGATCCGTACCGGCGTCGGCGCCCGGCTCGGCGTCAATCTGGGCTACCTGAAACTGACCGAGCGGGCGACCTGGAATCCGTTCTGATCCGGCCGATATGAGCGAATCACGGACGGTTCGACCGGATTCCTCAACCGACGACCCGAATGGGCTGCGGCAAGCCCTTGCCGCGGTGCCGGATTTCCGCCATGCCAAGATGGCACGGTCCAGCCTTCCAAGTTGTCGTCGATAACGGGTAGTCCTTTGGTTCAGTCGGTCCTGTTCTTTGCCCTCGGCTTTCTCTGTGCCGGCTTTCTGGCGCTGATGGTGGCTCCCGCCGTCTGGCGACGTGCCGTCGCACTGACCCGCAGGCGCATCGAGGCCTCCATTCCGCTGACGCAAGCCGAGATCCAGGCCGACAAGGACCGGATCCGGGCCGAATACGCCATGACGACGCGGCGCCTCGAAATCAACGTCAAGACGCTGCGCGAGAAGGCGGCCGAACAACTCGTCGAGATCAATCGCGGCCGCGAGGCGCTGAAGGCGCTGGCGGTCGAGCGCACGGACAAGGACCACGCGCTCGCCGAACTCGGCGCCAAGAACGAAGCGCTTCGACAGCGCGAAGAGGAACTGCATCAGCTTTCGGAGCGGCTCAAGGAAACCGAACGAAAGCTGGAAAGGCGGGCGCTCGATCTCGAGAAGCTGGAGCACATGTATGACGACGCCAGTTTTGCCTCCAGCAGCCGCCAGATCGAACTCGTGGCCCGCGAATCCGAATTGCAGAAGCTTGCCAGCGATATCGTGCTGCTGCGCGGCCAGCGCAAGGAAGCGGATCGGCGCAGCCAGGAGATCGTGGCCGAAAGCAAGGCCGCGCGCGATGCCCTGAAGGCCGAGAAGAAAAGGGCCGCTGAACTCGACAAGAAGGTCCAGCGGCTGCTCGCAACGCTCGCCGACCGTGAGGACAAGCTTGATCGGCGGGAAAAGGAATTGGCGCGGTTGCGGGAAAAATCGAAAACCGAGGACGGCGCACCGGCCCTGCGGCTGGTCGGCAAGCCAGATGAGCCGGCCCGGCACGAGGAGGCCGGCAAGCGCGACGATTTGGACCGGGCGATTGCCAAGCTTGACGGCGACCGCGAACGGCTGGAGGCCAGGCTGACGGCGCTGGCGCGCGAGAACAAGCGCCTCAAGGCGGATCTTGGCGCCGCGGCATCGTCGGGTTTGACGAACGGCAATGGTGCCGCGCTGCGCGAGCAGATGAATGAGCTGGCGGCGGAGGTGGTCCACCTGACGGCCAAGCTCGAAGGCCCCGATTCACCAATCGCCAAGGCGCTCGCCGCGCCGCAGGACAATCGCTCTGCCGGCAACGACCGCAGCCTCGCCGATCGCGTGCGCGCCTTGCAGAAAGCAGAAGCCAACTGACGCCGTGCAGGCTGACGCTTTCGCCGTGTCCTGGCTCACATGATCGTCAGCGCGAGAAATGATGCAGGGCAATGGCCGAGGCGGCAGCGACGTTCAAGCTGTCGAAGCCCTTCGACATGGTGATCCGCACGGTTTGCAGGCGGGCAAGCAGGCTTTCGGGCAGGCCTTCGCCCTCGGTGCCGAGATAGAGTGCCAGCCGCTCGCCGCGCCGTGCATCGCGTATGTCGATCCGGCCGCGCGGTGACAATGCGAACTGGTCATAGCCCCGGCGGTCGAGCTCCGCGGTGAAGCCCGCGGTGTCGGTGAAGGACGCAAAAGGGATCTTGAGCGCGGCGCCGACCGAAACCCGGATCGCCTTGCGGTACAGCGGATCACAGCATGTCCCGTCCATCAGCACCGCATTGGCGCCGAAAGCGGCGGCGTTGCGGAAGATCGAACCCATATTGTCGTGGTTGGCGATGCCGACTGGCACGACGATCAGGGCTTGAGCGGGCAAGGCATCCAGCAATGACCCGGCCGGATGCGGCGTCTCCTTGCGGCCGATGGCCAGGATGCCGCGGTGCATGTGGAATCCGGCAATCGCGTCCATCACCCCGCTGGCGACGACGTAGACCGGCAGGTCCGCCTGCGCCTTGCGCAGCACCTCCTCCAGGCCGCCAAGCCGGTTTTCCAGGATCAGGATGGATTCGGCGGTGAAGCGGCTCGACGACAAAAGCAGGTCGAGCACCACTTTGCCCTCGGCGACGAAGCGGCCTTGCCGGCCCGCCAGATCGCGCTCGCGAATATCGAGATAGGCTGCGACGCGCGGATCGCGTGGATCGTCGATGCGAATTGGGTCCATGTCCCGCTCAACAATCGAAAGCGCGGTCCGTGCGCCGGGAAAGACACACCAACCACGCTCCGGAAATCGTCAGCGAGGTAAACGACCGCGGCAGCGTCCGGTCAAGTCCCGGCGCGGCGCAACCTCTGCGCCATTTGGGACAGATCCTCCTTGCCGCCGCCGAAAATGCCTTCCAGCATGGCGAGCAGTTCGCGCACGGCATCGGATTTGCAGGAATAGTAGATCATCTGGCGATCGCGGCGGGTGTCCACGAGGTCCAGCGCCCGCAACTTGGCCAAATGCTGCGAGAGGGCGGATTGGCTAAGCATCACCTTTTCGGCGATGGCGCCGACCGACATTTCGCCGTCGATCAGATAGCTCATGATCAACAGCCGTTTTTCGTTGCCCATCAGCATCAGAAATTCGGCAGCTGATTCGGCGTTGGCGATTAGCTTTGTCGAGACCATTGATGCCCCATGCTGTTTGCTCATCGAGGCGCCATGGGGGCAATGGCGCCTGAATCCATAAATTCACGTGTGAAGGTGCCGACGAGTCAGCACCACACCTAAAGCCTAGAACATTTCTTTCAAATCTCAAGCGTTGCTTTTGATCAAATGCAATTTAATCTCGCTTTGCGCCTAGGATGCCGCCTTGGCGGCCCTCGCCATTTCAACCAGAACGGGACGCAATTCCTGCGCAGTCGCCAGTGGTTGTGGGAAGAATACCCGGCAAACATCGTCCCCGGACACCAGATCCATGCCATCGGCGTCCAGCCCGGCGATGCTCCAGCCAGCACCTGGCGCCTTGGCAAAATGATGGGCGTAGTTGGCGATCGCGTCGAGATGGTCCGCATTCATGTGCTCGACGGCTGACTGTTCGCTCGCCGCGAGCTCTTCGACAATCGGCCCGGCGGTGACCAGATCGGCCCGGTCGAGCAGATAGGCCTTGCCGAAGCCGCCGTTGAGACTGGCGCGCTGCGGCTCGAGGCGAAAGATTGAGAAGTCGCCGAGCCCGGCATAGAGGCTCGCCTTGGGATTGCGGTTGAGATAGCGGCGCGCGGCGCGAGCTTGGGCCTGCGAGCCGCGCTCCAGCCGCGAGGCCTGGCAGGCCAGCGTCAGCCGCGGATGCGCCAGCGGATCGCCTTTGCCGGGCTCCCCGAGCAGAAGGGAACAGCGCGGATCGGCAAGCAGGGCCGACGTGTGCGCCGCGAGCATCGACACCAGGATGAGCGGTGCGCCGTCAATGTCGGTGGCGACGCCGACCCGGCTCGCCAGCGGCGCCCCGGTCCCCGGTTCCAGCACCGCCAGGGCGCCGAAACGGGCACTGCGCAGAAGCGTTTTCGCCAGGCGGATCGCCTCGGCGTCGGTCTCGCGGATGACACCCTTCTTTCGATCGTCCAAGGTTTCTCGCCCTGCCAAGTTGATTTCCTATTCCACTTGTCAGCCGATGATGCCGGACTTGGCAAGGGGAGGTGCCCGCGCAAACCGCTTCGCAGCTTGGGGCGACACGCCTTACTTCGGCGCCATGCGGATGGCGCCGTCGAGGCGGATGGTCTCGCCGTTCAGCATCTGGTTTTCGACGATGTGCAGGGCAAGCGCGGCATATTCGGATGGTTCGCCGAGGCGCGACGGGAAAGGCACGGCGGCGCCCAGCGAATCCTGCACCTCCTGCGGCATGCCGGCCATCATCGGCGTCTTGAAGATGCCGGGCGCGATGGTGCAGACCCGAATGCCGGAACGGGCGAGATCGCGCGCCACCGGCAGCGTCATGCCGACGACCCCGCCCTTCGAAGCCGAATAGGCCGCCTGGCCGATCTGGCCGTCATAGGCGGCGACCGAAGCGGTGTTGACGATGACGCCGCGCTCGCCGCCCCGCAGTGGCTCGAGTTTCGCGGCGCGGTCGGCGACCAGGCGGATCATGTTGAACGTGCCGATCAGATTGACCTCGATCACCCTGCGGTACTGGTCGAGCGGATGCGGTCCATCCTTGCCGATCGTCTTCACGCCGATGGCGATGCCGGCGCAATTGACCAGGATGCGCGGCTCGCCCAGCTTGGCGGCAGCCTCGGCCAGGGCGGCGACGCCACTGTCGGCACTCGCGACGTCGCACTGGACGGCGATGCCGCCGATCTCGGCCGCGACCTTGGCCGCGCGCTCGATGCCGACATCGAAGATGGCAACGTTGGCTCCCTTGGCGGCAAGCGCACGAGCGGTTGCCTCGCCAAGGCCGGAGCCGCCGCCGGTCACGATTGCTATCTGGCCGCTGGGATTCATGGCGTCATCCTTCCCGTGAGAATGGGCTTGCTATTAAACAGGGACGGATCAGGCCCGGATTGAAGGGCCGGGTCAAGCCATCGCCTAGACGTGCTCGGCGGCCCTGGCCTGGCTGGCGTGACCGACCTCGCCGGAAAGCCTGGCAACCGCGCCGGGCGTGATCTCGTGCGACAAAAGGCGGTCGAGGTCGACAGGCCTAGGCATCGAAATCTGACCACGGGGGATGCGCTTGAAGCCGAGCGGCCCGTAGTAAGGTTCGTCGCCAACCAGGATGACGGCCGGCGCGCCAGCCTTGGCGGCCGCCTCCAGCGCGATCGCTACCAGCCGGCGGCCGATGCCGAGGTTCTTGAAGGCCGGCCGCACCGCGAGTGGCCCAAGCATCAGCGCCCGGCCGGCCCCCGCCGCTATGCGGGTCATGCGCACAGAGGCGACGACGAGGTCGCCGTCGACCGCGACAAAGGACAGGGCGCGCTCGTGGCCGCCGGCCTCGCGGATCTTGTAGGCGGCCAGCACGAAACGGCCGGGGCCGAAGGCCTCGTCGTTAATGGCTTCGATTTGAGGATCATGCGCCGGAGTTTCCGGCAGGTATTTCACGTCGGCAAGGCTCATGGTCTTTGCGTTCCGGTAGAGGAGGAAAGGTTGCTGCAAACGGCAGCATTCGCCAGTCAGCGCTTCATCAAGCGCGGGCGCCCTTTCGTCGTCGGTCAAACCGGATCAAAGCAAAGTCGAACATGCGGAGTGTCCGCTAGCATCAATTTTGCGCCGCCGCAATCGACCCGTTCGCTCGCACTACCGATTGACGATCTGTTCAGCCCAGGATGATTTCCGCTTTACCGCATCGCGCCCTACATGACGGGAAACGCGAAAGGACAATTCATGGGATTGCTCGTCGACGGCAAATGGCAGGACCGCTGGTACGACACGAAGAACAGTGGCGGCAAGTTCGTGCGGGCGCAGTCGCAATGGCGCGACTGGATCACGCACGACGGCAAACCCGCCGAAGGCCGCAGCCGCGGCTTCAAGGCGGAGCCCGGCCGCTATCACCTTTACATCTCACTCGCCTGTCCCTGGGCGCACCGGACGCTGATTTTTCGCACGCTGAAGAGGCTGGAAGGCATCATCTCCGTCTCGGTGGTTCACCATTTCATGGGCGCGGACGGTTGGACGTTTCTCGCCGAGGACGGCGCCACCGGCGACACGCTCTATGGTCTCGACTTCCTGCACCAGATCTACACCAAGGCCGATCCTGCCTATTCAGGCCGGGTGACGGTGCCGGTGCTGTGGGACAAGAAGGAACAGACGATCGTCTCCAACGAATCCTCCGAGATCATCCGGATGCTCAATTCGGCCTTCGACGAATGGGGCGACGCCAGCTTCGACTTCTACCCCGAGGCCTTGCGCGGCGAGATCGACGCGATCAACGGGCTGGTCTATCCCGCCGTCAACAATGGCGTCTATCGAGCCGGTTTCGCCACCACGCAAGCGGCCTATGAGGAGGCGTTCGGCGCGCTGTTTTCGGCGCTCGATACTCTGGAACATCGCCTTTCCAGGCAGCGCTACCTAGTGGGTGATCGCATCACCGAGGCCGACTGGCGGCTGTTCACCACCCTGGTGCGCTTTGACCCGGTCTATGTCGGACACTTCAAGTGCAACCTGCGCCGCATCGCCGACTATCCGAACCTGTCGAACTATCTGCGCGACCTCTATAGCGTGCCTGGCGTCGCCGGGACCGTGAACCTGCGCCACATCAAGGCGCATTATTACGGCAGCCACGAGACCATTAACCCGACCCGGATCGTGCCGGTCGGGCCGGCGCTCGACTATGGCGCGCCGCATGATCGGGCGCGGTTTGGAAGGGCTGCTGCCTGACTACCAATAGGGCGATGCTGGCACGTTGGCGAAAATTTCGGCGATCCGCCGCAGCGTTGCCGGCGTCGTGCCCTCCGGCAGGCGATCGAGCGGGAAAAAGCCGGTCTCGGCGATTTCATGGTCTGGCAGTTTCGGTGCGGTGCGGCTGAAATGCTCGACGAGGTAGAAGCCGACATGGTCGCGTCGGCTGGCACGGCGGTTGAAATGCATCGATTTGAGAATCGGCGCGTCCGTGATCTGGATGTTGCCTTCCTCGTAAAGTTCGCGCGCCAGCGCTTCGGCCATCGTCTCGCCGACCTCGACGCCGCCGCCGGGAAGCTGCCAACCGGGCACATAGGTATGGCGGATGAGGAAGACGGAATTGGTGGCGGCATCGTGGATCAGGCCGCGCACACCGAGCGTCATCGGCCGCCGCAGCACGAAATAGAGATGGAACAGCCGGGCCCTCAAACCCGCCCAGCCGGTCTGGCGGAACGGAGCCTCCTCGTCGCTCGCCATCAGTAGCGAAACCGTGGGTGGAAAGGGGCGCGCACGTCGCCTATGAAGGAGGGATGTTCAGGCTCGCGCATATTTCCGATGTCCATCTGGGGCCGCTGCCCGATGTATCCTATCGCGATCTCGCCTCCAAGCGCGTGCTCGGTTACGTCAACTGGCAGCGCAACCGCCGCCGCCACATGCACGACGCCGTCATCGACGCCATCGTCGCCGATATCAAGGCGCAAAATCCGGACCATCTCGCCGTCACCGGCGACCTCGTCAACCTGGCCCTCGACGGTGAGATCGAGATGGCCAAACACTGGCTGGAGACGTTGGGGCCACCGCATGACGTTTCGGTGGTGCCGGGAAACCATGATGCCTATGTGCCCGGCGCCTTCGACAAGGTCTGCCGGTCGTGGGCGGCGTGGATGAGCGGAGACGGTGTCAACACGCCGGTCGACCGCAATGCCTTCCCCTATCTGCGCGTGCGCGGCAATGTCGCGCTGATCGGGGTTTCGACGGCGCGCGCCACGGCGCCCTTCATGGCCAATGGTTTTTTCATGGAGGGGCAGGCGGCTCGGCTCGGCAAGATACTCGAGAGCACGGCGAAGCAAGGGCTGTTCCGCGCGATCATGATCCATCATCCGCCCCTGCGGGGCGCTGTCTCCCAGCACAAGCGGCTGTTCGGCATCGCCCGCTTCCACAAAATCGTCCGCCGCCATGGCGCGGAGCTTGTGCTGCACGGCCATTCGCATCTGCCGTCGCTGTTCCAGATTGGGCTTCGCGGTGCAAAGATCCCGGTCGTCGGGGTCGCCGCCGCCGGCCAGGCGCCGGGCGGCAATCACCCGGCAGCACAGTACAATCTGTTCGACATCGACGGCGAAAAGGGTAACTGGCGTATCCACCTGACGCGGCGCGGTCTGACCGGACCGTCAATACCGCCTTCCGATCTGCAGAGCCTGGAACTCGGGGTCGAGCCCGGCGAGGCTATGGCCGCCAGTTGAGAACCATGGCCGAGATGCGGTCCCACAGCAGCGCGGCCGACACCGCCAGACCAACCAGCGCGCCGGCGGCGACCAGCCCAAGCCCGGACAGGAAGGCCGACCAGCCCTTGCCTTGCGTCGATGCTCGCAGCGGTGGCTCGGCTTCCGCGACCTCGGCGCGTTTCATGCCGGCGACAGCCGGCTCGACGCCACCTTCCATCATCCTCTGGCGCTCGACGATGCGCTCGGCCACATAACGCGTCACGGAATCGGCGACCAGCTTCATCTCGGTCGACTCGGCAAGCACGACCCGGCCAATGCGTGTATCCTTGAGGAAGCGGTAGGTGCGACGGTCGCGTCCCATCGCGACATGGCTGACGGCGTCGATCCACAGGCGCGGCTGCAGCCCCGAGGAGACGACAAAGTCGAAATTGTCCATGTCGGCTGGAACGTCGGCGAAGATGGGCGCGAGGTCCGCGGCCAACAGGTCCAGGCGCATGCGGTGCGCCTCACGCATGTCGACGACGACATCGTCGCGGTCAGCGAAGGCATTCTTCACATCACGGATGGCATCGGACAGTTTCTTTGACGGATCGATCTTCTCGCCTGCGTCCTTCATCGGCGTGGCCTCGCGGGTTTGGTTAACAGGCAGTTAACACAGCCGAAGGCAAAATGCACTCGCGAGATCAAGACGGCAAGGCGCCCGCTCGGTGCCGCGCGGGACGTCTCAGCCGGTCGCAGCGAGTTTCGGGCGCAAGGGCCTGGCGCGGCGGTTCGTGTTGCGCTGGATGATCGCGGCGACCAGATCGGGCGCCTCCTCGATCAGCATATGGCCAGCCTCCAGCACGTGGTGCACGTGAAATCGCGCGGGCAGACCATCCATTTGGGTAACGGGTAGCATCGGGTCATTGCTCCCCCATACCACCATCACCGGCATGGTCAGTGTGTCCAACCGGTCGTGCGGGATGACGCGCTGGCGGTCGTCGCTGGTCATGGCGGCAGCAATCTCGATGAGTTTCTCCACCTGGCCGGGTCGCTCGCGCATGTCGCGAAGGGTATCCACGGTGCGGTCGACGGCGCGCGTCAGCGGTCCCGACATCGCGCTTAGGCACGCCCGGATGTCGGAGGGATCCCATGAGGCGGCAAAGCGGCGCAACAGCGGGCCGTTGATCTCGGGGCCGAAGCCGCCCGGCGCCAGAAGTGTCAGCGAGGCCACCCTCTCGGGTTCGGCCAGTGCCATCAGCGTCGCCACCGCGCCGCCCATCGAGTGGCCCACCAGATGAACGCGCTTCACCGATCGCGCGGCGAGATCGGTCAGGACGGCCCTTGCCGCCACCTTGGCCGGGCCGGCGCCGGGGAAATCGAGCGACAGCCCGTGCCCCGGCAAGTCATAAGCGAGTGTGCGCACCGCAGGCGACAGCGACGGGATCACTTCGTGCCAGACACCGTGGCAGCCGCCAAAACCATGCAGCAGGGCGATGGCCTTCGAGCCAGCACCCTGTTCGGTGGCGTGAAGCGATGCGATCATTGAAATGTGAAAGCTTATTACGGGACGGGAAGATTACGGGACGGGAAGATGGGAATGCGGCTGGATTGCTCCTTGTCCAGCACGATGGCCAGTAAAATTTTCGCGACGACTGGCGGTTGCGCTCTCTCGACCTTGCGAAGTCGCCTGACAAAGCCGACAAATCCGTCGTATCGGGGGTTTGCCACCTACTTTCGGCGGCCAACAATTCGGTTGGTCCAAACAACCCGTTGGTGGGACGTCAGCTCGCGTTGCCGAGGCCCGCCGCGCGCAGGGCCCCAACCAGCCGCTCGGTCAGATCGGGCGGATATTTCCGGTCGATGAAGGTCGCGCGCGGATCGGCGGTGAATTTCGGAAATTTGGCGGTTAGCTCGTCGAGCAGCTTGCGCGCCAGATTGTCCTGGCCGGCGATCTTGGCACCGATCAGCCGGGCTGCAAGATAGTGCGATTTGGTTGCGGTTGTTCTCAAAGAGGAACTGGCGATGGCGGCCTTGTTCGTGTCGCCAAGCATGAGTTCGCCGGCGAAAAGTCCGAAATCCCACCATGTCGGATGACCGCTGGAGGCGTCCACCGCCTGGGCCAGGATCGGCGTCCCCTCGGCATACCTGCCAGCGAAAATCAACCCATAGCCGTAAGCTGCGGCCATGGCGAGATCGTAGGGATTGAGGTCATAGGCCTTGCGCATCCAGCGCAGCGCCTCGTCAGCGTTGCCAAGACGCGAATTGATGTAGCCGTAGGAGCGATGCGCATAAGGACTGGTCGGTCCCATCTGCACGGCGCGATGGGCAAATGTCATCGCCTTCTCGATCGTGGCATCCGGCGGATAGGCGTAGTGGTCGTTCACGGCCTCCAGGTGCAGCGAAGCGAGTTCCGAGTAGACCAGCGGTGACTTGGCGCCGCGTTCGGCGAGGGTTTCGAGGCAGCGATAGGCGGCCTCGTGGGTCCGGGCGTTCTGGTCGAGATAATATTTGTCGTTGAGCGTCAGGCATTGCGTGAGGACGGTCTGAATGCCGCTCTGTTCGATATAGCTGTAGATCGTGCCGGAAGCGGGAAGAGCGGACGTCAAAATGCCGGCTATACGGTTCTCGACGGCGGTCGGTGCGCTGTCGGCGGCGGTCAGGTTGCGCGACAAAAGCACCCGTCCGGTCGCCACGCTCTGCAGTTCAATCGTGATTTCGCCCGTATCCGGCCCAGGCAGAATATCGAAGATGAAGCTTGTGGCATTGGTGGCCGGATCGGTCGTGGCGACCGCGTCGCGACCGATGAAGTCGATCGTATCGAAACCGCTCAGGCCGGCGCGCAGCGATGCGGCGACACGGCTGGCATCCGTGCCACTGGCCTTGACGGCGATGTAGACGAGCGGCAAGGCCTCGCTGGCGGGAGACGGCTCGATGCTGCCGGTGAGGCCTGCGGTCTCGAGCGTGGCCGCAAGGTCGCCGCCTGCCAGCAGCGCACCGCTGCCCTGACGCAGGATCAGAACACCAAGCATGGCGATGACGACGGCGATCGCCATCCAGAAGAATCTGAGGTGACGTGCCACCGACGGTGCCGGCGCGACCGTCGGTGCCAGTAAGGCAGGGGCCGCAATGGCACTCTCGGCAGTGCCGCGTTGCGCCGATGGAGCCGCCGCCGCTCCCGTCTGGATGGCGAGTTCGGCCGTCTCAGGCAAGCGGATCGCATTGAGCTCGTAGGCCGGGACATAGCCGCCGCGCGGAATGGCTATGCGGACAGGCTCGGCAACACCTTCATTGGCGAAATATTGCTGCAGCAAGTCGCGCAGCCGGCCGGCCTGAACCCGCACCACCGCATCGGTCGAAGGATCGAAATCGCCGTCCTTGCCGAAGACATCCATGGCGATGGAAAAGCCCTTGAGCCTGTCGGCTTCGCCTGCCTGTTCGCGCTCGACAAGATAACGCAGCAGCTTGCGTGCCCGTTCGGATCTTCCGAACGTTTCGCTGGCAAGCAGTCGCTCCAATGTTTCGCGCACTGCGGGGGCGGCAGGCGTGGCATGCTGCAAGTGTCGATCCTCTCGAAGTCGGCACAGGTTAAGGCACGGATCATATAATGCCCGCACCGCCATACAAGTATACACCCATTATGCGATCGCGTACCCCACCGGATATTTACTCGGTGGTTAATGAGCCGCGCGCGACAGGATGGCCAGGATGCCGGAGCAATCCTTATTGAATCCCATGGATGCCAAGACCTTGTTCAGGCCCGAAGGATGGCGGCGCGAGAGCCAATCCCGGCTCTCGCCCCGACGGTAAACTATCGCGCGTTGCGGCCGACGATACGATTGGCCGCTGACGTTACCGCTTCCAGTGAGGCAGCGACGATGTTGGTGTTGATGCCGGCGCCGAACAGCTTGCCGCCGGGATATTCCATCTCGACATAGGAGATAGCCGACGCATTCGAGCCGCGCTGCATCGAATGCTCGGAATAATCGAGCACCGACATCTCGACGCCGACATGGCGTGACAGCGCATCGACGAAGCCGTCGATCGGGCCGGTGCCGGTGCCTGATATCGTCACTTCCTTGCCGTTGTCGAGGATGACCGCCTCGACCACGCGCCGGCCCTTCACCTCGGTGGCCGGGTAAGTGTGATGATCGAGGAATTTCAGGCGGGCGCCAGGCTGGTCGACATAGGTTTCGAGGAAGCGGTCATGAATACGCTTGGCCGGCACTTCCTTGCCTTCGGCGTCGGTGATCGCCTGGATAGCCTGACTGAATTCGATCTGCAGGTTGCGCGGCAAATTGAGGCCGTAATCGGCCTGCAGCACATAGGCAATGCCGCCCTTGCCCGACTGCGAGTTGATGCGGATGATGGCCTCATAGCTGCGGCCGACATCGGCCGGATCGATTGGCAGGTATGGCACTTCCCAGCGCGGTGTGTTGGCCTTCTTCAAGGCCTTCATGCCCTTGTTGATGGCGTCCTGGTGCGAGCCGGAAAAAGCAGTGTAGACGAGTTCGCCGACATAGGGGTGGCGCTCGGGAATCTTCAGCTGGTTCGAATATTCGTAGACATCCTTCATCCGGTTGATGTCGGAGCAGTCGATGCCCGGATCGACGCCTTGCGTGTACATGTTGAGCGCCAAGGTGACGATGTCGACATTGCCGGTGCGCTCGCCATTGCCGAACAGCGTGCCCTCGACGCGGTCGGCGCCAGCCATCAAGCCGAGTTCGGTGGTGGCGATGCCGGTGCCACGATCATTGTGCGGATGCAGCGAGATGATCAGGTTTTCGCGGTTGTCGAGATTGCGGCACATCCACTCGATGCGGTCGGCATAGATGTTGGGCGTCGACATCTCGACCGTCGACGGCAGGTTGATGATCAGCTTGTTGTCGGGTGTTGGCCTGACGATCTCGGTGACGGCGTTGCAGATCTCCAGAGCGACCTCGAGTTCGGTGCCGGTGAAGCTCTCCGGCGAATATTCGAAGCGATAGCCGCCGCCGGCCTTGGCAGCCATGTCGGTGATCATCTTGGCCGCGTCGGTCGCGATACGCTTTATGCCGCCGACATCTTTCTCGAAGACGACGCGACGCTGCAACTCGCTGGTCGAGTTGTAGAAATGCACGATCGGGTTGGTGGCGCCCTTCAGCGCCTCGAAGGTGCGGCTGATCAGTTCAGGCCGGCACTGCACCAGCACCTGCAACGACACATCGGCCGGCACGTTGCCTTGCTCGATGCACCAGCGCGCGAAGTCGAAATCGGTCTGCGAAGCCGAGGGGAAGCCGATCTCGATTTCCTTGAAGCCCATGTCGAGCAGCAGGCCGAACATGCGCGCCTTGCGCTCGTGGCCCATGGGATCGATCAGCGCCTGGTTGCCGTCGCGCAGGTCGACCGAGCACCAGATCGGCGCCTTGTCGATCACCTTCGAGGGCCAGGTCCGGTCGGTGAGGCCGACGGTCGGGTAGGGTTGATATTTGCGGGCTGCGTCCGGCATGCCCCGGCCAACTTGCTTGCCGGTCGCGGCCTCGCTGGCGCGGATGTCTTCTCGTGCGTTCATCGTTGTTTCTCCCGGCGGCTGGCGGGTCCACCTTTCAGGCGGATGTGGAGCCAAGCGGCGCCTTTACCAGAATTTCGTTCGCTTGATATGATTTGCCAAGGAGCATGCGCTTGCGCGGCGGTTCGACCGCCGGGCGCTCCTTCAGCGAACCCGGCGATCGCCGATAAGGCCGAGAAGAAGCAGGGTCGAGGCAAGCGCGCGCACGGTCTCGGCGGCAAAGCCGGTCTGACGGGAAGCGGTGGTGGCGCGCGTATTCATGGCCGCTCTCATACAGGAGCGGCCTGTTGGAGGCAAGCGGGCCGGCCCCCGTCGAATTTTATCTTAACGCGGATGCTCTTCCCCGCGCGCCGCAAATGCGCCAGACTTGGCTTCCGGCGGGGTGCCGTCGGCAGGGGGCGTTCATGAATTTCGTGTTCTTCTCGCCGCATTTTCCCGCCAATGGCGCCGATTTCTGCGACCGGCTGAAGAAGGCCGGTGCAACCGTGCTCGGCATTGGCGATGCGCCCTACGATGCGCTCGACGGCAAGCTGAAGCAGGTGCTTTCGGAATACTATCGCGTCGCCGACATGGAGGATTGCGAGCCGGTGTTCCGGGCGATAGGCCATTTCATCCACAAATGGGGCCGCATCGACCGGTTCGAATCGCTCAACGAGCACTGGCTGGAGCTGGAAGCCAACATCCGCACCGACTTCAACATCTACGGCACCAAGCTCGATTTCGTGAAGAATCTGAAGCGCAAGAGCCGCATGCGCGCCTTCTTCCGCAAGAGCGGTGTCGAGACGATCGCGCAGCGCAAATGCTCCGACCGGGCCGGCGCCATGACCTTCATTCGCCGCGTCGGCTACCCCGTGGTGGTGAAGCCGGATTCGGGCTCCGGCGCTTCGAACACGTTCAAGATCTCCAATGCGAAAGAGCTCGACCAGTTCTTCCGGGACAAGCCGGAGGACGTGACCTTCGTCATGGAGCAGTTCATCGAAGGGCTGGTGGTGACCTATGACGGATTGATCAACCGCGACGGCGAGGTGGTGCTGGCGGCCAGCCATCGCTACGACCAGAGCGTCATGGACGTGGTCAACAAGGACCGCCACATGAGCTACACCTGCTTTCCCCGGATCAGGCCTGCCGTCGAGGAGGCCGGCCGCAAGATCCTGAAAGCATTCGACGTGCGCGAGCGCTTTTTCCACATCGAACTGTTCGAGACCAGGGACGACCGCATCATCGCGCTGGAGGTCAACATGCGGCCGCCCGGCGCCTGGATGACCGACGCGATCAACTACACGTTCGACATCGATGTCTACGCGGCATGGGCGGACATGGTGGTCAAGGATGCCGTCGGCGGCCCCTATGAGGGCAAGTATTTCACCGCCTATGCCAGCCGCAAGCGCCACCTCGACTATTTGCACAGCCATGCGGACGTGCTAGCCGCCCACCGCGACAAGATCGTCCATCATCAGCCGATAGAAGAGGTTTTCAGCCGGGCCATGGGAAATTACGCCTACCAGATGCGCTCGAAGGATCAGGCTGATCTGCGCGAGGCGGTGGCCTATATCCACGCCGAAAAGGCTTGAGGCATGGACATTTCCTATCACAAGGTCTTCGCCCGCAATCTCGGCCGCGACATGGAGTACAAGCGCTACGGGCATGCCGGCCGGCCGGTCGTGGTGTTCCCGACCTCGCAGGGCCGGTTCTACCAGTTCGAGGATTCCGGCGGAGTGGGGGCGCTCGCCGAGTTCATCGATACCGGCCGCATCCAGCTGTTCACCGTCGACGGCATCGATACAGAATCCTTCTTCGCCAGGGATGTCGATACCGCGCATCGCATCGAGCGGCACGAGGCCTATTTCCGCTATCTGCGCGAGGAGGCGCTGCCGGAATTTCTGGAAACCGCCGCGCAAGCCAATGGCGGACGGCGGTTGAAGCCGCTGTTCTCGGGCTGTTCGATGGGCGGCTACCATTCCTCGAACTTCGTCTTCCGGTTTCCCGAGCTCGCCAGCGGCGTCATCTCGCTGTCGGGTGTCTATTCGGCCCGCGATTTCTTCGGCAAGGCGCTCGACGGCGACATCTTCTACAATTCGCCGCTCGATTATCTGCCAGGGATCGTCGACCCGAAACTGCTGGCGCGGCTGAAGGCGCTCAGGCTGATCTTCTGCTGCGGGCAGGGCGCATGGGAAGAGCGCATGCTGGTCGAGACCCGCCAGCTGGAACAGATACTGCGCGACAAATCCATTCCGGCCTGGGTCGACTATTGGGGCGGCGACGTCAGCCATGACTGGCCGTGGTGGCACAAGCAGCTGGCTTATTTCTTCGGCCGCTGGCTGGATGACGATCTGATGCACAGGCTGGACTAAGGTGCATTGATATTCAGCTGGCCTGCGAATGGCTGACGCCTACCCCTCCTGGCAGGCCGGCAGGGGTGCGGTCTGGTGCTCCGCCGCGGATCCGCGGCGCAGACCGAGAAAGACGACGAGGGCGGTGACGATGGTGATTGCCGCCAGCACGATCAGCAGCCTGTCGAACGCCGTTTCGTAGGCCTCGACCAGCACGGCGGCGCCAGCCGCCGGCAAATGGTGCGCGGTTCCACCGACATTGCCGGTCACCAGCAATTGCGCCGCGGCGGCCGCGTCGCTGGAAGGCGCAGCGCCCCGAGCGGCGAGTTGCGCGGCGGTAAAGCCTGACAGGGTCGCCATGACGATGGCCAGCGCCACACCTTCGCAAGCGACACGGGTGGTGTTGAAGATGCCGACCGCCATCCCGGCCCGCTCCGTCGGCACGACGCTGACGGCGAGCCCGTCCATCAACCCCCAAGGCAAGGCGATGCCGACGCCGATCAGGATCAGTGGCGCGACCAGCGCAACCTCAACCGGGGGCGTCAGGCTCAGCCAGACCAGGCCGGCCGCCGCGACGAGCAGGCCGACGCCGCAGATCGTGGCCGGAGCGATCCAGCGCGCCAGCTGGCCGGCGAGCAAGGGCAGGAACAACAACGGTCCGGAGAGGCAGATCATCAATTGCCCGGCCTTGATCTCGCTCATCCCCTCGATGCCGATGAAGCGGATCGGTAAAAGTACGAGCAGGACGACGAAGCCATAGGCGGGCGCCGCCGCAAGAAACTGGACGCCGACGAAGCGAGGAAAGCGAAACAGGGTGAGATCGAGCATCGGCCGGCGCACGCGCCGCTCGGCGACGACAAACAGCACAAAGCAAAGGACGGCGACGCCGAGAAGCGTTGCCACCAGCGGGTCGGTCCAGCCGCTCTGGGGTGCCTGGAGCACGCCATAGGTCAGCGAGGCCAGCGCGAAGGTGAACGTGGCGGCGCCCGCCCAGTCGAGGCCGGAAGCATCCGGATCACGCGATTCCCTGATGGTGCGCAGGCCGAGGGTTGCCGAGCCAGCCGCGAGCGCCATCACCAGAACAAAGATCGACCGCCAGCCGAAGGCGGCGATGAGCAGGCCGGAGGCGATCGGGCCGAAGGCCAGCCCGATGCCGAAACTGGTGCCGAGGAAGGAGAAGGCGCGCAGCCGCGATGGTCCCTCGAATTCCTGGGCAAGTGCGGAGGCGCCGCCGGCGAAGGCCAAGGCACTGCCGAGCCCTTGCGCGGCCCTGAAGATGTCGAACCAGGCGATGTCGGACGCCAGCATCGCGCCGAGCGAAGCGAATATGTAGAGGGCAAGACCGACGAGGAAGATCCGCTTGCGGCCATGATTATCGGCCAGCGCTCCGGCCGCCATCAGGCTGGCGGCGAAGGTCAGCATAAAGGCGTTGGTCACCCAGTTGAGCGTGATCGGGCTGCCGCCGAGATCGGCCGCGATGCGGGAGAGCGCGACGGCCGGGCCGGTGAAGGTCAGAGGCATCGTCATCGCGGCAAGGCATACCGACAAGAGCACGAGCCATCGCCCGGCCGGGCCGGTGGTGGTCTTCAAGGTCATGGGTTTTTCCTATCTGAGCGGTCTGCGCCGGCGCGCAACCGCGGCGCCGATCATGCGGACCAAGATAGGTCAGAGACAGATCAGGAATAATAGTATTAAATATCCTGATATAACGGACTGAAACGCTCGAATGGAGCAGCATGATGGATCGCCTCAGCGGCCTTCTGGCTTTCGCCCGCACCGCCGAGTTCGGCAGCTTCGTCGCCGCCGGCCGGGCGCTCGGCATCTCCGCTTCAGCGGTCGGCAAAAGCGTCGCGCGGCTCGAACAGGAACTCGGCGTGCGGCTGCTGCAGCGCTCCACGCGGCGGATCGGCCTGACGGAGGAGGGCAAGCTGTTCAACGACCGCGTGCGGCGCATCCTCGACGACATCGACGATGCCGAGGCAATGCTGTCGCGGACAAGGGAGACGCCGCGTGGGCGGTTGCGCGTCTCGACCCCGATCGTCACCTACCATCTTTTGCTGCCGGTGCTGTCGGAGTTCATGGCCCGCTATCCCGAGATCGAGCTCGATATCGATTTCAACGACCGGATCGTCGACGTCATCGAGGAAGGCATCGACGTCGCCATCCGCAGCGGCGAGCTGCCCGATTCACGATTGGTGTCCAGACCCATTGCGCCCTTCCGCATGCTGCTGTGCGCGGCACCCTCCTACCTCGATCGCCATGGCACTCCCGGCGTGCCGGCGGATCTCATCAGGCATTTCGGCATAAACTTCCGCTATCTCAACAGCGGCAGGCTGCTGGACTGGCCGTTCATTACCGGGAGCGCCCAACCGCTGATCCGTTCAATGTTGACCTGCAACAACATGGAAGCTTTGAAAGGCGCCACGATCGCCGGACTCGGCATCGCCTGCATGCCCGATTTCCTGGTGCGGGACGCGTTGCGCGAGGACCGGCTGCGCACCGTGCTCGACGATCATGTCGACGGCCGTGGCCAGTTCCGGATGCTATGGCCCTCCAATCGCCATCTGTCGCCAAAGGTGCGCGTCTTCGTCGATTTCCTGCCCGAACGCCTGGCAGCCGCGCGATAGCGGTGCCCTGGTGGCAGCCCTCATCATTCCCTGATGCTTCTGGCTACCAGCCGGGCAATGCTCGGGCCGACAAGCAGCACGATCAGGAAGCGCGCCGACTGCAGGGCCATGACAAAGGAGATGTCGACGTTCTGCGCGGCGGCGGCGATGATGGCGACGCTGTCCATGCCGCCAGGGCTGGTCGCCAGATAGGCGGTCAGCGGGTCGACGCCGGCGAGCCGGCTGATGAGGAAGGCAAGGCCGCCGCAAAAGGCGATCAGCGCGACGATCGAAGCGATGATCTGCGGCAAAGCGCGTGCCGCGTGGCGCAGGATCGGCCTGGTGAAGTTCAGGCCGATCGCCCACCCGACCATCGCGTAACTGACCGCCAGCAGCCATTGCGGCAATTGCATCGGCACCCCGAGGCCGAGGTGGATGACTGTGCCGAAGATGAAGCTGCCGAGGAAGAAGGGCGAAGGCAGCCGGCAAAGCCTGCCCGCGAGGCCGCCGACGAGCGCCATGCCGATGGTGGCGGCGAAGGGTTGCGGATCGATCTCGGGGAACCAGACGACGGGCGGGACCTCGATGCCCGAGGTGTCGACCCACATCTTGGCGACGAGGGCTGCCGTCATCGAGACGAAGATGACGCGCAGATACTGCATGAAGGCGACAAGGCGCTGGTCGGCGCCGAAGGCGCCGGCCATCAGCACCATGGCGGTGGCGGCCCCCGGCGAAGAACCCCAGACGGCGGTGGTGCCCGGCAGGATGCGCCAGCGGCTGATCAGCCAGCCAAGCAGGCTCGAGGCCGCGACGGTGGCGATCACCACGCCGAGGAACAGCGGCCATTCCTTGTAGAAGACCGGGAAGATATCGGCCGAGATCGAAGCCGCGACGAGGCAGCCGACGACAGCCTGGGCGGCGCCGAACAGAAGCCGCGGCACACGCACCGCGGCACCGTTGGTGCCGGCGACGATGGCCGCCAGCATCGGTCCGATCAGCAGCGCCGCCGGCAAAGCGGCGAGTTCCAGCGCGCCGGCGAAGAGCGCGGAGATGACCAGCAGGATGAGCCACTGCCAAGGCTTGCTCAGCCGCGTCATGCGCTCGATGGCGGGTTGGTCGGAAGATGGCTGCTCGGCCTGGGAATCCATGTTCTGGTCTAACCCCAGACGCGAAAAATGCGAACGCAAGTGCGCCTGAAAAAGCACGTTTCCGCCTCGGGCGCCCGCCTTAGCCCGTTTTGGCTTCAGCCAAGCCGAAGCCGCCCACCGGATGCGTTTCCACCTGGAATTCGAAGCCGCCGATGAAGGGGCGCGCCTTGGCGATCGCCGCCTGGACTTCGGGAAGCTGCAGCGAGGCCTTGTGGCTCGCCTGATCGGTCCACACCTCGGTCACCCAGATCGCGTCGGCATCGGCCGGATCGGTGGCGATGATATAGCTGAGGCAGCCGGGCAGGGCGCCAGTGCTCTCACGCAGCACGGTCATGACTGCGTCGCGTTGGCCACGCGCCGCCCGCATCTTGCCGATCAGTCCATACATGTCCTCGTCTCCCCCTGGGTTGGCGCGAAAGGAGTGTGTCCAGTATGCCGGTCGCCGGTCAAGGCATCAACTGGCCGCCATTGACTTCGATCACCTGGCCGGTGACGTAGCCGCTCAACAGGTCCGATGAGAGGAACAGATAGGCGCCGACGCAATCTTGCGCCGTGCCGGCACGGCCCTGCGGGATGGTGGCGACCATGCCCTTCATCTGCTCGTCGGTCGAATAGCGTTCGTGGAAGGGGGTGAGGATGGTGCCCGGCGCCACGGCGTTGACGCGGATGCCGAAGCCGATCAGTTCCTTGGCCATGCCGCGCGTCACGTTGGAGACGAAGGCCTTGGCCGAGCCGTAAAGGCCAGCGCCGCCGCCCGCCCCGTTGCGCGCGGCGATCGACGAGGTGTTGACGATGAAGCCGCCCTGTTTTTTCAGCCACGGGATCGCCTTGCGCGAGGCGGTCAGCACCGAGCGTGCGTTGAGGTCCATCACCGCGTCGTAATGCGCCTCGGTCTGCTCGGCGTAGGGCACGCGGCCAAGCATGCCGCCGGCATTGTTGACCAGCCCGTCGAGCCAGCCGAAATGCCGCGCGCTGTCCTCGACGACGCGTTCGACATCGGCAGGGAGAGAAAAGTCGCCCTGGACGAGGAACACCTCGCCGCCGCCGTCGCGAATGGTCTGGCCGAGTTTCTCGGCGGCGTCGCGGCTGGAATTGTAGTGCAGCGCCACCTTGCATTTCTGCCCGGCATAAGCGAGCGCGAGCGCCGCGCCGATGCCGGTCGAGGCGCCGGTGACCAGCACCGCCTTGCCGGCGAGGTCGGGGATGACAAGACCAAGGGCTGTCTCTGGCACTGCTGTTCCTCCGGGGGATTTCCAAGTTTCTTGGCGGGTGTTGCCACCCTTGCATTCAAGTCAGTGCCGCTTCAAGGCCTGAGATAGACATAGCCCTGGCTTTGCAGTTCGGCGAGCTTGACGACGCCACCCCTGTCGGCGGCATGGAAGCCATCGAGCAAGTCGGCGAGCGTAATATCCATGCCGTGCATGGTGTTGCCGCAGGCATGCGGGTCGAGCCCTTGCTGGACAAGACCGGTAAAGCGCCCCGAAATCGCCGCCGATATGCCCTTCGACTTGAAGCCGGCAAGCGCCGGACCATGCACGACCAGCGCGATATCGACGTTGCCGCCGGTGCCCTCATAGTGGTTCTTGATGTTGCCGAGCACGAAATTGACCTTGTCGAGGTCGCTGAGGTGATAGGCGACCTTCAGCCTGGCAGGCTCGGTGGTTGCCGCCTGCACCGCCCGCAGGCCGAGAAGCGTCCCGGCTCCGGCGAGAGCCGCGTGGAACATGTCACGTCGGCGCATGGCGTGCCTCCCTGGCTTGCCGGCTCAGCGCGATTTGCTTGGCCGCGGCCGCAATACTAGCATAAATTGACGTTACGTCCTGTCGATGCGGAGAGGGGCACATGGCGTTCAGGGAATGGAAGACGTTTGCCAGCGCCGGATTTGGCGCCGCACTGCTTGGCGGACTTGTGGGTTCTGCTTTTGCCGACAATGCGCTCAAACTCACCGAACTCAGCCCCAACGGGGCGGACGCCTGTTTCGGCCGGGTCTATGACGCGGCGCACCTCAAGGCGCGTCCGAAGCAGAAGGTGACGCGGATTTTCTTTTACTACGGCCATGATCCGGTCAGCCGTCCGAATGAGGAACCGAACGCGAATTCCGATACTTCCTACAATGGGTTCCTAAGCACCACGGTGCGTGGCGCCAAGGCGCCGGAATGGGCCGGAGGCTGGTGCAATCACGAGTCCGAGGATGGCAAATCGGGCCCGATCCGTTGCGGCATGGACTGCGACCGTACCCTGGCGTCGCTGAAGGTCGACGGCAAGGGCCGGCTGATCCTGTCGGACCTGTCGTCCGACATCTACCTCGACGCCGGTTCGGAAGAAGAACTCGGCGCGGCTGAATACGACAGGCAGGCGCTTGGCAAGGAAGACGACAATTTCCGCCTCGATCCGATGCCGGCGGCGACCTGCAAGGCTGAATTCGCCCGCATCGATCCGATCGACCCGGCGCTCGGGCCGCCGCTGCGCGAGCGGCTGAAGCCAGACCAGGCCTTCTGCTACGGGCGCGACTATGACGCTGCGCATATGAGTTCGCATCCCGAGCAACTGACGCAGTCGATCCGGGTGTTTCGAGGACCGGTCGAACTGGCGTCCTTCGCCTCGGGAGGCGACGCCGCGAGCTGGCCCGACGGCGCCGACATCGTGGTCTCGGTCACGACGCGGCAGAAGGGAGCCAAGGTCACGCAGACTTATTCATGCCAGGGCGAGGCCGATCAATGGCGTTGTGCCGCGAGTTCGAAGACGAGCAATTTCTCCTGCGACATCGCGCAAAAGGAAATCTTCCTCAAGCGCGGCGCCAACGGCGCCATCACGCTTGCCAACCCCAACAGCAGCCTGGCGGTCGTCGACCTGTGCTCGAAGGCGGCCGACGGCAAGACGATGTCCGACGACAAGGTCTATCGGCTGGAGCCAATGCCACAATCCGCCTGCGCGCCGTAACCAGCGTTTCGTCATCCTTGGGTCGCCGCTACGGAGCTGCGCTCCTGCTTCGCCCAAGGATGACGAAGTCGAGAAACTCCGGTTAGCTCTTTGTTTTTACGCAATTCCGGACGGAAAGCCGCTCACGCTTTTCTTGGAATTGCTCTTCCAAGGTCAGCGACAGTGACCCGCCTCAGGCGAACGGCACCGCGGTCGTGCCCTTGGGCAGCTTGGCTTCGTCGTCGGGCTCGACATGGATGGTCACGCGCACCGAGGGGAGTTCGGCCTTCAGCGCGTCTTCGATGCGATCGCAGATGACATGGCTGGCGCCGACCGACATGTCGGCGTCGACGACCAGATGGAACTCGATGAAGGTGGCGCGGCCGGCGATGCGGGTCTTGAGATCGTGCACCTCCATGGCGCCCTTGCAATTGGCCGAGATGATGTCGCGGATGCGCATGTGCTCCGCCGTGTCGACGGCCCGGTCCATCAGGCCGTTCATCGACGAGCCGATGACATGCCAGCCCTGCCACAGGATGTTGAGCGCGACGATGACGGCCAATGCCGGGTCGAGGATCTGCCAGCCGGTCAGGATCGCTCCGACCAGGCCGCCGAAGACGCCGACCGACGTCACCACATCGGTCATGATGTGATTGCCGTCAGCGACCAGCGCCGGCGATTTCTCCGCCCGGCCCGTGCGAATCAGCATCCAGGCCCAGAAGGCGTTGATGACGGTGGCGACGCCGTTGACGGCAAGGCCTTTCCAAGGCTGTTCGAGCGGCGCCGGGGCCTGCCAGGAGCGCCAGACTTCGTTCAGAATCAAAAGCGCGGCGAGCACGATCAGCACGCCTTCCAGCACGGCGGAGAAATACTCGGCCTTGTGATGGCCGAAGGGGTGATCCTGGTCGGCCGGCTTGTGGCTGACCTGGATCGCCCAGAAAGCGGCAATCGACGCGATGACGTTCACGATCGATTCCAGCGCGTCCGAATAGAGCGCGACGGAGCCGGTCACGTACCAGGCGGCGGCTTTCAGCGCGAGCACGACAAAAGCGATCACGATCGACCAGAAGGCAAGCTTGGCGACCTTGCGCTTCGCGGCCGCCCTGGCTGCGATCGCCATCGTGTTCTCGGCTTCGGCCATTGGCGTCAGGCTGCCTTTTCCTTGGCCTTTCGCGGCAAATGCGCGACGATGTTCTCGATGATGCGCATGCCGGCATTGTGGCCGAGCGTCATGATCGATTCCGGGTGGAACTGCACCGCGGCGATCGGCTCCTTGCGGTGCTCGAAGGCCATGATGACGCCGTCTTCCGTCTCGGCCGTAACCATGAAATCGTCGGGCAGGCGTACCGGATCGGCGAAGATCGAGTGGTAGCGGCCGACGGTGACTTCCTTGGGCAGTCCGGAGAAGATGATGCCCGGCTTCGAGACGCGGATACGCGACGGCTTGCCGTGCATGGGAATGTGCAACTGCCTGAGTTCTCCGCCATAGGCTTCCGCCAGTGCCTGCAGGCCGAGGCACACGCCGAAGATCGGCAGGTCGCGCGCGCGCGCCTTTTTGATGGTCGCGGCGCAGTCGAAGTCCTTCGGCGTGCCGGGTCCGGGTGACAGCACGACGAGGTCGGGCTTCAGCCGGTCGAAGACTTCCTCCGGCACCGGCGAGCGCACGGTCGAGACATTGGCGCCGGTCTGGCGGAAGTAGTTGGCCAGCGTATGGACGAAGGAATCCTCGTGGTCGACCAAAAGGATGTTGACGCCGTCGCCGACGCGCGCCGTGGTGCGCTCGGTGCTGGTCGAATTGCCCGTCTTGGCGTCGCGGATCGCGGAGAGCATGGCGGATGCCTTCAGTTCGGTTTCAGCTTCTTCTTCCTCTGGAATGCTGTCGAAGAGCAATGTAGCGCCGGCACGAACCTCGGCGATGCCGTCCTTGATGCGGATGGTGCGCAAGGTAAGGCCGGTATTCATGTCGCCGTTGAAGTTGACCATGCCGATCGCGCCGCCATACCAGGCGCGCGGGCTTTTCTCGTTCTGCTCGATGAAGCGCATGGCCCACAGTTTCGGTGCGCCGGTGACGGTGACCGCCCAGGCGTGCGAGAGAAACGCGTCGAAAGCGTCCATGCCTTCACGCAAGCGGCCCTCGATGTGGTCGACGGTGTGGATCAGGCGCGAATACATCTCGATCTGGCGGCGGCCGATGACGCGTACAGAACCCGGCTCGCAGACCCTGGACTTGTCGTTGCGATCGACGTCCGAGCACATTGTGAGCTCGGATTCGTCCTTCTTCGAATTGAGCAGCTTCAGGATCTGCTCGCTATCGGAAATGGCGTCGTCGCCGCGTTTGATGGTGCCGGAGATCGGACAGGTCTCGACGCGGCGGCCGTTGACGCGCACGAACATCTCCGGCGACGCACCGATCAGGTATTCGTTCTCGCCCAGGTTGATGAAGAAGGAATAGGGCGACGGGTTGATGGACTTCAGCTTGCGCGAAATCTCGGAGGGCTGGGTCTCGCAACGCTCGTAGAACATCTGGCCGGGGACGACCTCGAACAGGTCGCCACGCTTGAACGAGTCCATCGCGCGGCGCACCAGATTGGCGTATTCGCCGGACTCATGGTCGCCGCGTGGCGGGATGCGGTCGGCGGTCCTGAACGGCTCGGCGATTTGGTCGCGTGGCAGGCCTTCGGTCGAAAAACCTTCGCCCGCATAGTCGTAGCGATCGGTCCAGGCCTTGGCCGAGTAGTGGTCGACGACCAGAATCTCGTCGGGCAGGAACAACACCAGGTCGCGCTGGCTTTGCTTGCGCACGAGCGTGTGGTCGACCGGGTCGAACTGGAAGGCAAGGTCGTAGCCGAAGGCGCCGTAGAGACCGAGATTGGCGTCTTCCGCCGTCTTGAACAGCGCGGTGATGGCGCGCAGCACAGTGAAGACCGAGGGAACGCGGCTGCGTTCCTCCTCGGTGAAGACACGGCCGGGTTTGGCGACATCGAGGCGGATCAGCTTTTTCGAGGTCTCGGCGATCGTGACCTCGGCGAGGCCGCCCAGTGTCCTGCCGATGACCGGCAACAGCGCCTCGCCACGGCCGTTCAGCGCCTCGATACGCATGGCGCGGCCGCGTGCCGAGATGACCAGCGGCGGATCGATGATGGCCGTATCCCAGCGCGTGTAGCGGCCGGGATATTCGTAGTTCGAGGAAAATACCGCGCCCCGGCGCGAGTTCAGTCCGTCGACATAAGTGTCGATCGCGCCTTCATAAGGGCGGCCGTGGCGCTCGCGGGTGATGGTGATGCCACCCGCCGTCGCGAAGCTTTCAGCGCCGTTTTCCAGAACCTTCAACGTCATTGCCGTCTCCATCAGCTACTTGGGCAACGGACCCGGGAATGGCTTTAAAAAACAAATGGCCGCCCGGACATTCCGTTGCGGCCACCCTCTATTTTCACGCGCACGCGTTCGAACAGGCCGCTGTCAGCAGGCCCACCACCAAATGGTCTTGATCGAACGCATGTTCATGGCGATTCCCTTAGCGGCGATTGGGCGGCCGCGCAACTGGATTCGACGCAGGCTCAATCCTCCAGCGTGCCCGACCTCGCATCGGCGCTCTTCCTGTCGCCAACCAGTTTCAACAGGTCTTCGCCGGAGCGGATGATGCGGCGCGAGCGGCGGGTCAGGATGATGCCGTCCTGCGGCGCGAACACTTCCGTGCGGCCATCGGCCTCGCCTGGCGCGTGAACGATGGTAGCGAGCCGCGCGCCCCTGGTGACGCGGTCGCCGGGTTTGACGTCGTAGAGGACCGCACCGCCACGGGGCGCCGGCATCATGTCGATATTTTCCAGAGGTGCCGCGACGCCCTTGAAGGGGCCGGGCGCGGGCAGGGCGGTGTCGGATATCACGCCGCGCGCCACCAGCAGCCGGTAGAGGCCTTCGGCGTCGGACTTGGCCAGCGCGCCGTCGACATCGAGAATGCCGCGATATTCGACAGTGGTGGCGACGCGCCTGTCGAACTTCGCCACATCGGCCGATGCGTTCTGGTAGGGCATGATCGAAGCGCCCTCGAAGGTGCCGTCGGTATCCTCGCTCCACAGCACCACGGCATCGACGCCCATGGCGGCGGCGCAATCGGCCATCCCGGGCCACAGGCTGGTGTGGACGTAGAGATAGGCAAGACCCTCATCGTCGCAGTGCAGGTCGAGCACGATGTCATGGCCGAGCGAAAGCTGCACCAGGCGCGACTTCAGCCGCTGGTCGGCGCCGCCAAAGGTGGCGTCCGGCAAGAGCCTGGCGTCGGGCGCGGCCAGCAGCGGAAAGCCGCGGTTGAAGTTGGTGCGGGTGCCGAGATGAAAGCGACCCTGGTGCTCGCCGAAATGGTATTGCGCGCGGCCGATCGGGTTGGCCCAGGGCACGATGGTGATGTTGCCCCTGATGCGACCCTCGGCCTCGGCCTTGTTCAGCATCGGCATCAATGCATCGATGGCGACGACGCCAGGCAATTCGCCGGCATGGAGCGCTGCCTGCAGGTAGGCCGAAGGTGCTGTCTTGTCGGCGCCGGCCAAGCGGAGCACCGGGAATTCGTAGGAAACGCCGTCGCTGTCGCCGGCGATGCGTTCGATCGATTTCTGCATGACGTTCTCCATGAAAGCGAGAAGACATGCCCATTGGAAGGTACCGATGTCGATTGGTCCAGCCCGCCGCGCCATGGGCGCAAGGGCCTATTCCGCGGCAGCGTGAAGCGTGACAGGCGCGCGCCTGTCCAGCGCCGCCGACAGCACCGCAACGGCGACCGCCAGCAGGGCTAGCACCGCGCCGACCAGTGGCAAACCGGCATAGGAAACGCCTGATGACAGCGCCACGCCGCCGATCCATGCGCCGCCGGCATTGCCGACATTGAAGGCGCCTTGATTGAGCGTGGCTGCAAGGTTCGGTCCTTCGGAAGCCGCCTCGACGACCCGGATCTGCAGAGGTGGCACGACGACGAAGATGAGCAGGCCCCAGAGGAAGACGATGCCGATGGCAACGCTGGCGATCGTGCCGAACTGCATGAAGCCGACGAACAGCAGGGCCATCAGCAGCAAGGTGGCGATCACTGTCGGCATCAGTTTCCAGTCGGCAAGCCTGCCGCCGATGATGTTGCCGATGGTCATGCCGGCGCCGAACAGCAAAAGCACCCAGGTGACCGCCGCGGTCGACAGGCCCGACACGCCGGTGAGGTATGGCTTTATGTATGTGAAAACGGCGAACAGGCTGGCCGAGGTCAGCGCCGCGATCAGCATCGCCAGCCACACTTGCAGCTTGCCGAGCACACGGACTTCGGCGCGCAGACCGCCGCCGCTCGGTTCCGTGACGTCGGACGGCACCAGCCAGGCGATGGCCGCGACCGAGATCAGGCCGATGCCGACCACGGCCAGAAAGGTGGCCCGCCAGCCGAAGGCTTCGCCGAGTGCGGTGCCGGCGGGAACCCCGAGGATGTTGGCGAGCGTCAGGCCCGCGAACATCAGCGCGATGGCGCTGGCGCGCTTGTTGCGCGGCACAAGGCTTGCCGCGACGACCGAGCCGATGCCGAAGAAGGCGCCATGGCCGAAAGCGGTGAAGACGCGCGCCGCCATCAGCAGCCAGTAATTGGGCGCGATGGCGCAGAAGACGTTGCCGACGACGAACAGGGCTGCAAGTCCCACCAGCACGGGCTTGCGCGGCAAATGCGCGGTGGCCATGGCCACGACAGGCGCGCCGAAGACGACTCCCAGCGCATAGCCGGTGACCAGCAGGCCGGCGGCGGGGATCGTCACGCCGAGATCGGCAGCGACCTCGGGCAGCAGGCCCATGATGACGAATTCGGTGGTGCCGATGCAGAAGGACGCAATGGCAAGCGCAAGGATCGGCAAAGGCATGGGAGGTCCAGACTGAATCGGTTCAATTTCAGACTGCGCGAGGATCCCTGCCGGGCGCAACAGACATTGCCGCAATGCAGCAATGCAGAAAGCATGGAGCGGACGTCTCCTCTTCTAACGGCCCGACGCAGACCGATCCTTCAAGGGCCGAAACGATGTCGCTTCGTGCCCGACACGATATCTTGAAGCCGGCGCGGCCCCAGCAATAAATGCGTGATGACGACCGTGAAATCGCGGAGCCTTCGGCAAGGCACAGGCGACGATTGAAGGGGCAGCGGCTGACAGTCTCACGCCAGCGGCTTCAGCTCCTGGGCGATGGTGGGCAGCAGCTCCGAGACGGTGGGATGGATGTGCACGGCGCGCGCCAGTGTGTCGACCGACGCCTTGGCGTACATCAGGTCGAGCACGCAATGCACCGCCTCGTCACCGCCCGGACCGAGCACGGAGCAGCCGAGGATCTCCCTGGTGTCGGCGTCCACGAGGATCTTCATGAAACCCTGCGTCTCGCCCTTTTCGACGGCGCGCCCGACACGGGTCATCGGCCGCTGGCCGACCAGGGCGCGACGTCCGGATTTCCTCACCGCCGTCTCGGTCATGCCGCAGCGGCCGAGCGGCGGGTCGATGTAGAGCGCGTACGCCTCGATGCGGTCGCTGATCCTGCGCGGATCCTTGTCGAGCAGATTGGCGGCGACGATCTCATAGTCGTTGTAGGAGGTGTGGGTGAAGGCGCCCTTGCCGTTGCAGTCGCCCATCGCCCAGATGCCTGGCACGCTGGTGCGCAGCTGGTCGTCGACGACAACCGCGCCGCGTCCGTCGACCTCGACGCCCGCCTTGTCGAGGCCGAGATCGTCGGTATTGAGCGTTCGGCCCAGCGCCAGCAGCACATGCGAGCCGACCGCGGGCGGCTGGCCCGTGGAGAAACTCACGGCAATGTCCCCGCCCTGCTTGGCGAAGCCGATGTCATCGGCGCCGACATGGACCGCGATCCCTTCATTTTCGAGGATCGACAGGATGGCGGCCGAGACGTCCTCGTCCTCGCGGCCGGTGAGGCGCGGGCTCTTTTCGATGACGGTGACTTCCGAACCGAAGCGGCGGAACATCTGCGCGAATTCGAGCGAGATGTAGCTGCCGCCGACGACGATCAGGTGGCGCGGCAAAACGTCGAGATCCATCATCGACGAGTTGGTCAGATAGTCGATGTCGTGGATGCCGGGCAGGTCCGGCACCGAGGCGCGGCCGCCGGTGTTGAGAAAGATCTTGTCGGCGGTCAACAGGTCGTCGCCGACGCGCACCGTGTTGGCGGATTCGAAGCGTGCATGGCCGCGATAGAGCGTGCAGCGCTCCATTCCGGCGATCCAGGTCTCCAGATTGCCACGGGCGTCGTTGGTTACCTTGTCCTTGCGCGCCTTGATCCTGCTATAATCGACCCCGACGGAGCCGGGGAACGTCACGCCATAGTCGGCAGCGCGCCGCGCCAGATGGGCGGCATAGGCGCTGGCGACCATGGTCTTGGTCGGCATGCAGCCGGTGTTGACACAGGTGCCGCCGACCAGCTTGCGCTCGATCAGCGCCACGCTCATACCGGCTGCCGCCAGGCGGCCCGCCAGGGGCGACCCCGCCTGGCCAGCGCCGATGATGATGGCGTCGAAGGTCCTTGCGTTCAAGGTCTGGGCCGTCATGCCACCGCCGCCACGATCAGCAGGCCGCCGATGATCGCCACCGCATCCTCCATGAAGGCCGCGGGCGGATCCTTGCCGAAAACGGCCGCCAGCCGGCCGCGCGCTTCGGCACCACCCAGGGTGCCGATGACCGCGCCGATCGCTCCGGCGATCAGGCACACGATGGTGGCGCCGCTGGTCGCGCCGATCACCGCGCCGCTGAACGCGCCGAGCAGAATGCGGGCGCCGAACTGCTGCGGCACCTTGCGGCTTGGCGTCGACGGCAGCTGGTCGGTGACCAGTTCGACTATGGCCAGGACGGTGAAGATGCCGACAGCCGCCCAATGGCCCATGAAGCTCGCCCAGGTGCCGGCAACCGGCAGCCAGCCGAGATAGGCGCCCCAGGCAACGGCGGCAGGTGCCGTCATGGCGCGCAGGCCGGCAATGACGCCGATCAGGAGTGCAAGAATGTAGAGCATGGTCGATCCCCCTCGATCCCGGGCCGGTACAGCCTTGAAACGGCAAGCTACCATAGGCCGGATATTTGGCTAGGCCGCAGACTCACAAGCGCACAGCCACGGCGGATCGAGGCAAGTCAGTTGGCTGATGGAGCGTTGATCGCAAATTGCGCGGCGAAAGCCCTGATATAGGCGGGCCGAGCTTCCCCGCGCGCCACATAGGCGGCCAGGTTTTGGTATTCATCCAGAATGCCTGACATTCTCAGTCGTAGCAGCACTGACACCATCAATAGATCGCCGGCGCTGAACGCATCATCGAGCCAGTCCGCGACGCCCAAATGCGTCGAGAGACAGTCCAGCCGGGCGCGAACACGGTCCTTTACCAGCGGCAAGCGCGCCTCGCTCCAGGACTTGTCCGCTTCGAAAATTCTTGCCGTGGTCAATTCGAGGATCGGCGGCTCGATGGTGTTCAGCGCGGCAAACATCCACGTGATCGCTCGCGCGCGGGCGTTGCGCTCCTTCGGCAGCAGGCCCGCATGCTGCTCGGCAAGATGAAAGACGATCGAGCCGGTCTCGAACAGCGAGAGAGAACCGTCCTCATAGGTGGGGATCTGGCCGAAAGGATGGATGGCCAGATGGTCAGGCGCCTTCATGCCCGCGAAGGAAACAAAACGAACCGCGTAAGGCTGCCCCACTTCTTCCAGCGCCCAGCGAACACGCGTATCGCGGGCCAGTCCCTTCCCGCCATCGGGTGATCGTTCAAACGCCGTGATCGTGATTGTCATCGCATTTGTTCCTTGCCTGGGCGAATTTCTTCGGCTTCCTACCGAGGACGAATGAGCTTCCCGGAAATCGACATCGGTCCTGAACTATTTCATTGCTGGAGCAGATCGCGAATGGCCGCCAATCAGCAAGGCCGCGCATCCTGGTTTACGGATTTCACGTCAGTCCTCGCCTTGGCGCTGTTCGCAGTGATGTAAAAAAACGGAGGCACTGCCATGGTTCAGAGCGAACGCGCGAAAATGGCTGGTGGTGAATGGTATACGTGCCTGGATGACGATCTTGGCGCGTTGCGCGGCTTGGCCGCGGATGCGGTGTTCGAGCACAATACGCTGCCGCCTCGCCGACGCGGGAATCTCGGGCCGGCCCTGCGGACACTGCTGGGCGGCGTGGGCGAGGGTGCCCGCATCGAGGCGCCGTTCCATTGCGCCTATGGCTTCAACATCTTTCTCGGCGCCGGCACCTTCCTCAATGCCGGCTGCACCATTCTTGACACCGCGCCGGTGCGTATCGGCGAGGGGACGCTGCTTGGCCCCAATGTGCAGATCTATTGCGCCGAGCACCATAAGGAGGCGGCAAGGCGCCAGGCGGGGCTGGAGATCGCCAAGCCGGTCACGATCGGTGACAATGCCTGGATCGGCGGCAGCGCGGTCGTCCTTGGCGGCGTCAGCATCGGCGAGGGCGCCATCGTCGGCGCCGGGGCGGTGGTGACGCGCGACGTGGCGGCGCACACGACCGTGGTCGGCAACCCGGCGCGGGTGGTCAGGCGGGGCTAACACTACGCGGCGGGAACCTGATCGTCGCTTCAAAACCGTCCCGTCGGCCGGATGCCGGTGAGGTCAGGACAAGCGTCGCATCGATCTGCTGCAGGATTTTGGTGACGATCGCCAGTCCCAGGCCTGATCCTTCGGCACGCGTCCCACCGCGTTCGAACCGTTTGACCAGACCGCCGGGAGCTGACGCCACCGGACCTTGGTTGATCACGCTGAGCCGGGCATCGTCAGTGATGCGAACGACAACCTCGCCGCCCTCGGCGCCATGCCGCAAGGCGTTCTCGATGAGGTTGCGCAGGATAATGGCCAATGCATCCGTATCGATCGCGGCCAACGCCTTGCCTTGGTCGGACGCTTCAAGACGAAGCCGACCCCTGTTCTGGCCGTGCTGCTCGAAGTCGGCGACCACCAATGCGGCGACCGCAGCGAGATCGGCTGGCTTGCCGGCGATCGCTACTCCGGCGTCGGCGCGCGCCAGCTGCATCAGCTTTTCGGACAGGCCGGCGAGGTCGGACAGAGCCGCCTTGATCTGGCGCGGGCGTTTTCTTGCCGCCTCGTCGGATGTTTCCGCGATCAGGCGCTCCGTTTGTGCCAACGCCCCAGCGATTGGTGTGCGCAATTCATGCGCGGCGTTCGCCGTGAACTCCTTTTCAGCATCGAGCGCCATATGCAGGCGCCGCATCAGGCTGTTGACCGACTTGGCGATGGCGGCAAGTTCGGAGGGCAGGTCCTCGGTGCGGATCGGAGCAAGGTTGTCGCCGTGGCGGGCGCTGATTTCGCCGCGCAGTGTCGCGATCGGCCTCAGGAAACGCGTCAGGGTCAGCCACGCGACAAGTGCGCTCAACGGGATGAGAATGACCATCGGTATGAGGAAGCCGGTGGCGGCTTCGAGCGTTTCCTCATTGCGCCGTGAATCGAGCTCGGCGACCTGGATGAGTATTGTGCCGCTGACCGCAGGCTCGGTGTAGATGCGCCATCCGGCTGCCTCCGAGAAGCCCTGCGCGAGCTCAGCCGTGAGCGGCTCCGCGGGAGCGTCATGGGAATGCATGAGAACGCGGCCGCCGGCGTCCCGCACCTGGAAGATGAGGCGGCCGCCTTCGTCGTCCGAAACAGCCTCCCCCAGCCTGCGCGGCGATTGCGATGCCTCACGCCCGAACATATCGTCGATGACCAGCGGCAGCAGTCTGCGGGCTGCCTCCTGCATCGAATTGTCCATGGCTTCATTGATTTCGCGGTGCAGCGTGATGCTTCCGGTGCCAGCGGCGACCAGGCCAACAGCGACCGTGACGAGGATCAGCGACGACACGAGGCGACCGGCAAGGCTGCTGAAGACCTTCATGGGAGTGCAAGGCGGTAGCCCAACCCCCTCACGGTTGTAAGGACCTGGCGCCCGATCTTCTTGCGCAAGCGGCTGACATAGACTTCGACAGTGTTGCTTTCGATCTCCGCGCCGAAGGCATAGAGCGCCTCCTCGATCTGGTTCTTGCCGACTGTCATGCCGGGCCGGCGCAGGAACTGCTCCAGCACCGCCCATTCGCGCGATGTCAGCATGGCCTCCGTGCCGTCGATGGTAACGCGGCGCGCGGCCTGGTCGATTTCGACGGCTCCGAGCCGGATCAAAGGGTTGGGGTTTCCGGCATAGCGGCGCGCGACCGCGGCAAGGCGTGCAGACAACTCGCTGAGATCGAACGGCTTGACCAGATAGTCGTCCGCCCCGGAATTCAGCCCCGCTATGCGGTCTGAGAGCTGGTCGCGCGCGGTCAGGATGATGACCGGCGTATCGGTGCCCTCACGACGCAGCGTTTTAAGGAATTCGAGACCCTTGCCGTCGGGCAGATGCAGGTCGAGCAGGACGAGCACATAGGAAACTACACGGAGGTGATCGCAGGCACCGCCAAGCGTCGTGCTCCAGTCCACGGCGTGGCCGTCGGCAGCGATATGATCGCGCACCGCTTCGCCCAGCACCGGATCATCTTCGATCAACAGTACGCGCACTTCGCCTCCGTGTCGCTGCAACACGCGCCTTCATGCGGCACGAGGCTGACAGGAAGCTGAATGAAAGCCAACTGAGGCTTTTGCACGATGCAATGCGTGTTCAGGCTGCTGTCAGGTTTCGCGGCCAAGGTCCTCGACATCGGAATCGGCCGATGGAGAAAATAAGATGAAGACCTTGATGCTGACCGCGCTGGTTATGGCTTTTGCCAGACCGGCCTTCGCCGCCGACAAATGCGATGTGCCGACCGGCCAGTGGCAGCCGCGCGAAGCCTTGCAGAAGAAGCTCGAAAGCGAAGGCTGGAAGGTTCGCAGCATCAAGACGGAACAGGGCTGCTATGAAGCCAAGGCGCTTGACGCCAATGGCAAGAAGCTGGAAGCCGTCTTCAATCCCAAGACGCTGGAGTCGGTCGGTGCCGATTCCGATGACGGTTGACGGCCATGAACGCCACTGTTTCGACACGAGAAACCTCGGTCGAGTCGACACGAGAAACCTCGGCCGAGTCGACACGAGAGGCCTCGGTCGAGGTCTGGAGCCCCTACGTCCGCCTCTTTCACTGGTCGCTGGTCCTTTGCGTCGCGGTGGCGTGGCTTTCTTCAGGCGAAATCATGAAGGTGCATGAACTGGCCGGCTACAGTGCCGGGGTTCTGATTGCCTCGCGTTTGATCGCCGGTCTGGCGGGGTCGGGATACACGCGCTTCCGTCAGTTTGTGCGTGGACCGCGCGTGGTGAGTTCTTATCTCGCCGACGTGGCGCATGGCGATGAAAAACGCTATCTCGGCCACAACCCCGCCGGCGGTGCCATGGTGCTGGCGCTTCTGGCTTGCGTGGCAGGAATTGCGCTCACCGGCTGGATGCAGACCACCGATGCCTGGTGGGGCGTGGCCTGGGTCGAGGATACGCACAAGATCCTGGGCAATGGTGTACTGGTGCTGATTGGACTTCATGTCGGCGGCGTGCTGCTCGCCAGTCTGCGTCATCATGAAAATCTGGTTCGCGCCATGATCACCGGCCGTAAACGCGCGGCCTCGCCGCAAGACGTTGGCTGACCGCGGAGAGCGGGAATGCAAGGGCACCGCAGCGACGCGACGCCCTTGCCGTTCGATCACGATGACAGGGCCAGCGCCACCCGTCCGTCCTGATCGACCCGTCTGGAAAACTCGCGCCGATATTGCGCGGGTGATGTCCTTAGCCGCGCGGCGAAATGTTGGCGCAAGGAAGTTGCGCTGCCGAAGCCGGCCTCGAAGGCGACCATGTCCATTGGCTTGTCCGTCGTCTCCAGCAGCCTCTGCGCCAGCGCGACGCGCTGGTCGGCCAGCCAGTCGCCGAAGCTGGTACCTGTCGTCTTGTGGAAACGGCGGGTAAAGGTGCGGCGGGTGAGACCGGCCGCGTCAGCGACGCTATCGAGACCGTGCGGTTCGTCTAATGTCGCGCGCACCATGTCGAGAGCCTGGGTAAAGCGGTCGGCGGCTGGGCTCGGCGCTACCGGGCGTTCGATGAACTGCGCCTGTCCGCCTTGTCGGTGCGGCGAAAGCACGATGTGCCGGGCGAGCCGCAGTGCCGCCTCGGCGCCATAGCGTGCGCGTACGATGTGCAGGCAGCAGTCAAGCCCGGCGGCGACGCCGGCGGAGGTGACGATGTCGCCGTCATCAACGTAGAGCACGTCCGCATCGACCGAAATGTCGGGATGGAGAGCCTGCAACTGATCCGTATAGGCCCAATGCGTGGTCGCCTTCCGTCCCGAAAGCAGGCCGACGGCGGCGAGGGCAAAGGTGCCGAGGCAGAGGCCCACGATCAGCGCGCCGCGCCGGTGGGCGCGGCCGAGCGCTTCCTCGAGCGGTTTTGCCACAGGCGCTCCGAGATCCTTCCAGCTCGGGATGATGACGATATCGGCGTCTTCGAGCGCGGCAAGCCCGTGCGGGACCAGGATGCTCAATCCGGCGTCGGTCTGGATCAGCCCTTCCTCCACGCCGCAGACGCGGAAGTCGAAGCGCGGCAGGCCGAGCCTGGTGCGGTCAACGCCGAACACCAGGCACGGCACGGAGAGATGGAACGGGCTGATGCCGGCGAAGGCGAGGACGGCGATGATGGGAGCGGTCATGGGGCGTTTCCAGTGTGAAGGAGGATTGTCCCAATCCTTTCGTATGATGTCAATCGGGCCACTGTTGGCGCCTCGGTCAGCAGGCTATCTTCGGTCCATCGCATTCAAGCCTGAAAGGAAATATCATGTCTGCCCCAGCCAACACCGCGCCGCGCCGCGCGCTGATCGTCGTCGACGTCCAGAACGACTATGACGGCGGCAACCTGGCTATCCAGCATCCGCCATTCCGCGACAGCGTCGTCAACGTGACGCGCGCCATGGATGCCGCATCGGCAGCAGGCATCAAGGTCGTGGTCGTCAAGCAGATGGCGCCCGAGACGTCGCCGATCTTCGCCCGGGGCAGCCATGGCGGCGAACTGCATCCCGAGATCGCCAGGCGTGGCCGCGACCATTATGTCGAGAAGAACTTGCCAAGCGCCTTCACCGGCACCGACCTCGAGGACTGGTTGCGCGCCAACACTATCGATACGATCGCGGTCGTCGGCTACATGACGCATAATTGCGACCTGTCGACCATCATCCATGCCGTGCATATGGGCTTCGCGGTCGAGTTCCTGTCCGACGCGACCGGTTCGGTGCCTTACGCCAACAGCGCCGGCTACGCCTCGGCGGAGGAGATCCATCGCGTGGTGAGCATCATCCTGCAGTCGCGCTTCGCCGCGGTGCTCAAGACCGCCGAATGGATCGACTGCCTGGAGACCGGCGCGCTGCCGGAACGCGACACGATCCATGCGTCCAACCAGCGGGCGCTGTCGCGCAGCGCCGCGTAGGACGATCCGCAAACGAGAAGGGCGCCGCGGCGATGCGGCGCCCTTCTTGTTCTTGTCGAGATGAAGATCAGAACAGGCCTTCGATCTGGCCGGCCTCGTTGAGGAAGATCTTTTCCGACGACGGCTTGCTCGGCAGGCCAGGCATGGTCATGACCTCGCCGCAGATGATGACGACGAAGCCGGCGCCGGCGGACAGCCTGACCTCGCGCACCGGCACGGTGTGGCCGGTCGGCGCGCCGCGCAGGTTCGGGTCGGTCGAGAACGAGTACTGTGTCTTGGCCATGCAGACCGGAAGGTTGCCGTAACCGGCATCCTCCCAGGCCTTCAACTGGTCGCGCACCGATTTGTCGGCGATGGCTTCCGAGCCGCGATAGATGCGCTGAACGATGGTGTTTATTTTCTCGAACAGCGGCATGGAGTCGGGATAGAGTGGCGCGAACTGCGAGGCGCCGGATTCGGCGAGCGCCACCACCTTGTTGGCAAGCTCCTCGATGCCGGCGGAGCCGTTGGCCCAGTGCTTGCACAGGATCGCTTCCTCGCCCATCGAGGCGACGTAGTCCTTGAGCGCCTGAATCTCGGCGTCGGTGTCGGAATAGAAGTGGTTGATGGCAACGACCGCCGGGACGCCGAACTGCCTGATGTTCTCGATGTGGCGTCCAAGGTTCGGGCAGCCCTTCCTGACGGCTTCGACATTCTCCTTGCCAAGGTCTTCCTTCTTGACGCCGCCATTCATCTTCATGGCGCGCACGGTGGCGACGATGACGGTGGCTGCCGGCTTCAGTCCGGCCTTGCGGCACTTGATGTCGAAGAACTTTTCGGCACCTAGATCAGCACCAAAACCGGCTTCGGTGACGACGTAGTCGGCAAGCTTGAGCGCCGTCGTGGTGGCGACGACCGAGTTGCAGCCATGCGCGATGTTGGCGAACGGGCCGCCATGCACGAAGGCCGGGTTGTTCTCCAGCGTCTGCACCAGATTGGGCTGCATGGCGTCCTTGAGCAGGACGGCCATGGCGCCATCGGCCTTGAGGTCGCGGGCATAGACCGCCGACTTGTCGCGGCGATAGGCGACGATGATGTCGCCGAGGCGTTTTTCCAGATCCTTCAGGTCGGTGGCGAGGCAGAGGATCGCCATCACTTCCGAGGCGACGGTGATGTCGAAGCCGGCTTCGCGCGGAAAGCCGTTGGCGACGCCGCCGAGCGAGCAGATGATCTCGCGCAGCGCCCGGTCGTTCATGTCCATGACGCGGCGCCACACCACGCGGCGGGTGTCGATGCCGAGTTCATTACCCCAGTAGATGTGGTTGTCGATCAGGGCCGACAAAAGGTTGTGCGCCGTGGTGATGGCGTGGAAGTCGCCGGTGAAGTGGAGGTTCATGTCCTCCATCGGCACGACCTGCGCGTAACCGCCGCCGGCGGCACCGCCCTTGACGCCGAAATTCGGGCCGAGCGAGGCTTCGCGGATGCAGACGATCGCCTTCTTGCCGACGCGGTTGAGGCCATCACCGAGGCCGACGGTGGTGGTGGTCTTGCCCTCGCCGGCCGGGGTCGGGTTGATGGCGGTGACGAGGATCAGCTTGCCGTCCTTGTTGCCCTTCACCGACTTGATGAACTCGGCCGAAATCTTGGCCTTGTCGTGGCCGTAGGGCAGCAGATGTTCGGTTGGGATGCCGATCTTCTGGCCGATCTCCTGGATCTGCTTTTTCCTGGCGCCACGCGCGATCTCGATGTCGGACTTCACTTCGGCCATGACGGCGTTCCTCTGGATTGGACGGTGGAGGGGACGGGGTTGATCTTACTCGCAAGAAGGCTGGAGCCGGACGCGCGGGGCATCTAACCCTGTCGCTGCGGCGGCGTCAACTTTCATGCAACTATGTTTCCTATAGAGAAAATTCCTCTGCGGCGGGCCGACCTATTCCCGGTTCTTTATGGCTCCGCTTGCCGCGCCGTATAGAAGCCAGAGCAGGGGCGCTTCCGCCGTCTCAAAACAGCCGCACAATGCACGGAATGCGACAGACGCGACGACGCAAATCCGCCATCGCGAGTGTTGCCGTGGGACAGCGCTACTGCGTCAGCACGTTGCTGATTTCAACCATGTTCGAGCGCACCCGAAGCACGTAGAAGCCCATCGTCGTCAGATGGGTGGGCAGCAGCCAGCCGTCCTCGCGGCCATTGGCGATGATGAAGGGCTGGATGCGCAGGGCCGACACGAACTGCGCGTCCATCGTATCCCACAGGCTCTGCAGGTGCTTTTCCTTGATGACGTCCTCGAAGTCGGCCTGGGCGCCCTTCATCAGGCCGTAATAGGCATAGAGCTGGCCATAGGCGAACCAGTAGCGGTCGTCGGCGCGGGTGTCGAACCAGCCATTGTTGTGGTTCTCGGCACGCTCCTTGAGGATGGCGGAGGTCGAGCCGATGTCACTGGCGATGCGATCGATATACTGCTTCAGATTGTCGGCGCGGGCATCGAAAGTGGCCTGGCAGGTGGCGAGCCGGGCATTGAACGAACGCAGCTTGCGCACGGCGTCGCGATAGTAGCTCGGCGTCGGTGTCTTCGGTCCAAACGGGCTCACGCCGAAATACCAGGTATACTCGTCGAACTGCAGATTGCCACGCGCGTCCTGCAGGTCGGCATCGATCTGCGAGGTGGTGCGCACGCGGCCGAGATTGTCGGCAAGCTCGGTCGCCGTGCGTCGCACCGCCTGGTTGATGCCGCGCTGGAAAGAGGCCTTGTTGTCCATCCACGGGGTGTTGTCCCAGTCGATGCCGAACAGGCCGAGCTTGTAGAGGATCATCGACGAGATCCAGGCATTCTGGTTGACGTTGAAGTCAGTCAGGTCCGCCGCCACCTGGGCGATGCCGGAGTTGCCGCAAGTCTTGGCCGTGTCGGTGCCGGCGCCGGCGGCCACCTGTTCACCGGCGGAAACGTTGCGCTTCTCGAACGTATAGGTGTCCGGGTAGTTCGGGTTGAACCTGTTCCACCACTGGGTGGCGTAGAAGAAGTTGGCGTAAAGGCCGATCAGCACCAGCAAGGCCAGGCCGACGACGGCCTTCAGGATCCAGCCGCGCTGCGTATACCAGCGGCCGGCCCACAAGAAGGGCCACAGGATCACGCCGATCAGAAGGCCGATGCCGCGGCCGATCCACTGGAACAGCTTGACGAAGAAGTTCACGATCGGGTCGAGCATGGCTGTATCACCCCCTCAGCACGATGCCAAAAAGTTGCAGACTTTTTCGATAACATCATGCACCAAAACAACAAGTTAGAACGGAATGACGGTTCATATCGTTCTAGTCGGTCAGGCCGTAGAGGCGTGTGCGAAACGCCACCTTTTCCTTCAAATATGTGGTTTTCAGAACGTCCACAACATGCGATCGCCAAGCGTCGCTGAAGCCGTCATAGTCCTTGTAGAAGCCGTCCTTGTTGAAGATGTAGCGCGACACGAAGTCCGACGGCACGAAATCCGAGATCAGCCGGTTGGTCAGCCAGGCGTCGGGATGATCAGGCTTGGCGCGGACCACCAGGAAGCGCTGCTGCGGGAAGACGTCCTCGATCTTGAGGTGGCCGAACTGGGCGATCTCGCGCTTGGCGGCGTTGAGGAAGGGAAAATTGCCGTCCCTGGTGATCAGGTCGGCATGGCCCTGGATCCAGGTCTGCAGCCAGACCTTGTCGACGTCGGTCAAATTGCGGTTCGGCTCGGCGTCGCGGATCAGCGCGCGCACGACCATTTCAGCGCGGTGCTCGAGATAGCCCGAGGTTTCGATCCAGGAGGCGCGCGGCAATTCGATGCGCCCGGTGGCGGCCAGGAATTTGAACACCTTGTCGGCGTCCTTGATGGAGAGATAGCTCACCTGCCAGGGCCGCGAGCGGCGGAAACCTGGAGCCGCCGGATCGCTGATCACCGTCGTCATGTCGGGATCGACGAACACGTAGAGGCCGCCGAAATGGCTGGTCCAGTACGCGTTGTGGCGGAAGATCACCTGGTCGGGCACCAGCGCGTTCTCCCTGATGTCGCCGCAGACCTTGGCGAGTTCCACCATGCGGGTCAGCATGGCATTGTCGCGCCAGGCGTCGGGCTCCTGCTTCAGCCGGTCGACGAGCTTGCCGAGTTCAGCGGCCTTGCCCAGCACGTCCTCGGCCGACAGCACCTTGAACTCGACCTGGCTGATCGACAGCAGGTCCTCGATGTCGTTGACCTTGGGAACGGAATCCTCGATCTCGCCGTAGATCACGTCCTTGATGGTCAGCGCGTCTATGGCGCGCTGGTTCCTGGACATGAATTCGAACATCAGTTGCGAGGTGTTCGAGAAGGCCGTGTGCACCACCGGCAGGTCGATCTGCGACGGCGTCAGGATGATGAAGCGGCGGTTGACCTCGTTGGGATCGAGATAATCGTAGTCGCCACACTCCTCGGCCACTTCGGGCGAAAAGCCGGTGCGGTCGATCTGGAAACTCTTCAGCCTGGTGGGCTTGAGTCCGAAAGCGGCCAGAGCCTTGTTGTAGCGCTGGATGAGATGCGGCTCGTCGACCGTGAGCAGCCGGCCGTAGATGAGCTCGTTGTCACGAAGGAGGTCGGGTTTTTTGCTCATCTTGCCTTCTCCCCGTTCACGGGGAGAAGGTGCCCGAAGGGCGGATGAGGGGCGGCGCAAACGCTCATCATCTCGTCTCCAAGATTGAAGGCAGAAACTTCGCGTCGATGCCAATCATCTTCTTGTTCAGCCGACCATCCACGGCCGCAACGATGGTTTCCAATACGCTCTTTCGGCCGCTCAAAACATCAGCGTGCCAAATCCTCAATACCGACCAACCATTAGCGTTCATCGTTTCGTCCCTGTAGCGATCCCGGGATCCACCTGCATGCTGGCTGCCATCGACCTCCACGACCAGATTAGCCTCACGACAGGCAAAGTCGGCGAAATAGGGCCCGATGGGCAGTTGGCGAATGAATTTGTGGCCATTCAATCGTCGCCCACGCAGTTCATGCCAGAGCTTTTCCTCGGCATCGTTCTCGATTTTCCGAAGCTCGCGGGCTCTTGCCACCTTGGGCTCGTTTCCACCACGCATGGCGCTGCCCCTCATCCGCCCTTCGGGCACCTTCTCCCCGTGAACGGGGAGAAGGAAGAAGAGCTCGCCTCACGCATTCCACAGACCCTTCTTCTTCATCTCCTCCATCTCGCGCGCTGCGCGTTCGCGCAGCCTTGCGTCGCGCAGCAGCTTCTCCACCGCGGCATCGTCGGACTTGTCGGAATAGCGGAACTCGGAATCGGCGTAGCGGTTGATCTCCTGCATGACCATGGCAAGCGAGAACGGCCCGCGCAATTCCTCGATCATCGCCTTCTTGTCGTCGTAGCTCTTGTGCATGAAAGCTTCCGGCTTTTCGAACCAGTCGTCGGGAAGCTCGATGTCCATGGCACGCATCTTGATGGCGTCGGTGACGTTCTTGATGGCGCGGCCGGTGAAGCGCGGCTCGGCATCCTTGATCAGGTGCAGGTAGGTGCCGATGTCGGCCATGGTCTTGGGCGCGCCATTTTCCTTCATGTAGCGCTCGTAGACCCGCACCAGTCCGTCCTCCCGCGGCTTTTCATGCTCTTCATAGGCTTCGGTGACGGCGCGCTGGATCTCCTGCGCGGCGTAGAGTTCGTGCTTGCCCAGGGGGATTTCGTGGTTCTTGCCGGCGAGCAGCACGAAAATGTCGATATAGTCGTCGCGCGTCTGCGGCCCGTCGACCAGCCAGCGGGCGCCGGCGCGCTGGCGCAGCGCATCGTCGACATTCTCGGGATAGTTGGAAAACATGCCGAACGAGCAATTGCCACGCACCACGGTGGCAGCACCGGCGAAGGCGTCCATCAGCACGCCGGTGATCTCCTGCTGGCCGGCCGATGCGCGGTCGTCGGAACGGCGGGCGGCCACCTGGTCGATGTCGTCGATGGTGCCGAAGCCGATGACGCGCGGGTTCAACACATTGTTGATGAACTGGCGGCAGTTCTGGCCAGACTTGCCTTGGTAGGACGAAATCTGGTCGACGCCGAAATTTTCATAGGCAAAGGGGTAGCCGGCGACTTGGCAATAGCCGTTGACGAGGCCGGCGATCATCTGGATCAGCGTCGTCTTGCCGGTGCCGGGCGCGCCGTCGCCGATGAAGGTGAACAGGAAGCCGCCGAGCTCGACGAACGGGTTCAGTTCACGCTCGAAATCATAGGCCATCAGCATCTTGGCGAGCTTGACCGACTGGTATTTGGCGATGTGGTTGCCGACGACCTCTTCCGGTTTCTTGAAGGTCATCACCAGCGGCTTGGAGCGCTTGCCCGGCGCCACGTCGAAGCCGTCGAGGGTGAAGTCGTCGGCGTCGATGCGGATATGGGCGTTCTCGAACGGGCCGATGCCGTCGAAGCGGCTTTTGCGCGCCAAAAGCCCGTCGATGGCGACGCGGGCGAAGGCGCGCGCCCTGGTCGTCAGGTCGCCGTCGTCCTTCGAGCCCGCTATCGCCTTGTCGATGCCGGCCAGGATCGATTTCACCGCATCCTGGGGCGTGTCGAACAGGAAGTCCGGCTCGGGGATATCGTTCGGCGCCTCGCCGTCGCCGTCGATGAGCTGGAACAGATACGAGGCGAGGCTGAAGGCCGAAATATAGGCGGAAGCCGACAGCAGTTTCTTGAAGGTGGACGCCTCGTCGCCTTCGAGCGGCGCGCGGGTGTTCCTGGCCTGCAGGCTTTCGAGATCAGAGCCTTCGGCGAAGACGTCCGATACCGCCAGCGCGATCGCCGTGCCGCGCCGGGCGCGAAAGAGCAGCGTGTGCTGCGGGATGGTCAGCAACTGGTCGTCGGGATGAACGGCGCCGACCGTCTTCGACAGCTCGACCTCGCGGGTGCGGCGCACCGAACCGACCGAGACGGTGGAGACGAAGCGGCGGTTGGTGCCGGCCAATGCCGTACCGGATTCGCGCGATGGATCCTCCAGCACGACGATGCGGGTGATGAAGCTCTGCGCGGTGGCGCGGTGTTTTTCGATAGCCGCTTCCGGGATGGTGGTCAGGCCGGTGTCCATGAAGGGTGCTCCGTGGTGTGACGGTCAGACGTCTGAGATGACCTGCCCATTCGACAGGATGTGAACCTTGTAGCCGCCAAAGATCTTCTGTGCTTCGCCGGCGGCGTAAAGCGCCTGGTAGGCTTGGTGCGGGATCAGCGCGTGGTTTTCGTAGCTCGACACGCCTTGGCGGGCGGCTTCCAGGTCGTCGGTGTTGATGAAGAATTCCTGCGTCGTCTTCTCGCTGGAGAACAGGCCCTTGCGGCCGGGCTTCTCGCCCTTGGAATAGACTTCCTGGATGGTCCAGGTCAAAAGCCAGGCATTCTCGGGCTTGCGCACCTTGGCCAGCACTTCCGTCACCGTCGAGTTGTTGTCGGTGATGCCTGCCGAGTAGAAGGGGCCAAGCACCACCCGCCTCAGCTGCTTGGGGTGCAATGGCTCGAAATCCTTGTCGAGATTGACCGCGATGGTCGCCGGCGACAGCGTATAGGCCGAATTCTTCTCGGTGAAATCGTCGAAGCGGTGGGCAAGCTCGGGGTTGAGCAGGCCGTCGACGGGCAGCGGAATGTCGACCTTGTCGTTGAGCTTGCCGCTCCGGTCGACAAGCTGGCGGACCATGCTTTCCGAGGAATCCTCCACCGTCACCATATAGACCAGAGGCAGGTTGGCGCTGCCGTCGAAGCTTGCCCAGTGGACGAGGTAATAAGGCCGCGCCGTCTTCGGATTGACCGACACCTTGGCCGTCTGCGCCAGCGTGAACGGACCGAAGGTCTGCTCGCTCTTGACGTCTTCGAGATAGAGCCGCTCGGCCATCGATTTCTGCAGCGCCTCGGGAAACTCCTTGTGGCGCAGGATGAAGTCGGCCATCTCCTCGCGCAGCTCGCCGGCCTGGGGGATGTTGGCGAGCCGCGCATCGGCCTGCAGGCGGTCGTTTTCCAGTTCAAGCAGGTTCTGGAACACCGGGTAGCCGCTCTCGGCGCGCGAAATGCGGAACGTGTCCATGAAGCCCAGCCGGTTGCGCCAGCAGGAAAAGGACTTGTCGAGCCGAGCGATGTACTCGGCAACGATCTTGGCGACGATGCCGTGCCGGTAAAGCGGCGAGCGGTCGTCGCGCATGAACACTTCAAGGCCGCTGAGCGCGGCCGTGATTGCCGAGAAATACCGCGCCGCGGCGTCGTTTTCGGGGGTCATGCTGTCAGTCCTGGGATTGTCGCACCGATGCGCGCGGCAATTATGACTGCACGTAGTTGGCCGAATTGTGCTTCTTCAGCACCTCGTCGAAGCGGCGGGCAAAGGCATCGTCGGCCAGCTTCTTGCGGCGCTGGATGTCGGCGCTGGCGACCATGTTCTTCTCGTGCATCTCCAAGAGATCGCCGATGTGCTTCTGCGAGGCGGCGCCGATGCCGGCCATGGTTTCCTCGGCCGTGTTGTCGACCTGGCTGCCCAGCGTGTTGATCTTGTGGGCGACGTCCTGCTGGGCGGCGGTCTTCAGCGAGTCCTCGAGCGCCTTGTAGAGCACGATGCGCTGTTCGGTATCGATGGTCAGCTTGTTGATCAGCGTCGACTGCGCGGCGATCTGGTTGTTGAGCGAATCGACGAAGGTCTGGAACATCGAAGTATAGCGCTCCAGCGTCTGGCTTTCGGCCAGCAGCTCCTGCTCCTTCGCCTGCTTTTCATTGTATTCGGTGGCGAGCTTGGAACGCTCGCCCTCGAGCTGCGTGCGGTCTTTCTGGCTGGTCGAGGCGGCGATCCTGTTTTCGATGTCGAGCAGCATCGGATTGAGCTCCTCGATGCGCTTCTGCACGGTTTCGAGGTTGGTCATGGTGATCTTGCGGCGCTCGATAACCTGCGACAGGCTGGCCTCGGAGGTCTTGTAGCGCTGGTCGAGAATTTCCTTCTGCGCCTTCAATATGCCGACGATGGTATCGGACTTGGCCAGCAGCTCCTGCAGGTTGCCGGCGAGCGACATGTTGCGGACGCGATCGGTGCGCATGCGCTGCTTGCGCTGTGCCGAAAAAACGCCGACGAAGTTTTCCCAGCCGGTATAGTTCTTCATGCTCTCGAACTCGGCGCCGAAGACGTTGGTGGCGTCCTCCAGCCCGATGATCAGGTCGGCGATGTTGCCTTCCATCACCTTCTGCTGCTTCAGTACATCCTCAATGCGGGCGTTCTCGATGTCGAAATTGGCGTCGCCGATCTTCTTGTCGGCGGTTGCGAGCGTGTCGAGCACGGTGCCGGATTGCTCGATCTTGGTGCGCATGTCCTGGACGACCTGCTTGGTCTTGGCAATTTCGGCATCGAAATTCTGCAATGTCGCCATAGGGGCCTCCCGCTTCGGCTTCCGCTCGCTGGTTGCGAACAGCGGCGAATATATGTGGGGTATCAGGGGATTGAAAGACGTGAAGACAGTGGGTGGCGCGAAAACAAATATCCGGCCGAACCCTTGAAAGCCAGTGGAGCCGTGGTCATGACGTGATCAACTGGCAGGCCAAGCCTTGTTCAGCTGATTTTGAACTTTGATGCCGGCAAAGCAATCAATCCACGCGGAAGCGAATGGCTCCTAAACTCGACAACAACTGGCCATTTGCAGCCCCACCGGCGGCACAAGTCGGCCCGTCCGACGACGAACGGCGTCTGCTCAGGGTTTGGGGTCGGCCTTCAGATAGGCGACGACGTTGGCGATGTCGTCGTCATTGCTGAGGCCGCCAAAGGCCATCCTGTTGCCGGGCACCTTCAGCTTGGGCGATCTGAGGTATTCGGCAAGATTTGCCTCGTCCCAGACGAGACCGGCAGCACCCGCGCTCTTCATGGCGTCCGAATAACGGTCGAGGAAGCTTTCGGCGGTTCCCGCCTTGCGGCCGACGACGCCCATCAGATGCGGGCCGACCTTGTCGCGGTCGGACGCCGCCTCATGGCAGGCCATGCATCGGTTGAAAACATGTTTGCCCAGCACAGGATCGCTCCCGGCCCGGGCGGTAACGGAGGTGGCAAGCAAAAGAAGGCTGGCGGACAAGACGGCTCGAAGCATGGCTGACCCCGGGAGGCTCTGGCTGAGGGTGGGAAAATAGGGCGCTGGCCTTAACAAAGGCACCATAGAACGGCGCGGCCGACAAGAGGTGGCAGCCAGCTACCCACGCCGACGCCCCAGCGAGCCCCATTCAGCGGCTGATGAAGCCGATGAAGTCGTCCGGTGCCGCGCGGCCCATTTCCTCTTCCCAATGCCGGCGGCAGAGCGAGACATAGACGTCCTTGCCGATCGCCACCTGTTCGCCCTGCCTGGCCACCTTGCCGTCGGGACCGAGGCGCACGACCATCGTCGCCTTGCGGCCGCAGCGGCAGATGGTGCGCACTTCGCGCAGATCGTCGGCGATCGCCAGCAGCGCGCGCGAGCCGGGAAACAGCTTTCCCTGGAAATCGGTGCGCAGGCCATAGCACATGACCGGGATGTTGAGCCGGTCGGCGATGCGGGCAAGCTGCCAGACCTGCTCCTCCTCCAGGAACTGCGCCTCGTCGACAAAGATGCAATGCACCGCCGTGTGCTGGTGATGCTCGGCGACGCGGGCGAACAGGTCGTCGCCGTCGCGGAACATCTCGGCTTCCGTTTCCAGCCCGATGCGCGACGAGATCAGGCCGGTGTCACCCTTGCGGTAGTGGCCGGCGACGAACAGCATCGTCGTCATGCCGCGCTCGCGGTAATTGTACGACGCCTGCAACAGCATGGTCGTCTTGCCGGCATTCATCGTCGCGTAGTGGAAGTAAAGCTTGGCCATGCCGCTCTTTTAAGCCGACTTGCCAGGCCTCGGGGAGGGGCCGGCGCCGCATTCCCCTGAAAAAGCCGCCATTGCCGAGGCAGATTGCGCCTGGGCTCGGCGCGGAAAGCGTCAGCTGTGTCGCTGATGGGCCAGCCAGCGCCGTTGATCGTGATTGTCTTAGCGCTTGAAACCACTCCAGAATGGTGTTTGGCTGACGAACCAAGGCGGGCACAAAAACCGTAACTTCGCTTCGCCAAAGAATCGAAATGGGAGAATACAGATGTCGCGCATGAATTCCTTCGTCGCCGGCCTAGGCCTGGCGGCTTTCCTGTCCACGAGCGCCGCCTTCGCCGGCGATCCGGCAAGCTGCAAGGCGGTTCGCCTCTCCGATGTCGGCTGGACCGACATCCAGGCCACCACCGGGCTGGCCTCGGTGCTGCTCACCGCGCTCGGCTACGAGCCGCAGGTGATCCAGCTCTCGGTTCCGGTGACCTATGCGTCGCTGAAGAACAAGGACCTCGACGTCTTCCTCGGCAACTGGATGCCGTCGATGACCAATGACATCAAGGATTATACGGCCGACGGTTCGGTCGAGACCGTCAGCCAGAACCTGGCCGGCGCCGGTTACGGCATCGTCGTGCCGACCTATGTCGCGGATGCCGGCGTCAAGTCGCTGACCGACCTCGGCAAGTTCAAGGACAAGTTCAACGGCAAGATCTACGGCATCGAGGCCGGCAATGACGGCAATCGCATCATCCTCGACATGATCAAGAACCCGAAGGACAATCTCGACGGGTTCGAACTGGTCGAATCCTCGGAGGCCGGCATGCTGACGCAGGCCGAGCAGTCGATGAAGAGCAATGAGTGGATCGCCTTCCTCGGCTGGACGCCGCATCCGGTAATGGGCGCCATGAAGATCACCTATCTCGACGGCATGGGCGACAGCGGTTTCGGCGCGGCCACCGTCTCGACCAATGTGCGCAAGGGCTACATGACCGAGTGCCCGAATGTCGGCAAGTTCATCGCCAACCTGAAGTTCAATCTGGATATGGAAGGCCAGATGATGGACGCCATCCTGAAGGGCAGCGATGCCAACAAGGTGGCAACCGACTGGCTGAAGAAAAACCCGGATGCGGTCAAGCCGTGGATCGCCGGCGTGACCACCTTCGACGGCGGCGACGCTGCGGCGGCGGTCAAGACCGCGCTCGGAAGCTGAGCCGACTTTGATTTCGGCGTGACCGAAACAGAGGGCAGTCTTTGTGGAAAAGGCTGCCCTTTTTCGTATCCTGTGACAAGATGACGTCGCGACAGTACGGGGCCGAAGGCAGAGCTCTGGCAAACGAGGGGTGAGATGGATCCGATTTCCAAGTTCATGGTCGATCACAAGATCCCGATCGGCGCCTGGGGAAAGGCGTTCTTCGGTTTCCTTACCGACAATTTCGACACCGTCTTCAGGGCGTTCTCGAATGGCCTCAATTTTCTGCTCGACGGGCTGGTCAACATCCTGCTGATGGTGCCGCCGGTGCTGCTCGCTTTGGTGATTGCCGTCATCGCCTGGCTGCTGCAGCGTTCGCGGCCGCTCGCCATCGGCGTTTTCATCGGGCTGATCTTCATCATCAACCAGAACCTTTGGAAACAGACGGTGCAGACGCTGGTGCTGGTTGTCGCGGCGGCGGCGGCGGCGATGGCGATCGGCGTGCCGCTCGGCATCTGGGCCGCGCACAAGCCGAAGGTCTATCGCATCATGCTGCCGGTGCTCGACCTGATGCAGACGCTGCCGACCTTCGTCTACCTGATCCCGGTGCTGACGCTGTTCGGTCTTGGCAATGCGCCCGGCCTGATCGTCACCATCATCTTCGTCATCCCGACCGCGGTCCGGCTCACCCATCTCGGCGTCGTCTCGGTACCGAAGTCGATCATCGAGGCCGGCGAGGCCTTTGGCGCCACCAAGAGCCAGCTGTTGTGGAAGGTCGAGCTGCCCTCGGCGCTGCCCACCATCATGGCCGGTCTGACGCAGTCGATCATGCTGTCGCTGTCGATGGTGGTGTTCGCGGCCCTGATCGGCGCCGGCGGGCTCGGCACGGAAATCAACCGGGCGCTCGGTTCGCGCCGCATCGATCTGGGCCTTGAGGCCGGTCTCGCCATCGTCGTGCTCGCCATCGTGCTCGACCGGATGACCCGCATTGGCGTTGGAGGCAAGAAATGACCGTCGCCGTCGATTTCAGGAATGTCGATATCGTCTTCGGCGCCGACCAGGCCGGCTCGCTGGCGATGATCGACAAGGGCGCCACCCGGGCCGAAATCCTCGAGAAGACCGGCAATGTGCTCGGCTGCGCCGGCGCCAGCCTGACCGTGCATGAAGGCGAAATCTCGGTGCTGATGGGCCTGTCCGGTTCGGGCAAGTCGACGCTGCTTCGCGCGGTCAACCGGCTGAACGTGGTGTCGCGCGGCCAAGTGCTGGTGAAGGACGGTGACCGCACGGTCGATGTCGTCACCTGCGACGAGCCGACCCTGCGGCGGCTGCGCCAGAAGCAGGTGGCAATGGTGTTCCAGCAGTTCGGCCTGCTGCCATGGCGCACGGTGGAGGAGAATGTCGGTCTCGGCCTCGAACTCGCCGGCGTGCCGGATGCCGAGCGCAAGGAGCGGGTGCATCGCCAGCTCAAGCTGGTCAATCTCGACCAATGGTCGAACAAATACGCCCATGAGCTGTCGGGCGGCATGCAGCAGCGCGTCGGCCTGGCGCGTGCCTTCGCCACCGAGGCGCCTATCCTGTTGATGGACGAGCCGTTCTCGGCCCTCGACCCGCTGATCCGCACCAAGCTGCAGGACGAACTTCTGCAGTTGCAGGCGGAATTGAAGAAGACCATCATCTTCGTCAGCCACGATCTCGAGGAGGCGCTGAAGATCGGCAGCCACATCACTATCATGGAGGGCGGCCGTATCGTCCAGACCGGCGCGCCGGAAGACATCGTGCTGCGCCCCGCCAACGATTATGTCCGCGACTTCATCGCCAATGTGAACCCGCTCTCGGTGCTGACCGCCTGGAACGTGATGCGCGACCGCCGCGATCTCGAACAGGGCAAGGACGGCTGGGTGTGGCTCGACCGGCGCAAGACGACGCGCTTCAAGATCGACGAACACGGGCTGGTGGCGGCGGCCGAGCGCGACGGCAAGCCGGCCGTATGGGTGTCCTGCGCCGATGTCGAGGGCCAGCCGGAGGAGTTGGCGCAAGTGTTCTGGGCCAATCCCGGCACCTCGCTGAAGACCGTGATGCTGGCCATGCACCGGTCGCAGACCGCACCCGTGGCGCTGTTCGACGACCAGTCGCGCTTCGTCGGCGCGATCGGCATCCGCGACGTGCTGAGCGCGGTGCTGCGGCGCTGATGCATGTCGCCCAAAAGTGACCTCGGTTTTGGGAAGACGACATGCACAAAAACGAAGGCTAAAGCGCGTCGCCTGATCCGCTTCGACGCGACGCGCTTAAGGCGGCTATGTCCTAAGCCGCCATCGGCAGGCGCAACTCGGTCAGCAGGCCGCCGTCTGGATGGTTGGACAGGCGCACTTCGCCGCCCGCCGCGCGCGCGATGTTGCGGGCAATGGTCAGCCCAAGCCCGAGACCGCCGGTCTGGCGATTGCGGGATTGTTCGAGACGCACGAAGGAGCCGAAGACGGCGTCGATCTGTGCCTGGGGAATGCCCGGTCCCTCGTCACGGATGGCCAGCGTGATCGTGCCGTCCAAGCGGCTGAGGCTGAGATGCGCCTGCTTGCCGTAGGTGACGGCGTTCTGCACCAGATTGGTGACGCAGCGCTTGAGAGCCACCGGCCGCGCCATGCAGATCAGGCCTCGCGAACGGACGTCGTCATTGTCGAAGGACACGGTCTCGTAGCTGTCGGCGACCGATTCGACGAGCGACCAGAAATCGATCCGTTCGGCCTTCTCTTCCGTGACCTCGAATTTGGCGAAGTCTATCACGGAACTCGCGATGCTTTCGATGTCGGCGAGATCGTGGGCGAGCGCCTGGCGCGCCGGTGATCTGCGCAACAGCTCCAGGCGCAGCCGCATCCTGGTCATCGGCGTGCGCAGGTCGTGCGCGAGGGCCGCCGCCAGGTGCTCACGATCCTCGACATATTCGCGCAGCCTCGCCTGCATGGCGTTGATCGCCTTGGCGGCGGCGCGCACCTCGCGGCTGCCACTCTCGGCGATCGGCGGGCTCTTGAGGTCGTTGCCGATCCGGTTTACGGCGGTTTCCATCATCCGGTAGGGCGCGGTCAGCCGGCGCAGCGACCAGATCGACATGATCACCACCAGCCCCGCGATCAGCGAATAGAGCGGCAGGCTATCGACGCTCAGGATCGGGCCGACGGGCGTGATCGGTTCGGTGAAATTCAGCCATTGGCCGTCGGCGAAGCGCAGCGAAGCCGTCAGCTTGTCGCTCTGGGCGAAATCGGCGGCCAGCACCAGAAGATCCCGCTCCACCTGGCCGATCTCGGGTCCCGGTGCCGCGCCGCCGGCATCGTCGGCTTCGCGCGTCGCCGGATCGCGCCGCACGCGCGCGTCGGTGATACCGAACTTGGACAATCGGCCGACGAGAATGTCTTCCAGTTCGGCCAGTTCGTCGTCGCCAGCGATCGAGGAGGTGACGGCGGGCGTGTCCGAGACGGTGAGCGCGTAGGTGGAGTTGAACAGCCCGGTCGCCGTCGCCTTGCGCTCCTCCGGCGTGGCGTCGTGCATCAGCTGCACGAGCGAGAAGGCGCGGTCGTTGAGGCGGTAGAGGTCGACCACGTCATTGGCGGCGGCGCGGTCGCGCGATACGATATAAAGCGTCGCGACCTGACTGATCAGCAGGCCGGCAATGACGATCAGCAGCACCCAGACAGGCAAGGTCTGCGGCAGGAAACGTCTCATTCGGAGGTCGTCTCGGGCAGGAACTGGTAGCCGCCGCTGCGCACGGTGAGGATCAGTTTGGGCGTCTTGGGATCATCTTCCATCTTGCGCCGCAGCCTGGAGACAAGGATGTCGATGCTGCGGTCGAAGGAATAGTCGCTGTCGCCGCCGGACAGTTCGATGAGCTGATCGCGGGTCAGCACGCGCTGGGCGCTCTTGACGAAGGTCTGCAGGAGGTTGAACTCAGCCATGGTCAGTTCGACCCTGACATCGTCGGGCGCGGTCAGCCGCCGCCGCGAGCAGTCCATCGTCCAGCCGGCGAAGTGGTAAATCTGCTTGGTGGTGGCGCGCTTGGGCTCGGCGGCGCCATTGCGCCGAAGCACGGCGCGGATGCGGGCCAGCAATTCGCGCGGGTCGAAGGGTTTGGGCACATAGTCGTCGGCGCCCATCTCGAGCCCGACGACGCGGTCGGTCGTCTCGGTGACGGCGGTCAGCATGATGATCGGCGTCGTATACTGGGCGCGGATGTCACGGCACAGTTCCAGCCCGCTCCTGCCGGGCAGCATCACGTCGAGCACGATCAGATCCACCTGCGTGCGGCGCAGGATGGTTTCCATCTCGGTCCCGTCGGCGGCAACCGAGGTGTGCAGGCCCCGCTTCTGGAAGAACTCCTGAAGCAGGTCGCGAATGCCCTTGTCGTCGTCGACGATCAGTATGTGTGTCTCGGATTTCACAGCTGCCCTGTCTGGTTTGCCGGCCACGCCATTCTTGGCTGGTGAGCCACACGATAGAATTCGGGCCGTATGTTGGCCAGTGCCTTGCTTTTCAAGGAAGAATGAATTCCGCCTTCTCCACAACGGCCAGCTTGCGTGGCCCGGCCAGACACAATCCAGAAACAAAATTCTACAATCGGGAAAAACTCCTGAAAAGGTAGGCCGGCATAACGGTGCCGTGGCGGTCAGGTCATCGGCTGCGACGCTAGTCTCCGGGTTCACGGATAAACCGATGCCAAGATTGTCGATCAGTTTGTTGGGAGTTTTGCTGGGCCTTGGCCTGCTCACTGCCGCTGTCGACCAATCAGACGCAAAGGCGCCGCTGACCCGGAGCGAACGGTGCGCCAATCTCAGCCACCAATTTGATGAAGCCCTCGAAACCCATGCCACGGCAACGCAGGTCACCGCGGCAAAGGCACTTCAGAGAAAGGGCAACCGGTACTGCGCCGCCAAGAAACAGGCGCAGGGCATCCGGATGCTCGCCAATGCTTTGAAGCTGCTTGGAGTGACACCGAACGACCCGGTCCAGTGACACTCAAAACGACCCGCACAAAAAAGGAAAACGAAGCCATGAAAAAATCCCTCCTGTCCGCCCTTGGTCTCGCCGTCGCTCTCGCCTTCTCGATGCCCGTTCTCGGCAACGCTGCCGCGACCACGACCGCTGCCCCGGCCGCTGCCACCACGACCACCGCTCCGGCTGCCGCCGCGACGACCACTGCTCCGGCCAAGGCTGCTCCGAAGAAGGTCGCCAAGAAGACCGTTTGCAAGGTGACCAAGAAGCACAAGTGCCCGGTCAAGAAGGCCCCGGCGATGGCGGCTCCCGCGAAGGCGGCCCCTGCGAAGGCTGCTCCCAAGAAGCCCTGATCAGCTTCGAGGTTAGTTCTAGCAAGGCCGCCCCAGCCGCAAACCGGCTGGGGCGGCCTTCTGCCAAGGCATGATCGAAGAGCTGAACGCCGGCGGCTTCCAGCCACGCATCTCGATCGTGCTTAACCCGTTTGCAATGCCGGCCCCTGTAGGACAATCCGCATGAAGAAGCGGCTTTCGTCCATTTTTCGCTCCATGGTGATCGGCGGCCTGGTTGCCACCGGCGTCGCCAGGGTGCTGATTCTGCTCACCGCCAGCCCCGTGCCGGACCCTGCAAGCGGGCGCACCGAGCCTTCGCTGTTCGCACCGGCGATTTCCAGCAACTGGGATTACATCACGCCGGTGCAGGCATGGCTTTTGATCGTGCTCGCCGGTGTGACGCTGATCTGTGTAGCCGGATGGGCGATCGCGGCATGGCTGGAACGCCGGGCGGATGCCGACCCAACGCGCCGCGTCTTCGGCCGTCAGGGCCGTTGAACCGCGACCGACAATTCCCCACATGATCTTGAAGGACCGGGCCCGCCCGCCGACGGTCCGTAAATGGACGATCACTGCCGCCCGCGGCAAAATGCGGACTTAAGCTGATCGCGAAAACAGTCGGTTCGAATGCCTGAAATCACCACAAAACCGCGCACCAAGGTCAAACCGCAGACAGAGCGGCCGAAGCTCTACAAGGTCATCCTCGTCAATGACGACTTCACGCCGCGCGAATTCGTGGTGACGGTGCTGAAGGGCGAGTTCAAGCTTTCGGAGGACCAGGCGCACCGGGTCATGATCACCGCGCACCAGCGTGGCGTCTGCGTGGTCGCGGTCTTCACCCGGGATGTCGCCGAGACCAAGGCGACGCGGGCCACCGACGCCGGCAAGGCCAAGGGCTACCCGCTGCTGTTCACGACGGAACCGGAGGAGTGAGGAGGGGCTCGTCATAGCCTTGGTTTCGACGATTGGCGAAACCACTCGAGACAGCGTCGCTCTCCGCGTCACTACACGGGGAGAAAGTAAGAGCGCACTGCTCTATCGTCCCTCGCGGTACCACATCGAACCCATCGCCAGGAGCAACAGGCCCAGGCCAAGGAAGCCGCCGAACAGCGGCACGCGCGACACGGCCTTGAGCACACTGTCGTCGGTGGTGCGCAGGCCGATCCAGTCGCTGCCCGACGCCTCGCCGGCCGAGCGCACCGGCACGATGGAAGGCAGCGTCACGTCGCTGCCCGCGGCAGGCGCCAACCGGCGCACGCTGCCGCCGGTGGCTTCCGCCGGCGCCTTCAGCCGCTCCTGCGTGGAGACGACGTCGGCGAATTCCGGAGCGTTGACCGGTCCGACATGGGCAAGCGCGGTGAGATCGCCATTGGCAACCTGGAAGAGGCCGATCTCGCTGGTCTGGACGCTGCCGAGGAAGACGCCGGGCTCGGACTTGTCGAGCTTGACGGTGAGCGTCTTGCCGGAGGGGGTGATGATCTGCGCCGGGCCGGGATCGTCGGCCATGGTCTGGCGGCGGATCTCCAGCACCATGCCGCGTCCCTCGGCGGTCAGCCGCTCTTCCTCGAGTTCGGGCTCCTTCATCAGCCAGTGGGCGATGCGCCGGTAGAGCTGGACATGCGGGCCGCCGCCCTCGAAGCCGCGCGCCCACAGCCAGCCCTGGTCGGACAGAAGCATGCCGACGCGGCCTTCGCCCTTGCGGTCGAGCAGCAGCAGCGGCCGGTTGTCGGCGCCCTTCATCACCACTTCACCCTGCGGATTCTGCACGCCGATGGTGCGGAACCAGCGGCTCCAGTGCGGCGGCTCGGTGGCCGAACCGTCGAGGCCGCGCGTCACCGGATGACGCTGACCGAGTTCGGTTAGGCGGGGATAAAAGGCCTTGTCGACAACCTCGCCGGTCGGCATGGCCGGCAGCGCCGACATCAGCGGCGTGCGTGCGATCGAAGCCTCGCCGGCATATTCGGGACCGGCGGCGATCAGCAGCGCGCCGCCCTTTTCGACATATTCGGAGATGTAGTCGTAATAGAGGATCGGCAGCACGTCGCGGTGCTGGTAGCGGTCGAAGATGATGAGGTCGAAATCCTTGATCTTCTCGACGAACAGCTCGCGGGTCGGGAAGGCAATCAGCGACAATTCGTTGATCGGCGTGCCGTCCTGCTTTTCCGGCGGCCGCAGGATTGTGAAATGGACGAGATCGACCGAGGCGTCGGATTTCAACAGATTGCGCCAGGTGCGCTCGCCCGCATGCGGTTCGCCCGAAACGAGCAGAACGCGCAGGTTCTCGCGGATGCCGTCGACCAGCGCGATGGCGCGGTTGTTGGTGTCGGTCAGTTCGCCCGGCTCACGGTCGATGGCAAGTTCGATGATGTTGCGGCCAGCACCCGGGATGGTCACCTGCAGCGGCATGGCCTGGCCGACCGTGGCATGCTCGACCGAAACCTGCTCGCCATTGACCGAGACGCGCACATCGACCGGTCCGGTCTCGTTTTCGGTCGAGATGACGCGATAGCTCATGTCGAGCGGCTTGCCGACGAGGCCGAAACGCGGCGCGTTCTCGAAACGTATACGGCGGTCCTTCTCATGGTCGTTGCCGGTGATCAGGGCATGCAGCGGGGCGTTGAACTCGGGCGTGCCCGACGGCGTGTCATGCACCTCGCCGTCGGTGACCATGATGGCGCCGCCGATGCGCGAGGGCGGCACGTCGCGGAAGGCGCCTTCCAGCGCTCCGAACAGCCGCGTTTCCGTGCGCTCCTCGGCGGCGTCGGATTTGCCGGCCTCGACGACACGGACGTCGAACTGCTTGAAGCGGCCAAGACGCTGCTGCAACCCGGCCACGGCCTCGTCGGTCTGCCTGGTACGGTCGCCAATGTCCTGGCTCTGGCTGCGGTCGACGACCAGCGCGACGACGCTTTTCAGCGGCTCGCGCTCCTCGTTGAGGAATACGGGGTTGAAGAGGGCGGCGGCGAGCGCGAGCAGGGCGACCAGGCGCAGGACCGAGCCGCGCTGGCGAAACCACAGGCCGACGAGCGCCAGCAGCGCCAACGGTACCAGCACCAGGGCCAGCAGCGGCCAGGATAGAAGCGGTTCGAAGGAGATCGACCAGTTCATGCTTCATCCTCTCCGTTGTGGAGAGAGTTGACCCGCCGTGGAGAGTAAGAACGTCATCCTACTGCCCCAGCCGTTCGAGCAGGATGGGAACATGCACCTGGTCGGATTTGTAGTTGCCGGTCAGCATGTACATCATGATGTTGACGCCGGCGCGCAGCGCGTAGACCCGCTGCATCGGATCGTTCGGTACGGTCGGCAGCAGCGGATCGCCATTCTCGTCGACCGCCCAGGCGCCGGCGAAATCATTGGCGGTGATCATGATCGGCGATACGCCGTCACCGGTGCGCACCGGCCGGTTGTCGGCATTGCTGGCATCGAGCGATGCCTCGACCCAGAGCGGGCTGCCGGCGAAGCGGCCGGGAAACTCGGGCAGGATGAAGAAGGATTTGGTCAGCACATGGTCCGACGGCACCGGCTCCAGCGGCGGCACGTTCAAGTTGCCGAGGATGTCGCGAAGCCGCTCGGTCGCCGGGCTGGTGGAATCGGCGCCGATGCCGTTGGCGAACTGGTCGCGGGTGTCGAACAGCACGGTGCCGCCCTGCTGCATATAGGCGTCGATGCGGGCGATCGCGGCCTGGCTTGGCATCGGTGCCGCCGGATCGATCGGCCAGTAGATCAGGGGATAGAAGGACAGTTCGTCCTTCGAAATGTCGACGCCGGCCGGCGCCCCCGGTTCCAAGGCGGTCTTCTCGATCAGGAAGCGGGTCAGACCCTCGAGCCCGGCGCGGCTGATCGAATCGACACCCGGGACGCCTGTCAGCACATAAGCGATGCGGGTTTTCGAAATCGCCTCGATAGCAACCTGGTCGCCCGGCTTGGCATCATCGGCGCGCGCGACATCGGCATGGCCGAACAGTGCGCCAAGCGCGATCAAGACAGCGGCTGTGGTGGCGCCCGCACCGGCACGGCGGGGCCGGCGCGAAAACAGGCCGCCCATCCACAACACCGCCAGCGTGTCGAGCAGCATCAGCAACAGAGCCGCCGCGACCAGCGCGCCCTTCAGGTTGCGCGATTCATCGAAGGCGTACTGGACGGTGGTAACCGGGACCGTCACTTGCGGGCGCGCCAGCGGGGCGAGGGTGCTTGCGGCGTCGAGCAGATTGTGGGCGAAGACGCCGGTCTCCGAACCATAGAGGCCAGGCGGGTTCTCGAAGGTGACCGGCAGTGGTCCTGCGCCCGGCACCAGCGGCCGTGCATCCGGTGTCGGCGGCACCAGCGAGCCGTCGGCCGCGATCATCCGATAGGGCGCCAGCGACGTGGCAGCGGCTTCGGCATTGGCGATCGCCGCGCCCTGGTTGCGCGACAATTGCACGATGCGGCGCAGCATCTCCACGAAACTGCCCGATATGGGCAGGTTCGACCACGTCGCCTCGGGCGTGACATGGAACAGCACCAGCGTGCCCTTGCCCTTCTTCAGCCCGGTCACCAGCGGCGTGCCGTCGGCAAGAGCCGCCCAGGTGCGCTCGACGATGTCGGGTGTCGGTTCGGCCAGCACCTGCCTGGTCACCGTGACCTCGGTCGGCGGCGCCAGGTCGGCGAAGGGGCCGGCCTTGGGAAATTCGGTGACCGGCTGCGGCGAGGTCCATGACAACGCGCCGCCGAGCGAACGCTCGCCGGTGCGCAGGCGGACCGGCAGCAAATCGTCGTCATTGCCGGCGGCGGCCAGCCGCGAGCCGGCGAAACGCACGAGCGTGCCGCCATTGTCGACCCAGTCGACCAGTCTTTGCCGGACCTGTGCGGGAATGGTGCCGATATCGGCCATGACGATCATCGCCGGCTTCTGGTCGAGGATCTGCGGGATGGCGTCGGCGAGATCGGCGCTGGAGGGCTCGACCAGATCGGCGAAGGGCTGCAGCGCGCGCCTGATGTAGTAGAGCGGCGACAGAAGCGGCTGCGCCTGGTCGGCCTCGGCTTGCGACAACAGCCCGACGCGGCGGCGTTTGGAGCTTTCGTCGAGCACACGCACGGCACCCGCATGCCGTTCGCCATCGAGCGCAATCGAGGCGAAGTCGTTGCGCAATTCGAACGGCACCGCCATGGTGCCGGTGGCCGTGGCTTCGCCCGGCGCGAAGGTCAGGATCGCATCGGCGATGCGGCGGCCCTTGTCGTCGAATGCGCCGGCGGTGACCTGCGCCGGGGCGGGATCGCCGGGCGCGCGGATGGCGGTCAAACCAAAGCCATCAACCTGGTTTTCGGCTGATGTCAGGCCAGTCAGCGACAGCCGGTCGGCCACCGCCCAGACGATGCGGGCGGCATTTTTCGAGAACAGCGTGTTGAAGGCGGCCTCGTCGCCCTTTGCCCCCAGGCCATCGGCCAGCACGGCGACGCTGGCGCCTGGCAAGGTTTCCAGCATGCCGGCGACACGGGCATAGACGGCGGGCCGGTCGGTGGGGATCGGCCGCGGCTTGGCGGCGCGCAGCCGGTCGAGCGCGGCGGCGGCATCGAAGGGGCCTATCTCCGCATTGGGCTTTTCGGCGGTGAAGGCGATGATGACAGGCACGCCGTTCGAGCCGGCGTCCTTGATCAGCCGCTCGGCGGTGGCGACGCGCTTGTTCCAGTCGGCGGCACTCGCCCAATCATTGTCGATGACCAGGGCAAGCGCGGCACCCTCGGCCGGCAACTTTTCGCGCGGGTTGAACACCGGTTCGGCCAATGCCGCGACGACGAGGGCGGCCATCAGCAGCCTGAGCAGCGTCAGCCACCAGGGGCTGCGCTGCGGGGTTTCCTCACGCTTGAGCACACGGGCCAGGATCTTCAGCGGCGGGAACACCTCGGTCTGTGGCTTGGGCGGGGTGAGCCTGAGCAGCCACCAGATCACCGGTAGCGCCAGCAGGCCCCACAGCACCATGGGGGCACCGAAGGAGAGCGGCAGCCAGCTCATGCGACCGCCTTTCCAGGCTGATCGCCCTTGGCGATCAGCCTGGGCTGATCGCCGGCAATGATACCGGCATGCCCGCCATCGGCGGTCATCGCCATGTGCAGGCGCACCAGCGCGTCGGACGCGAGCCGGTCGGTGTGGTTGACGGTAAAGCTCCAGCCAAGCCGCTTGCACCAGCCGGCCAACTCCTGGCGGCGAGCGGTGTAGAGCAGGCGGTATTCATCGGCCAGCATCTCGGCGCGGCCGGCGGTCAGCTTGTCGCCGGTCTCGGGATCGGTGAACTCGGTGCGGCCGGCATAGGGGAAGGTTTCCTCGGCCGGGTCGGCAACCTCGATCAGATGGGCGCGCACGCCATGGCGGGCGAGCACGTCGAGCCAGGCCATGGTTTCCTCGACGGGGTCGAGGAAATCGCTGGCGATGACGATGTCGCAGAAGCGCCTGATGTTGGAGAGATCGGGTTTTGCCGGCAGTTCGCCGGCATGCATGAGCTGGGCGGCGATGCGCTCGGCGCCGTTGCGGGCGGTGAATGGATCGGTCAGATCAGGCCAGGCGATGCGTTCGCCGCTGCGTGACAAAAGCTCGGCCATGGCCAAGGTCAGCACCAGGGCGCGCGATTGCTTGGAAACGCCGGCTCCCGTCGATTTGTAGAGCATGGACGGCGAGGGGTCGGCCCACAGCCAGACGGTGTGGGCGGCTTCCCATTCACGGTCGCGCACATAGGTGTGGTCGTCGCGGGCCGAGCGGCGCCAGTCGATGCGCGAGGCGTCGCCTTCGACATAGGGCCGGAACTGCCAGAAATTCTCGCCGATGCCGCGCTTGCGGCGGCCATGCCAGCCGGCGATCACGGTGTTGACGATACGGCGTGCCTCGACCAGCAGGTCGGGAACCAGCGAAGCCCGCAACCGGCCTCGGGCGAGCGCATCGCGCGTCGCTGCCGGGGCCTGGACTTCGCCGATACGCGCCATCAAATGCCTTTCACAAGCTTCGCCACCACGTCGCGCACGCTGGTGCCCTCCGCGCGGGCGGCGAAAGTCAGCGCCATGCGATGCTGCAGCACCGGTTCGGCCAGCGCCCTGACATCGTCGACCGAAGGCGCCAGGCGTCCGTCGTAGAGCGCGCGGGCCCTGGTGCACAGCATCAGCGCCTGGCTGGCGCGCGGGCCCGGGCCCCAGGCGACATGCTTGTCCGTGTCGGCATTGCCCTGGCCCGGACGCGCCGAGCGCACCAGGGTAAGGATCGCCTCGACGACGCTTTCGGGTACCGGCATGCGGCGGATCAGTGTCTGGATCTCCTTCAGCCGCGCCGGCTGCAGCACGTTCTGGGCTTTCGCGTCCTCGACGCCGGTGGTTTCCAGCAGGATGCGGCGCTCGGCCTCGATTTCGGGGTACAAGATGTCGACCTGCATCAGGAAGCGGTCGAGCTGGGCTTCGGGCAGCGGATAGGTGCCTTCCTGCTCCAGCGGGTTCTGCGTCGCCAGCACATGGAAGGGGGAAGGCAGGTCATAGCGCGCGCCGGCAATGGTGACATGATATTCCTGCATCGCCTGCAGCAGCGCCGACTGCGTGCGCGGCGAGGCGCGGTTGATCTCGTCGGCCATCAGCAGCTGGGCGAAGATCGGCCCGGAAATGAAGCGGAAGGAGCGCTTGCCGGTCTCGTCCTGCTCCATGACCTCGGAGCCGAGGATGTCGGACGGCATCAGGTCGGGCGTGAACTGGATGCGGCGCGAATCGAGCCCGAGCACGACGCCCAACGTCTCCACCAGCTTGGTCTTGGCGAGGCCCGGCACACCGACCAGAAGCGCATGGCCGCCGGCCAGCAGCGCCACCAGCGTACGCTCGACGACGTTCTCCTGGCCGAAGATCACCCGGCCAACCCCGTCACGGATCCTGGAGATGTCGGCAAGTGCCTTCTCGGCCTCGGCGACCATGTCCGTTTCGCTGATCGGGCTTTCCTTGACCATCACGCTCATGCCGCATCGATCCCTTTGGTTGGAAATGCCATGGTTTGGAAATGCTGGCCCGCACCATACCATAGACTGCCGCGATTCGGCCTCGCGGAGCGCCTATGGTTGAACTTAAATCACAGACTTAGGCTGACAAGCGGAACAACAGTGACTATTTCGTGACGATGAGCGAACACCACGAACATCGCCAACAAAGCCTTACGCAGGCCACCGAGGCTCGGGGCCTCGAGGCGCTGATCTCGCGCGCTGCCCGCGCAGGCAAGGGCGCGGCGCCGGTCGAGCGCTGGAATCCCGACTTTTGCGGCGATCTCGACATGGAGATCAAGGCCGACGGCACCTGGTTCTACCTGGGCACGCCGATCGGCCGCATGCCGCTGGTGCAGCTTTTCTCCTCCGTGCTGCGCAAGGACGCCGACGGCAGGACCTATCTAGTGACGCCGGTGGAAAAAGTCGGCATCCGCGTCGCCGATGCGCCCTTCGTCGCCGTCGAGATGGATGTTTCGGGCGAAGGCGAGGATCAGGTCATCACCTTCCGCACCAATGTCGGCGACGTGATCGAGGCCGGACCGGAGCGGCCGCTGCGCTTCGTCGACGAGAACGGGACCGGCGGTTTGAAGCCGTATCTGCTGGTGCGCGGCAGGCTGGAGGCGCTTGTGGCGCGGCCGGTCATGTACGAACTGGTCGGGCATGGCGAGGAGATCGAAATCGACGGCAGGACGATGTTTTCGGTGCGCTCCAAGAACGCCGTGTTTCCGATCATGCCGGCCGATCAGTTGAAGCGGTTGAGTTCATGATGGACCAGGTATCGCCGGCGCCGTTTTCATCGGCGGATTTTCGCGCGCGCTTTGCCGCGCAGCCGGAGGCGCATGCCGGCGGCGACTACGGCGATCACCGGTTCAATCCCGGCCATCCGCGCCTCAATCCGGGCAAGCCGCTGCGCAACGCCGCGGTGCTGATCCCGGTGGTCGACCACGACGGCGAGGCGACGGTTCTGCTGACCAAACGGGCCGAAAAACTCCGCAATCATTCCGGGCAAGTGGCTTTCCCGGGCGGCACGATCGATGCGACCGACGCAAGCCCGGAAGCGGCGGCGCTGCGCGAGACCTTCGAGGAGATCGGCCTTGGCCAGGATCGCATCGAGATCATCGGCCGGATGCCCGATTACGTCGCCGGCAGCGGCTACCGCATCGCGCCGGTGCTAGGCATCGTGCGGCCACATTTCCAGCTGACCCTGAACGCGGATGAGGTCGACGCCGCCTTCGAAGTGCCGCTGCGCTTCCTGATGGACGCGGCCAACCACAAGCGCGACAGCCGCATCTGGAACGATCTCGAATGGTTCTTCTACGACATGCCCTATGGCGACCGGCGCATCTGGGGTGTCACCGCCGGGATCATCCGCACACTGTATGAAAGGCTCTATGCGTGAGTGTTTCGATCGCGGGCAGGGCGGACTGGCTCTTCGACAAGCATCTGCAGCGCCTGCTTGGCGCGCTCACCGAAGGCGGTGAAGAGGCGCGCATCGCCGGCGGCGCCGTACGCAACGTGCTGATGGGCCAGCCTGTCACCGACATCGACATAGCAACCTCTTGCCTGCCGCGGGAAACCATTCGCCGCGCCGAGGCGGAAGGCTTCAAAGCGGTGCCGACCGGTATCGAGCACGGCACCATCACGGTGGTCGCCGATGGCAAACCTTATGAAATCACCACCTTGCGCGCCGATGTCGAGACCGATGGCCGTCGCGCCAAGGTGTCGTTCGGGCGCGACTGGAAGCTCGACGCCGAGCGGCGCGACTTCACCATCAACGCGCTCTATGCGGAGGCCGACGGCAGCGTTGTCGACCTTGTCGGCGGCATCGCCGACATCGAGGCGCGCCGGCTGCGCTTCATCGGCGACCCGGAGGCACGCATCCGTGAGGATTATCTGCGCATCCTGCGCTTCTTCCGCTTCTTCGCCTGGTATGGCGAAGGCCGGCCCGACGCCGAGGGGCTGAAGGCCTGCGCCCGGTTGAAGGAAGGCCTCGCCCAACTCTCGGCGGAGCGCATCTGGTCCGAACTGAAAAAGCTCTTGTCCGCACCCGATCCCTCGCGGGCGCTGCTCTGGATGCGGCAGGCCGGTGTCTTGACCGCCGCGCTGTCGGAAAGCGAGAAATGGGGCATCGATGCGATCCACGGATTGACCAGGGCCGAGAAGGACCTGGGCTGGGCGGTGGATCCGATGCTGCGGCTGGAGGCGATGGTGCCGCCGGATACGGCGCGCATGAAGACGCTTGCGGAGCGGCTGAAATTCTCGACCGCCGAAGCGGATCGCCTGCGCCATTGGTCGATGGCAACCGCGGTCGAACCGAAGACGACCGAGGGCGAATTGGCGAAACGGCTCTATCGCGGCGACCGCCAAGGATTTGTCGACCGCCTGCGGCTTTCGCTTGCGGCGGCGCGGGTGCGGGCCGTCGAAGACAATGAAGCGCTGCTCGAAGCCGGCGGCTTTTCGCGCCTGCTTTCCTTTGCGCTCAAATGGAAAAGGCCCGAATTTCCGCTGCGAGGCGCCGATCTGACCGCGCTCGGCGCAACCCCGGGGCCGAAGCTCGGCGAGATCCTCAAGAACCTGGAAGCGGAATGGATCGATGCGAGTTTCACGCCCGATCGCGACGCACTGATCAAGCGCGCCGCGGAGGCACTTGAAGGCTGATGAGGATCATGCCGCGTCGCGGACCTTCTCAATTCGGGAGCGGATAGCCTCGATCATCGTCTCGCGGATGGTCGTTTCGCCATGTGTCTCACGCATATGCTCGACGGCACGGCGCATCACTTCGGCCTCCTCGCCGGCACGAGTATGCCACTCACAGCCGGGAACCAGCGACCCGCAGTGAAATTCCTTCATCGGATTTCTCCTTTTCCTCCGTGGAGCCTGCGAGGCTCCGGTACTTTTTTGGCTCATGATCCGACTTTTCCGATCATGGGCGGGGGTGAGAACCATAACACAGATGGTGTGATATTGGTTGCGGTCAACGGTGAAAGGGCGGAGCAGCGCTGCTCCGCCCTCTTACGCTAGCCCGGCGGGCAGGCCGTCACTTCACGATCTTGACTGCCTCGGCAACTTTGTCCTTGCCGCTCATGTCCCACGAAATTCTGACCTTCTCGCCGACCTTCAGGCCAGGATCCTTGAAGGTTTGGGGAAGCGTAAAAGACGATCCATTGTCGAGAACCAGGCTCTTGGCCGTCGCATCGAAGCTCTTGACCGTTCCGGTGGTGTGCTTGACGGCGGCGAACGCCACCGAACCGGAAGCAAGAAAGGCAGCCGCGGCAGCGGAAACAATGATCTTTCTCATGCTGATATACTCCTGGGAAAGCGGCCATCCTTTGACGAAGATGATCCGCATCGTCTTCGGGCCGTCCGGTCGCGTCGAGTCGCGGTTCGCCTGTTCCGACGCAATTCCGAAGGGAAAACCGCATTTTCCTGGAATTGCCCTCAGGCAAACCACCGGCGCTTCCCGACCCGAATGCGATAAATAACCCAGCTTTTTCAGATGGATATTAGACGAAAAAGATATTCATTGCGTCACATTCCGCGCCCAGATTCGAACAATGGGACATCAATGCGGCCTCACATCGCGCTCACAATTTTTTTATGGCCAGCGCACCTCCGGCGGCAGGCTGGACAGGATCGAGGCGACATTGCCGCCGGTCTTCAGCCCGAAGATGGTGCCGCGATCGTGAAGAAGGTTGAATTCGACATAGCGGCCGCGGCGAACGAGCTGTTCGTCGCGGTCGCCATCGGTCCAGTTCTCGTTGAAGTTGGCGCGCACGAGGTGACCGTAGACCACGAGAAAAGAGCGCCCGACATCCTGGACGAAGTTGAAATTGGCATTCCAGCCGCCCTTCTCCTCTTCCGGATGCAGGTAGTCGAAGAAGATGCCGCCGGTGCCGCGCGGCTCGTTGCGGTGCGGCAGGAAGAAGTACTCGTCGCACCAGGCCTTGAATTTCGGATAGTCGGCGACGGCGGCATTCTTCTCGCAAGCGAATTGCATGGCACGCTGGAAGGCGATCGTGTCGGGATCGTCCTGCGTGCGGCGGCGGTCGAGCACCGGCGTCAGATCGGCGCCGCCGCCGAACCACTGGCGCGAGGTCACCACCATGCGGGTGTTCATATGCACGGCCGGAACGTTGGGGTTCCAGGGATGCGCGATCAGTGAAATGCCCGATGCCCAGAAGCGCGGGTCTTCCTCGGCGCCGGGCATCTGCTTCCTGAATTCGGGCGAGAACTCGCCATGAACCGTCGAGGTGTGGACGCCGACCTTCTCGAAGACGCGGCCGTGCATCATCGACATTGTGCCGCCGCCGCCCTTGCCGTGATCGCGCTCCCAGGGCGTCTTTTCGAAACGGCCCGGTGACCACGAAGCCAGCGGCCCGCCGAGATCCTGCTCGATCTGCTCGAAAGCGCCGCAGATGCGCTCGCGCAGCGCCTCGAACCAAAGCCGGGCCTTCATCTTCTTTTCTTCGATGTCGGCAGGCAGCCCCGCCGGTATTTCAGGTCGTTCCAAGTGCCGTCTCCGGTTGCGGGGCGGTGAGTCGACAAAAGACTCGTCTTTTCCGGGCGCGATCCCTAATCTCTTAAGGGACAGGGTCAAGTCACTTTGGTTTCGCGCATGATCCTTTCCGAAACCCGATTCCGATTTCGGGGTCATGCGCCAGGTGCAAGGAGTTGTTTCGTGCGCACCCCGGCAAGACCGCCGCTGGATGGCCTGAAGAAAAGGCTCGATCAAAGCCGGGCAGAGCGCGCACGCATGCCGCGCGACGGTTTTTTGCGCGAGACCTTCGTCCTGCCGCGCTCGGACGCCCGTCTCAAGGCCAAGGAATGGTTCGAGCGCTTCCCCAAGCAGGCCTACTGGACCGAGATCGAAAGCTGGTTCGAACGCCCGGGCGATCTGATCGAGTTCACGATAAGGCGGCTGCCGGTTGCGGATTAGCGCTCGACCAGCAGGCGCCTCGCGCCCGTTCCCTCCCTTGCCAGCCGATCCCCCTTATTGCGAAGTGGGCATTTGTCGATCGACATGCAGCCGCAGCCTATGCAGTCGGTCAGGCCGTCGCGCAACTTCTTTAGCTGGCTGATTTTCTGGTCGAGGCTATCGCGCCAAGCCGTTGAAAGCAGATTCCAATCCTCGCGCGTCGGCGTGCGGCCTTCAGGTAATGATTCAAGAGCGGCACCGATTTCCGCGAGCGAGATGCCGACCTCCTGGGCAATCCGGATGATGGCCACCCGGCGCAGCACGTCACGGCCGTAGCGCCGCTGGTTGCCTGCCGTACGATGGCTGCGGATCAGACCGCGGGCCTCGTAGAAATGCAGTGCCGACACAGCCACGCCGCTGCGCGCGGCCACCTGGCCGACCGTCAATTCCGTTACCGGCGCCATTTTCTCACTTTCCGCTTGACCTCAAGTTAAGTTGAGCTTGTAGCCAAGAAAGCCTGACTGTGCAAACCAAAGGAGAAGGCGGATGTGCGCCTGGGCAAAAATCACCGCTGACGGCGCTGCCGGCGATCCCCTATCGGAGTTGCCGGACGGCTTCGCCCGCCACCATGGCGACGGAAAGGGCGACGTTGATGCTGCGCGCGCCGGGCTGCATCGGGATGGTCAGCCGCGCATCCGCCGCCTGATGGACTGGATCCGGCACCCCCGCGGATTCGCGACCGAACAGGAGGATGTCGCGGTCGGTGAAGCTGAAGTCGGTGTAGGGGGTCGTAGCCTTGGTCGACAGCAGCACCATGCGATCCGCGCGGGCCTTGCGCCACTCCTCGAAGGCGTCCCAGTCGACATGCCGGGTCAGGGCAGCCATTTCGAGGTAGTCCATGCCGGCGCGCTTGAGCGCTTTGTCGGAGAGCGGAAAGCCGGCCGGCTCGATGATGTCGACGCCGAGGCCGAGGCAAGCGGCGAAGCGCAGGATTGTCCCGGTATTGCCGGCAATGTCAGGCTGGTAGAGCGCGATGCGGAGACCAGGGTTCACTTCCGCGTCCTTCTAATAAGTGGCAGATCGGCCACAGCAGCCTCCTGGTTTTGGAAATTCCTGGGCCTGCGGGTGGCCATTTTTTTCGAAGTCGGGTATACGACCAGCATTGTCAACCCGAACCGATGGAGGGGTAATTCATGATGGCCATGTACATCCAGCGCCCCACCTGTGGGCTTATTTGCGCCCTGGCGGTTTCGGTACGACGTTTCTCCTGATCTTTTAGACACTTCCGCACCGATTTTCCGCCGAAACCATACCCTGGTCTTCGAAGGAAACCCGCGATGTTTTTCAAGCTGCCGAAGGGGCCGATGGCCCCGTCCCAACGCGTTCCGACTGATCCGCCGCCGATCCCGCGGCACGATGTCGATCATCCTTTTTATCTCTATTTCAACACGGAGGACGGACCGATGTTCGATCCCTACAGAATACCGGGCTCGAGGAGCCTGCAACACCCGAAGGTGGTGGCTTGGGCGCTGTTGATCGGCGACACCTATTCGTCGGCGGTTCATGCCGAAGTACGCCGGCGTCCACATCGCGGCATGCTGCCGGATGTCGATTTCTCGCGCGCGGTACCCGATCCGAGCCGTCCGTCGCTGGTGCGCCGGATCATCCGGCTGATCCGGCCAGGCGCGAAAAACCGGACTGGTGGCGCCATGTCGTCAGGATCGACAAAGGTGGCTGTCGGCGAAAAGCCGGCGAACCCCTATATAGCGCGAAGCAGGGCCGACGCTCCGGATGATTCCGGAGCGTCGGCCCTCGATGCCATGCGGTCCGAGGACTTCGTACGCCGCCAAGCCGCGTAAGCGGAAAACAGATATCACAGGCGTGACCTATGTTGTTGTTTAGCTGGTTTGAAAGAAAGCTCGATCCGTTCCCGGCCGCGGAACCGGTCGAGCCGCCCAAGACGCTTGTTGCCTTCTGCCTGCATTATACGCGCGGGGCATGGCCCTATATTCTTGTCGATGCGGTGCTGGTCGCGGCCATCGCCATCGCGGAAGTGTGGATGTTCGGTTTCCTCGGCCGCATCGTCGACTGGCTGTCGGGGCAGAACCGCGAGACCTTCCTGCAGACGGAGGGCTGGAAGCTCGCCGGCATGGCCTTCATTGTATTGTTTGCGCTGCCCGGCACGGTCTGGCTGCATTCCCTGCTCAACCAGCAGACGCTGATGGGCAATTACCCGATGCGCATCCGCTGGCAGGTGCACCGCTACCTGCTCAAGCAATCGATGAGCTTCTACCAGGACGAGTTCGCCGGCCGCATCGCCACCAAGCTGATGCAGACCGCGCTTGCCGTGCGCGAATGCGTCATCAAGGTGATCGACGTCCTGAACTACGTCGTCGTCTATTTCCTCGGCATGCTGTTGATCGTCGGTTCGGCCGACTGGCGGCTGGCCGCGCCGCTCGGCGTCTGGATGGTCGGCTACATCCTGCTGCTGCGCTTCTTCATCCCGCGCCTGGGCAAGGTCGGCGAGGAGCAGGCCAATGCGCGCTCGACCATGACCGGTCGCGTCGTCGACAGCTACACCAACATCCAGACGGTCAAGCTGTTTTCCCATTCACGCCGCGAGGCCGCCTTCGCCAGGGAAGGCATGATGGGCTTCCTCGACACGGTCTACCGGTCGATGCGGCTGGTGACACTGCTGTTCGGCTCGCTCTACATACTGAACGCGCTGCTGCTGTTCTCGGTCACCGCCATCTCGCTGTGGCTGTGGATGGGGCAAGTGGTGACGATCGGTGCGGTCGCCGTGGTCATCGGCCTGGTGCTCCGGATGTGGGGCATGTCGCAGTGGATCATGTGGGAAATGTCGAGCCTGTTCGAGAATATCGGCACGGTGCAGGACGGCATTGCCTCGATCTCGTTGCCGCGCCTTGTCGAGGACAGGCCGGATGCCAAGGAGATCATCGTTTCCAAAGGCGATATCCGCTTCGAGGATATCCGCTTCCATTACGGCAAGCAGAAGGGCGTCATCGAAAACCTGTCGCTGGCGGTGAAGCCGGGCGAGAAGGTCGGCATTGTCGGCCGCTCGGGCGCCGGCAAGTCGACGCTGGTCAATCTCCTCTTGCGCTTCTACGACTTGGAAAGCGGCCGGATCCTGATCGACGGCCAGGAGATCGCCGGCATGAAACAGGATTCGCTGCGCGCCCAGATCGGGATGGTCACGCAGGACACCTCGCTGCTGCATCGTTCGGTGCGCGAGAACATCCTCTATGGCCGGCCCGATGCCACCGACGAGATGCTGCTCGAGGCGGCGCGGCGGGCCGAGGCGATGGATTTCATATCAGGACTTTCGGATCATCATGGACGCAAGGGGTTCGATGCCTATGTGGGCGACCGCGGCGTCAAACTGTCCGGCGGTCAGCGGCAACGCATCGCCATTGCTCGCGTTATGTTGAAGGACGCGCCCATACTTATCCTTGACGAGGCGACGTCAGCGCTCGATTCCGAGGCGGAAGCCGCCATCCAGGAGAACCTCTACAAGCTCATGCAAGGCAAGACCGTCATCGCCATCGCGCACCGGCTGTCGACCATCGCGGCGATGGACAGGCTCGTCGTGATGGACCAGGGTCGCGTCATCGAGGAAGGCTCGCACGAGGAACTGGTCGCCAGAGGCGGGCTCTACGCGCAGCTCTGGCAGCGCCAGTCGGGTGGGTTCCTGCTCGATGACGTCCCAGTCGAAGCCGCCAATGACGCAATAGCAAAGGGGCAAGCCGCAGAATGATGGCCGCCGCATGATGACAGCCGTCTACCGCTGGTTCGAGACCTGGGTCTACCCGTTCAGGGAGCCGGCGAATCTTCGGCCACCGGCCAGCGTTACGGGCTTCCTCTGGCACTATGTCGGGCAAGCGAAGTTCGCCTTCTTCGCCATGCTGGTCATCGGCGGCATCGCGCCGCTCGTCGAGGCCGGGCTGTTCTATTTCGTCGGACGGCTGGTCGATATTCTCGACCAATTGCCCGGCGAACGGAGCTGGCACGCGCTGTGGACCGCCGCCGGACCCGAACTGGTGTTCATGGTCGCGGTGGTGCTGATCATCCGCACCGTGGTCGTCGCCTTGTCGGCGCTGGTCGACGAACAGACGATCACGCCCGGCTTCTACAATCTGGTGCGCTGGCAGGCGCACCGGCACGTCTCGCGCCAGTCCTACGCCTTCTTCCAGAATGATTTTGCCGGCCGCATCGCGACGAAAGTCTGGCAGGCCGGGCAGGCAACGGGCGACCTGATGGAAAGTTTCATCGAGGTCGTCTGGTTCATGGTCGTCTATACGGCGACGACGCTGGCGCTGGTCGCCGGGCTTGACCTCAGGCTGGCGGCACTCGTGGTGGTCTGGATCACCGCCTTCGGCTTTCTGGCGAAGCGCTATTTGCCGGCAATCCGCAAGCACGCCGAAGCGACGGCGGAGGCGGGCTCCATGATCAATGGCCGCATTGTCGATTCCTACTCCAACGTGCAGACGCTGAAACTGTTCGCGGCCGACGGCGACGATCGCTACATCAGGAACGGCTTCGACATCTATCTCGACGCATTGCGGCCCTTCACCCGCCGCTTGACCGGCGTGCGCATGGCGCTGACGACGCTGTCGGGCATCATGATCACGGCGATCGGCTGCTTTGCCGTTTATCTCTGGGTCGAGGGCTCGATCACGGTCGGGGCGGTCGCCTTCACGCTCAGCCTGGTGCTGCGGCTCAACATGCTGCTCGGCCGGTTGATGATGCAGATGAACGGCATCTTGCGGAATCTCGGCGTGCTGGAGAACTCCAAGGCGCTGATCTCGCAGCCGCTCGGCCTGACCGATGCACCGGACGCCGGGGAACTGGTCGTGGCGGGCGGGCGCATCGACGTAAAAAATGTCGAGTTCCACTACGGCAAGGGGTTTGGGGTGCTGAACGGCATCAACCTTATCGTCAAGCCGGGTGAGAAGGTCGGGCTGGTCGGGCCTTCGGGCGCCGGCAAGACGACGCTGGCGAACCTTATCCTGCGCCTCTACGATCTCGAAAGCGGCCAGATCACCATCGATGGCCAGGACGTCTCTGGTGTAACGCAGGATTCGTTGCGCGCCAATATCGGCGTCGTCAGCCAGGATACGGCCCTGTTCCACCGTTCGCTGCGTGACAACATCAAGCTCGGCATGCCCGACGCAACCGATGCGCAGGTCGTCGCGGCGGCGAAAAAAGCCGAGGCCCATGAATTCATCCTGACCTTGCGCGACAACAGGGACCGCCAGGGCTACGAAGCCTTTGTCGGCGAGCGCGGCGTGAAACTGTCGGGCGGCCAGCGCCAGCGCGTGGCGATCGCCCGCGTCTTCCTCAAGGACGCGCCGGTCCTGATCCTCGACGAGGCGACGTCGGCGCTCGATTCCGACATCGAGGCGGCGATCCAGGAGAATCTGACGCGGCTGATGGAGAACAAGACCGTGATCGCGATTGCCCACCGGCTGTCGACGATCGCGGCACTTGACCGCCTGGTGGTGCTCGACGGCGGCCGCATCGTCGAGCAAGGCACGCATGACGAGCTGGTGGCGCTCGACGGGCTTTATGCCCGGCTGTGGAAGCGCCAGTCCGGCGGGTTCCTCTATCACGAGGAAAGCGTGCTGGAAGAGACGCGGCCGGCGGAGTAGGCGCGTGGGTGGATCGGCAGAGCTCAGTCCGGAGATCGGCCCAGAGATCGGCTACACGCTCAAGCGTTTGCGGCCAACCGTGGCGGCCTTCGACACGCTGAAGGAAGAGAGCCGGCTGGAAGGCTACTGGATGCTGGTGCGTCTGGGCGATGGCTGGGCAAGCGGCCGCAACAAGTTCCTGAAGCGGGGCGAGGCGCTGTTCGGAGCCTGGCATGGCGCCGAACTCGCCGGTGTCTGCGGGCTGAACATCGATCCCTATTTCGAGGGCAGGGACCACGGCCGGGTCCGCCACCTGTTCGTCAGCGCGCGTCACCGCCGCGCCGGCCTTGGCCGAACGCTGGTCGAGATCGTGATCGACCGAGCCCGCCAGTATTTCACCGTGTTGAACACCCGCGCGCCGCCAGAAGCCTTCGCTTTCTATGAACGGCTTGGTTTTCAGCCCGTGGAGGGTGAAGAATTCGTCACCCATCGCATGGTGTTCAGGAAAGGGAACTGAAATGTCCTTGCGTCCGCCATCCCATCTTGCCGGCACGTCGGCCGCCGACGCGGCCTTCGACGCGCTTGGCCATGAAATCCTGGCAGAGAAGGCGGCGGCGCTCGGGCGGGCCGGCCAGCGCGTGGAAGAAACCTTGGCGCCGTTGCGCGATAACGGGGACGATGAGTTGCGCCCCCGTCTGCTCAAGGAGGCTGCCGTGGCCGTTCACGCCTATTTCATCCAGCGCGAACTGTGCGGCCTTCGCAAGCATGACGCCGTGATCCGCGAATACAATATCCCCAGGGCGGTTCTAGTGAGGCTGGGCGCCGCGTAAAATCAGTTTTTAGGAATCACTCCAGCCATTCGGTGATGAAGCTGCCGTTTTCGTGAATGTCGGTCGTTTCCAGTGGACCGGGACCGAGATTGGTGAATTTGTGCGGCGTGTTGGGCGGCACGATCAGGATCTGCCCCGCCGAAGCCTCGATTTCCTGGTCACCGACCGTGAAGAGGCCGGTTCCCTGGCGGATGATGAAGATCTCCGCATAGGGATGGGCGTGCAGCCGCGGGCCGCCGCCGACGTCGGGCAGGTGATTGAAGATCAGGCAGGAGTTTGAGCCGTAGGCACCGCACTGCAGTTCGCCCTTCCAGTGGTCGGAACGAACAGCCCATTGCTCGCGATCGATGACGTGCGCCATGCGAAGGAGGATAGATCACACCGGCGCCGTGTGTCGAGGCAAGCCGGAGCCTTGGATTTTGCTGATATTCCCGGTTGTTTAGCCGCCCTTTGCAGCCATGCGCCGTCCCGCCGGACACGAGGGGATTTTGTCCCCGCGACAATCTGCCCTTGTGCCTTCACCCGTCTGGACAAAAACGGGCTTCACGCATAAACCGAAGTCCAAATGCCGGAGGAATTCGCTAGCCTGTTCGCCATGCGCTGTCGGGTTGGCGTGATTGAGCGGGGAACAAGGCTCGGCCACCGGCGCGGAAGAGGCGAAAGGATCAGGCACCCGTGAGCGCAACCGACATCCACGATCCCAATCGTCGAGATTTTCTCTACGTCGCCACCGGCATGGCCGCCGTGGTCGGCGCCGGTGCCGTGGCCTGGCCCTTCATAGACCAGATGCGCCCCGATGCCTCGACGCTGGCGCTCGCGTCGGTCGAGGTCGATGTCTCCTCGCTGACGCCTGGCAGCTCGCTGATCGTCAAGTGGCGCGGCAAGCCGGTCGTGGTGCGCAATCGCACCGAGAAGGAAATGAAGGACGGCGAGGCCGTCAGCCTCTCCGATCTCAAGGATCCGATTGCCCGCAACGCCAATTTGCCGTCCGATGCGCCGGCGACCGACGCCAACCGCACCACGCCAGGCAAGGAAGCCTGGATGGTGATGGTTCAGGTCTGCACCCATCTGGGCTGCATCCCGCTCGGCCAGGAAGGCGATTTCGGCGGCTGGTTCTGCCCGTGCCACGGTTCGCAATACGACACGGCCGGCCGCATCCGCAAAGGCCCGGCGCCGGAGAACATGGCGATTCCGGTATTCAAATTCGTTTCCGACACCAAACTCCTTATCGGTTGAGGCAGGGGATATTTCGATGAGCGAGGGACACTCGACCTACACGCCGAAGACCGGTATCGAACGCTGGTTCGACGCCCGCATGCCGCTGCCCAGGATGGTCTATGACAGCTTCATCGCCTATCCGGTGCCGCGCAACCTGAACTATATGTGGACCTTCGGCGGCATCCTGGCGATCATGCTGGTGGCGCAGATCCTGACCGGCATCGTGCTGGCCATGCACTATACGGCCGACACCAATCTCGCCTTCGGTTCGGTCGAAAAGATCATGCGCGACGTGAATTCCGGATGGTTGCTGCGCTACATGCACGCCAACGGCGCCTCGTTCTTCTTTATCGCCGTCTATTTGCACATCTTCCGCGGCCTCTATTACGGCTCCTACAAGGCGCCGCGCGAGCTGCTGTGGATCCTCGGCTGCATCATCTACCTCCTGATGATGGCGACCGGTTTCATGGGCTATGTGCTGCCATGGGGGCAGATGAGCTTCTGGGGCGCCACTGTCATCACCGGCTTCTTCAGCGCCATTCCTCTGGTTGGCGACTGGATCCAGCAGCTCCTGCTCGGCGGCTTCGCCGTCGACAATCCGACGCTGAACCGCTTCTTCGCCCTGCATTACCTGCTGCCGTTCATGATTGCCGGCGTCGTCGTTCTGCATGTCTGGGCGCTGCATGTCGTCGGCCAGTCGAACCCGACCGGCATCGAGGTCAAGTCGAAGACAGATACCGTGGCCTTCACGCCCTACGCGACCATCAAGGACGCGTTCGGCATGATCGTGTTCCTGTTCGTCTTCGCCTACTTCGTCTTCTACCTGCCGAACTATCTCGGCCATCCGGACAACTACACGGTCGCCAACCCGCTTAAGACGCCGGCCCATATCGTCCCGGAATGGTACTTCCTGCCGTTCTACGCAATCCTGCGCGCCATCACGTTCAACATCGGGCCGATCAATTCCAAGCTCGGCGGCGTGCTGTGCATGTTCGGCGCCATCGTCATGCTGTTCCTGGTGCCGTGGCTCGACACCTCCAAGGTGCGCTCGGCGGTCTACCGGCCCTGGTACAAGCTGTTTTTCTGGCTGTTCGTGGCCGATGCTATCCTGCTGGGCTGGCTGGGCTCGCAGCCGGCGGAAGGCAGCTATGTGTTCATGGCGCAGATGGCGACGCTGTTCTACTTCGCCTTCTTCCTGATCGCGCTGCCGGTGCTCGGCTTGATCGAGACACCCCGCAGGCTGCCGAACTCGATCACCGAGGCGGTGCTCGAAAAGAACAAGGGTGGCAGCGGGCATCCGGCGGGCGCCACGGCAGCGCCTGAGACCAAGGGCTGAGCGGTAGAGAATCTAAGGGGATTTGGCATGAAAAAGATTCTCACCTCGCTTGCGCTGGTCGGCCTCGTGGCCGCCGGCACCGGAGTTGCAGGCACTTGGGCGTTCGCGGCCGAAGAGGCGCACAACGCGGCGGCACCGACGCATTTCCCGATCAACGAGCCGAAGGAAATGAGCTGGAGCTTCACCGGCCCGTTCGGCACCTATGACAAGGCGCAGTTGCAGCGCGGGCTGAAGGTCTACAAGGAAGTCTGCTCGGCCTGCCATTCGATGAACCTGGTGGCGTTCCGCACGCTTTCGGACCTCGGTTACAGCGACGCGCAGATCAAGACGCTGTCAGCCGAATACACCATCCATGATGGCCCCAACGATGCCGGCGACATGTTCGACCGTCCCGGCAAGCCGTCCGACCATTTCCCGGCCCCATTCGCCAATGAGGAAGCCGCCGCTGCCTCCAATGGCGGTGCGGCGCCGCCGGATATGTCGTTGCTGGCCAAGGCGCGCGGCGTCGAACGCGGCTTCCCGCAGTTCGTCTTCGATATCTTCACCCAGTATGATGCCGGTGGTCCCGACTACATCCATTCGCTCTTGACCGGCTACGACCAGACCCCGCCCGCCGGCATGGTCATCCCCGAAGGCACACACTACAACCCGTACTTCATGTCCGGCGTGTCGCTGAAGATGCCCAAGCCGCTCTCCGACGGCCAGGTCACCTATGACGACGGTTCGCCGCAGACCATCGACCAGTATTCCCGCGACGTGGCTGCCTTCCTGACATGGGCTGCCGAGCCGCACATGGAAGACCGCAAGAAGATGGGCTTCCGCGTGCTGGTATTCCTGCTTCTGTTCGGCGCCCTGGTCTACCTGACCAAGCGCAAGGTGTGGGAAGCCGTCGCGCACTAGGCCTGTTGATCTTCAGGTGAGGCCGGTCTGCAAACAATGGCTTCCTGCGCTTCCGGTGCTCACGTACTTCAAGTACGCTCCGCTCCGGTTCTCGGAAACCCGTTTTCGATTCGGCCTGACCTGAATCTCAAAAGGCCTTGGACCGTTCAGTGCACAACATGGGGCGCCGCGAGGTGCCCTATCTGCTTTTTGAGTGGATTGCGCCTCCACGTCTCGGCGGTGTCACATGGCCGTCACCACACATCGCGATCCTGCGGCGCTCTCATCAAAGGATCACGCCCATGAAAAGATACGCATCGCTTGCGGCAGGCCTGCTGCTGCTCGTCGTTGGTTCCGCGGCCCGCGCCGAAGACGCAAAACCATTCATCACCAACAAGGATGTCGACCTGACGATGATCCTGCCGCCGCCGCCGGCCAATGATTCGGCTGAGACCAAGGCCGAGCTTGGCGAAGTGCTGACCATGCAGGTCACGCGCACACCCGAGATGGAAGCCCGCGCCATCGCCGACGCCGAGGAAAACGTCTGGCGTTTCGCCGATGTCATGGGGCCGAATTTCAACAAGGACAAGCTGCCGAAATTCAGCGCCTTCTTCGATCGCGTGGTGGAGACCGAAGGCGCCGTCGTCGATCCGGCCAAGGATGTCTGGAAGCGCCCGCGTCCGCACCAGCTCAGCGATCTCGTCAAGCCGGTGGTCAAGCTGTCGAGCTCCGGTTCCTGGCCGTCCGGCCATGCGACCGTCGGCACGATGATGGGCATCATCCTGTCCGACATGGTTCCGGAAAGGCGTGCTGAGATCATGGCGCGCGCGGCCGAGTTCGCCCACAACCGCATCGTCGGCGGCATCCACTATCCGTCCGACGTCGAGATGGGCAAGATTTCCGGCAGCGTCATCGCCGCCGTCCTGCTCAACCGGGATGACTTCAAGGCCGAGTACGATGTGGCCAGGGCGGAGCTTCGTTCCGATCTCGGCATGTAGGATTTGGCCGATAGCCATCCGTTCGAGCGGGGCGCCTTCGGGCGCCCCTTTTTCGTGGCTGCGCCCAACAGGAGGAAAATCGCCTGGCTCCCAGCCCGTAGTCAATTCCTTTGCCGGATGCGCTTGTCTCGGTCGCCACATCGCGCTAGCCGTTGTCGGTCGCGCCGGGTTACGATCGGCCCCGCGCCGTTTCACTTTGTCAGCCGGATCATTCGGAGCCGCTTCATGAAACCTTCTCTCGAAGACACGCTGCTGGCCTCGATCCGTACCATCCCGGACTATCCCAAGCCCGGCATCCTGTTTCGCGACATCACCACGCTGCTCGGCAATGCGCGCGCCTTCCGCCGCGCCATCGACGAGCTGGTGCATCCCTATGCCGGGCAGAAGATCGACAAGATCGCCGGCATCGAAGCGCGCGGCTTCATCTTGGGCGGCGCCGTTGCCCACCAGCTCTCGGCCGGCTTCGTGCCGATCCGCAAGAAGGGCAAGCTGCCTTATGAGACCGTGCGCGTCGCCTACAGCCTGGAATACGGGCTGGACGAGATGGAGATGCACAAGGACGGCGTCGCGCCCGGCGAGAAGGTGATCCTGGTCGACGATCTGATCGCCACCGGCGGCACGGCTGAAGCGGCGGTCAAGCTGCTGCGCCAGATCGGCGCCGACATTCTCGCCGCCTGTTTCGTCATCGACCTGCCGGATTTAGGCGGGCGCGCCAAGCTCGAAGCGCTCGGCGTGCCGGTGCGAACGCTGATCGGGTTCGAGGGGGTTTGAGACCGGTTTGCCGAAGGCAAATTGAAAGGTCCAGTGGACCTTTCAAAGATCTCGAACGCCCGGAGCGATAGCGAAGGGCAGGGAGGCAACACGACAACCAGCGCGGGTGCCGCCCTCATCCGCCTTCGGCCACGCCATAAACGGGGCGAAGGAAGAGACTACTCCACCTTCACCAGCACCGCGCTTTCGAACTCCAGCACCTTGCCGCCGGTCGAATCAGTGGCCTCGCAGAGGAGCGCCAGCAACCGCCAGCCGGGGCGGGACGCGATGGGGCGGTGGGACAGCGCCGTGCGCGTGAAGGTGATGGTTTGCCCGGCAAAGACGGGCTTCAGCCACTTCAGGTTCTTGAATCCGGGCGAGGGGCCGAATTCGGGCACCGGGCCGTCCCAGCCTTCGGCGTCCAGGCGGCTCTCCAGGTTCAGCTTCATCCAGGTGGCGGCGGTATGCCAGCCGGAGGCGCAGAGGCCGCCGAGCACGCTCTTCTTCGCGGCCTCTTCGTCGATGTGAAAGATCTGCGGGTCGTATTTGCGGGCGAACGCCTTGATCGCCTCGGGCTCGAATCTGTGCGAGCCCAGCGTCACCGTGGTGCCGATGCGGAAGAATTCGTCGAGCGTCATGCCGCATTCCCCGCGTCGCGCGTCAGGAACATGACGGAGTTCTCGAGCTCGAAGACGCTTTCGCCGCGCTGGTTGACCAGTTCGCTGCGCATGGTCACGAAGCCGAGTTGCGGCTTCGATTTCGACAGGCGCCTGGCCAGAACCACCAGGCTGCCCCGCAGCGTATCGCCGGCGAGCACCGGCTTCTTCCATTTGACCTGATCGACTCCTGGTGCGCCCTGGCAGGTGGAGTCCAGCAGGAAGGCATCGCACAGCATGCGCATGAACATGGCGCAGGTGTGCCAGCCTGAAGCCGAGAGGCCGCCCAGGATACTCGCCTTGCCGGCCCCCTCGTCGAGATGCATCGGCTGGGCATCGAACTCGCTGGCGAACTCGATGATTTCGGCCGCGCTCACCTCTTTCGTGCCGAGGTCGAACGAGGCGCCCTCGACGAAGTCCTCATAGGCCCATGTCTTGCCGGTCATGGTCTGGCATCCCTGCAGAACGCGCGATCCGCATGGATCGGCGAACCCGGATGCAGGCCGCGGGCGATTTGGTCAAGTCCTTTCTGGTGAGCCAGCCGGCGCGATCGGGCCCGCGGCGGCCGTAGGGGCCAGCTGCGGCGCCTCCGATCGGCTAGCGGGCGTTCGGCAGGATCTGGTGCAGGACGATCGCCCAGACGGCGCCGAAGGCAATGGATGAGCCCAGAATGTACTGCACGATATCGGGCAGCGTCTTGACGAAATCCGGCGGTACCAGCGTGGCGAACAGCGCCATCAGGATGGGCAGGCCGATGACCAGCATGTTGCGTTCGGTCAGCGGCGTCCCGCGCACCACCCGAAAACCGTTCATGGCGATGACGACGCAAAGCACTCCGAAGACGCCGCCGATGACCGGCCCCGGGATTGAGGCGATGACCGCCGAAAGCTTGCCGATCAGCCCGAACAGCACCAGGAAGATGCCGGCCGCCCCGAAGGCGGCACGGCTGGCGATGCCGGTGATGGCGATGATGCCGGCGTTGGACGAATAGCCGGTGACCGGCGTGCTGCACAGCAGCGCGCTGATCAGACAGCCAAGGCCTTCGCCCGTGGCGCCCCGGTCGAGCTGCTCGTCCGAGAGCGGCTTGTCGATGACGGCACCGACCGCGAACCAGGTGCCGGTGGTTTCGGCCAGGACGACGATGTAGACGATCAGCATGGTCAGCGTCGCCGACCAGGAGAAGGTGACATCGAGATTGAGGAAGGCGATGCGCGGCATGGAAAACCAGGTCGCGGCGGAAACGCCCGTCATGTCGAGCTGGCCCATGAAGGCGGCGGCCACGCTGCCAGTCACAAGCGCGATGATCACGGACAGCAGGCGCAGCCATGCGCCTTTCGCGCCAAGCGCCATGCCGATCAGCATGCAGCCGACAAGCACCGCCGCGGCGACGAAGGCGAGGACGATGTTGCCGCCGACGGTGGCGGTGCCGTGGACGGCGAAGACGCTCTCCTTCAGTGCCACCGGCATCAGTGCGACGCCGACGACGATGATGATGGCGCCGCCGACGATGGACGGCACGAAGCGGTTGACGAGGCGGTGGAAGAGCTTTGTCGGCGATCCCAGAAGCATGACCAGTATGGCGCCCGGAATGAGTGCGCCGATCACGGCCGACAGGCCCGGCAGGCCGCCGCCGGCGCCAAAGGCAATCGCCAGCACCGCGCCGATCGGGACGAAGGACGGTCCCTGGACGACGGGCAGCCGCATCAGCAACTGCGACTGGATCAGGGTTGCGATGCCTGCCGCCACGAAGGCCGACTGGATGAAGGCGCCGGCGTCGCCGACGCTGAAGGCAAGCACCGACGCGATGATGAACGGCACGATATAGACGTCCATCGCCAGCACGTGCTGGAGGCCGAGCAGGGCGGCCTTGCCCAGGGGCAACGGATCGTCCGGCTGGGCGATCAAACTGATTTCTGGCGCAACGCGTTCCATGATGTCCCCTCTGGAAATCCCCGGCCGATCATGGGATCAGTCGGCGGCAAAGGACAGCGGCGGAAATGTTTGCCAACTGTTTTCTTCTAGGCCACGCATTGGCAGCCCCGCCCGCCAGCAGCACCGGAGCGACGATATGACGGCAGATCCTTTCACGCTGCTCGGCACCGCCTTCCATACGCCTGAGCGCGGCAGGCTGGAGGTGCTGGAGGAGCACCTGTTCTGCGTCGACGCACAGGGGCGCATCGCCGAGATCCAGGCGCCCGGCCACCCGGAATACACGGCCACGATAAGCGATGCTCGCCGGGCGGGCAGGCTGGTGGAACTTGGCGAGGGGCAGTTCCTGCTGCCGGGGCTCGTCGACCTGCACATCCATGCGCCGCAATGGCCGCAGATGGGCAAGGCGCTGGACGTGCCGCTCGAAGTCTGGCTGCGGAAATACACTTTCCCGCTCGAGGCCCGCTATGCGGATTTGGACTATGCTCGTGCGGTCTATGCTGATCTGGTCGACAATCTGCTCGCCAACGGCACCACCACCGCGCTCTATTTCGCCACCGTCCATGTCGAGGCGAGCGTGGCGCTCGCCGAGACATGTCTTGAGAAAGGCCAGCGTGCCCTGGTCGGCAAGGTGGTGATGGACGACCCCGAACAGTGTCCGCCCTTCTATCGCGATGCCGATGCGGCAAGCGCTGTTTCGGATACCAGGCGCTTCATCGAGGCCGTCATGTCATTGGATCCGGGCGAGAGGCCGCTTGTCCAGCCGGTGATCACGCCGCGCTTCATTCCAAGCTGCACCGACGCGGCCTTGCAGGGGCTGGGCGAACTCGCGGAAGAGTTCGGCTGCCACGTGCAGACCCATTGCTCCGAAAGCGATTGGGCAAAGCAGTTCGTGGAAGCGCGCTTCGGCCAAACGGATGCGGCAAGCCTCGATGGTTTCGGCCTGCTCACCCGTCATACGATCCTGGCGCATTCGAACTTCATCGATGGGCAGGACATGGACCTGATCAAGGAGAAGGGCGCCGGCGTCGCTCATTGCCCGCTGTCCAACGTCTACTTCGCCAATGCAGTGTTTCCGCTTCGCGAGGCGCTCGACCGGCACATGCATGTCGGGCTCGGCACCGATATTTCAGGCGGCTACAGCCCATCGCTGTTCGACGGTTGCCGGAACGCGCTGTCGGCCTCGAGAACATTGCAGAGCGGCGTGCATGCCGGCCTGCCGGCAAAGGAGCGCGGCGCGCCCGGCGAGCCGATCACGCATCAGGAAGCGTTCTGGCTGGCGACCGCGGGAGGCGCGGAAGCGCTCGACCTGCCGACCGGCAGTTTTCGCGTCGGACACGAATTCGACGCGCTGCTGATCGACACCAAAGCGAGCGCCTCGAACATCCATGTCAACGGCGCCGACGATACGCTCGACGACGTCTTTCAGAAGATCGTGCTCAATGCGGCACGGGCCAATATTGCCACTGTTTGGGTCGGAGGCCGGGCGGTGGTCGGCTGTAGCTAAGCTACGCTCACTTGTAGTGGCCTCGCCTGCGCGAATAAACATGGCCCTGTGCCGACGTCGGCAGCGCCTGCGAGCATGGAATACGACAGCCCGTTTTCGTCTTTCGCAACGGGCGCTATACGAGATCGTCAACCGAGACATTGAGGGCGGCGGCGATGCGCTTGATCGTGTCGAAGCTACCGTCGCGGGTGCCTGTCTCGATCTGCGAGAGATAGCCTGCGCTGATCTCAGTCTTTTCAGCGAGGTCGCGAGCCGAAATCCCGCGATGCTCGCGCCAGACGCGGATCTTATTCTCGCCGTCCAGGATGCGGTTGACGACGGCGACCGGAATAAGCTCCTCCTCGCCGGCAGTGATCTTTTGCTTGATCTGATCGTAGGTTTGAATGTCGGCCACGTCCTCCGCCGCTTCAACAAGGCTCTCGTAATCAGCGAGTGGCAGAATAGCCATACGGTCGCCATTCGGCGTGGTAATGATGGTGGGCTTGTTCATGTCCTCATCCCTCGTAGATGCTACCGCGCGGTCCGATCTCCAGAATGTCCATTACCGTGCCTTCCTGATCGAAGATAATACGGTAGTCCCCGACCCTAAGCCTGAAGCCTGGCCGGCCTTTCAGCCGTTTGACATTTTTCGCCAAGCTGGCCGGTTCGGCTGCATATTGGCCGATTTTAGCAGTGATCAGCCGAGCCGTGTTGGCGGGCATCCGCGCGCAAGCTAGAAATTTGCGTTAGCAAATAATGGGACATGGCTTTCATCGGTCTCCACCGGGTGCTGATCGGGGTAAGGCGACTTATGGTCTTCAATACCCCCGCGAGAGCTCTGCGGCAGGGATGGTGCTGTCCGACTGACGGTTGGGTCGCTCCGCCGCGACCTCCTCAGGTATTGAACTTGAACAGCATGATGTCGCCGTCCTGGACGACGTACTCCTTGCCTTCGTCGCGTGCCTTGCCGGCTTCCTTGGCCGCCACTTCGCCGCCCAGCGTGACGAAGTCGTTGTAGGCGATGGTCTGGGCGCGGATGAAGCCGCGCTCGAAATCGGTGTGGATGACGCCGGCCGCCTGCGGCGCCTTGGCGCCCTTGTGCACGGTCCAGGCGCGCGTCTCCTTCGGCCCAACGGTGAAATAGGTGATGAGCTGCAACAATTCGTAGCCGGCACGGATCACCTTGTTCAGGCCGGGCTCGTCGAGGCCGAGCGAGGACAGGAATTCCATCTCTTCCTCGTCGGAGAGCTGCGCAACCTCGGCTTCGATCGCGGCCGAAATGACGACAGTGCGGGCGCCCTGCGCTGCGGCCATCTGCTCCACGGCCCTGGTGTGCTCGTTGCCGGTGGCCGCGTCCGCCTCGGCGACGTTGCAGACGTAGAGCACGGGATGTGAGGTCAGAAGGTTCAAGCCCTGCAAAATGTGCAGATCTTCCGCCGAGATGCCGTCGAGCAGGATGCGGGTCGGCTTGCCTGCCTGCAGCAGCTCGAGCGCGGCCTCCATCATCGGCAGCACGGTCGTCGCTTCCTTGTCCTTGCTGCCGGCGCGCTTGCGGAACTGGACGATGCGGCGCTCGAGGCTGTCGAGGTCGGCGAGCATCAGTTCGGTCTCGACCGTCTCGGCGTCGGCGACGGGGTCGATGCGGCCCTCGACATGGGTGATGTCGTCATCCTCGAAGCAGCGCAGCACATGCACGATGGCGTCGACCTCGCGGATGTTGGCGAGGAACTGGTTGCCCAGGCCTTCGCCCTTGGAGGCGCCGCGGACCAGGCCGGCGATGTCGACAAAGGAGATGCGGGTCGGGATGATCTCCTTCGACTTGCCGATCGCCGCGATCTTCTGCAGGCGCGGATCGGGCACCGCCACCTCGCCGGTGTTCGGTTCGATGGTGCAGAACGGGTAGTTGGCGGCCTGCGCGGCGGCCGTCCTCGTCAGCGCGTTGAAAAGCGTCGACTTGCCGACGTTGGGCAAGCCAACGATGCCGCATTTGAAACCCATTTTATCCAGTCCTATCGGGAAAAGCGAAATTTGATGAGGCTATGGGCGATAGGGGTTGGGAACGTCAAGTCCCGTGACGCCGCATGCGCCTACGCCTCAGTCCTTGTTGCCGAAGAGTTTCTTCAGCATGGCGGCCATGGGGCCGCTTTCCGGCAGCTTGGCGACCGGCTGCTGAGGGCGGGCCTGGCGGACATGACTTTGCTGTTTCGGGCTTTGCTGTTTCGGGCTCGACTGCTTCCGCGCCGGGTTTTCCGGTTCGGCGCCGGTCTTGCCCTGGACGGCAAGGGCGGCCTTGTTCATGAAACCGGATTCGTCGCCCTTGACGATCATCGCCGCATTGTCGGCGATCGCGTCGAGCAGCGGGTCGAGCCAGTCGCGGTCGGCCTTGGCGAAATCACCGAGCACATGATGCTGGACCATTTCCTTGACGCCGGGATGGCCGACGCCGATGCGCACACGGCGGTACGCATTGCCGACATGGCCGTCGATCGAGCGGATGCCGTTGTGGCCGCCGGCGCCGCCGCCGGTCTTGATGCGCAGCTTGCCTTCGGCAAGGTCGATCTCGTCGTAGAAGACGGTGAGGGCGGAAAGGTCGAGCTTGTAGAAGCGCAGCGCTTCGCCGACCGACTGGCCGGACAGGTTCATGAAGGTCTGCGGCTTGATCAGGATGATCTTTTCGCCGCCGAGCGTGCCCTCGGAAATCAGGCCCTGGAACTTCTTCGACCAGGGTGAAAAGGAATGGCGGCGGGCGATAGCGTCCGCCGCCATGAAGCCGACATTGTGCCGGTTTTCAGCGTATTTCGCGCCCGGATTGCCGAGGCCGGCAAAGACAAGCGCTGTCTTTTCTGGCATCGTCGCCTCCGGGCGTGAAAAGAGTTACTTCTCTTCGGCGGCGGGAGCCGCTTCGGGAGCCGCGGCCTCAGCTGTCTCTTCGGTCTCCGGCTTCATCGCCGACGAACCGGCAACGGTCGCGATGGTGAAGTCGCGGTCGGAGATGACCGGCTTGACGCCGGCCGGCAGCTTAACCGACGAGATGTGGATCGAATCGCCAATGTCGGCGCCGGTGAGATCGACGGTGATGAATTCCGGGATCGCATTGGCCGGGCAGTGGAACTCGACTTCGTGACGCACGATGTTGAGCACGCCGCCCCGCTTGATGCCGGGTGACTTGTCTTCATTGATGAAGTGCACGGGAACATCGACGTTGACTTCGGTGTCCTTGCCGATGCGCAGGAAGTCGACATGGACAGGGAAATCCTTGACCGGGTCGAGCTGGAAGTCCTTCGGCAGGACCTGGATCTTCTTGCCGTCGACATCGATCGTGGCGATCGTGGTCAGGAACCCGCCGCCATGGATCTTGTAGTAGATGTCCTTGTAGGTGAGCGCGATCGCCAGGGGAGGCTGTCTGTCACCATAAATTACTGCAGGCACTTTACCGTTGCGGCGAACTGCACGGGCGGACCCCTTACCGACCTGTTCGCGCGCTTCGGCCTTGAGCTCGTAAGTATCGTGGCTCATGGCTTTTCCTTTCGCGTGTTATGGAGCGCCTACGGTTGGCAATGTACCAGGCCGTAAACGTCGAAAGCCGCCAGACCTCGATGTCCGAATGCCGGAAACCGCAGCGAGCGGATCTTTGTTCGGGATCACAAGGGGAAGGCAGCCTTCCGCCGCGTTGCCTCCAAGGGTGTCTACGCGGGTGGCGGCTCTATAGCGGAAGGCGGGCAGGCGTGCAAGCGGCGGTGGGAAGGCCGTTGCTACCGGTCGCCGCTCAACGCATCGCGCAACGCCTGGACCTGCCGGTTCAGCGTGTCGAGTTCGGCCAGCGTCATGCCCGAGCGTTCGACCAGGGTCGCGTTCAGGCAGTTGCACTGGACGAGCAGCTTGCGGCCGGCCGGTGTCAGGTCGACCTGTACCTGGCGCTCGTCGGTCTGGCTGCGCTGGCGGGTAACCAGGCCGGCCTGCTCCATCCGCTTCACCAGCGGCGTGACCGTGCTCGATTCCAGGGCGAGCCTGTGCGCGATCGTGCCGACAGACATGCCGTCGGCCTCGCCCAGCGCGTTGAGCACGAGATATTGCGGATAGGTGATCCCCATCTCGTCCAACATCGGCTTGTAGGTGCGATTGATCGCCATGCTGGTGGCGTAGAGCGTGAAGCAGAGCTGATTGTCCAGCGGGAGAGGCACGGTGGGTTCCTTTGCCGATTAAGCGCACGCATTATGTACCACGGAAAAAGATGTCGCGATACATATTTCCATGGACAAGAACCTCGAGCTGGGTTAGCGATATTGCTATCGTGATATTGTTTATCGCGATAGCAATCAAACGGAGATTGAGATGACCTCGCAGACCAAACCAGGCTCAGGCAGCGGCACGATCACCACCAAGGACGGCACGCAGATCTATTACAAGGACTGGGGAACCGGTCAGCCCATCGTGTTCCATCACGGCTGGCCGCTGAGCAGCGACGACTGGGATGCACAGATGCTGTTCTTCCTTGGCCAAGGCTACCGGGTCATCGCCCACGACCGCCGCGGCCACGGCCGTTCGACGCAGACGGATATCGGCAACGAGATGGACACCTATGCCGCCGATGTGGCTGAACTTGTCGCGCATCTCGATCTCAAGGACGCCATCCATGTCGGCCATTCGACGGGTGGCGGCGAGGTGGCGCGCTATGTCTCCCAGTATGGAGCGGGCGGCCGTGTCGCCAAGGCAGCGTTGCTCGGCGCGGTACCGCCGATCATGCTCAAGACCCCAGCCAATCCCGGCGGCCTGCCGATCGAGGTCTTCGACGGCTTCCGCTCGGGCGTCGCCGCCAACCGCGCGCAGCTATGTCTGGATGTTCCCGCTGGCCCGTTCTACGGGTTCAACCGTCCGGGCGCCGTGGTCTCGCAGGGCATTATCGACAACTGGTACCGCCAGGGCATGATGGGCGGCACCAAGGCGCATTACGACTGCATCAAGGCCTTCTCGGAAACCGATTTCACCGAAGACCTCCAGAAGATCGACGTGCCGGTGCTGGTCATGCATGGCGACGACGACCAGATCGTTCCCATCGCAGATTCGGCGCTGCTGAGCATCAAGCTGCTCAAGAAGGGCGAGCTCAAGGTCTACAAGGGCTTTCCGCACGGCATGGCCACCACCCACGCCGACATCATCAACGCCGACCTGCTGGCCTTCTTCAAGGCCTGAAGCCCTCCTGCCGGAATGGCAAAAAGCATCCGCCATATGGCGGGTGCCTTTTGCCTGGACACAGATGATTCAAGCGGCCGCTTGCGCCTTCCGGGCTTCCTTCATGTTGGGCAGGAACACCGTCAGCAGCCCCAGGAACGGCAGGTAGGAGCAGATCTGGAAGACGAAGTCGATGCCCTTCATGTCGGCGACGACGCCAAGCACCGCGGCCGCGATGCCGCCGACGCCGAAGGCGAAGCCGAAGAAGATGCCGGCGATCGTGCCGACGCGGCCCGGCACCAACTCCTGCGCGAAGACGACGATGTTGGAGAAGGCCGACGACAGGATGAGGCCGATCAGCACGGTCAGCACCATCGTCCATTCCATGTTGGCGTAGGGCAGCGCCAGGGTGAAGGGCAGGACACCGACGATCGAGAACCAGATCATCGCCTTTTGTCCATAGCGATCGCCGAAGGGACCGCCGAGCAGGATGCCCAGCGCCGAAGAGCCGAGGAAGAGGAACAGCATGACCTGCGACATCTGCACCGAAACGCCGAACTTATGGATGGAATAGAAGGTGTAGTAGCTGGCCAGGCTGGCGATGTAGGCGTTCTTGGTCAGCACCAGCAAGGTCAGCACCGCCAGGGCCCACATCACCTTGCGGCGCGGGAAGGGCGACACGAAGCTTGCCGCCTTGCGATTGCCTTGCGCGGCGCGCAGGCGGCTGTACCAGCCGCCGACCTGCCACAGGATGACGATGCCGATCAGCGAGCCGACGGCGAACCAGGCGATGCTGGTCTGGCCGAAAGGCACGACGATGAAGGCGGCCAGCAAGGGACCCATGGACTGGCCGAAATTGCCGCCGACCTGGAACAGCGACTGCGCCAGGCCAAACCGGCCGCCGGATGCGAAGCGGGCGATGCGCGAGGATTCCGGATGGAAGATCGCCGAACCGATGCCGATCAGCGAGGCGCCGATCAGCAGCAGGTAGTAGTGCCCGGCATAGGCCAGCACGACCAGGCCGATCAGCGACGATGCCATGCCCCAGGGCAGCGAGTAAGGCATCGGCCGCTTGTCGGTGACCGCGCCGATGATCGGCTGCAGCAGGGATGCCGTTACCTGGAAGGTGAAGGTCAACAGCCCGATCTGCCAGAAGTCCAGGCCGTAATTGTCTTTCAGAAGCGGATAGATGGCCGATAGCAGCGACTGCATGATGTCGTTGATGGAATGGCAGAGGCTCACTGCCAGGATGACGGTGAAGGCCGTCGCCTGGGCTGACGCGTGACTGGCGGTCGCAGGCGGCGCGACGCCGGTGGCTGTCGTATCGGTCAAGATAGGCTCCGTAGTCTTTTTGGCGGGGTTGTTCCCGCAGGCGACGTGGCGGGCGCTTCCCGCAGGCAGCCTTATAGTCCGGTTGCCAGGCGACTTCTTTCGTGGTTTGGTCCAATAGTTTCGCAAGTGGGCCATACCGAATGCCAAAAACCAGGGAAATTTTCGGCGCCGGACACACCGACCTCGAGCAATTGCACGGGCTGCGCTGGCAGTGGCTCGAGCAGGCGGTCGGGCCGGCGGTGGTGCTGCCGACCGAATATCCGGATGGCTACCACGTGCCGCACCACCACCACAGCCGCAGCCAGTTGCTGCATGCGCTGGTCGGCGTCGTGCTGGTGACGACGCGGCATGGGCGCTGGATGGTGCCGCCGGACCATGCGATGTGGATTCCGGCCGGCATCGAACATTCCGTCGAGATGCTCGGCGACGTTTCGATGCGCTCGGTCTATGTCATGCCGCAGGCGATCCCGGGCCTGCCGGAGGGCATGCGCGTCGTCGGCGTCACCGACCTGATGCACAGTCTTATCGTGGAATCCGAGAAGCTGCCGCAAGGCAGCGAACTGGAAGGGCGCGGTGGCCTGATCATGAACCTGCTGCTGCATGAGATCCCGCAATTGCCGGAGCGGCCGCTCGGCCTGCCGTTCCCGTCGGATCCCAAACTGGCGGCGCTTTGCCGGCGTTTCGTCGCCGCACCCTCACCGCACGCGACGATCGACGAATGGGCCGATACCGTCGGCATGAGCCGGCGCACCTTCACGCGGGCCTTCCAGCGGCAGACCGGCCTGTCGCTGTCGACATGGCGCCAGCAGGCCTGCCTGTTCGCGGCGCTGCCGAGGCTCGCCGATGGCGAGCCGATCACGCGGGTGGCGCTCGATCTCGGCTATGACAGCGTGCCGGCCTTCATCACCATGTTCAAGCGCATGCTTGGCTCCTCGCCGCGCGGCTATATGCGCGGCGCGCGTGATGCCGGCGAAGGCATGCGGCGAGCCCCGGCCCGGCTGGAGGCGCCGACGCCATCGGCCTTGCCGCAGGAATAACTTGGGCCGCAGGAATAACTTGGGCCGCAGGGGTAACCTGGGCCGCAGGGATAACTGGTTTTCAGTCGAACAGGCTCGAGACCGATTCCTCGGTCGCCGTGCGCGAAATGGCTTCGCCCATCAGGTCGGCGATCGAGATGACGCGGATGTTGGGCGCGTCGAGCACGCCTTGCGTCGGCTGGATGGAATCGGTGATCACCAGTTCCTGTAGCTTCGAGCCGCTGATGCGAGCGACCGCGCCGCCCGACAGCACGCCGTGGGTGATATAGGCGGTGACGCTGGTGGCGCCGTTGGCTAGCAGTGCGTCGGCGGCATTGCACAGCGTGCCGCCGGAATCGACGATGTCGTCGATCAAAAGGCAATCCTTGCCGGCGACCGCGCCGATGATGTTCATGACTTCCGATTCGCCGGGACGCTCACGGCGCTTATCGACGATGGCAAGTTGCGCGTCGAAACGCTTGGCAAGCGCACGCGCACGCACCACGCCGCCAATATCGGGCGACACGACGACGACATTGCCGAGTTGCTTGTACTTCGCCTTGACGTCACGGGCCATCACCGGCACCGAGAACAGATTGTCGGTGGGGATGTCGAAAAAGCCCTGGATCTGGCCGGCATGGAGATCCAGCGTCAAAACCCGGTCGACACCTGCACGGGTGATCATGTTGGCGACCAGCTTGGCAGAGATCGGCGTGCGCCCGGAAGCGCGGCGATCCTGCCTGGCATAGCCGAAATAGGGAATAACCGCCGTGATGCGCTTGGCCGACGAGCGCATGAAGGCGTCGATCATGATGAGCAGTTCCATCAGGTGATCGTTGGTCGGGAACGAGGTCGACTGCAGGATGAAGACATCCTCGCCACGCACGTTTTCCTGGATCTCGACGAAGATTTCCTGGTCGGCGAAGCGCCTGACACTGGCCTTGCCCAGCGGGACGTTGAGATAGCGGGCGACCGCTTCGGCCAGCACCCTGTTGGAATTGCCCGCGAAGAGTTTCATGCACCGTTCCTGGTGGAGGACGGAGAGGCCTGACGGACTCTCCTGCACCTTTTAACCGGGCTTTTAGCGGCCCGCGCGGCTATTGCAAGCGCCGAGATCGTGAATCCGCCGGCTAAGCCTAAGAAAGCTGTTCGGCATCACCGGCTGGCAACACCTCAGCTCGCCTTGCCGCTGAGAAAGGCCGCAAACTGGTCGATGGTCTGGTCGGCGATCGCCTGCATGGTGGCTGGCGAGACCGACTTCCAGCTGTCGGCGCCCGCGCTGTCGCCGGAACCGGTGGAAGGCGCCTTCATCTGGCCGTTGATACGGTGCAGCCGGTTGCCGGATGGGTCGTAGACATCCCAGACATAGATGACCGTGGTGTCCTTGCCCTCTGTCATCGCCGAGAAGTAGCCCTTGAGCACATGGGTCGCGGTCTGGTCCTGGCTGCCGGCCAGCGTAATGCCGCGCTGCCTGGCGCGTGTCTGCAGTTCCGCCGTCAGCGGCGTTGCGGCTTCCACCGAAGCGCCGACGATCGGCGCGATCTGCAGCCGGGTCTTCGCCAGGATGGCGGCGGCCTGGGCCGAAGTGATGGGCGCGGGCGCGCCCGCCGTCGTGGTGGCCGTCGCGGCCGTGGATGGCGCCGGGGCGGGAACGGTGGCGGCAGCGCTGCCTTGCGTGGCCGGTGCGGGCTGCGCCGAGGCCGCCGGCGGGGTGATGGCGGAAGGTTCGAGGACGTCCTTTGCGTTGGTGCAGGCGGTCAAAGCCAATGCCACAAGCAATGACACGGTCGTCACATGCGATCGTCTCATTTGCCTTCTAACTCCTTGGCGAAGAACGCCTCCCATTATGGATTCACTGCACGATCAAGTCGAGATCATGGCGGGACAGCGGCTTCGGCTGGGATTCGGTGGTCAGGTAGGTGCGGCCAAGCGTCATCGCCGTCTCGGTCTCGGAGTCCATGATGATCATGTGGGCAAACAGCGTCATGTTCGGCGCGATCGGCTCGGGATTGCCCTGGTAGAACATCGGCATGTCCATCCAGGACGGCGTGAAGCGGGCGCCGACCGAATAGCCGCAGGCGTTCAGCCGGTGCTTGGTCAGCCCGTGCGCTTCCATGGTGCGGGCATGGGCGTCGAACACATCGCCGAAGCTGTTGCCCGGCGTCATCGCCTTTTCAACGGCCAGAAGTGCCGCGCGTGCGGCGTCGAACAGCTCCTGATGGCGCTTGGAGACCTTGCCGGTCAGCACCGTGCGCATCATCGGCGCATGGTAGTGATGGAAGACGCCGGCCCATTCGAGCGTCAGCTGGTCGTTCTTGGTGAGCTTGCGGCGGCCGGCCTTGTAGCGGCACAGCAGCGCATCGACGCCGGAGCCGATGATGAACTCGTTGGCCGGATAGTCGCCGCCGCCGGCGAAGATCGCGCCCTGCATGGCGGCCAGGATCAGCGCCTCGTCGCCGCCCTGCTTGATCAGCGGCAGGGCCGCGTCCAGCGCGTCGTCGGAGAGATTGGCTGCCTTTTCGGCCTTGGCGACCTCGGCCGGGCTCTTGAACAGGCGCAGCCGCCCGACGATGCCGGAGGCGTCGGCGATCTGGCCGAAGGTCTGCAACTGCTCGTCCAGGCGGCGGCCATTATAGGCGGTCAGGCCGTGAGTGTCGTATTCGACGCCGATGCGGGCGCCGAGCAGGTCGAGTTCGTTAAGCAGGTTGCGCAGGTCGACCGCGGGATTGGCGCCGTCGCGGTCGGTCCACAGCACAATGTTGTCGATGATCGAGGTTTGGCGCGCCTGGCGCAGATCGGCCGAGCGGGTCAGCAGCACCATCGAGCCGTCGGCCTTGACCACCAGGCACTGGAAGAAACAGAAGCCGAACGTGTCGTAGCCGGTGAGCCAGTACATGCTTTCCTGGGCGAACAGCAGGATGGCGTCGAGCTTTTTCTCGGCCATCTCTATCATCAGCCGGTCGCGCCGCGCGTCGAATTCGGATCGTTCAAAATGCAGCGCCATTATACCTTCTCCAAAACGATTGCCGAAACCTGCCGGCCATAATCGGGCTCCCTGCGGTGCGTGGTGCGCCGGTAGGAGTAAAACAGATCTTCCTCGGCATAGGTGCAGCGGCCAAGGCCATCGGCCGTCACACCAGCCTTGGCCAGCCGGTCGATCGTGTAGCGGTTGAGGTCGAACATCGAATGGCCGGCATGGGCCGAAGGCACGAAATACCGGGCATTTTCGCTGTCGGCCTCGACGAAGCGGGCGACGAATTCGGGCCCCACTTCGTAATTGTCGGGGCCGATGGAAGGGCCAAGCACGGCGATGATGTTTTCGCGCCGGGCGCCGAGGCTCTCCATGGCGGCAATGGTGTTTTCGAGCACGCCTGACAAAGCGCCTTTCCAGCCGGCATGCGCGGCGCCGATGATGCGCGCGCCGGCATCCGCGAACAGAACCGGGCCGCAATCGGCGGTTGAGGCCCCGATGGCGATGCCCTGCCGGTCGGTGACGATGGCGTCGGCCTTTGGCCGCTCGCCGGCAAAGGGTTCCCTGGCGACGATGACGTCGGGCGAATGGACCTGCCAGGCGGTCAGCAGATGATTTGCGGGCACGCCTATCCAGGCGGCGACACGGGCGCGGTTCTCGGTCACCAGTGCCTGGTCGTCATCCGACCCGGTGCCGATGTTGAGGCCCCGGTAGATGCCCGTGGAGACGCCGCCGATGCGGGTGAAATAGCCGTGGCGGATGCCTTGTGCCTGTGCCTTGTCCAGCAGCGGCGACCGAATGGGATCCGGTTTGGTCTGATTGAGCATGCGGGCGTTGTTGTCCGTGTGGGCGGTTTCGTCAAGGAAAAGCGGCCGGCAGTCCGGCGGCTCTTTTACCGGACGGGAGATTGGGAGGGGTAGCGACGAAAAGTCAATCCGCCGTTGCGAAGGGCCTGACGGAGACGTCGCGTGGAACGACGGCCAGGACCTTGAAGAGTTCGCCCATCGCTTGCGGCCCGGCGAGCCGTTCGACGGCATCCGATATGTTGTCGCGTGCCGCCTGGCCGGCATCGGCGCCCAGCTGGCCGGCGCGCTCCAGAATGCCCATGCCGAGCAGGAAATTGCCCTGCGTCGACAGATGGGCATCGAGACCATGCGCGCGCACGATCGCTGCAAGAGCGGCGAAATCGACATGGGACGTAAGGTCTGCCTCACCGGGATTGGCCAGCACATCTTCGTGATTGTGCCGGCGCAAGGCCTGCAGCGTGTCGCCGACGCCGGGCCGCAGATGGCCGTAGTCGAGGAATAGCCCGGCGCCGCCATGAGCCGCCATGCGCTCAGCGATCGCCGCCATCAAGGCGGTGCGGGCGGGCGCGATTTCGACGATCGCGCCTTGCGGCGCGTCGGCCGCATCCCTGGGCAGCAGCGTCGGGTCGACCGAGCCGGCGCCGGCGAAGAAGCAAAGATTGTCGGCATCGTCCAGGCCGACCATGCGCTCGCGCCAGTCGGCGCCGGCGCGGATGAACTGGCGGATCGGCACGGCATCGAACAATTCGTTGCCGACGATCAACAGCGGTTGATGGGGCAGGGTCTCGATCGCTTCATGCCAGTCTATCGCGAAGGGTGTCGCTCCAAGCGTCTGCTTCTGGATCTCGGCCAAGCGCGGACTGGTCTCGATCATGGCGAAGGCGGCGCCATTGGCCAAGGCCGGATCGAGCCGCGACAGAGTGCGCAGCATGTCCTTCATCAGCGTGCCACGGCCGGGGCCGATCTCGGCGACGGTGACCGGCATCGGCCGGCCGATCGCCGCCCAAGCCTGATAAAGCCAGACGGCGACGAGTTCGCCGAACATCTGGCTGATCTCCGGCGCGGTGATGAAGTCGCCGGCCGCGCCGAACGGCTCGTGCGTGGTGTAATAACCATCGCGCGGATCGAACAGGCACAGCGCCATGTATTCGTTGATGGGCATCGGACCGACCGCCTCGATCAGGTCGACGATACGAGCCTTCAGCCGCGTCATGTCGCCTGCGGCTGCGCTTGCGTCATCGGCTTGGCCGTCGCCATCGCCCAGATGCCGGCCAGCACCATCGGCGTCGACAGGATCATGCCCATGGTCAGCCAGTTGGTGCCGAGGAGATAGCCGAGCTGCTGGTCGGGTTCGCGGAAGAACTCCACGAAAATTCGTGACAGGCCGTAGCCGCAGATGAAGGCGCCGCCGACAAAGCGCGGTGTCTTCAGCTTGAGGCGCGAATGGGTAAGGATGCGCAGCACGACAAACAGCACCAGCCCTTCGAGCAAGGCCTCGTAAAGCTGGCTCGGATGGCGGGTGAACGGACCGCCATTGGGGAATTCGATCGCCCAGGGCACATCGGTGGGCCGCCCCCAGAGCTCGGAGTTGATGAAGTTGGCGACGCGCACGAGACCGAGACCGACCGGCACGCCAGCTGCCACGACATCGAACAGCGACCAGGTGCGGATGCCGCGCTTTATGGAAAACAGCGTCATGGCGAGGATGACCCCGAGCAGGCCGCCATGAAAGGACATGCCGCCTTGCCAGACAGCGAAGATGTCGAGCGGATGGGCGATATAGCGCGCCAGGTCGTAGAACAGGACATAGCCGGTGCGGCCGCCCAGAACCACGCCAATGGCCGCCCAGACAATGAAATCGTCGAGATCCTCAGGCTTCATCGGCAGGACGCCGTCGGGCCAGAGTTTAGGATTGGCGGCGAGCCGCTTGGCATACCACCAGGCAAACAGGATGCCTACGATGTAACCGATGCCGTACCAGTGCACCGCCAGCGGCCCGATCTGGACGAGGATCGGATTGATATTGGGAAAAGGCAGCGAAGCCAGCGGCAGCAGGAAATATTCGTTCAACGGGGAGCTCTCGGTTGCGATCGGCGCGGACCATGCGGCAGGGTTTTGGCAGGGTCAAGGCAAGGTCACGGGCGTCAATGCTGCGGGAACAGATTCGGGTCCGGGAACAGATTCGCTTCCAGCTCCGTCGCCGGGGAAGCCGTGCTTACCCCCTGGGCTTGGCGGCCACCACTTCGCGCAAGGCGTCGTTGATCCTGTCCTGCCAGCCGGGACCATCTTCCTGGAAATGATCGAGCACGGCCCGGTCGATCCTGATCGAGACAAGCTCGCGGGCATTCGGTGCGGTGGAGGGTTCGCGAGGCGGGGCCGCGGCCGGTTTCTTGACCGGCTTGAAGACTGCTTCGGCGGCTTCCGTCGGATTTGTCGGTCTGCGCGGGGGCGTTGCCATTGGTGATCCTGATTGAAACGTGCGTGAAGGGAGACGAGGGCCTTACAATAGGCGAGTTGCCGCTACCAAGTACAGCTTCGGAGCCGTTCGAGAGGCTCCTGCAGGACCCGCGCCCATCATGCGGGACGTGCGCCATAGCAGCGCGGAGGCCGCATCGGGTCCCAACGTTCTTGCATTCCTGGCGCCACGTCACTAATTCAAATCAAGCAAGCGAGGATTTGCCATGTCGACCGGACCGAACCGCATTCTCGATGAATTCGCCAAGCTGATGACCGATGCCGCCGGTGCCGCTCAAGGCGTGCGGCGCGAGGTGGAGACGGCCTTCAAGGGCCAGGCGGAACGCATCCTCAACTCCATGGATGTCGTGCAGCGCGAGGAGTTCGAGGCCGCGCGCGAGATGGCCGCCAAGGCGAGGGAAGAAAACGGCAGGCTCGCCTCGCGCATCGAGACGCTCGAGGCCAGGATCGCCGAGCTGACCGGTCAGGCCACACCTGCGGCGCCGGCGAAGCCCAAGCCGAAAAAATAATTCGTTAAACTTTTCCACAAAGCACCAGCCTGAAAATCGCTTTGCCGTGAATCGCTTACCGGCATTGCGTGACTCTTTGTGACAGGCACCTTTCCACATGCGAATGACGCAGTGCGAAAAATTGGGCTGTTCACGCGACTCCCGATCAATAGACTGAATTTGTTGCATGATTCGGAGCAGGGTCATGCAACCGGGCGGTGGGGTTCGGTCTGGGGTCTTTGCGTTGATAAGTCCCGGCCGTCCGAGTTCTAGACAAGATTGTTCGTCGTGTGTGCCCCGCGGAGCGTGTGGCGCTCCCCCTGAACACAGGAAGCATTCCATGGAACTTCTCGAACTCGAATTTTCCCGCGAAATCCATCCGGTGGATGTGATCGAGCAGGTGGCCCACAACAATGACTGGTCCTTCGAACGGGCCGGCGATGACGAAATCTCGATCTCGGTTGCCGGCAGCTGGACCGACTATCACGTCTCCTTCTCGTGGATGGAGGATTTCGAGGCGCTGCACCTTGCCTGCGCCTTCGACATTAAAGTGCCGGAAGCCCGCACGCTGGAAGTGATGCGGCTGTTGTCGCTGATCAACGAACAGATGCTGTTCGGCCATTTCGACCTGTGGGAGCAGGAAGGCGCGATCATGTTCCGCCAGTCGCTGCTGCTCGCCGGCGGGGTCGAACCCTCGAGCCAGCAGGTCGAGGTGCTTTTGTCCTCGGCGCTGGAAGCCTGCGAATGCTATTTCCAGGCTTTCCAGTTCGTCGTCTGGTCGGGAACCTCGGCCAAGGACGCGCTGGCCGGCGTGCTGTTCGAGACCTTCGGCAACGCCTGAGCAGAAGCGTTCGACATGGGTTCAAACAACGAGCGCAAGCCTGAAATCAGCTTCGCCGATTTCGATCGTGTCGACATCCGTGCCGGCACGATCGTCGAGGCCGAACCGTTTCCGGAGGCGCGCAAGCCGGCCTTCAAGCTGAAGATCGATTTCGGACCCGAGATCGGAGTGAAGAAGTCCTCGGCGCAGATCACCAAATATTATACGCCCGAGACCTTGATCGGCCGCCAGGTCTTCGCGGTGGTCAATTTCCCGCCGCGCCAGATCGGCCCGTTCATGTCGGAAGTGCTGACGCTCGGCTTTCCCGATGAAGAGGGCGCCGTGGTGTTGGGCGCCATCGAGCGCAAGGTGCCGGACGGCGGCAGGCTGTTCTAGGCTTTCCGAGGCCAACCAGAATACCGCCTCGTTCCTTGGCGTCCCCGCCGGCCTGTCGGATCAGGCCGCCAGCTTGCGCGTCTTTCCCAGTGCTTCCCCGACCGCGTCGAGAAACATTTCCGCGCAGGCCTTCCAACTGTAGCGCATGGCGCGCTCGCGGGCCTGGTCGCGGCTGACGTCGAGCGCGGCCAGCGCGGCCTCGCGCAAATCGGTGGAAACAGCACCGCCGACACCGTCACCAACGATGTCGATCGGCCCGGTCACCGGATAGGCGGCGACCGGCGTGCCGCTGGCCAGCGCCTCGATGATGACATTTCCGAAAGTGTCCGTGCGGCTGGGGAAGACGAAGACGTCGGCCGAGGCGTAAATTTCGGCCAGTTCGTCATTGGGGCGATGGCCGAGGAAATGCGCCCTAGGATATTTCGCCTTCAGCTTGGCAAGCTCGGGCCCTTCACCGACGATCACCTTGCTGCCGGGCAGGTCTAGGTCGAGGAAGGCCGACAGGTTCTTTTCGATGGCGACGCGGCCGACACAGAGGAAGACCGGGCTGGGGAAGCCGAGGTTCTTGCGCTTGTCGGGCCGGAAATGCTCGGTGTCGACGCCACGCGTCCAGGGCCTCAGCTTGTTGAAGCCGCGCGCCGTGAGATCGTCGGCGAGCGACTGGGTGGCGACCAGCGTGCCTTGGCCCGAATTGTGGAAATCGCGCAGCCAGCGATAGGCCCAGCTCTCCGGCACCGGCAGGCGGGCGCTGAGATATTCGGGAAAGCGGGTGTGGTAGCTGGTGGTGAACGGCCGGCCGGCATTGCGGCAATGGCGCCGCGCCATGATGCCAAGCGGTCCTTCGGTGACGATGTGGATGTGGTCGGCCTTGTAGCCGTCGATCAGGCGCGCGACATGGCCGGGCGTGGTCAGCGCCAGGCGGATGTCGGGGTAGGTCGGCAGGGGCAGGGTGCGAAAGATGTTCGGGGTCAGGAACTCGACCGCGACGTCGAAGGATTTCAGGGTCTCGGTGAGCCGCTCCAGCGTGTGGACGACGCCGTTGACCTGCGGGCGCCAGGCGTCGGTGACCATCACTATGCGCATGGCGGTCCTTTGCTCCGGAGGCCGGCGATTGCCTTGAAACGATGCCGGAACGGCGACCATGCGGCCGCCCTCGCTTCGCTCCAGCGCACCCTGACGGGCACGGGGTCGAAGTGAGGCGGCAAGGACGAATCAAGTGCGGTCGCGCGCTTCATGCGCGCTCTTGACCATGGTTTCATGACGGGCGGATGAAGCAGACCGTGATCCCGAAAAGTCGAAAGCGGTTTTCAGGCAAGATCATGCCAAATAGAAATCAGGCCGGAACCTTGATCACCGCGCGCAGGCCACCCATCGGGCTGTCGTCGAGCGTGATGTCGCCGCCATGGCTGCGGGCGATGTCGCGGGCGATCGACAGGCCGAGCCCGGTGCCGCTGGCGTCGAGATTACGGGCTTCGTCGAGCCGCACGAAGGGCTTGAACACGTCTTCGCGCCTGTCGGCCGGAATGCCTGGCCCATTATCGTCGACGGTGACCAGAAGCGAGCCGCGGCCGTGGTCGGCGGTGACCTCAACGGTGCGGGCATAGCGGAAGGCATTGCCGATGACGTTGGACAGCAGCCGCGCGAAGGCGTTCGGCCTGACATGCACGGTCGGATCGCCGGAAAGCGTCGTCGACAGTCTGCATTTGCGCAAGTTCGCTTCTTCGCCAAGCTTCTGGAAATAGGCTTCGAGATCGAAACGTCCCGGGTCCTCCGAGGCCTCGCCCTTGGCAAAGGCGAGATAGCCTTCCAGCATCGACTGCATGTCCTCGATGTCCTGGTCGAGCGCCGCCTTGGTCTCGGCCTTGCCGCCGGCCAACGCCAGCTGCAGCTTGAAGCGAGTAAGGATGGTCCTGAGATCATGGCTGACACCGGTCAGCATGGCCGTGCGCTGCTCGATCTGGCGCTCGATGCGCTCGCGCATCTGGATGAAGGCAAAGCCGGCGCGGCGCACCTCTTCGGCCCCGCGCGGGCGGAAATCGCGCGGCATCGGCCGGCCCTTGCCGAAGCTTTCGGCGGCCTCGGCAAGCGCCAGGATCGGCCGGATCTGGTTGCGCAGGAAGGGGATGGCGATCATCAGGAGCACCAGCGATGTGCCGACCATCCAGATCAGGAAAATGTGGGTGTTGGAGGCATAGGCCTGGCTGCGGCGCACGAAGACGCGCAGCACCTTGTTCTCGAGCTGGACGCGCACTTCGATGATGTTGGAATTGCCGACAGTGTCGATCCAGAAGGGGCGGTTGATCTGCCGGGTGATTTCGGCGGAGAGAACATCGTCGAGGATAGAGAAGAACGGCTTTGGACCGGGCGGCGGCAGCGGATCGGGCGGCAGGAGATCGACCTTCAGCTGCATGCGATCCTGCGCGATGCGGATGATGTTGGCGTAGTCGGCGTCGTGCGGATAAGTCTCGATCAGGTCTATGATGGCGGCGATGTCGCGCACGGTGGCCTGCGACAGGCGTTGCGTCACGGTTGCCCAGTGGCGTTCCATGAAATCGAACGCGACGACCGACTGCAAAAGGATCATCGGCGCGATGACGATGATCAGCGAGCGCGCATAGAGGCGCTTGGGCATGTAAAGCGAAACCAGGCGCCAGAACCGGTTCCAGATGCGCGGCACCGCCTTGAGCGACCGTGTGGCGCGTGCACTCAAACCGTCATTGTCCGGCTGTTCCAGTTCCGTGGTCGCCATTGGCTCTTTTCATCCGTCGGCGGTATTGGGTCGGGATGACGTTTGGCTGAATCGTCATCCTGATCCAACTCTTTGTTGGAGCATGATCTTTTCCGAAAACCGGTTCCCACTTTTCGGGACCATGCACTTGGGCCGCCGCCGGCATTCTATTCCACGCTGAGCCGATACCCAATACCGCGCACGGTCTGCAGCCAGACCGGATTGGACGGATCGCGCTCGATCTTGCGGCGCAGCCGGTTGATCTGGACGTCGATGGTGCGCTCGCCGACTTCCGAATCGTCGCCGACGAGTTCGTGGCGGGGGATGGTTTCGCCGGCGCGCGCGGCGAAGATCGCCAGGATCTCCTGTTCGCGGTCGGTCAGCTTCAGCGCCTCGCCGCCGCGCTTCAGTTCGCGCCTGGCGATCTGGAAGGTGTAGGGGCCGAACACCAGCTGCTCGACCTTGGGCGTCGCCGCCGGGCCGCCACGGCGCAGGATGTTGTTGATGCGCAGGATCAGCTCGCGCGGGTCGAAGGGTTTTGGCAGGTAATCGTCGGCGCCGGCTTCGAGCCCCGAGATGCGGCTGTCGGTTTCCGACAAGGCCGTCAGCATCAGGATCGGCACGTTCTTCTCGGCACGCAGCGCCTTGGTGAGATCGACGCCGCTTTCTCCCGGCATCATCACGTCGAGCACGAGCAGGTCGAAATCGAGGCCGGCGAGCTTGCGGCGGGCCTCGCCGGCATTGCCGGCGACGGTGACGCGAAAGCCGTTTTCGGTCAGATACTGCTTGAGAAGATTGCGAATGCGGGTGTCGTCGTCGACCACGAGCAGATGTGGTGCGTCGTCATCCGGTGCGGCCGCGGTGTCGACCCTCTCAGTGCTCTCCATGGCTTTTCCCTGACATTTTTGCGGACCCAACGTCGATCTGAGCTCTCAGTTCCGGATTGACCATTGCTTCGAGGAAGCGTTCCACCAAGGCCCGTTCGGTGGCGCCGGAATCTTCCAATGCAGCACGGATGCGGCGTGACTGTGGCCGCGCCAGCGCCAGCGCCAGCGCACGGCCCTTGGCCGTCGGATAGAGTTCGCGCTGGCGACGGTCGCGCGGGCCCTGCAACTGCACGACGTGATCGGTGTCGATCAATTGCTTCAGCACACGCGCCAGGCTCTGCTTGGTTATCTTCAGCACGTCGAGCAATTCGGCGACGGTCAGGCCCGGCCGGCGGTTGACGAAATGCAGCACGCGGTGGTGGGCGCGGCCGAAGCCGTAGTCGGCCAGGATCTGATCGGGATCGGAGGTGAAGTCGCGATAGGCGAAGAAGAAGAGTTCGATGAGAGCGAAGTCAATGCCGTCCTCGCTGGTGATCGCGGTCCTGATCGGTTTTCCGGCAGCTGGGCTTTTATCCGTCATCATTTCTCCATGGGAACGGGAGATTATGTCAGTACTATTGACGTAATTTCCCTGCAATGGTAATTTTTGACAAGCTTTTGGGCGGATTGCGAACGAAAAGGCGAGGCAGGCCGGTTTTTCCGGAACTTCCTGAGTTTGCCAGGGCGCGATTATCCGCTTACGCTTCCAGACACCGGCCGGCGTCTCCAACCACATGGCGCTGCCAAAAAAGAACACGCAACGACACTAGGATATGCGGGTCGCGACCCGCGGGAGGTTATCATGGCATCCGTTCCCTTCGATCAACTGGACGGCTTCATCTGGATGAATGGCGCGTTCGTCCCGTGGGGGGACGCCAAGATTCATGTGCTGACCCACGGCCTGCATTACGCCAGCGCGGTCTTCGAGGGTGAGCGCGCCTATGGCGGCGAGATCTTCAAGCTCAACGAGCATACGGAACGCCTGCATGAATCGGCACGCCTGCTCGGCTTCAAGATTCCCTATTCGGTGGCCGAGCTCAACGACGCGTCGACCACGCTCCTGAAGAAGCAGGGCTTCCAGGACGCCTATGTCAGGCCGATCGCCTGGCGCGGCAGCGAGCAGATGGGTGTTTCGGCGCAAAACAACCGCATCAACGTCGCCATCGCCATTTGGCAATGGCCGAGCTATTTCGACCCGGCGCAGAAGCTGAAGGGCATCCGTCTCGATGTGGCGGAATGGCGCCGGCCCGATCCGCGCACGGCGCCGTCGCGGTCGAAGGCCGCCGGCCTCTACATGATCTGCACCATGTCCAAGCATGCCGCCGAGGCCAAGGGCTATGCCGACGCCATGATGCTCGACTGGCGGGGCCAGGTCGCCGAAGCGACGGGCGCCAACATCTTCTTCGTCAAGGACGGCAAGATCCACACGCCCAAGCCCGATTGCTTCCTCGACGGCATTACCCGCCGCACGGTCATTGGTCTCGCCAGGGATCGCGGCCTGGAGATCATCGAACGCGCCATCCTGCCGGAAGAACTGGAAGGGTTCGAGCAGTGCTTCCTGACCGGAACGGCAGCGGAAGTAACCCCGGTTTCGGAGATCGGCCCTTACCGATTCGAAGTCGGCGAGATCGCCAAGAATCTCATGAACGACTATTCTATCGCCGTTCAACCCAAGCATGCTATCGCCGCAGAATAACGATAGTCACAGCTTTTCGCGCAAGCAGGGGCGGTTTTCGGGCCGCCCCTTTTATTTCAGCGTTTCTGCATTTGACTTTCCTCCAATTCGGCGTCTCATGATGGTGTCGGCCCGGGAGGCTGGCAGCTATGGAGGGACTAATCATATGGACATGAACACGCTTCTTCCGATCATCATTCAGATCATCACAGGCATCATTGGTGGTCAGGCGGTCGGCGCGGCGATCAAGACGGCGGCAATGGGTCAGCTTCCCAAAATCCTGGGCGGAGCCATCGGCGGTGTCGGCGGCGCGGCGATCCTCGGCAGCCTGCTTGGCGGCGGTGCGATCAGTCCTGACGCGGCCGCGGCGGCGACCAGCGGCCTGGGCAGCGCGCTCAACCTGCAGAACATCGTCGGTGGCGCCGGCGGTGGCGCGATCCTGACCGGCATTCTCGGCGCGGTCATGGGCGCCATGAAGAAATAAGCCTGCCGATCTCGGGCTTCGCAGAATGGGCGGCTTCGGCCGCCCATTCCTTTGGAGACGCACTGTTTGGCCTTCCGGCTGTGGACGGTTTTAAGCGATGCCTCTACATGATCGCTGACACAGCGAAAGGACGATCATGGGTCAGCTCAATGCCGGCATCGTGCCGGTCACACCGTTCCAGCAGAACTGCACCATCCTGTTCGACATGGACGACAAGCATGGCGTCGTCGTGGATCCGGGCGGCGACATCGACAAGGTGCTGGCAACGTTGAAGGACAACGCGATCGCGGCCGAGGCGATCTGGATCACGCACGGTCATATCGATCATGCCGGCGGCGCCATGGAACTGAAGGAAGCACTCGGCGTCGAGATCATCGGCCCGCATGAAGCCGACAAGATGCTGCTCGACAATCTGGAAAACCAGGGCAGGCGCTACGGCATCGGCGGTGTGCGAAACTGCGTGCCCGATCGGTTCCTCGCCGAAGGCGAGACGGTGTCGTTCGGCGGCCATGTGTTCGAGGTGCTGCATTGTCCCGGCCACGCACCGGGCCACGTCGTCTATTATAACCGCGCCGCCAAATTCGCCCATGTCGGCGATGTTCTGTTTCGCGGTTCGGTCGGCCGCACCGACCTGCCCGGCGGCGACCATGCGGCCCTCATCGCCTCGATCAAAAACAAGCTGTTGCCGCTCGGCGACGACATCGGCTTCATCTGCGGCCATGGCCCCGGCGGGCGTTTTGGCGAGGAACGGCGAACCAACCCGTTTTTGACCTGAATGAGATGGGGACCGCTGCCGGAAGCCCAACAAACCGACAACAAAAAAGCGCTGGCCTTGCGGTCAGCGCATTTTTGTTTGGGGCAGGGAAGCCTCAGTTTGCGGTGCAGAAATGCTGTTCGCCGTCGCTGCCGGTGAAGGTGCCGGTACGGGAATTGAAGGTGCGGTAGCGGTCCGAGCAGTACTCGTACCAGCCGCGCGTCCACGGTTCGGCGTAACGGTCGGCATAGACCACCTGCGGTTCCGCGTAGTAGCGGCGGACCGGGGCAGGGCGCACCCGCACGTCACGATCGTAGTAACCGTCATCGTAATAACGGTCGGAATCGGGCGGTGGCCGGTCATTAGCCAATGCGCCACCGATCAATGCGCCGGCGGCAAGGCCGAGAACGCCGGCTGCCACGGCATCGCCATGGCCATGGCCGTGATGGTGCCAACGGCGCCAGTCATCGGCATTGGCCGCCGAGAAGGTCCCCAGCGTGGTGGCGACCACGGCTGCGGACAGCACGGCTGTCTTGAAAATGCGGTTCATCTTGGTCTCCTTCGTACCGGACCGTGCAGTTTCTTGCAGGGGATGCAGTCCGGCTTTACGAATGACTAATATGGGACCGTGGCTGAACGGGGGCTGAACGAAAATTTGGCCGCACGCATTCTTTCACCGCCTCAAAACCGCACCTTTCGGCGCGGACCTGACTGTCGGAGCCGGTCCGAAGCCGGCTCAGCCGACCGACAGGTTGACGGCCTTGGGTCCCTTGCCGCGCTTGTCCGGCTCGGTGTCGAATGTCACTTTCTGCCCATCTTCGAGACCGGGGAGACCCGACGCCTGCACGGCCGAAATATGGACGAAGACATCCTTCGCGCCATCATCCGGTGTGATGAAGCCGAAGCCCTTGGCATGGTTGAAGAATTTGACGGTGCCGGTCTGCGGCATGGGAAGCTCCTTTGATCCCATAAACTCCAGTCTCGGGCCGGCAAATGCCCGAATGCAAATTTGTCCTTTATTTTAGCGCTATCGGCAAGAGAAAGTTTTGCTGGTACTTAAAGCACGTCGCTTTAAGTGCTTGTTTTGATGCGCGTCATTGGCCCGGACCCGGGATGAACTTCCGGATGAGATGAGTCTGCGCTGCGCGGCGGACATGAAAAAGGCGCGGCGAAAACCGCCGCGCCTTTCAAAAACCCGTCTGCCTGCCCAGGTGCTGGTCAAGCTCCTCGTTCGCCCATCCGCCTGGGATGCGCGCGCGCCGATCGCTCAGGCTGCGCGCAGGTTGACCGCCTTCGGGCCCTTGCCCATGCGGTCCGGCTCGACGTCGAAAGTGACCTTCTGGCCATCGACGAGCGTGCGCAGGCCCGAGGCCTCGATCGCTGAAATGTGGACGAACACGTCCTTGGCGCCGCCGTCGGGCGTGATGAAACCGAAGCCTTTGGTCGCATTGAAGAATTTAACGGTGCCGGTCTGGGCCATTGGGGAAACTCCTTCACCCGTTCAGTCTTGGTGGTCCTGCCCGCCACCTGGCGTCGAGGGCAGTTCCTGGTGGTTGCTTTCGGCAGTCATGCATTGGCGCATGGTCAAACCCCCCGCCGAAAAACGGGGCCGTCAGAGATTCACAGTATCGGGGAAAGGTCGTCCAAAACGTTCCGCTCTCCGGGTCGCAAATGCCCGAACACAGAATTTATCGCACGGAAACGTGAAGGTTGCAAGATAGCGCCGCGGGCCGCCGCCCTTGGCGCATCCCGACGCAAAAATCGACCGATCAAAGCGTCGACCGGCCGCAAATAGGCTTCGTTGGCGGAAGGGTCATCGGCCCACAGCACCGGTCATGGATGGGCCAGGAGCGACGATTGCCGGGGACGCGGCTGGGCCCCATCGGTTCGGGTGTCGTTCTCCTACAGAAGCCGCAAACAAGGGTTGCAATTGGCGGTGGAATGACGACGATCACGCCATTGGGTGACTGATCCAAATCTTGTTTTGATCGATATCATCATCAACGAACCGCCACGCAGTCTTGGGCGGTACGGACCGGGACGGGGATCGAGGGAGAGACGATCATGAGGTTTCTTGCGGCGATCTTTTCACGGCAGGTTTTTGCCGTCCTTTTCCTGTCGGCAATTCTTGCCGCCTGCACGGTCGTCGTCGATGACGGACCTGGGCCGCGACCGCGTCCGCCGCGCCCTGAACCGCAATTCTGCACCAAGCAATACGAGCCGGTCTGCGCCCGGCGCGGCGGAGATCGCCAGACCTTCGCCAATGCCTGTCTGGCCGATCGGGCGGGTTATCGCATCGTGCGTGACGGCGCCTGTCACGGCGGTGATGGCGGTGGCGGCGGTGGCGAGCAGACGTTCTGCACCCGCGAATATGCTCCGGTGTGCGCCCGCCGGCATGGAGAGATGCGCACCTTCCCCAACGCCTGCGAGGTGCGGGCCTCGGATTACCGCATCGTCGGCGAGGGGCCGTGCTGAGATTCTGCCGTCTCCCGCATGAGGGGAAGGCCATTATTTGTCCACGCCAACATAAGCTTTGCTCTTGAGCAGGCCGGCCAGATGAGCAGCGTTTGAGGCCGCCATTTCGATGGCTTCGGTAACCTTGGCGGGGGTTTTCGGCAGGTCGACGTAATTGACGTCATGCATGGCTTCACCGACCCAGTAGACGCCGCCATTGGCGGGAATGGTGAAGCCGACATCGTTCAGCGCCTGGAAGCACTCCGCATGGCAATGATGCGCGCCGTCCTCGTTGCCGACAATCGCCACCAGGGCCACCTTGCCGGCGGCCGGCATGCGGCCCTTGTCGTCGGTCTCCTCGAGAAAGGCATCCATCCGCTCCATGACGCGCTTGGCGACGCTCGATGGCTGGCCCAACCAGATCGGCAAGCCGAGAATGAAGATATCGGCGGCCAGGATCTTTTCGCGCAGGCCAGGCCAGTCGTCGCCCCTGCCCATGTCGGAGAGCACGCCAGGCTTGATGTCATGATCAAGCGTGCGCACGACCTCGCCTTCCACGCCATGCGGTTTGAGCGCCGCGAGCAGATCGGCGATGATCTTGTCGGTGGACGATTTTTCCTTGTCGCTGGATGCTTTCAGCGAACAGTTGAGGGCAAAGGCGGTGAGGGACATCGCAAAACTCCTGCATCTGGTGTGCAGGCTCACGCCGCGAGGCGTTTGCGGTTGCGCGGTGTGTCGGCTGGCCTCCGCTCAGCTGGCCGGATTGTCGGCCAGTTCGAGATTGTCTTCCGTGGTGACCCGTTCGTGGGTCTCCTGGTCGCTGCGGATGCGGTATTGCGGGGAACCGTCCTTGACCGGCAGCCTGCTCTTGATCTCGAACAGTTCCGCGGCCTTGTTGACCAAGCCGGTCCGGCTTTTCATCCGCACGGTCTGGCCGATGGCGAAGAGATGCGAGGGGGTGTCGGTGCGCGGTCGCGCATTCTGTTGAAAACGGATCATGCTGCATTCTCCCGGTCGCGCACCAGCGCGGTTTCGAGGTCCAGGTGGTCGATGGCGACGAGCTGGCTGGTGAGCGGGTTGTTCACCGCCTTTGCCGGCAGATGGATGAAGGTGGCGACGCGGCGCCAGGCAAGCCGCGACATGTCCTCGATCAACTCCTCGTCGTGATCGATGTCGTAGTCGCCGGCCGGCAGTTGTCCTTCCAGGCCACCGAGCATGAATGGCGCGGTGAAATGGGCGATGGAACGGGTGGTGCGGTCGGGCATTGTCCTGGCCTTTTGGGATGAGATTGGCGGGTCGAGAACCTCTGACGCCGCGAGATGCCAATTCTGGCCCAAACCATATGTGATATATAACGGAAATCGGCGCTCTATTCAAGAGTAATAACGAAATTCCTTGCTTCCATTTGAAAAATAGACGGATATAATTTTGGAATAAATCTGCTATGTCTGCGGATATCTTCGAAAATTTCTTCGGGATGTGCCGAGTTTTTCCTCGGCGCCTATGTTTTTATTTTTTCTAAAAGGGATAAAGCCATGGATTCAATCAGAACTTCGAAAGGGAAGAGCATGGCGATCAATCCGATCGTCAGGTCAATCGCCACGTACCCCATTGGCGCTGCCGGAAAGCCGATGGCCGTCCAGTCGGCGCGGCTGACCATCAGAAGCGACGAGGCGGCAAGGCGAACGATCTCCGATACCGATGGAACTGTGAGGCGGGCCAGGCAGGTTGCAGAGACCAATCGCCTGATTTGATCGCTTTCGCCGCGACGTGAGGCGCAGAATCAAGCAAAGCCTTGAACCTGTAACGCCGATGGCCTAGATCGCGGCAGGCGCACGAACACGGTAGGTGTCCCATCAACAGAGATCAGAGAAGAGCGGCGGGTGCGGGGACCAAGCCTGGCGCGGCCAAGTCTGGCGGGGGAGGACAGCCGCCGCTGGGCCTCGACCAGTATGTGCAGCAGGCATTGCAACTGCACCAGGCCGGGCGCCGGCAGGAGGCCGAGGCGATCTACCGCCAGGTGCTGACGCGTCAGCCCAAACACGCGGCCGCGGCGCATTTCCTGGGGTTGCTGCTGCACCAGACGGGGCGCAGCGAAGAAGGCATGGATTTCCTCGAACAGTCGGTTCAGCTGCAGCCGACCAATCCCGACTTCCTCAACAATCTCGGCACGGTGATGCGCGATCTGGGCCGTGTCGCGGCGGCGATCGATTTCTTTCGCGGCGCGGTGGACCTGCGGCCGGAGCAGCTCGCGGCGCGCGACAATCTCGGCTCGTCGCTGAAGCAGATCGGCCGGTTCGACGAGGCCGAGGACATCTATCGCGGCACGGTGCAGCGCAATCCATTCCACGTGCGCGCCCGTATCGGACTTGCCGAAACCCTGCAGGAAGCCGGACGCCTCGACGAGGCGCTGGCTGTCTTCCAGGAGGCACTGACCATCCGGCCTAGGGATGCCGACCTGCTGCACGGACTGGGCGTCGGGCTGATGGAAAAGGGCAAGCTCGACGAGGCGACCGGCCTGTTCCGGCAGGCGGTGGCGATCCAGCCCGGCATGGCCCGCGCGTGGCTGATGCTGACGCAGGTCAAGCGCCAGAAGGAGCGCGATGCCGAAATGACTGGCATGGAGGCGCAGCACGCCAAGGCGCCTCAGGACAGCCTGGCACGCATGCAGCTGTCGTTTGGCCTCGGCAAGGCCAATGACGATCTCAAGGATTATGGCAGGGCCTTCGACTATTTCGCCGAGGGCAATGCCATCCGCCGCAAGGGCATCGACTACGACCCGGTGAAGACGCGCGCCGAATTCGAGGCAATGAAGACGGTGTTCGATGCCGGCTTCTTCGAAAAGCACAGACCGAGCCCGATTGCCGACGACGCGCCGATCTTCGTCGTCGGCATGCCGCGTTCGGGTACGACGCTGGTCGAACAGATCATCGCCAGTCACCCCCAGGTCTATGGCGCGGGTGAGCTCAGCATCCTGAAGACGGCGGTCGGCAAGCAGTTCCCGTCGAACATGCCGGGCGGCTTCCCCTGGGGGGTGGCCGACACGGACGATAGGGATTTCGCCGAGGCGGGGCAGGCCTATCTGGACATGCTGCATGCCCGGTATCCGCATATGCGCCACGTCACCGACAAGATGCCGGGCAACTTCCTGCTTGTCGGCTTCATCCACATGATGCTGCCGAAGGCCAGGATCATCCATTGCGCCCGCGATGCGGCGGCGACATGCCTGTCGATCTACAAGGTGCATTTCCGCGGCGACAGCCACCGCTATGGCTATGACCTCGGTGAGCTCGCCGATTTCCACAATCTCTACACCGACATCATGGCGCATTGGCACAAGGTGCTGCCCGGCGTCGTGCACGATGTGCGCTACGAGGATTTCGTCGCCGACCAGGATGGGCAGAGCCGGGCGCTGATCGACTATCTCGGCCTGCCATGGGACGATGCCGTGCTGTCGTTCCACGAAACCGACAGGCCGGTGCGCACGGCGTCGGCCGCGCAGGTGCGCCAGCCCATGTACCAGGGCTCGGTCGATCTGTGGAAGCGCTATGGCGACAGGCTGAAACCACTGCTGGATAAGCTCGGATAGGCCGATAGCGCGGTAAGGCCGGCCTGCGAACGGCGGTCGAGCTGTCTCAAAGTTCCATGAAGGGCTGGAAGCCGCCGAAGATCATGCGCTTGCCGTCGAACGGCATCGTGGCCATATCGCGCTGCAGACGAGGGTCGGCCATCACCTTGGCCATCACCGCATCGCGATCCTGCCTGGATTTGTATACGGCCCAGGAGAAAACGACGATTTCATCATCCTTGGCCTGAACGGCACGCGGAAACGAGGTGATTTCGCCATAGGGCACGTCGTCGCCGATGCATTCGACATAGGCGAGCGCGCCATGTTCCATCCATATGGGGCCTGCGAGGTTGGCGAGCTTTTTATAGTCATCGAGATTTGCCTTCGGCACGGCAAGCACGAAGCCATCAACATAGGACATGGTGGTCTCCTCTTTGCTGAATTCGAACGCCGGGTCGGCAGGGATACGAACCGGCGCGGTTAGGCGCATCCCCTCGGCGAGGGGGCGCGCTCGCTAAAGCCTATTCCGTCGGTGCGTTCATTGCCCATGCGACGCCGAAGGGATCCTTCACCTGGCCCCAGCGGTCGCCCCAGAACATCACCTGCAGCGGCGTGACGGCCTCGCAGCCGGCGTCGACGGCGCGCTTCCACCAAGCGTCGATATCATCCTTGCCGAGATGGAGCTGCAGCGTATAGCCCTGCGCCACCTGGTGCGGATGGCCGTGTTCCGGATAGGCGTCGCCCAGCATCAGTGTCGAGCCGTTGATATAGAGATGGATATGCATGGTGCGGCCTTTTTCGTCCGCCGGGTAGGCAAAGACTTCCTCGGCCCCGAAAGCCTTCTTGTAGAACTCGGCCGCCTTGATGGCACCGTCGACCTGAATATAGGGGGTCAATCCGCCAAGCACTTTTGGCCGGGGTGGGGTCTGGTCGGTCATTGCATGTTCCTCTTCACGTTGGTTTGGCCTTGCGGACCATAGGACGGATGAGATGACGGCAATCCTACAGGACGCCGAAAATTTTTGGCCGGGCGACAACCGATGGGTTGGGAAGGCGTGCAACGAACTTGCGTCGGCGGCTTCCAATCAGAGCGCAATTCTCTCGGCTCCCAAGCTAAAAGAGTTGGATTGCGCGCCGCCTACTCAGCCCGGAGACGACAATGATCCTCTATTATCAGACCCACTCACCTTTCGCGCGCAAGGCGCTGGTCTTCGCGCATGAGGCAGGCGTCGCCGATCAGCTCCAGGTCATTCATCACGAAACCAGCCCGACCTTGCACAACGCCAGTGTCCACGCCGAAAACCCGCTAGGCCAAGTGCCGGTGCTGCTGCGTCCGGGTGCGCCGGCGATCTTCGATTCCGACGTCATCTGCGCCTATCTCGATACGCTGCATGATGACCGGAAGTTGCTGCCGCAGGTCGGCGAGGCACGCTGGCAGGCGTTGCGGCTGCAATCGGCCGCCCAAGGCCTTGCGCAGACGGGCATCGCCTTGCGCTGGGAGACGGAAAGGAGACCCGAACAGCTGCGCTATGATGCTCTTGCCGAAGGATATCGGCAGAAGATCGAGGCGACCTACGACTGGGCCGAGGGCGCCCTTGACGACGAGGCGCCGCTCCATGTTGGACATATTGCGCTAGCCACCACGCTGTCCTGGATGGCGTTCCGTCATCTTCCGTCGTTTGGTTCGCGGGCGCGGCTGACGCGCTGGTTCGAGGCTTTCGAAAGGCGTGCGTCGATGCGTGCGACGCCGCTTTCGGGCGATACACATGATTGATTCGCGCTCGCCTGAGAGGCGGCGAGCGTCAACGGTTGTTCCGCGTGTCGAGGATTTCCGGAAAGCCGATATCCTTGCGCAGCGCGGCAGGCAGCGACAGCAGGATGCGTTCGCTGCGGTGACGGGCGCGCGCCGCGGCATACCGGGTTGCGATGCGGCCGATGGATGACAGGACGGACATGACGAATTCTCCCTGGTTTGGCGCCGGCATCATCGTGTCGGCATCCCAAGGACGGGGCCGCAACGGGCGATCCGACAGATTGCCCGGAAAATTTTTTGTCAGCATTTACATCTCGTTCAGGCGTCGCCGAGGAGAGCCTATGCGACCTTGAGCGTGGGAATAGCCGAAACATCGACCTCACGCTCGGCGTGCCAGGCATCGAAAGCCGCCTGCATCCGAAGCCAGATCGCGGCGCCGTCGCCGAACAGCTTCCCAAGGCGAGCGGCCACCGCCGGCGAAACCGGCTTCCTTTCGCGGATAATGTCATAGAGCTGCTGCCGGGATATCCCGAGCAGATTTGCAATTTCCACCTTGGTCTTTCCAGTTGCCGGGATAATGTCCTCAAGCAGCGCTCCCGGGTGGGAGGGGCAACGCTCGATCGGACGCGTCGGCTCGTGCACGGTCATACGTCAAACTTCTCCAAATCTGGCCGCCTCAGTGATATTGCTCGAAATCGACGCGGGCGGCGTCGTTACCGTCGAATTCAAATGTAATGCACCACGGACCATTGACGTGGACCGTGTAGCGGATGGAATCGAGGCCTTTCAGCGAATGGAAGTCGAAGCCGGGAAGGTTCATCTCCTCCGGCTTTTCCGATGCTTCCAGGCGGTCAAGCCGAACAAGGATGCGCTTGTGCATCTTGGCATCGATCTTGCCGGTTTTTCCGGTTTGAAAAAGGTCGGACAGCGCCTTGTTCTTGAACGATTTGATCATGACATATGTAAACAGATCGCTTACACAAGTCAAGAACCTGTAAGCAAATAATTTACAGGCATGCCGATCTCCCGCCGCTCAGCCGGTTCCCTCAGCCACCTCGCGGAAGAAGCTCTCCGGATCCTCGACTTCGGTCAGCTTCCGCTTCTCGATCAGCCAGAAGCGGTTGCCGATGGCGCGGATGAAGGAGCGGTCGTGCGAGGCGAGCAGACAGCTTGCCTGGTGCTTCAGCAGCTCTTCCTCCAGCGCTTCCTGGCCGTCTATATCGAGATGGTTGGTGGGCTCGTCGAGCAGATAGAAATTGGGATTGGCGAGCCTGAGCGCCAGCATCATCAGCCGTGCCTTCTGGCCGCCCGACAGAACACCGATCTTTTTCTCCTGCATCTCGATGACCACGCCGGCGCCGGCAAGCAGCGAGCGGGCGCGCTGTTCGCCGACATCGTAACGGCGCGAGACCATCGCCAGCGGCGTGTCGTCGCCGCTGATGCCCGACAGCGCCTGGTCGCTGTAGCCGAGCACGGTGGACGGCGTCACCTTCACATTCCGCACCGTGTCCGGCACGAGGATGGCGTTGCGGATCATGGTGACGAAGCGCGACTTGCCGACGCCGTTGCGGCCGAGCAGCACGATGCGGTCGCCCTGGCAGATGTGGCGCTTGCCGGTCCTGAACAGCAGCGTGCCGTCGGGCGTTTCGACCGCCGCGTCGTCAAGCGTGATCAGCACCTTGGCGTGGGTACCGCGATTGGCGAGTTTAATCGCGCCCGCCGATTTCTCGCGATGCGCCGGATTGGCGGCCTCTTCCAAATTTTCCGCGCGCTGGTTGAGTTGCTTGGTCTTGACCGTCAGCAGGTCGCTGCCGGAATTGATGCCGATATTGTTGAGCTTGGCCGCCTGTTTGCGCAGTTGCTGCGCCACCTTCATGTCGCGCTGGAATTTTCGTTCGGTCGACGCGTCAACCTCGTCCAGCGCCTCCCTGGCGCGGGAATAGGGGAGGGAGAACACCGGCGACTGTTCCGGGCGCAGGAACAGCGTCCGGTTGGTGGTGGCGTCTAGGAAGGCGCGGTCATGGCTGGCGATGATGACGGGCACCTCGCGCGGCAGCGCGTTGAGCCAGGTTTCCAATTGGCTGATGCGGGCAAGGTCGAGATGGTTGGTCGGCTCGTCGAGCAAAAGCATGTCGGGATCGGTGACCCAGACGCGGGCGATCAGCGCCAGCCGCTGCCAGCCGCCGCTCAGTGCCTGCATTTCTCGCCCGCGCATCGGCTCGGGCACGTCAAGCGAATCGAGAACCACATCGACGCGCCACATCTCGCTGTCGGCCTGTTCGGGCGGTAACGCCTCAGCCACAACCTCGTAAAAAGTGCGGCCAAGCAGGGCAGGGGCAACGGACTGCTCGACATGGCCGACACGCAGACCGCGCGTGCGGGTGATGTCGCCTGTCGTCGGTTCCAGTTCGCCGGTCAGGCATTTGAGCAAGGTCGACTTGCCGCGGCCGTTGGCGGCGACGATGCCGAGCCGGTCGCCGTTGCCGATGCTGAGGTCGAGATTGGAAAAGAGCGGCGCACTCATGGTGACGCCGAGGGATTTGAGGCTGATCAGGGCCATTTTGATTTCTCTGGTCTTGCCGGAATGCCGGCTCATGCACTTTGACGGTGCGCGTGCCGGCCATCAGGCCAGGCGTTGCGTACCACGAAGGGCAGACCAAAAAATCGAAGCGGGAGAAAACCCGGACCGTCCCTGGTCAGCCCTGCAAGCTGGCTCGCAGGGCGCAAATCGGGCCACGCTGACGATGGTGACGATAGAACGTAAACACGTGAGCCCTCCTTTCGAGACGTTCGAGTGTGACGACTGGCTACACCAAAGGCGAGGCTGATGGCAAGGCCGCCGCTTTCAAGCGGCGCGGGAAGGGGTCCAGCACCAGTATGCAGCCGCCGATGATTGCCACCGCGCCGAAGCCCTGGATCAGGGTCAGCGACTCGCCGAGCACAATCGTTCCGGCCAGCACCGCGATCGTGGTGACGGCGAATTCGACGCTGATGGTCCTGGTCGCTCCGATGCTGGCCACCAGCCGGAAATACACGACATAGGTCAATGCGCTCATCACGCAGGCCAGTATGGCCAGGTAGAGGAAATCGACAGGTCGCGGCATGGCCGGCACCGGCACGGCGAGCAGCAGCGGCAGCGTCATCAGGCCGCCGAACAGGAAGGCGGCGCTGGTGAGTTCCAGCGAGCCGGCCGAGCGCAAATGGCGATTGGCGTAGTTGCTGCCGAATGCCGCCGAGAAGGAACTGAACAGCGAGGCGGCACAGCCGATCGCAAAGGATGCGGTGACCGGAACGGCGGGGAAACCGACCAGGACGATGATGCCGGCAGCGCCGAGCAGCAGTCCGGCCAGGCCGCGAACAGCGATGCGCTCAAGCCCCCAGAGCTGGCCGATGATCATCGAGAACAGCGGGATGGCGGCAACCAGGATGGCCGCCATCGCCGTGCCGATGCGCGGCGTGGCATAGGACAGGCCGATCAGCTGCGCCGCCACCGTCGTCGCGCCGACCATGGCGAAATGCCGCCAGCCGGCGCTGAAATCCAGCCGTCGCCGCGTCGCGGCGGCAAGCAGAAAGAGCGTGATGCCGGCGATCAGCGCCCGCAAGGTGACCGCGCCGACCCAGCCAAAGGCATGCACCACCTTGAGCAGCACCAGGAACGACAGTCCCCAGGTGACAGCCAGGAAGACGTAGGCGGCGATGTCTCTGGGTTTCATGGGGGAGTTGGCTGATGGTTTTCGGAGCGGAAGAGCAGAATTGAAAGGCCCGTATAGGTTCGTCCCACCACTGGCAAGGTGGCAGGAAAAGCTGATCTATATTGGAGGGACAGCGGGGGCGCGAAGAATTGCTACCGTCCGGGCCTGCCTGTCTTGCCCGGCCGGCGCTTTTCGCGGCGGGCGTCGCCTTGGTCTTCGTAGGAGCCGATGCCGGAGCGTTGACGGACGATAGGCTTGTCGGTATCGCCGCGATCCTTCGCGCCCCTCTCTGTCCTGCCGGACATCTCCCCCACGGGGGAGATTGGCTGTGGCTTCGCCGGCACTTTTCCTTCTACCGGTTTTTCGGTGCGGCGCACCGTCATCTCGTCGAGCGAGTTCTTCTTGAACAGCGGCTTGGTCGCATCGCCGGGGATGCCGAAGTCGGAGCCATGCGCTTCTTCCGCCGACTGCTTCTTGAACAGCGACCGCGACACCGCGCCTGACGGCGTCGGCATGTCGGTACCAGGTCCCATATCGTCCAGTGACGGCTTGGCGAACAGTGGCTTCTTCACCGGCACGGCGCCGTCGGCGCCCATCTCGTCGAGATCGGGCTTGCGGAAGAGGTTGGGCCTGGCGGCCTTGGCTGCCTCTTCGGCGGCGCGTGCCTGATCGAGCTTGCGGAACCGTTCCTGTTCCTCCAATGTCCGATGCTTGGCCACGCCCTTGTTGTGCTTCCCCTTTTCGCGGCCAGAGGCCGGACTTTGGCCTTCCACCTCGCGCGCCAGCGGATCGTCGGAGATCGACAATTCCATCTCGTGCAGCCGCTTGATCTCGTCGCGGATGCGGGCCGCCTTTTCGAAGTCGAGATTGGCGGCGGCGTCGCGCATCTGCTTGTCCAGCGCGTCGAGATGGGCCTTGAAATTGTTGCCCATCATGGCGCCGGCGCTGTCGGTGAACTGCGAGATGTCGGCGCGGACATGGTCCTTCTCGTAGACCGAGTCCAGAATATCGGAGATTCGCGACTTGACCGATTCCGGCGTGATGCCGTTGGCGGCGTTCCACTCCATCTGCTTCTCGCGGCGCCGGTTGGTCTCGGCCATCGCCCGCTCCATCGAACCGGTGACCTGGTCCGCGTAGAGGATGACCTTGCCGTCGACATTGCGGGCGGCACGGCCGATGGTCTGGATCAGCGAGGTTTCCGAACGCAGGAAACCTTCCTTGTCAGCGTCGAGAATGGCGACGAAGCCGCATTCGGGAATATCGAGGCCTTCGCGCAAAAGGTTGATGCCGACCAGCACGTCGAAGGCGCCGAGGCGCAGGTCGCGCAGGATCTCGATGCGCTCCAGCGTGTCGATGTCGGAGTGCATGTAACGCACGCGCACGCCCTGCTCGTGCAGGTATTCGGTCAGGTCCTCTGCCATGCGCTTGGTCAGCACCGTCACCAGTGTGCGATATCCCGCCTTGGTGGTGTCGCGGATCTCACCGACGACGTCGTCGACCTGGCTCTTGGCCGGGCGCACCTCGACCGGCGGATCGATCAGGCCGGTCGGGCGGATAACCTGTTCGGCGAAGACGCCGCCGGCCTGTTCCATCTCCCAGCCGCCCGGTGTCGCCGAAACGGCAACCGAGAGCGGCCGCATTGCGTCCCATTCCTCGAAGCGCAGCGGTCGGTTGTCCATGCAGGAGGGCAGGCGGAAGCCATATTCGGCCAGCGTCGCCTTGCGCCTGAAGTCGCCGCGATACATGCCGCCGATCTGCGGCACGGTGACGTGGCTCTCGTCGATGAAGACCAGCGCATTGTCTGGAATGTACTCGAACAGCGTCGGCGGCGGATCGCCCGGCTGGCGGCCGGTGAGGTAGCGCGAATAGTTCTCGATGCCGGCGCAGGAGCCGGTGGCTTCCAGCATTTCGAGGTCGAAGCGGCAGCGCTGCTCCAGCCGCTGCGCCTCGAGCAGGCGGCCGGCGCGCTCGAGTTCCACCAGCCGGTGCTTGAGCTCTTCCTTGATCGACTTGATCGCCTGGTTGAGCGTCGGGCGCGGCGTCACATAGTGCGAGTTGGCGTAGATCTTGACGCTCTTCAACTCGCCGGTCTTCTGGCCGGTCAGCGGGTCGAACTCGGTGATCGCCTCGATCTCGTCGCCGAACATCGAGATGCGCCAGGCGCGGTCCTCAAGGTGGGCCGGGAAGATCTCGATCGTGTCGCCGCGCACGCGGAACGAGCCGCGCACGAAATTGATGTCCTGGCGCTTGTACTGCTGGGCAACGAGGTCGGCGAGCAGAGCGCGCTGGTCGAGCCGGTCGCCGATCTGCATCTGGAAGGTCATCGCCGTGTAGGTCTCGACCGAACCGATACCGTAGATGCAGGATACGGAGGCGACGATGATGACGTCGTCGCGCTCGAGCAGCGAACGGGTCGCCGAATGGCGCATGCGGTCGATCTGCTCGTTAATCGAGGATTCCTTCTCGATGAAGGTGTCGGTGCGCGGAACGTAGGCTTCCGGCTGGTAATAGTCGTAGTAGGAGACGAAATACTCCACCGCATTGTCGGGGAAGAATTTCTTGAACTCGGAATAGAGCTGCGCGGCCAGCGTCTTGTTGGGCGCCAGGATCAGAGCGGGGCGCTGTGTCTCCTCGATCACCTTGGCCATGGTGAAGGTTTTCCCGGAACCGGTGACGCCGAGCAGCACCTGGGTGCGGTCGTTGTTGTCAACGCCCTCGACCAGATCCTTGATGGCGGTCGGTTGGTCGCCGGCGGGCTCGAAGTCCGACACCATCTTGATGGCGATGCCGCCTTCGGATTTTTCCGGCCGGGCAGGGCGGTGCGGCGTCCACAGCACGCCGTCCTTGTGCAGCGGATTGCCGGATTCGATCAGCGCCGAGAGCGCGGCCACCGTGGCGGTGACGCCACTGGACGACATCGTCTCGGCTTCTTCCAGCGAGATGTCGAGCCCGGCGACCGGATTGAGGCCGGCCGCCGTGCGTTCGCGGGCCGACGCGGCGCCGCCCATCGAGGTGCCGCGCGCGGTGCGGCCCGGCGCGGCGGAGCGCTCGGGTATTTTCTTCGGCGACTTGGCGCCGCCGCCTTTGCCCGCGGCGCGTCCTTCCCGTTCAGCCTCCTGCTCGATCTGCTCGGCCCAATCGGCGATCGAGCCGGTCAGCGGCGTGCCCGACAATTCGGCCTGCGGCATCTCGGCGAAGCCGCCCTTGTGCAGCGGTTCCGAGGCGTCGAGGAAATCGGTCAGCGGGCTGCGCCGCTTCGGCGCGGCGCGGTCCTCATTCGCCGTCGGCGGCGTTCTTTTATCGGGGGATTTAGCCATGTCCCGAATATGGGATTTCTCGGCCAAAATGGAAAGAGCGCGATGAGGACGGGCCGGCGGTCGCGTCAGGCTCCTGACAGAAGGCTGTCAGGAGGTGGCGGACGGTTTCGCCTTATCTCAAGCGCCGCTTCCGTTCGACGCGACCCGGGTCGCCGATCCGTTCAGGCGATCCACCACGACGAGGCGGGTGACCTTGCCCTTCTTGAAGGCGGCGAGGAAGCGGGAATAGTCCCTGAAGACGACGCAGCCATTGGATTCGGCGCGACCGCCCCGCAGCATGTAGGTATGCGCGAGCAGGCCGTTGCGGTTGTATTTGTTGCCGCCGCTCGTCGGGGTCAGGCGGATCGCCTCGACGCCGTGGAAGCGGGATTCGCGCAGCGACAGATTGTAGGTGTTGGGCGGCGTCGGGCCACGGTCCTTGACGTGGACATAGCGCGGCTGGTCGACCATTGCGCCGAGGCCGGAATGCGCCTCGAGCCGCTGGCCGTCGGGCATGTAGACGGTCTTGGCACTGATGTCGTAGACGGCGACCCCATGGCCGGCGCCGCTTCCGGCGCTCGGGCCGTTGAACAGGTTCCTGAACGCCTGGCCGAGGCCGCCCGAAGGCGTGTCCGGCTTGGCATAGGCCAGCACGTCGCCACCATCACGGGTCCGGCCTTGCCGGGCCGGCTGCCTGGCTTGCTGGACGGGCTTCGGCTGGGGCGCCGGCTTCTGCTCCAAGGTCCTGGGCTGTGCGGCCGGCTTGTCCTCTTCCACGATCCGGGGTTGCCGCGGCGCGTCATATTGCGGGCGGCGGGTCGGCAGCGGCACGTCGTCGGTGAGCGCATCCGGCAGCGAAGCGGCGTCGCCCGGCTGTTCCTGCTGGGTCTCGACAGGCGCCACCGCGACATCGGGCGAGGATTCGGTCATCGGCAGCGGCGAGGCGAAAGCTTCGTCCTCGACCGGCATCGACTCGACCAGGGCAAGCGCCAGTTGCGCGTTGTCGGGCGTTTCCGATTGGGCAAAGCCCATCGGCGCCGGCGCGGTCTGCACGACGGAACCCGTTTCAGCGCGGGCGAAGCGTTCCGCCGCCGGAGCCGGCATGTCGTTGGACAGGCTGGCCATGACCCGGACGGACGGCACGAGGGACGCCTCGGTGATCCGTGGAGTGGCGCTGGAAATCACTGGATGGGTGCTGGCCGCGGTCGCCGGCTTTCCCGCGCCGGCGAAGGCAGCGGCAAGCTTTGTCGGCGACAGCGACGCTTCCATCAGTTCGAAGCGCTGCTGCGATTTCGACTTCGCCGGCGTTGGCTTGGCCTGCGCCACCAGGCGCCCGGATTTCTCCGCCTTGGAGGTTATCGCGGCCAGCTTGAAGCAACTGGCACCGCATTGTACGGCATGGTCGTGCAGCGCCTGCGCGCCGCCATGCGCATTGGCTGTCATGAAGGGCGCCGAAGAGCTGAGGAAATGCTGCTTCAACGGATCGGCGAGAGCGAGCGTGCCCGGCATGGACAGCGTCTGCGGCAGGCCGACCGACGTGACCGAAAGCGAGGCACCGACAGAGCTAAGGCCGGCCATGGTGCCGATCAGCCATAGGCCGACGGCGGCGCTGACGCCCGGCACCGCAATCCAGCGGACAACCCGTTCAGGGGTGAAGGATGAGGCACGTGGCGCTTCGAAGGCGGTCTCGCCGCTGCAACGCCTGTCCCCGACAATTTTACGACTCAACAACGCCATGCAACCAATCTTGCTCCAATCGGCTCCCACGTCCGCGGCTGTGATAGCCGCGACGACCATTCTGTGAGTGATCCCAGGTGGTCCCCGACGCGTTTGCCGCGCCTGTCGTTAGTTGCCGATTGCTTCAAAATATGGACAAAGTTGGTTAACCAATCCCTCTCAAAACCAATCGAGAGACGTGGACTTTGTGCCGAAAAAGGCTCGTCCACGACCATGCACGCGGTATTGCAGCCCTTCCAAGGCTTTTTTGCTGCCTGTTTTTGCCGGGCGAGTCAAGCGAAACAGCCTTCGCTAATCCTCGCAAAAGGCGATTCGGCGCTTCCGGGACAGTGAGGCACGCCAAATGCCTGTCGGCCGGGCGCCCGCAAACATCACGGGTGCCAACAGATTTTGTTGCCGTGCTGCCACAAGTCTTCGGCCCAAAAGGGTCGGCTCTCGGGGCTCATAGCAGCGGTCGTGGTGGGCTCCTACGGCTCCAACGCCGCTGTCCAAGGGTTCCCTACTTTCGGATACGTCGGAGTTCGGCCGACGCGCAGCGTCCGCGCCGCTCAGTTGAACCACAGTGCGAACGTCAAAAACCCGCCACCTCCAAACTCGCGCTGGATCTGGTCGAAATCCTCGCTGGTCAGGATCTTGCCGCTCTCCAGATAAGGCGCGATGCCGGGACCGGTGATCGAGAGTACGAGGTCGAAGGGTTTAGGCTCGTCGAAGAAGCGCTTCATGTCGATGCCTTTGCCGGTGATGCGGAAGTGCGGCAGCAGCGCGCGGCCTTCGAGCAGGTCCTCGGCCATCGTCAGGGTCGCGAGCCAGGCCTGCACCTGCTCCTCGCCGACTTCGAGGCCGGTGAGCGGGTTCTCGCCCTTTTGCTGCGGGCCGGGCAGCCATTCGCGGTCATTGTCGGTCTCGGCGCGGATCGCCTTCCAGTCCTCGCGCGACAGCCGGATCATTTCGAGCAGCTCCTGGCGCGCCGCCTTGCGGCGTTCCGGTTCGACAACCGGCCAGTTGACGAGATGCACCATCGAGATGAAGTCGGCGATGCGCCATTCCGAGGAGAAGATGCTCGAGCCCATCTCGCTTGGCGGCGGCACGAGGATGTCCTGCAACGGCAGCTTGGCGCGCGGAAACAGCATGTGGAACGAGCCGTCGAACGTGCCCTTGAAATCATGCGCCAGCCAGAAATCGGCCTGCGCCATCAGGAATTCGGCATAGCCTTGCAGCCAATAGCCGTCGGCGCGGTCGAAGCGGAAGGTGAGCGCGGGGGCTGTATCGCCCTGGGAGATGCCGCCGCGCGACAGCGCCGCCATGATCGCCGCCATGCTTTCATCCGGTGCGATGGTGCCGTCCTCGTTGAGGTCGATGCCGACATGGGTGAGGTCGATGACCATGCCGATATCGGCATCGGCCGGCACCGAACCAAGCGTGGTGGCGGACTTTGCCAGCCGGTCACGGAAGGCCACCAGTATGGCGCGGAACTCTTCGTAGGTCAGCGGCTCGGGATTGGGGTTCGCCGGTACCGGCAGCCGCATCAGCGGCAGCATGAAGGATTGCGGGCTCTCAAACCCATGGCGATGCAGGCCGCTGGCCAGCAGTTCCAGCGCGGTGAAGAACTCGCCGGCGCCGGCGGCATAGGCTGACGCTGGATCTTTCGGCGCGGCCGCTTCCAGTGTCGACAGCGCGCCGTCGCGCGCGGCCACGGTCCTTGCCTCGAACAAAGCGGTTGCTGCTTCGGGCATGGCCGCCGATGCGGACGACAGCGGCACGAGCATAATGAAGGCCGATGCCAGCAGGCTTGCTATTCGTGTCATCTTTTCCCTCCCATTTGTCGCCGGCGACCATACACGGATTTACGACGCCGCGCCTGTCGATGCCGGCACGCCGTCCACATCGTTGCATGATTGTCGCCGGGCACGCTTCAACCGGTCCGGCGGACGGTCTACAGAAGGCCAACGATGAGGCGTGCCGTGTCGAACTATCCGCTCTCCTACAAACTGTCCTGGCTGCCGCGGTTCCTGAAACCGTCGCTCGAGGGCGACGTCAACGGGTTTGCGCCGGCATCGGGGACGCTGGTGGAGCCGCCACCGAGACAGACGGTGCGGCTGGCCTTCATCGGCGACATCTCGGCGGTAGCCAACCGGAGCGCGCCGGACTGCGATCCGGCGATCAAGGCGCTGCTGGGCACGGCCGACCTGGTGATCGGCAATTGCGAAAGCCCTGTCGTCGACAGGCCGAGCGCCGTGCTGGGGACAAAGCTCGGTACGCATCATGCTATGAGCGAACGCTTTCTGGCCGAGACACTCGCGGCGGTTGGCATCAGGCGCGAAAAACTGGTCCTGTCGCTGGCCAACAATCATGTGTTCGACCAGGGCGTCGCCGGTTTCGACGCGACGGTCGCGGCGTTGAAGCGGCTCGGTGTCGGCATCATCGGCCTCGCCGCCAAGGGTCCGGTCGAACGCTTCGCTGCCGGGCCGCTCGCTCTCGGCTTCGCCGCTTTCACGCTCTGGCGCAACGCCGATGAGAGACTGTTTGCCGACCGCGTCTCGATGGAAGGCGATCCGGCGCGCTGGCCGCGCGAGGCGAGTGCTGGGGTCGATCTCCTCTGTGCCGTGCCGCACTGGGATTGGGAATTCCGGCATTTTCCGCGCGCCGCAACACGGGCACTGGCGCGGCGGCTGGCCGGGCAGGGCGTCGGTCTGATCGCCGGCCATCACGCCCATGTCGTGCAGCCGGTGGAGCGGATCGGCGGGACGGTGATTGCCTATGGGCTCGGCGATTTCCTCGGCACGGCTTTTGCCCGGCAGCCATGGCCGGGGCGGATTGGCGGGATTTTCATCGTGGACGTCAGCGCCGATGCGGAGACGCGCGGCGCTGTCGCGTCCTACTGGTTTCATCCCTTTGTGCGCTTGCGTGCGGGAGACCACGAACGGCTGCTGCCGGTCGAGGCATTGGACGAGCCCATGCGGCAAAAAATCGAGGGCCGGCTGGACGCGATCTTTCCTGCTTCGCTTGTGGACGCGTCGCCCTGACCGCGTGACAGGTCCACGACAGGGCAGGGGTAAGCGCTGGCGACTTTCCCGCGAAAATGGCTATCATGCGGCAACACTGGCGGCGGGGATTGGCGATGGAGACAGCGGATTTCATGCCGGGCGCGGCTGCTATCGCAGCCATTAAGAAAGACATTGAGGTCTACGAAGCGAAAAGGGCCTCGGTGGCACGCGCGGCCAAGTGGCGCGCACCGTTGTTCGTTGGCCTGGTGGTCGTCTTCGTGGCGCTCATTGCGTGGCTGTTCAACAAGGTCGCCGATCCCAACGAGCAATGGTTCTCAACGCCGCACGTATTTCTGTACGTGGTCGGCTTCGTGGTGGCGATCGTGCTCTATTTCCGGGCGATCAGGCCGGCGGCGAGGCTGCAGCAATCATTTCGCCAGACGCTGATGCCGATCATCTTCGGCTTCATTGGGGATATGCGCTACCAGCATGACGTGACGCCGCATTCCTTTGACCGACTGCCGCGCGAGACTGTCGGCGGTTTCACCATGAGCCGCTTCGATGACATCATCTCCGGACGCTATGACGGATTTGCGTTCGAACTGTACGAAGCCGACCTATGGGACGGGGGCGCCACCAAGAACAAGGCGACCACATTCAAGGGCGTCGTCGTCGCCTTCGAAACCATCGAGCCGTTTCCAGGTATACTGGTCGCGGCGCGACGTGCCAGTGGCGTGATCGGCTTTTTCCGCGGCATGTTCGCGCCCAGGATGCAGGAACTGCCGTCCGGCGTGCCGGAGCTCGACGCCGCCTACGAGTTCCGCACCAACAATGTCGAGGCGGCGCGGCCGCTGGTGACCGGCCGGCTGGCGCAAGCGTTGAAATGGCTCGGCGAAACCTGGCCGGACGAGCCCGCGCGCGTCGCGCTCAACGGCAGCGACGGCTTTCTGCTCCTGCCGCAACCGAAGAACTTTTTTGAGCTACCTGATATTTCGGTGCCGCTCGACTACGCCAGCCATGTCGCACCGATGATTTCGGACCTGGGTGCCATGCTGGCGACCGCGGCACTGGTGCGCAAGATCGGCGCAAGCTAGTCCGGCTGGGCAAACGATCAACAATCGTAACCGGATTTGTCGCGCAGGTAGTCCGCTTCTTCCTTCGACATCCTCTTGAACATCACACACACCGTGAAGCTCCCTACTTGCCGCCCGTCGTGTCTGTATCCCCAGTCCGAAATATCGTCCCTGGTGAATTCTATCTCCTGGCCGAGGACGACATTGCGCACAGCTGCCGGTTCGTTTGCCAATATGCCGACGAACCCCGTTTCGGTACGCTGGAACGGGATGACCCAGAAGTGCTCGCTGATATCCCCATCGCGCACCTCGACCTTCAATTTGAACCTGTCCGTCCCAGAGGGCGGCGTTCCGGCCAGGGCCAGGAACTCATCCAGGCTGGCAAGAGCCTTTGCAGTCGCCGTCGCCATCTCGGGGTCGTCCGTAGCAAACATAAGCGCTTTGTCATCGTTAGGATTCGCGGCTTGCGCGCCGGCCGATCCCGGAGCACACGCCAATATCATCAAGGACATCATCGACCGAACTGCAAGCTTCATGGAAAGGGCCCCTTCATGGTAACGGCGCACCATCCTGCATCCGTTCCAGATTTGCAACCGGAGCGCGAGTTTCGTCCATTTCAATTGGCGATCTGAACTGATCCATGACACAAAATGTGTATCGATAACCGCTCGGCGGTCTGTTTCGTGATGCTGCTCGAGACGGATTGCGGCGGCCGCGCCGTAATCGCAAACGCGCGCCACAATCCGTCTAAACGACTCTTTTCACGAACGGAAATGCGCTCGCCGGGGGAACCGAAGCGGCCTGAAATGATGTCGGCCGCAGACAATATGTCGGAATTAAGCCTATGATATCCTTTGCGAAAATTCGCCCAACGTGATTTGCCGATGATGACTGTTTCGTTCCAGTTTCGGGCCGTTCGGTGCTGCCCTCTCCCAAGCGGTACCGGAAAACCGAAACAGCACGGAGTGATATCCATGAAGAAGACCCTCGCAACCACCGCCGCTTTGCTCGCCTTCCTCGGCACGGCCTATGCCGCGACCGTTCAGGGCACCATCCAGGCCGTCGATCCGACAACCAAGTCGGTCACTCTCGACGACGGCAAGATCTACCAGCTGTCGCCCGATGCGTCGGTCGGGAAACTGAAGGTCGGCGCCAAGGTGGCGGTGACCGTCGACGACAAGACCGGCATGGTGACGTCGATCAAGAAGGCCTCATAGAGACTGCCGACCGGACTTTGAGACCCTGCTCCAATCTGGCCGGTTCCTTGGGGAACCGGCCATTTTCATTGGCTTGGACACTCACCGCCGGGCGACGACGGTGGCGGAACGCCGTTGCGGCAGCGCCGCTATGGTCTTTGCCAAAAGGCCGCGCTATTCCTTGGCTGCCGGGGGATCCGCATGGCCGAGGAACAAAAGGGATTTCGCCTGTCGCGGCGGCTGCTGCTGGGTGCTGCGGTCGTCGGCGGCGCGGTGCTGTGGGGCGGCACGACCATGGCGCGGCTGGCGCGAGGCCCGTCAGGGCCGAAGAACAGCGGACGCATCGCCGATGTAGACGGCATCGCGCTGCCGCTGAAGCCGATCGCGAGCCCGCCCGCCTTCGATCCGTCGCTGCCCTGGCTGGTCAAGGGCGGCGACATCAACGATGCCAGCGGTCTGTCGAGGACGCCGATCTATGGCGTCGTCGAGGTCAGCGAGGAAGAGCATATCACCAAGGCGCTCGCCTTCGCGCGCGCCAACGGGCTGAAAGTGTCGCTGGCGGCCATCCGCCATTCGATGGGCGGGCATGCTTTCGACGACAATGCGCTGGTCCTGGATATGAGAAAGTTCAACAAGGTTACGGTGGACGCCGCGGCCAAGACCATGACCTTGCAGCCGGGCGCGTGCTGGCACGACATCCAGACCATGCTGCATCCGCGCTTCGCGGTGAAGGCGATGCAGTCGACCGACATCTTTTCAGTCGGCGGCTCGCTGTCGGTGAACGCGCATGGCATGGACCATCAGGCGGGCTCGGTAGCCGGCTCCATCCGCTCGATGCGGGTGATGCTGGCGGACGGGTCGGTGACCACCTGCTCGCCAACCGAAAACATCGAGCTGTTCCGACATGTCGTCGGCGGCTACGGTCTGTTCGGCGTGGTGCTGGAGGCGACGCTCGATATCGTCGACAATGCCGTCTACCGCACCTTGCGCGAGATCATCAGATCCGACGATTTCCCGAAATTCTTCGCCGAGGTGCTGGAGCCGAACAAGGACATTGGCCTGTTCTACGGGCACCTGTCGACGGCGCCGGGCAATTTCCTCGAGGACATGATCGTCTACCGCTACGATAGAGTGGCGGAGCAGCCGCCGGCCGACCAGCCGGCGCTCGGCGAACCCGATGGCGTCGGCCTGAAGCGGGTGATCATGAACATGGCCAAATGGGGCAGCGCGTTCCAGGAACTGAAATGGTTCACTGAAAAGACGCTGGAGCCGAAATTCGAAAGCTGCACGGTGCCGCGTAGCTCGGCGCTTGCCCAGGGCGAGGCCTGTCTCGTCACCCGCAACAACCCGATGCACGATTCGGTGCCGTATCTGTTCAACGACCTGATGAACGAGACCGACATACTGCACGAATATTTTATTCCTCGCGCGAGCTATAATTCATTCGTCGCGGAAGCGCGCGAGATCCTGCGCAACCAGGATCTGCCGGTGCTCAACGCCTCGGTGCGCATCGTCCACAAGGAGGACGTGGCGCTGACCTACGCGCCGGAGCCGGCCTATTCGCTGGTGCTCTATATCAACCAGCCGGCCGATGCCGATGGCAATGCCAGGATGCGGGCGCTGACGCGGGCGCTGATCGACGTGACGATCAAGCATGGCGGGCGCTTCTTCCTGCCTTACCAATTGCACTATACGGCCAAGGAATTGCTGGCGTCCTATCCCGAACTGCCGGCCTTCCTGACGGCAAAGCGGCACTATGACCCGGCGGAATTGTTTTCCTCGACCTTCTACCGTGCCATCAAGGCGCTGAGCGGGACGGTGTAGACGGCATGCGGGCCGTCCTACAGGCCCGTCGGCATCAGCCCAGCCAGCCAGTTCACGGAGCGCTTTGCCGCGTCGGCGGTTGCCGAGGCGGCGCGGCCGAGATCGGTCTTGACCACGGCGTAGCCGTTCTTCGTGCGATAGAGCACGCCGGTTCCGCCGTCGACCACCTGTTCATAGGCGACGGGTCGGGCAGCGGCCGCGTCCAGGGCCGTCGTGGGCGAACCGACCGGGACGCTCGGCCGATGGCTGAGCTCTGGCGGCAGCGGGCTTTCCGTCCTGACGGCCCGGCTGGCGGGCTTCAGTTCCGGGCCCGACGCGATCGCGGCCAGGTGCGAGGAGGACGCCGAGCCCTTCGCGCGGCAGATGCCGGACACCAGCGGATAATTGAAATTGCGCTCGTGCAGGATCTGGCTCTTCATCGCCGCTTCGCAATCGGCGATGGTCGACCACTTGGCCGGCGTCTCGCCGATATATTCGCACAGCTTGGCGTCGCAGTCGCAGCCGACAATGGTCATGGCGACAAGGGCGGTCTTGATCACGGTCTCGTCCCTTCGAGATGCCCCCCGGCAGCCCAGTCAGGCATGTCGCGCCTTCAGGCCGACATGCGATCTTCCATTGCGCGCGAACAAGGCGGGATTTTGCCGCGATTGTGGAATGAGCATGACGGCTCGCCGATCCAGGCCAGGCGTGGCTGAAAAACCTCAGTAATCGTAGACGTGTTCGAGCCTGGCGCCGGCCTTGATCAGCGACGGCAGCACCAGATGCAGCTTGCGCACGGCCACGACCATGCCGGTGCGGCGCGTCGAGGGCTCCGCCGGCAGCGGATAGCTGAAAAGGATGCGCATGCCTTCGGGAATGGCGATCGAATCGGTCGACAGCACCGTGACCATGATCTCGTCATTGCCGCCGATCTCGACAAAGGAGACTCCCTTGTCGATCAGCCGCGGGATCATGTCGGTGAACACCTGGTAGCGCCTGGTGACGAAGACGGTGCCGTCCGCGCCGTAATCGCGTTCCAGCAAGGTGTCGGGCTCGTTGCGGGTGGCTTCGCCGACCGGCCCCCTGGCCCAGACATGGACATCGAGGAAGGCTGGGTCGGAGGTCGCGGCAAGCGCCTTGGTGATCAGGTCGGCATAGCCTTGCTTGATGGTGTCGGCGAGACCGAAGGCAAGCTTGCGTTCGCTGGTGCGGATGGAACTGTCACCAGGCGCCGGCTGCACCGCGAACAGCCCGGCGCGCTTCTCGGCATAAGGGAACTGGTACCACGGCACCTGATCGAGGAAAGAGGCATACTCCGCGGCCACCTTGGCCTGGTAGATGTCGGCCGCCGTGCGCTTGGCTGACGTCGCCTCGGTGATGCGACCGACCGTGTTCTCATAGGCCCATTGCAGCATATGCTCGATCGAATGGCTGGTGCCGATGACGACCAGCATCTGGTGGTTGGCGTAGTTGAACTTGTAGGGAGAACTGGCGCGGATCACCGTGGCATAGTCTTGCCAGAAGCGGCCGACGTAAGACCAATAGGGAAAGCCGCTCGGCTGGTCCTTGGCGACGAAGCCGGCATATTCGCGCGCGGCGTAGACGATCGCCCATTCCGGGTAGGTGAGGAAGGTCGACTCCTCCGGCCGCTGGTAGCCGGGGATTTCGGCGCGCACCTTGTCGGCCAGTGCCTTGGGCGGCGCGCCGTCGGCAATGCCTGGCAGCGGCGTCCTGTCGAGCGCCGGCGTCGTCAGGAAGCCATAGGCCAGCCCGGCGATCGGGATCAGGATGACGATGACGATCAGCCAGAGGATCGCCTTGACGATGCGCTTTATCAAGCGGAACAGGAACATGGCCCGTCAGGCCGTGGCGAAGTGGTCGTAGATGCGCTTCGACAGCCAGAAGCCGATATAGACGGCGATGCCGCCAATGACGATGTGCGGCAGGTTGGCGAAGAAGCGGGCAGGGAATTCGATGTCGTTGAGGGAGCGGAAGCCGTTGATGAAGATACCGGCATCGAGGCAGCCTGAGCCGGTGATCAGCCCGAGCACGCCGTCGAACAGGTAGAGCGAGCCGAACAGCTTGAAATAGAACACCGCCTGGCGATGCGAGATGAAGGCGGCGGCCAACGCCCAGACGCCGGAGAAGGCGTGCAGCAGGTCGTCGTACCATTGCAATGAGAACAGGCCGAACAGATTGCCGTCTGCATCGTTGAAGGCCGGAATGTAGCCGATGGCCACGACGCCGAAGAACAAGAACGCGTAGGCGACTGCAAGCTTCTGGATCAGCGTCATGAAGTATCCCCCTTCTACGAGCCCATTTGTAAACGCTACTCTGCCAGCCGCCTGACGCGGTTTTCTGCGCTTCCGCGTTCTACTGCACCGCAGTAGAACTGTGCTCACGGACCCAAAGGTCCGCTGTGCTTCGGTTCTCGAAAACCACGCCATCCGACTCGGCAGAGCGCGTTTTCAAACGGGCTCTGACGACGTCGAACGTTAGCTGATTTTGCCGCCGGTTGCAGCCCCAACCGGAAACACCGTAAAAATTGCGTGGGAGAGCCAAAAGACAGTCGGCGCCGGGATTTCTCCCAGCGCCTCCCTGTCAGATCAGGACACGGTCGCGGCAGCAACTTCCGTAAAGTCGTCGCGCCATGCCGGCCTTGATTTTGACGGTCCTGCCAGAAGCCACCCGAGAGCAGCATCCGTTCCAGACCACGCCGGTCTTGGCCCTCGCGGGCCTTTGCCCTGCGTGCCATCGAAGGTTTTTGCCGTCCTTCATGGCAGCATCGGTCCGCCGTCGGCGTTGGCACGCTTTCCGCGGCCCCGTAGGTCTCGGCTTCCGTCCCTTGAACAAGCAAGCCTGCTCTCGTTCCGGGCCGTACGGGCCTCAGGAAATCCGCCTTTCACTTCGCCTTTCGGCTTGATGATCGGTAGCCGCCTGAGATGGGTTCAACTTACGCCGGGTAAGGGGTTTGGGGAATGGCCGCGCCCCTGTGGATAGCGGGATTATCGGGGACCAATGCCAGAAGCCAGGGAAGTTCAAGCGCGAAGGCCTTAGACAGCCTGCCCCGCGCTTTTTGGCATCCATGGCAGAACGCGCCCTTGCTCCGCCGGCCGGTACGAGTTTGAATGCCGGCAAAGGATCGGGCATCCAGGTCCGGCGCCGGGGAGGGCGAAACTTGAAGGTCGGGGTGGTGCTCAATCCGATTGCCGGCGGCGGCCGGCTGAAACGGCATTGGCCTGACGTCGCCGCCGCGCTGAAAAAACACTTCGGCGATTTCGAACTGCGCGAGACGCAGGCCGAAGGCGACGCCGAGCGGCTGGCGCTCGATCTCGCGGCAAACGGCTTCGATCTGGTGATCGCGGCCGGCGGCGACGGCACGGCGAGCGAGGTGGCCGACGGCTTGCTGCAGGTCCGCGAGGAGGGCGGCAGGACGACCGAGCTCGGCCTGCTGCCGTGCGGCACCGGCATCGATTTCGCGCGTGGCCTCGGCCTGCCGAAGGAGATCGGCGCGACGTTGGAACGGATTGCCGGGGCGAAGGCCAGGGCGGTCGATGCCGGCCGCATCTGCTATATCGACGACCATGGCGCGCTGGCCAGCCGCCACTTCATCAACATCGCCAGCCTTGGTCTGTCGGGCGCCACTGATCGCGCCGTCAATGCCGACAAGCGCAAGGGCAGGATGTCGGCCAAGGCGCTGTTCCTGTGGCGCACCGTGGTCGAGTTCATCCGCTACCGCTTCCAGGACGTGCGGATCACCGTCGATGACGGCGACGCGGTCGAGGCGCGCATGGCGCTGGTGGCGGTGGCCAACGGCAAATTCTTCGGCGGCGGCATGATGGTCGCGCCCGATGCGGAACTGACCGATGGACAGTTCGACATCGTCATCCTGCGCGCGGCGGGCAAGCTGAAGCTGATCTGGGACATCCGCCTGCTCTATGGTGGGCGGCACCGCAACCATCCAGCGATCACCATCCTGCGCGGCAGGAAAGTAGTTGTCGAACCGCTCGGCGACGTCGAGAAGAATGGCGCGCTGGTCGACATAGACGGCGAGTCACCGGGGCGCATACCCGCCACCTTCGAGATCCTGCCTGGTGCGTTGCTGGTGAGATATTGAATCAAGGCACAGCCCGGCGGTGGAGCGTCTCAACGTCGTCATCCCAGGGCGAAGCAGGAGCGAAGCTCCGTCGCGGAGACCCTGGGATCCATGCCGTGATATTGGCCGAAGAGTGCGGCGGAGCCGAAATCAGCACCGTTGCAGCGCCTTGATGTTACGGGATGGATCCTCGGGTCAAGCCCGAGGATGACGAAAGGAAGGGGTGTCTCCCGCCAATCGCCGAGCCATGCAGTCCGATCGAAACTCTCGCCCGAGAAACCGGTCGAGATGTTGCAGCTCTGATTCAAATTGTTGCCGCTATGATTCTAGATGCTCGCCCAACATCTTGATTTTATTTGCTAGTTCATATTTCCAGCCTGGCCGGAAAGCCCGGCGCGCGCAGGTCGGTGCCGACGGTATCTTCAAGCAATTTGACGATCTGGGTCGACCAGGCATCGCCGCCATAAGCCGCCTTGCCTTGCTCGAAGATCGCGTTGACGCGCGACGCCAGATTGAGCGGCACGCCGAATTGTTCGGCCATGGTCAGCGCAAAGCCAAGGTCCTTCAGCGCAAGGTCCATGGTGAAGCCGATATCGTAGGAGCCGTTCAGCACCAACTGGCTTTCGGTCTCGTGGACGAAGCTGTTGCCTGAAGACGCGACGATGGCGTGGTAGGATTGCGCGAGGTCGAGCCCGCCTTGCTTGGCCAGCATCAGCGCCTCGCCGGCGGCGACCAGATGGATGAAGGCCAGCATGTTGGTGATAACCTTGATCACCGCCGCCGAGCCGATCGGGCCCATCAGGAACGACTTGGCGCACATCGCTTCGATGGCCGGGCGGTGACGCTCGTAGAGGGGGGCGTCGCCGCCGACCAGCGCGGTGATCTTGCCAGCCGCCGCCAGATGCACACCGCCGGTGACCGGGCATTCCAGCGTCTCGATCCCCTTGGCCGAGGCGAGGGCGGCCAGCCGCAAAATCTCGTCCCGGCCGTTGGTCGACATCTCGATCCAGGTGCCGCCCCTGGGCAGACCTTCCAGCAATCCGCCCGGGCCGCCCAGCACCGCCTCGCTGACTTTTGGCGAAGGCAGGCAGGTGATGGCATTGCCGGCCCGCGCCGCGGCTTCGGCCGGGCTATTGGCGGCCGTCGCGCCGAGCGCGACAAGGCGCTCGACGGCGGCGGGGTCGCGGTCGACGACGGTGACGTCAAAGCCGTTGCGGATCAGCCTGGCGGCAAGATTGCCGCCGAGATGGCCAAGGCCGATGAAGGCGTAGCTTTCGCTCACGGCATCAGCGGCGTCTGCATCATCTGCAGATGCAGGTCCTTGCCGGTGTAGGGATGGGCGTCGCAGACCGCCTCGTTCAGCTCGACGCCGAGGCCCGGCTCCTTCGACGGGATGACATTGCCGTCCTGCCATTCGATCTTCTTCTTCAACAGCGTGGCGTGGAAACCGTCCCACTGCTTCAGCGATTCCAGGATCAGGAAGTTGGGCAGCGTCACCGCGAGCTGGATGTTGGCGGCACCGACGATCGGCCCGCAATAGCAGTGCGGCGCGACCTGGATGTGATAGGCCTCGGCCATGGCCGCGATCTTCTTGGTTTCCAGAATGCCACCGGAGCGGCCGAGGTCCGGCTGCAGGATGGTGGCGGCGCGGTTCTCGATGACACGGGCGAATTCGGATTTGGTCGTCAGCCGCTCGCCGGTGGCGATCGGGATCGAAGTCGCGCGGGCGACCTGCGCCATCACTTCGGGCATGTCGGGCGGCACCGGCTCCTCGAACCACAGCGGATCATAAGGCTCGATGGCGCGCGCCATGCGCAGCGCGCCCGATGCCGTGAATTGGCCGTGCGTGCCGAACAGGATATCGGCGCGGGTGCCGACCGCCTCGCGGATCGCCTTGATCATGCGGGTCGAGACATCGATGTCGACGAGGCGCGGCTGATGGCCGTCGAAGGCGGTGTAGGGGCCGGCCGGGTCGAGCTTGACGGCATTGAACCCCTGCTCGACATATTCGAGCGCGCAAGCCGCCGCCATCTCCGGGTCGTTATAGACATTCCTGCCATCCGGCGCGTCCTCGGAATGGACGCTGCCGGTGTGCGGATAGAGATAGGTGTAGGAGCGCAGCGTCTCGTGCACCTGGCCGCCAAGGAGCTTGTAGACCGGCTTGTTGGCTTCCTTGCCGACGATGTCCCAACAAGCCATTTCGAGTGCGGAAAAACAGCCCATGCCGGTCACGTCGGGGCGCTGGGTAAAGCCGGAGGAATAGGCGCGGCGGAAGAAGTTCTCGATGTCGTGCGGATCGTGGCCGATCAGATAGCGCTCGGCCATGTCCTCGACGAGCTTGGCCGTGACATGGGCGGAGAAGGTGGCGTTGTAGGCCTCGCCATAGCCGACCACGCCGCCATCGGTGGTGAGCTTGACGAAGATGAAATACTTGCCGCCGATGCCGGGTGGCGGGTTGCCGACAACCCAGGTCTTGACGTCGGTGATCTTCATGTGTGGTCCTCCAGAACCAGTTCGGCGCCCTTCCACCCGGTCATGACAGAGGCGGCGTTGGTGTTGCCGGTGATGTTGTCGGGAAAGATCGAGGCGTCTATGATGCGCAAGCCTTCGAGCCCGTGCGCCTTGAGGCGCGGATCGACGACGGAGCGCGAGGGATCGGGTCCCATGCGGCAGGTCGAGACCGGGTGATAGACGGTGCCGGAGCGTTTCCTGAAATCGGTGATCAGGTCGGCGTCGGACCGGATCGACGGACCGGGCAGCACCTCTTCGGCGATGATCTCGGCCATGGCGGGCATCGAGGCGATCTTGCGCACGAATTTCACCGCCGACAGCATTTCGTCGACATCGGCATTGGTGGAATAGGCGTTGGCGACGATCTTGGGATAATCGAGCGGATTGCTGGAGCGGATCATGATCTCGCCGCGGCTCGATGGCCGGCAGTTGGACAGGCCGATGGAGAAGCCCGGCCACGGATCCGGCGTCAGGATCGGCCGCTCGCCGTTCTTCGGGATGAGGGTCGAAAAGGCCTGGAAATAGAGCTGCATGTTGGGGCGCGAGAAGGCCGGATCGGTGCGGAAGAAGCCGCCGCCATGGTTCATCGACAGCGACAGCGGCCCGGAGCGGGTCAGGATGTACTGCATGCCGACCAAAAGCTTGCCCCACCAGGGACGCAGGATCTGGTTCAGCGTCGGCAGCTTGCCCTTGAAGGTGTAGTTGATGCCGACATGGTCCTGCAGATTGGCGCCGACATTCTCGTTGGCATGCACGACCGGGATGCCCAAGCCTTCAAGCAGCGCCGCCGGACCCACCCCGGAGAGCTGCATGAGCTGCGGCGAGTTGATCGAACCCGCGGACAGGATGATTTCGCGGCCGGCGCGGGCCGTCCTGGTCTGACCGTTCTGCAAATACTCGACGCCGACGGCGCGCTTGCCTTCGAACAGGACGCGGCTTGCCAGCGCGTTAGTCTCCACGCGTACATTGGCGCGCTTCATCGCCGGGCGCAGGAAGGCACGGGCGGCCGACATGCGGCGGCCGTTCTTGGTGGAGATCTGGTAGATGCCGACGCCTTCCTGGGCAGCACCATTGAAATCGGGGTTGAGCGGCAGACCGGCCTGCTGGCCGGCGGTGAGATAGCGCTTCGTCAGCGGGTGGACGGCATCAGTGGTGTCGCTGATGTGCAGGGGACCGCCGCTGCCGCGCCATGCGTCGGCGCCGGCTTCATTGTCCTCGAGCGCCTTGAAGGCCGGCAACAGATCGTCATAGCCCCAGCCGGGATTGCCGGCGGCGCGCCAGTCATCGAAGTCTTCGCGGGCGCCGCGGATCCAGACCATGGCGTTGATCGAGCTCGACCCGCCAAGCAGCTTGCCGCGCGGCCAGTGGTCGACATTGCCGCCGAGGCCGGGATCCGGCTCGGTCTTGTAGTTCCAGTTCACCGTGGGATCGAAGAAGGTCTTGCCGTAGCCGAGCGGCATCTGCACGTAGAAGCGCCGGTCGCTGCCGCCGGCTTCCAGCACCAGCACCGAGAAGCGGCCCGAAGCCGACAGTTTGTCGGCCAGAACCGAGCCGGCCGAGCCGGAGCCGACGATGATGAAGTCATAGGTCTGCATGATGAAAATGGCGGCTCCGGAAATCTGGCGCAGCCTAGACGCCATGGGTTCGCCGCGTCGCCGCGCCTTCCGGCATCGGTTGTGAAAAAAGCGACTGGTATACCGGCCGGCTTTCGGGGAATGCCGACAATCGCGCTTGATATGCATGGGGTCGACGGACTATGCGGATAGCATCATTTCGGCATGATTTTTTCCGATAAGTCTGCAACTTTTCGGAATCATGCCCCTGGCCACTCCGCGCAAAGGCAGGAGAACCCATGCGTGTCCTGTCGGATGCTTTCATTCCCGAACTGCCGGGCTATTACAAAGGCAAGGTCCGCGAGAATTACGACCTGGCCGACGGCAGGCGTATCATCATCGCCACCGACCGTCTCAGCGCCTTCGACATCATCCTGACCTCGATCCCGTTCAAGGGAGAGATCCTCACCCGGACGGCGCGGTACTGGTTCGAGGAAACCGCCGACATCTGCCCGAACCATGTGCTGGAATATCCCGACCCCAACGTCGTCGTCGGCACAAGGCTCGACATACTGCCGGTCGAGATCGTCGTGCGCGGCTATCTGGCGGGGACCACCAGCACCTCGATCCTGACCCGCTACCGACGCGGCGAACGGGACATGTATGGAATGCGCCTGCCAGACGGCCTGCGCGACAATGAGAGGCTGGCCGAGCCGGTCATCACGCCGACCAGCAAGGCGGCCGACGGCGGCCATGACGAGCCGCTGTCCAGGGCCGAGATCCTGGAGCAGGGCCTGCTCACGCAGGAGCAGTGGGACACGGTTTCGGATTATGCCTTGAAGCTGTTCGCCCGCGGCCAGGCGCGCGCAGCCGAACGCGGCCTGATCCTGGCCGACACGAAATACGAATTCGGGACAGACAAGGACGGGACGATCATTCTCGCCGACGAAATCCACACGCCCGACAGCAGCCGGTACTGGATCGCGGCGAGCTACCAACAGGCGCTGGCTGATGGCACGCGGCCGGAGAGCTTCGACAAGGATTTCATCCGCTCATGGGTGACGGCGCGCTGCGATCCCTACAAGGACCCGATCCCGAGGATTCCGGACGAGATCGTCGAACAGGCCTCTGGGGTGTATGCCCAGGCTTACGAGGCGATCACCGGCAAGGCATTCGTTCCCGACATTTCCGGGGATACGGTTCTCGACCGCATCCGCGCTAACCTTGCACGTTATTTCTGAGAGGTGCGATCTCCAGGAACCGCGTTCCTCGGCGATTGGAGGAAACCCTCCCTGACACCCGAAGCCGCTGAAAATCAGGCACAACCGGGCGTATGCCAATTCCACGCCGAGCCGTCGACCCCCACTCCGTCGCCGCTTGCGGCGCCACCTCTCCCCCGATCGACGGGGTAGAGGAAGGGGCGCTAGCCTTGTCCGGCCTGGCTCCTTCCTCTCCCTCCGGAGGGGGGAGAGGTGGCGCTGCGAAGCAGCGACGGAGTGGGGGAAGCCCGTTCCAGAACCCGAAGCCGCTGAAAATCGGCCACAACCGGGCGAATGCCGGGTTAGCCTATGGCCTTGGGGCGAGGAAACAGCAGCGGCGGCGCGTTGACCTATTCCCGTAGCGGCGATACGGGATCGATGACCATCACTGCTTAAGGATTCTGCCCATGGTGCAGTACGCGGACGGACGGCCGATCGGAGACCTGACGCTGCGCACCCTGGCCATGCCTTCGGACGCCAATGCCGCAGGCGACATTTTCGGCGGCTGGGTGATGGCGCAGATGGATCTTGCCTGCGGCATCCGCGCCGCCGAGCGCGCCAGGGGCCGCGTGGTGACGGCGGCGGTCAAGGAAATGTCCTTCGCCAAGCCGATGAAGATCGGCGACACGCTGTGCATCTACACCCATGTCGAACGCGTCGGCCGCACCTCGATGACGCTCAAGGTCGAGGCCTGGGCGCAGCGCTATCTTTCCGACCTGATGGAAAAGGTGACGCACGCCGATTTTGTCATGGTGGCGCTCGACGGCGAGGGCAAGCCGAAGGCGGTTCCGGCCGAGAGCTGATTCGATACCCGCCAAGCCGGGAGCATTTGTAACATCGCCCGAGTGAAGCGATGCGTTCAGCGACATGCTGCCGTTGCCTTCCACGCGCAATTCTCCCGGACACCGGAGGAAGACAATGCGTCAACACCTGTTGAACGGCTGGCTTGCGGCGGCTCTCGTGGCCCTTGTCTGCCTGCTCGGTATAACCGCTTACGCCGAAGTCAAACAGGACCTTGGGCGCACCGCCTGCCTGCATGACACGACGGATGCGAAGCAGCGAACAGCGACGTGCACGATCTGCAGCCAGACGCCTTGCCTGGCGCGAAGGGCCTGACTGGCTGCCGTTGGAATGTGGGTTACCGTCGAGAGGGGGGCCGGGCGCGTCGGGCCGGCATCGAGCGCCATAGACTGTTTCCAAGTCGCCTTTAGGTCCAGTCGCTTTCAGGGAGCCGTGACTTCGCTTGGGCAGCTAGAGCCGCTCAGTGCAGGTCCCGAATCCCTTGCCGCGCATGGGCTTCAGGCGTGCATGTCGTCGAATCTGGCGCGTGCCGACTGGACACGCTGGGTGTTCTTGCGGGCCCATTCGCCGAGCGCGCCGACCGGCACCAGCAACTCGTGACCGAGCTCCGTCAGCTCGTAATCGACGCGCGGCGGAATGGTTGGAAACACCTTGCGGGTGATGAAGCCGTCACGCTCCAGGCCGCGCAAGGTGGTGGTCAGCATCTTCTGGGAGATGCCGCCGACGGCGGCGCGCAATTCGTTGAAACGCAGCGGTCCGCCGCCCAGCTTGCCGACCACGAGCACGGTCCATTTGTCGCCGACGCGCTGCAGGATTTCCGACACGGCGCGGCAGTCCTCGGTGTTATGCGGGTGCCTCAGTAACAAAAACGTGCCTCCTTGCGCATCAAATTGTCAGTATCACATATAGCGCCGGTATCCAAACGATACCAAAAATTCCCGCAAGGAGAGCCCCTTATGTCCAAGCCCAAAATCGCCATTGTCATCGGTTCGACGCGCGCTGCCCGCTTCGCCGACGTGCCGACGCAGTGGATCGCCAAGATCGCCAAGGCACATGCCGACATCGATGTCGAAATTGTCGATCTGCGCGACTTTCCGCTGCCCTTCTTCGATGAGGTCGCGTCTTCCGCCTGGGCGCCGTCGCAGAACGAAGTCGCACAGCGCTGGCAGAAGAAGGTCGCCGGATTCGACGGCTTCATCTTCACCGCCGCCGAATACAATCACGGCCCGACGGCCGTGCTGAAGAATGCGATCGACTACGCCGCCAACGAGTGGAACAAGAAGCCGGCCGGCTTTGTCGGCTATGGCAGCGTCGGTGGCGCCCGCGCCGTCGAACAGCTTCGTCTCCACGCCGTCGAATTGCAGATGGCGCCGGTCAAGTCCGCGGTCCATATCGCCTGGGGCGATTTCCTGGCCGTGCGCCAGGGCGAGAAGAAGCTCGAAGATCTCGAGCACCTGAACCAGGCCGCCACCGCGCTGGTCAACGACGTCGCCTGGTGGGCCAAGGTGCTGAAGGCCGCCCGCGCCGCCGATGCCGTCGCCGGAGAAGCCCAGGCGGCCTGATCCGCCGGATCGGATTGTCCTCCCAAGGGATACGGGGCGGCGCTTGCGTCGCCCTTTTTTCGCGTTCCTGCAAGGAGTTGCGGCTGCGCGAAAGACCTGCATGCAACGCCGCGCCGCCCCTCAGCGCCTCGCAAGCAGGTGAGGGCGCCCCAGACACAGCGCTCTTGCGAAGGCGCCCGTCCCGGGAGCCACGTGCTCGTCCTTTGCCCGAAGAGGGCGGCTCGACCGGCAAGGTCGTGCTGATGCCTTAGTTCCCGAAGCTGCTCGTCGGCAGACTGCCACCTCGGTCGTCGGTCCAGGTCGGGTCGGCTTCGAATATCGAACGGCTCAAATACCCGCGATCGCGAAAAGCCAGGCCAGGATGTCGAACAACAGAAGGACCAGCGCAATCTGCAATGCCACCCGAAGCCGCTGGATAATGCGCCAGTTGCTGACCATGTCCGCCTTGATGCGAAGGGCGAGCGCGCGCTGCATGGCCGACATGTTTGCTGGCCTGTCGCCGTCGACATATTGATGGAGCAGCTCTTCTGGGTCGAAGCGGAACATGTATTTGTGGTAGGGCCAAAGCAAGAAGACGATCAGCCCGCCGATGACGAACAGCAGAACCACCGCGATCCAGTCCCAAAGCCCAAGCCCGTCGGAAAGCGCCCTTCCGCCAAGCAGCGAGTTGGCGAACGCAGTGGCGAAGATGAGGCTGCCGGCGCGGGCGTTCATGTTCTCGACGAGGTTCTGCTGGTGATTGAGGCCTCTCACTGCCTCCTGATAAATGAAGGCAAGGCGGGGATCGCCGTCGGCAAGGTCGCTCGCGACTGCTGTGTTGCTGTCTGCTCTACTGGCAGATTCGTTCATAAGGGTGCTCTATAGCGCGCCAGTGCTGCGTCATCCTAACTCAAATCTCTTGCCGCCAAAACGTTGGCCGTACAGGACAGCTCCTCGACTCTTCCACCGGCCTCCATTTATGGGCCGACTGTTTTTGACGGCACTCTGGCGGAGATCTTTGATCTCGAGGATCAGATCGCCTCAAACATAGTCGGCGCAATCACGCCGAAGGTCGAGGAGGCTGAAATCGAACGTGCCAAGCGCAAACCGAGATCTTTGCGCTCGCAGCCGAACTACGCGAGCGCGATGGCAAGTCATGCCTTGGCGAGACAGCTTTCTGAAGCGGAGAAGATGCGCGCCTGCGCGAACTCGATCCCACATTGCGGCTTTCGGACCTCGCGGAGGTGCTGCCCCGTTTCAACGGGTGGAAGACCGTGACAACTATATCGAGGGCCTTCGGAAGGCGGACTTGCCAGAATAGCGCAAAAGCCGGTCCGTCATGCCATGGCCGAAACTCGATGCTCAGATATCCGCTTTCGCGGTCACGCGCCGCTAGACAAGCCGGCAATGGTTGGCGGGCTCGCTGCGAGCTTTCCCAGCCATTCCACAAGTCGCCATGGTTGGACCGCCATATCGGCGGGGCTGCCATCTGGCCCCGCCGGTCCGCCCTGATATATCCGGCTGCGATCCGTCACATGAGGGGCCTCGTGAAGTCATCCAGCCTGGCAGGCGCCGTTTCTCCCATGATCCCGGTGCTTGTCTGCGCGCTTGGCATCTTCCTGCTGTCGGGGATGGACGCGGCGATGAAGGTCCTGGTCCTTGCCGTCGGCGTCTACAACACGGTGCTGTGGCGCAGCATGCTCGCGACCGTGGTTGCCGGCGCCGGCTGGTCGGCGGGACCGCGCACGCTGCCCACGCCTTCCGTGCTCAGGCTGCATGCGCTGCGTGCCGCGGTCGTCGGCTTTGTCCTGCTGTCCTTCTTCTGGGGGCTTGCCCGGCTGCCGCTGGCGGAGGCGATCGGGCTCAGTTTCGTGGCGCCGCTGTTCGCCCTGCTGCTGGCGGCGTTGCTGCTCGGCGAACGCATACAGCGTCAGGCGATCTGGGCTTCGCTGGCCGGCATTGCGGGCGTCGCAATCATCGTCGGTGGACAGTTCGGGCAGACAAGCCATGCCAGGGATGCCTTGCTCGGCACGGCGGCGGTGCTGGTGTCGACGGTGTTCTATGCCTACAATCTGATCCTTGCGCGGCAGCAGGCGCTGGTGGCCAAGCCGATCGAGATCATGCTGTTCCAGAACCTTTGCGTGGCGGTCTTCCTTGGTCTCGCGTCACCCTGGCTGGCCATTACCCTGCCGCGCGAGCTCTGGCTTCCGCTCGCCGGCGTGACGGCGCTGTCGCTCGCCGGCCAATTCCTGATGAGCTGGGCCTATGCGCGGGCGGAAGCGCAGTATCTGATCCCGACGGAATACTCCGCCTTCATCTGGGCGATCGCACTTGGCTTCCTCTTCTTCGACGAGGCGGTGACCTGGACCACGCTGGCGGGAGCGGGTCTCATCGTCACCAGTTGCCTGATCGCGGCACGCTCAAATCCCAGGCTTGCCGAGCCGATCGAAGCCGCTCTCTGATGGCCTAAGCTTCCCGCCCACCATGCGCCGAGGAGGGAGGCTGATGGGCTCGGACGGGTAGCCGTCATCTAAGTAGATCATTCATCTAAGTAGATCCTTTGCAATTTCTAGTTTATACACCATTTTACTAAATATCTTTGCTTAAGCGCCGCTCTTTTCCCGGACAATAAGTATATGTCTTCCGAAAGATCGATGTTATGGTGGATTGTGTAATGATTCCCCGGAACGAAATCGTTCCTTTCAGCATTGATCCGACGTGGCCATCCGGAAGTCCGTAAGCGAACGGTTCGAGGCGGCCATGCCTCACGAGGAGGATGTATCCGATGAGCTTCTTCGTCAACGCCGTGGGTGTTCCTCTTCCCTATAGCGGTACGTCCAACCACTGGTTCTCGGCGCCTGGGGCCGGGCCCGACTTGTATGGCAGCGCGGGAAATGACTCGTTTTACGGAGCGGGCAATCTCAACGTCACCATGCATGGCGGCACGGGCGATGACATCTATTACCTCTATGGGGCGGGCAACAAGGTGGCCGAGGGCGCCGGGGCAGGCATCGACACGATCAGCACATGGATGAGCTACAAGCTCCCCGCCAATGTCGAGAACCTCATCGTCACAAACCCCAATAACTACGCTTTCGGAAACGGGTTGGACAACATCATCACCGCCAAGGCCGGGCACCAGACGATCGACGGCGGCGCGGGAAACGACGTGCTGATCGACGGCGGCGGCGGTTACGACACGTTCGTCATCTCGAAAGGCAATGGCAGCGACCTGATCGCGAATTTTGCCGCCACCGACACGGTCCGCCTCAACGGCTACGGGTTCACGTCGTTCGACGCGATCCATTCCAGCATGATCCAGGCGGGGTCGAATGTGCTGTTGAACCTCGGATCAGGCGAGATCCTGGAGTTCAAGGACACGACCATCGACAAGATGCAGCCCGCCCAGTTCGAATTGCCGATCGACATGTCCGGCATGAAGCTGTCCTTCAGCGACGACTTCAACGCGCTCAATCTTCACAACGCTCAGGGCGGCACGTGGGATACCAACTTCTCATGGGGAGCGCCGAACGGCAGCACATTGACCAGCAATGGCGAGCTGCAATGGTACATCGACGCCAATTACGGGCCGACGAGTTCCGTCCACCCGTTCAGCGTGAATAACGGCGTGCTCACCATCACCGCCGCGCCGGCGCCGGCCGACATCAAGCCGCTGATCAACAACTACGAATACACGTCAGGTATCCTCAATACGCACAGCACCTTCTCACAAACCTACGGCTATTTCGAAATGCGCGCCGACCTGCCCGAGAACGCCGGCGCCTGGCCCGCCTTCTGGCTGCTGCCGGCAGACGGCTCGTGGCCGCCGGAACTGGATGTGGTCGAGACGCGCGGGCAGGACCCGAACTCGTTGATCATGACGGCGCATTCGAATGAAACGGGAACCCACACCAAGGTGACGTCGACGGTAAACACCATGGATACCGCCGGCTTCCACACCTATGGGCTGCTGTGGACGCCGGACAAGCTCGTCTGGACTTATGACGGTGTCCAGGTCGCGGAAGCGGCGACGCCATCCGATATGCACAAGCCCATGTACATGCTGGCCGATCTCGCGGTCGGCGGTCTTGCCGGCGCGCCTCCCGATCATCTGGCGACGCCTGCCGAGATGAAGATCGACTATATCCGCGCCTATACGCTGGACAACGCGCCGGCGAGCGCTTTGCACACCACCACCAGCACCGCCACGCATAGCATCGCCAGCAGCACGCTGCACGGCGGTTCCGAATTCGGGGGCCACGCGTAAGGGCCGGGATCATGCAGCGGCGGGAAATGCGGAAATGACTGGACCGTCCGGCCTGCGTCCGGTCTTCCTGCGCGCTATCGCCGATGTCGGCGTCTTCTCGCTGCTGATCAACATCCTGCTGTTGGTGATTCCGCTCTACCTGCTGCAGGTGTATGACCGCGTGCTGCCGTCCTCCAGCGTCGAGACGCTTGTCTATCTGTCAGCTATCGCGGTGCTCGCGCTCGCCTTCCTCGGACTGCTGGACGCGATCCGCGCCGTCTACACGCAGCGCGTCGCGGCGACCGTCGACCGCAAGCTGGGTGCCAGCACCTTCGCCGTTTCGCTCGGCGCGAGATATGCCGGCGGCCTGTCGCCGCTGCGCGATCTCGCTTCGGTCTGCGCCTTCATCAGGTCACGCGGCGTGGCGGTGCTGTTCGACCTGCCTTTCGCCCCTGTCTTCCTCGCCTTGCTCTATCTCATCCATCCGGTGCTGTTCTGGGTAACGGTCGCCGGCGCGGTGCTTCTGCTATTCCTCGTCGTGGCCAACCAGCTTGCGATCGGCAGGAACGATGCCTTGTCCGCGGAGCGTTCGGCGTTGGCCAGCCAGGCGGAACAGGCCTTTGCCCGCAATGCCGAGACGCTGCGAGCCATGGGCATGGTGCGGAATGCCTCGCTGGTCTGGGGACGGCACGTGGCGGCGGCGCTCACTTTCCATGACCGTTCCTCGAGCGCCAACGCGATCTTCAGCGGCGCCTCGCGGGCGCTGCGCATGATGCTGCAACTGGCGATCCTCGGCGCCGGCGCATGGCTGGTGCTGCAGGGTCAGATGACGGCCGGCATGATCTTCGCCTCCTCGCTGGTGTCGTCGCGCGCGCTGCAGCCGCTCGACCAGCTGATCGGCGCCTGGCGGCAGATCGCCGACGCGCGGCGGGCGTGGGCGCGGCTGGAAAAAGCGCTCGCAATGCGTCCGACGGAGCCGCGAAAACTGATCCTGCCCGATCCGGCCGGCGCGATTTCCGTGCAGGACGTCTTCTTCATGGCGCCGAACGCCCAACCCGGCACGGAACCCATCCTCAAGCGGCTCAACTTTGCGATCGGCGCGGGCGAAGCGCTGGCCATCGTCGGCCCGAGTGGGGCTGGCAAATCGACACTGGCGCGGTTGCTCGTGGGGGCCGCCCAACCGACCGGCGGCTCAATCAGGATCGACGGCGCCGACCTCAGGACCTGGGACGAGAGCCAGCTTGGAAAGCATGTCGGCTACCTCGCGCAGGAGGTTGAGCTCTTTCCTGGATCGATCGCGCAAAACGTCGCCCGCTTCGACCCGCAAGCGGACGACGCCGCAATCGTCGAGGCGGCAAGGCGCGCCCAGGTGCACGAGCTGATCCTGGCGCAGCGCGACGGCTACCAGACCATGATCGGCCCGTCGGACAGGGCGCTGTCGGGGGGCGAGCGCCAGCGAATTGGCCTGGCGCGCGCCTTCTACGGCAATCCGCGGCTCCTGGTGCTCGACGAGCCCAGCTCCCATCTCGACGGCAGCGGCGAGGCCGCGCTCGAGGCGGTGCTTTCGGCCGCGCGGGCGGCGGGCGTCACGGTCATCGTGATCACCCATCGCCCTTCGATCGCCGCCGCTTGCGACCGCGTGATGCTTTTGCGCGCCGGCATGGTCGAAGCCTTCGGCCCTGCCGACGAGGTGCTGCGGCGCTCGGTGATCGGCAAGGCCCCCCAGCAGAGCACGGTGGTGACCGGGTCATTCGTCCCGACAATCCGCGCGGGTGGCAGTTTCGGATCGTGAGATGACGACACAGAGCCTCGCCTGGGACAGCCAGCCGCGCACCGACATAAGACGCGTGGCCCTGACCGGCTACGTCGCCATAGCGGTGCTGGCGGGCGGCTTCGGCTATTGGGCCGTCAGCGCTCCCTTGTCGGGAGCGGTGATCACGCAAGGCACGATCTCGGCGACCGGCGGAAACATCCGCATCCAGCATCGCGAGGGCGGGATCATCAGGGAATTACCGGTCCATGAAGGCGATCGCGTGCAACAGGGCCAGGACCTGGTCTTGCTGGACCCAACGGCCGCGCAGGCCGAGCTCAACCGGCTGGTGAGGCAGTCGATCGCGCTCAGGGCAAGTGCGGCGCGGCTGGAGGCGGAACGCGACGGATTGGACAGGATGGCGCCCATCACCGAAGCGGCGCCGGCACCTTTCCAGCACGATTTCGAGATCCTGGTTCGCGAACAGCAAAAGGAATTCGACGCTAGGCTGGCCCGGTTCCGGTCGGAAAAATCGATCCTGGCACAACGCGTCGCCATGCATCGGCAGTCGGTGGTGGGGTTGCAGGCCCAGCAACAGGCCATTCAGCAGCAAGCCGACGTCGTGAAGAACGAACTCGGCATCAAGACCGGCCTGCTGGACAAGGGCCTCACCAACCGCACCGAGTACTCCCAGCTATTGCGCAGCGAGGCCGATCTCGTCGGGCAGGCCGGGGCGTTGGAGGCCAATCTGGCGACGGCCAACACCCAGATCGTCGAGGCCCAGGAGCAGATCGAGCGCCAGACCACGCAACGCGTCGAGGAGGCGCTGACGAAGCTGGACGACGTTCGCTCCAATCTGGCCGACGTCGAGGAGCAGACCAGGGCGGCGGAGGCGGTGCTGCGGCGCACGACGATCAAGGCGCCGGCGCCAGGCATCGTGGTGTCGTCGGCCTATAATTCCAAGGGAAGCGTGATCGCCCCGGGCGAAAAGATCATGGAGATCCTGCCCACGGCATCGGGCCTCGTCGTCGATGCAAGGCTGCGGCCGAAAGACCTCGATCAGGTCCGCGTCGGCCAGCCGGCGAAACTGCGGCTATCGGCCTTGAATGCGCGGCTCACTCCCGAGGTCTCAGCCACGGTGGCGCAAATCTCAGCGGACCGGCTCGTCGACGAGGCAACGCATGAGCCCTATTTCCGAGCCAAGCTGAGGATCGCGGCCGACCTGCCGCCCGGCGTAAAGCCCGAGCAGCTTTATCCCGGAACGCCAGTCGAGGCGTTCATCAACACCGGTGATCGGACTTTCCTGGAGTATCTGGCACGGCCGATGCTCGATTCCTTCGCCCGCGCCTTCACCGAGCGGTAGAGTTCGCGGTCCGCGCAGTATATTGGCCGCCGTCGAGGGCCGCCGAACCGAAACCAGGCATATGCCGTCAGCGCACCATCTCGCGGTGACCGCTGGGCAGGCGGGTGGCGATCAGCTTATCGATGCGGCGGCCATCGAGGTCGACGACCTCGAAACGCCAGCCCTGCGCGTCGACACATTCGCCGGTCGCCGGCAGATGGTGCATGTGCGACAGCACATAGCCGGCGACGGTCTCGTAGTCGCGGTTCTCCGGCAGGTCGATGCCGAGCACCTCGGCCATCTCGTCGGCCTGCATGTAGCCGGCGAGAAGCCATGAGCCGTCGTCGCGCTGGACGGCGTTTTCTTCCTCGCCGGCCTCGAGATCCGAGCGGAAGACGCCGGTGATGGCTTCTAGGATGTCGGCGGGGGTGACGATGCCTTCGAAGTGGCCGTATTCGTCATGCACCAGCGCCATCGGCACGTCGCTCTCCTTCAGCTTCTGCAACACATCAAGCGCATCGGCCTGGTCGTGCACGATCGGTGCCGCGCGCACATATTTGCGCGGGTCGAGCGCGCGGCCGCCGAGCAGTGCCGCCAGCACGTCGCGTGTCTGGATGACGCCGATCATGGCGTCCACCCCGCCGTCGCCGGCGGGCAGGCGCGAATGCTGGGTGTCCATCAGAAGCTTGCGGATCGTGGCATCGTCGGACTGCAGGTTGATCCAGTCGACATCGGTGCGCGGTGACATGACGGCGCGCACGGCGCGGTCGCCAAGCCGCATGACGCCGGCGATCATGCGCCGCTCGTCGGATTCGATGGTGCCGTGATGCTCGGCCTCGGCGACCAGCATCTTGATCTCCTCGTCGGTGACCTTCTCCTCGCTTTCGCCGCGCTGGCCGAGCAGCCAGAGCACGGCACGGCCCGAAATATCGAGCAGGAAGACCAGAGGGGCCGAGATGGTGGCCAGGATGGTCATTGCCGGCGCCGCCCGTGCCGCGACCCGCTCGGGATCGCGCAACGCGATCTGCTTGGGCACGAGTTCGCCGATAATCAGCGAGGCATAGGTGATGATGGCCACGACGATGCCGACGCCGAGCGGATCGGCTATGTTCTCGCGGATGCCTGCCGTAGCCAGATATTGCGCCAGCCTCTGGCCGAGCGTGGCGCCGGAAAAGGCACCCGAGAGCACGCCGACCAGCGTGATGCCGATCTGCACGGAGGACAGGAATTTGCCGGGATTGGAGCCAAGCGCCAAAGCGCGGCCGGCACCCTTGACGTTGCGGTCGATCATCGCCTTCAGGCGAGCCGGCCGCGATGAGACGATGGCGAGTTCGGACATCGACAGAAGGCCGTTCACGCAGATGAGGACGACCACGGTGGCGATTTCAACGTATAGCATGAGGGCTCAATAGCATTGCCGCACGGCTTTCGAAAATAGTCGGCGGCCATTTTAGAAAGATGACAGCGGATGCGGGTGGATCAGACAGCATCCCAGGGCGGCGCGCCTTCGAGCGGATGAACCAGGCGATCGAGGCGCTCGCGATCAAGCCGGTCGTCGACAGGGTCTTCGGTTCGACGAGGTGCTGCGGGCCTTCGAGCATCTGGAGAAGGGGCCGTTCGGCAAGATCGTCATCGCGACGACCTGACCTGCCGTCACGGCAACTGCTTCAGCACGCCGACGATCGCCTTGCCGTCGGTGAAATAAGGGTCGCCGCCGCCATTGCGGCCGCTCCGGGTGGGGCCGATGCCCGCCAGGCCGCTGGTCGAGGCCAACAGGCCGGCGGCATTGAGATCGCCGATCATAAAGTCGCGCTCGGCATCGAGGTCGGGACCGATGTGATGGGTGATGGCGCCCGTGTCATGGCTCAGACCGACGCCGCGATCGAAGCTGGCGGCACCCAGCCAGAGCGGCCTGCCATCGTCGCCAACCATATCCGTTCGCCAAAAACGGACGTGATGGCGTCGGTCGGCACTGTCGCCGACCGGCTTTTCGAAAGCGAGTTCCTGGGCGCGGCCTTCGAACAGCAGACGGCTTATCGGTGCGTCGGGATAGGGGCGGGAAAACAGTATACTTTCGCCGATGTCGATGGCGGTTCTCAAGGTGACGGCGTCGGCGGTGTCCCAGCCGGCGACGGCGAAAGCGTGCACCAGCTCCTTCTCCGTGCCGATCAGGCCGACATTGATGGGGTCGCCGGGAATGCCTTGCGACGTGTGGGTGACCATCTCGAAATGCCGATCGCGAAAGCCGCGATCACGGAATGTCCAGAATTCCGGCGCCGCGACATAGGCGAGCGCCAGATAGCCGCCCAGCACGGCCACTACCCAGATCGCAATGCGTCGCTGGAGGCTTCGTTGGCTCATAAAGGCGGCTCGATCCGAGCGCTATCTGTTGCCTGACGGTTCCCTGGAAATCAATGGCCAGAGATGAGCAGACGGTTTATCGTCAGCCATCATTTTTTCGTGGGGGCGGGAATGAAACGGAAGCCGACGGGCCCGAGAACGATGGCGTTGACCGCGGATCTTGTCGCCCGGGTCGAGCGCGTTGAACTGGATCCCGGGCCTGAGCCTGGAACGGCCGAGCACACCAACGCGGAGTTCGATGAGTTGGTCGCTCGACTGCTTGCCGAATATCGGCCCGAAATGCTGTGGGTCTTCGCCTATGGTTCGTTGATCTGGAATCCCGAATTCGTTCCTGTCGAGCAGTGCCCGGCGACGGCGCCTGGATGGCACCGTTCGTTCTGCCTGAAGCTGACGCGTTGGCGGGGCACGCGCGAATTGCCTGCCCTGATGCTGGCGCTGGACCGCGGCGGCAGCTGCAACGGGATCGTCTACCGGCTTCCCGATGAAGATCATTTCGGGCAGCTCGGCCAGCTGATGCGCCGGGAAATCGATGCCAACCCACCAACCAACGTGCCCTGCTGGATCAAGGTCAAGACCAAGCAGGGTCCGCTGCGCGCTCTGGCTTTCGTCGCCGCGCCGGGTGGCAAGGCCTATGCCGGACGGTTGCCGTTGGAGCAGGTTGCGGACACGCTGGCGCGAGCCGCCGGACACTGGGGGTCGTCGGCGCAGTATCTGTTCCGGACCGTCAGCAAGCTGGAAGAAAGCGGTATTCGGGACAAGAATCTCTGGCGCATCCAGGATCTCGTGGCTCGGCAAATTATCGCGTCCACCGGTGACGCATGATCTTTTCCTACCGGCAGGCGCGGTAACCGTTCCTGCGGTTCTTGATGTCGAAATGGAAATGGTTGCGGTGGTCGTAATTGTAGCCGGGGCCGAGCACGGTGGTGAAATACTGGCAGCCGTCGGCGCGCACATTGTTGAGGAAGCCGCGGGTGCGGAAGGCGAACAGGCCGGGTTTGCGCACGTCGATGTCGTCGCCATTGTTGAGTTCGATGCTCATGACATCGAGCGCGTTGCCCTTGCCGTGCTCCGACAGCACGCCTTCGCCGGCAATGTTGCGGCAGGAGTAGCTTGAGCCCTGGTGGATGGTCCTGACGCCGGAGAAATAGCGCCAGCGGGCGGAGGGAACGAGTTCGTTCTTGGTCCAGGCGGCGAAGGTGGCGGCCATGTCGCAGGTCAGGGTCGCGGCGGGTTTCATCTCGATGCTGCCGATAGCCGTGACCTTGACCGGATAGTCGATGCCGCACTGGCCCTCATGGATCGGTGCCAGATCGGTGTAGGCGACATCGAGGCGCTTCAGCTGCTGGCGGCAATCGGTTTCGCTGGCTGGAATCTGCTCCACCGGCGACATCGGCTCGTCCATGCGCGGATAGGCGGCCTGCGTCATGTAGGGATTGGACGGAACAAGCTTCTGCATGCCCTGATATTGCGGCACGGCCGCGGTCTGCGAGCCGACATCGACGGCAGGCTGCAGCGACAGCACGCTGCCGGTGTTGCAGGCGGAAACCGTGGCCAATGCAAGACCGGCGGCCATAAGCGCCGCAGGTTTCAGTTGGTGTGCGGCGGCGAGGAAAACGGCGCGAAATTTGCCGGCCATTGGCGGAATCCTACTTCGGGATATCCGGCATTTTAACGATCAAGGGTAAAGGAAAACTCAGCGTCCGCGTTCATGCCTGCGGCGGAATTGCGGCGGCGATCCTGCGACAACCGCGTTTATTGGCAGAACGTGCCGCCATGCCGCCGGGGCTCCAGGTCGAGATGGAAGTGCAGCGCGTGGTCGGCGTCGGCGCCTGGGCCGAGCACGGTCTTGAACGGGCCGCAGGCGGCCTTGCGCACGGCGTCGAGGAATTTGCCGTCTTTTTCCGGCGGCGCCGGCCCGACCTCGATCGTCCTGCCATCGGACAGCGTAAAGCTGGCAATGTCGAGCGCGTTGCCGAAAGCATGTTCCGACAGTTTGCGTGTGCCATTGCGCGGCCGGCAGACGAAGGCCGACGCTTGGCCGATCGATTTCAGGTCGGCGCCGAATTCGGCTTTGGCCGCCGGCTGGATGACGTCGGCGGCAAAACGCGCCGCCGCCTCGGCCATCGGGCAGTTGAGCTCGGTGCCCGGAGCAATCGCGATCGATTTGCCAAGCGACTTCAGCACGATGGGGTAGGGGATCGAGCAGCCGATTTCGGGGTTGCTTTCGGCCTTGTGCTCCTCGAATTCGACCCCGAGTGTCTTCAGGCGCTCGCGGCAGGCGACTTCCTCAGCCGGCATCTTGTCGGCGGGAAGATCGGCCGAGCGTGGATCGGGCAGCATCTTCTCCTCGTCACCTGCTTCCGCCGGCTTTGGCGTTGGCTGCGGGGCGACGGCCGGCGGTTGAGGTTCGGGCGTCGTGGTGGCGGGCTTTGGCGTCGGCGTCGGCGCCACGGCAGGCGGCTGCGGCTCGCTTTCGGTTTCGGCTGGTGGTTCCGGTGGTTTCGGGCTTTTCTGATGGGACTCTTCGTCGCTGGGTAGATCGGGGTCCTTGGGCGGGTTGGGCGCCGCGCCGCTCTTTGGATTTTCAGCGTTCTGGTCTTGCGACTTTGGGGTGTCCACTTTCTGAGTGTCCACCGGGCGTGGCTCGGGCACCGGAACATCGGCGGACGGCCGAGCATCCTGCGTTGCCGGCGGTGCCGGATTGGGCGCGAGATGCTGCCTGGCTCGCGCTCTCGACTGCCGCTTGCCTCGCGGTTTCAGCGGCTGATCGGCCCGCTGTGTCAGCGGCTGCTCCACGCGCGGGCTCAGTGGCCTATGGTGTTTGTGACGATGTCTGGCGTGGGCCGGCATGACCAGCAGAGCCGTGACGGCCAAGGCCAATGCAATCCTGTACCCTCGGGAAAAGCTCAGCTTTGCCATCATCCACAAAACGGCACCGGTCGGCTGAAGTTGCCTGGACAGGCGCTTAGACCCGATCACAATCGGTTACCTCCGCGTTACGCGCCGATCGCTTCCAGTCCCTCTTCCAGCCAGTCGGCGAGCAACGGCATGCCGAGCAGGTATTTTGCCGTGCGCTTGTTGGCGCGCTCGCGTGCCGCGGTTACGGCGTCGGCCCATTCCGAGGCGTCGTAGTCGCCGCGGCCGACCCAGGCCAGCGCGATCAGCTCGGCGGCCTCATCGATATTGAGGTCGTTGATCAGCTCGCGCAGCTCTTCCTCGGTGAGATTCTCCGAGCTTTCCTCGGCAAGGCCGTCATGGTGGTGGTTGTCATGCGTGTCGCCGTCGAACTCGACCTCGTGTTCGGCGCCGTCGGCATAGTCCTCGTTAACGCCCGCGCTCAGCGCCTTGGCCTTGAGAATGAACAGCCGTACGGTATCGGGGCCGATCGTGAGATCCCAGTCCTTTTCGAGCCGTCGCTGCACGGGCCCTCTCCGTCAGTCGTTTGCCGGATGATACCGGATTTGCGGCATCCGTCACCTAATGTTCTCCAGGCGATCTTTTCCGGGATGAAACGCGGACCGCTCGGCGTTAGTGTTGCATTGTCACACCCTCAGGAGGTTTCCATGCATAAAAGAGTGCTGATCCAGGCGGCGAGCGCGCTTATCGCTCTGCAGTTCCTTGCCGTTCCGGCGTTCGCCGCCGGCAGCAGTGGTGGTAGCGACCAGACTGTCACCCAGTGCAAGAAAGGCGAGGTCTGGGACAAGAAGAAGCAGAAATGCGTACCGCCGAAGGAAGGCATGCTGGACGACGACAGCATCTACGATGCAGGCCATGCGCTGGCGATGGCCGGCCGCTATGACGAGGCGATCTCGGTTCTCGTTCTTGCCGCCAACAAGCAGGATCCGCGCATCCTCAACTATCTCGGCTATTCGCACCGCCATTCCGGCCGCGTCACCGTCGGCCTCGGCTATTACGAGGAAGCGCTGCGCATCGATCCCGATTACACGCTGGTGCGCGAATATCTCGGCGAGGCGCATCTGCAGATCGGCGATCTGGCCGGCGCCCAGCAGCAGCTGATGGAAATCGAAAAGCGCACCGGCAAGGGTTCGCGCGAATACGGCATGCTGTCCGAGCAGATCGACCATTTCATGAGGAGCTGATCGGGCCCTCCTGATGTCTCAAAGCGGCTGCGAGCGATCGCGGCCGTTTTTGTTCGGCTCCGTCCCACGGCCGCCCCTGCTACAAAAGAAGGGATGATTTTTACAAAACCGATTTTTGGGCGTGAAAAGCCCGCAAAGATTGCTATATTCAAGGAAATTGCGGTGAAACGGTTCCGTTAGCCCGAGGCTGCCGGACCGTTTTCTTTTTGTACCCCAACGACAAGGCTTCCCCCGAAATGCGGGGGCGGCAGCAGGAAAGGTCAGGCACTATGAACAAGGTCCCGATGACAGGCGAGGGGTTCGCGTCATTGAAGGAAGAACTGCGTTGGCGCCAGCAGGAAGAGCGGCCTCGCATCATCGAGGCGATCTCCGAGGCGCGCTCGCATGGCGACCTGTCCGAAAATGCCGAATACCATGCCGCCAAAGAGGCGCAGAGCCTCAATGAAGGCCGCATCAACGAGCTCGAGGATTATATCGCGCGCGCCGAAGTGATCGACGTGACCAAGCTTAGCGGCGAAAAGGTCAAGTTCGGCGCCACCGTGGTGCTGGTCGACGAGGACACCGAGGAGAAGAAGACCTACCAGATCGTCGGCGACCAGGAAGCCGACGTGAAATCCGGCCGCATCTCGATCTCCTCGCCCATCGCGCGCGCGCTCATCGGCAAGGAAGTCGGCGACGCCATCGAGGTGAATGCGCCGGGCGGCGCCAGGGGTTACGAGATCGTCCAGGTGCAGTTCATCTGAGGGCGTCGGCTGGGCGCAGCTCCGCGCTGACAGGTGCTATTCGCGCGAGGTTGGCGCCGCCCCTGCCGGCAGGCAGATGAGGGGCAGCGCCAACCCTGCCAATCGTTCGATCGAAAATTCAGTCTTTCCCGGTAGTTGTCCGCCTAAGCTCTAAAAGTCGTTCAGCCTCCGCCATCACGTCCGAGGGCGTCACGCGTCTGCCACCAGGCGCCAGCAACGTCGACGCATACGGCCCGCGCGGTCCGGTCAAACCCGGCTCCGTCGCCAGGAACACGGCGACCGTCGGCAGGCCGAAGGCGCTGGCGAGATGGGTCAGCCCGGTATCGGCGCCGATGACCAGCGTCGAGCGGCCGAGGATGGCGGCGATGGCGTCCAGCGGCGACTTTGGCATCACGACCGTGGCTGGCACGGCCTTGGCGATCGCTTCGGCCACCACCTTCTCCCGTTCGTTCGACCAGGTTGTGACCGGAATCATGCCGCGCTCGACCAGCAGGCGGGCGGTTCCGATCCAGTCCTCGACCGGCCATTTCTTGTCCTCGCGGCTGGTGCCGTGCAGCAGGAACGCGGTCCTGCCGTCGACGCCGGCGATCATGCCCGCTGGCGCCACGATGCCCGAGTCGAGCGTCAAAAGGTCCGGCCGATAGCCGAGCGCCAGCCCGAACAGCCGCCGTGTCCGCTCGATGGCGTGCAGGTCGCGCGGCACCGCATAGGTGATATCATAGAACAGCGTCGCCGAGGGCTCGCGCACGCTCGACCGGTCGAAGCCGGCGATCGGCGCGCGCGCCTGGCGTGCCACCAGGGCCGACTTCAGCAGGCCTTGCGCATCGATGACGAGGTCGTAGCGGCATTTGCGCAAGGTTCGGCGCAAGGCCGCCGCCTCGCGCCAGGTGTTCGTGTCGAAGAGGTTCTTTCGCCAGCGCCTTATCGCCACCGTGTGAATGGTGCCGATCGCCGGATGCAGCGCGAGGATGCCGGCAAACGCCTCCTCCACGCACCAGTCGAAAGCGATATCGCGCCGTGCGCGGCAGGCATCCTGAAGTGCCGGAAAAGTGTGGATGACATCGCCCATCGACGAAGTCTTGACGATCAGTACCTTCATGCCGCGGCCGGCACTTCCAGCAGGCGGTCCGCTGCCGCGGCGACCTGCGCGACTTCCAATGTCTTCAGACAGTTGAGATGACCGAGCGGACAGATTTTCCGGTGGCAGGGCGAGCAGGACAGGCCGAGCCAGACCAGTTCGCGACGCTCCGCCAGCGGCGGCGTGTTTTCAGGCGAGGTCGAGCCATAGACGGCCACGATGGATGTACCGACAGCGGCCGCGACATGCATCAGCCCGCTGTCGTTGGAGACCGCGAGCCTTGCCGCCGCGATCAGGTCGATGGCGTCCTCCAGCCGCGTCTGGCCGGCGAGGTCGACGACGCCGGGGGCAAGGGCTGCGATCTCCGCGGTCACGTCGCGGTCGTTCTTCGAGCCAAACAGGGCGACCTCCAGGCCCTTGGCCATGAATTCGCGGGCAAGGCCGGCATAGCTCTCGCTTGGCCAGCGCTTGGCCGGGCCGAACTCGGCCCCGGGCATGAGGGCCACGAATGTCCGCGGCGCCAGGCCGAAACGATCGAGCAGGGCGGCCTGGTTTTTTACGTGCACGGTCAGCCGGGGCGCGCGGAAACTACCACCCTGGGCGAGACCGAAATAGGCCTGCGCGGTGCGTCGTTTCACGGCATCGGGCAGCGGCACGATGTCGGTCAAGAGGCCGTAGCGCATTTCGCGCAGATGGCCGAAACGGCGCGGAATGCGGGCAAAGAACGGGATCAGCGCCGACTTCCAGCTGCCCGGCAGGACATAGGCCATGTCGTAGCGGCCGCGCAGCAGACGGCCGAAACGGCGGCGATGGCTGAATTCCAGCGCGCCGGGCTTCAGCGGAAAGTCGATCTGCTGTCGGATTTCGGGCATGCGCTTGACCAGAGGTGCCGCCCAGGCGGGCGCCAGCACATCGATCGCGGCATCGGGATGGAGTTCCTTCAGCGCCGAGAACAGGCACTGCGCCATCACCATATCGCCCACCCAGCGTGGGCCGATCACGAGGATCGTTGGGCTTTCAGCCATTCGACATAGTCTCTGACGCCGGTTTCTACAGTGCGGAATTGCCCGTTATAGCCGGCCGCGCGCAAGCGGGACATATCAGCCTGGGTAAAACTCTGGTAGCTGCCCTTGAGGTGGTCGGGGAAGGGGATGAACTCGATCTCGCCCTTGCCCAACGTGTCGATGACCGTTTCGGCGATCGCACGGAACGGCTGCGCGCGGCCGGTGCCGCAGTTGAAGATGCCGCTGGCGCCGCGCTTCCACAGCCACAAATTGACGTCGGCGACATCGCCGACATGGATGAAGTCGCGGCTCTGTTCGCCCGGCCCGAAGCCATCGTAAGCGCCGAACAGCTTTGGATTCTCGCCGCGCTCGACCTGATTGAACAGATGGAAGGCGACCGAGGCCATGGCTCCCTTATGCGCCTCGCGCGGGCCATAGACATTGAAGTAGCGCAAGCCGGCGACCTGGGAATGATCGCTGTCGAACACCTTGCGCCTGACATAATCGTCGAAGAGTTTCTTGGAATAGGCATAGACGTTGAGCGGCCGCTCCAGCGCCGGCTCCTCGCGAAATTCGGCGCCGCCGCCATAGACCGAAGCGGAGGAGGCGTAGAGGAAGGGCACGCGCAGCGCCTGGCAGGCATGCAGCAGCCGTTTCGAATAGGCGTAATTCACCTCCATCATGAACTTGCCGTTCCACTCGGTGGTGGTCGAGCAGGCGCCCTGATGGAAGACGACCTCGACGCGGCCAAGCGAGCCGGCCTCCATGCCGGCCAGGAAATCGTCCTTGTCGAGATAGTCGGCTATCGTCAAATCGGCCAGGTTGGCGATCTTGTGGCCGTCGGTGAGGTCGTCGACGACCAGGATGTCGTCATGGCCTTCCGCATTGAGCGCGGCGACGATGTTGGAGCCGATCATGCCGGCGCCGCCCGTGACGATGATCATGAAGGCCTCTGGTTGCGTGCGATTCCGGTCCTTATAAGGGAGGCTGGCCGGGCTGTCGACAAAGCAGGCGGTCGCTCGGGCCTCGCCCGCTCAGGCTTGTCTGTTTTGTCCATTTTGTCTATTATGGGCAAACGGAGTTTCCAATGAAACACTATCCATCCACTGATCTGAAACAGAATCTCGGCGATGTGCTCGCGGCTGCCAGCCAGCAGCCGGTCTCCATCACTCGCCACAACAAACCGAGATACGTCCTGATGAGCATCGAGGCCTACGAAGCGCGCTTCGGCAACGATAGCCGTCGCGTCTACGCGGCCGAGGATGCACCGCTGCAACATGTCGAGATGCTGGAGGAGTACGCCGCGGAATTGGACCGTGATTAAACCAGTGGCCGCGGACGTCTGGCGATATCCATATCTGTGGCATCGCCAACATGGAGACGGCGAGACCGAAGGTCGCAAGGCGAGGCCTGTCGCCTTTGTCGCCGTTCTTCCCGGAAAGCCGGAGGGACGAACCTTTTCATCCTTGCAATCACCTCCACCCAGCCGGGCCGTGATCGCGTCGCGGTTGGCGTTCCTGAAATTGAACGCCGCCGCGCCGGCCTTGACGCTATCCCGCTTTGGATCATAGTCGACGAGTACAATCACGATATTCTGGAATCGTCGGCTTATTTCGAACCGGGTGCGCGTATCGGCGCATTCAGTCCGTCATTCCACAAAAAAGTCATGTCGGCTTTCATGGCAACTGTTCGCGCAGGCCAATCCAAAGCCATCCACGGGCTGACTGAAAGGCCTGCAATCGGGCAGGGCAGGATCATGAGGGACAAGAAATGCCGCCGACCGAACTGCTGATCGCGTTTTTCGCCACCACGGCGATCTTCGCCTACATTCCGGGCCCCGCCATGCTTTATGCCGCCGCGCAGACGATGGCGCGGGGGCGCTGGTCGGGGCTGACGGCGGCACTCGGCATTCATCTCGGCGGCTATGTCCATGTCTTTGCCGCCGCAGCCGGCTTGTCAGTGCTGTTCCACGCCGTGCCGCCGCTCTACATGGCCGTCAAGCTGGTCGGCGCGCTGTACCTGATCTGGTTGGGTATCTCGCTGTTTCGCAAGCGCGTGGAGGGCGACGTGGCGCTGCCCGCGATCGAGCGGAAGTCGGCGCGGCGCGCGTTCTTCGAGAGCATCACGGTCGAGGTGCTCAATCCCAAGACCGCGATCTTCTTCATGGCATTTCTGCCGCAGTTCATCGATGCCTCGGCGGGGTTGCCGGTCTGGATGCAATTCGTGGTGCTGGGCACCATCGTCAACCTGATGTTCTCGTCGGCAGATGTCGTGTGCGTGTTCCTGGCCGGTCTCGTGATCGGCCGGCTGCGGCGTTCGAGCCGTGCGCAGCGGCTGATGCAGAAGGCCGGCGGCGCGGTGCTGGTCGGGCTGGGCGTCCACGTCGCCTTGCAGAAGGCCTGACCTGTCCGGGTTTGCCTCCGCCCCGGCGTTGCGCTGGTGCCCAATTGCGGTATATCGGCAGGCATGACCGGCCGGCCTCGCAAATCTGGTGTTTCGACTTATCCGAGATCGGCGTTTCCCGCGCGTGGCAGATGACATGATCAAGCACAATCCACCTTCACCCGAGCCTCTGCACCGCGCCATTGCGCGCTTCGGCGACGTCGCCGTGCTGGTGGTCGGCGATATCATCCTCGACCGCTTCGTCAATGGCGTCATCGAGCGGATCTCGCCGGAAGCGCCGATCCCGGTGCTGCATGGGCGTGGCGAAAGCTCGGCCATGGGCGGCGCCGGCAACGTCGTGGCCAACATCGTCTCGCTTGGCGCGCGCGCCATTCCGGTCTCGGTGATCGGCACCGATCCCGCCGGTGACAGTCTGGTGCGGATGCTGGGCGAGCTTGGCGCCGAGACACTGGGCCTTTCACAGCAGCGCGGCCGCATGACCTCATCGAAGAGCCGCTTCAGCGCGCTCAACCAGCAGGTGCTGCGTTTCGACGAGGAAGAGATCAAGCCGCTCGGCGAAGCGGAACGGGCGGAGCTGATCCGCCGCTTCCGGAACGCATTGCAACAGGCCGACATCGTCATCCTGTCCGATTACGGCAAGGGCATATTGCTGGACGGCGTCGCCGCCGAATTGATCGCCATCTGCCGCGAGGCGGGCAAGCCGGTGCTGGTCGACCCGAAGGGCCGCGATTACGCGCGCTACGCCGGGGCGACCGCCGTCACCCCCAACCGCAAGGAGCTTGGCGAGGCCGTCGGCCATGCGGTGTTCGCCGATGACGAGATCGTTGCGTCGGCACGGGAACTGATTGCGGCGCATGGCTTCGACTTCGTCGTCGCCACGCGCAGCGAGAAGGGCATGAGTGTGGTCGGTCCCGACGAGGCGAGCCACATCGCCACCCAGGCACGTGAGGTGTTCGATGTCTCGGGCGCTGGCGATACGGTGATCGCGAGCTTCGCGCTGGCGCTTGCCGCCGGTGCCGATCCTGTCGCCGCTGCCTCCATCGCCAACGCCGCCGGCGGCGTCGTGGTCGGAAAACGCGGCACCGCGCGACTGAGCGTCGAGGAACTCACCGGCGCGCTGTTCCGCTCGCACGGACCGACCGCGCACAAGGACGCTATCCTGGACGCCACTTCGGCCGCGCGCATGGTGGCGGGATGGAAGGCGGAGGGCCTGAGCGTCGGCTTCACCAATGGCTGCTTCGACATCCTGCATGCCGGCCATGTCAGCCTGCTGCACGCGGCGCGCAGCCAGTGCGACCGGCTGGTGCTCGGCCTCAACAGCGACGCCTCGGTGCGACGGCTGAAAGGGCCGGGCCGACCGGTCAACGACCAGCATGACCGCGCCTGCGTGCTTGCCGCGCTCGCTTCGGTCGATGCCGTCATTGTCTTCGATGAGGATACGCCGCTGGCTCTGATCGAGGCGCTTCTGCCCGACATACTGGTCAAGGGCGCCGACTACACGGTCGACACCGTGGTCGGCGCCGATGTGGTGCAAAAGGCGGGCGGGCGCGTCGTTCTGGTCGATCTCGTCGCCGGCAAGAGCACCACTGGCACCATCGGCAAACTGCGCGCCGGCGGCGCCACCAACTGAGGGAATTCATGTCCGAATTGAACGACTATCTGGTCCGCTCGGCGGCCGCCATCACTGCCACGGTCGAGCGAGATCTGACCGGCGAGATGGACCGTGCGGTGAATGCTGTCGTGGCGGCGCTTTCCCAGGGAAAGGCCCTGCTGGTCTGCGGCAATGGCGGCTCGGCCAGCGACGCCATCCATATCGCCACCGAACTGGTCGGCCGCTTCCTGAAGGAACGCAAGGCCTACAATGTGATCGCGCTGCCGGCCAACGCCGGGATGCTGACCGCCTGGGGCAATGATTACGGCTTCGACACGGTGTTTTCGCGCCAGGTCGAAGCGCATGGCGCCGCGGGCGGCGTGCTTTTGGCAATCTCGACCAGCGGCAATTCGCCGAGCATTCTCGCCGCGGCCGAACAGGCGCGCATGATGGACATGACGGTGATCAGCCTGACCGGCGATGCCGGCGGCAAGCTCAAGCCGCTCACCGACATCCTGCTCAACGTCCCCTCGACCTCGACGCCGATCATCCAGCAGGGGCATCTGTGCCTCTATCACTATCTGTGCGAGGCGGTCGAAGCGCGCCTGTCGAATGGCTGACGAGACAGCGCCGTTTCCGCTGGCCGAGCCGGGCTTGTGGGTGGAGCAGGTCGGCGGGCGGGTTTTTCCCGCACGCTCGCCGGCGCTGTTCCTGGACCGTGACGGCACCATCAATGTCGACACCGACTATCCCAGCGACCCGGACGAGATAGAACTCAGGCCGCAGATGCTGCCGGCGATCGCCGCCGCCAACCGGATCGGCATTCCGGTGGTCGTGGTCACCAATCAGTCCGGCATCGCGCGCGGCTATTTCGACTGGGGCGTCTTTGCCGCGGTAAACGACCGCGTGCTCCATTTGCTGGACAGGCAGGGCGCGTTCGTCGACATGGTGCTGGCCTGCGCCTATCACGAGGCGGGCGTCGGGCCGCTCGCCATAACGGACCATCCGATGCGCAAGCCCAATCCGGGCATGCTGATCGAGGCGGGCAGGCGCCTTGATCTTGACCTCCAGCGCTCCCTGATGGTCGGCGACAAGCTGGCCGACATGCAGGCGGCCCAACGCGCAGGGCTGGCACAGGGCTGGCTGGTCGACGGTGAGGCGGCGCTTCAGCCTGGCTTCGCCATCAGGTGCTTGCATGACGACCACGATCTCGGCGGCCTGCTCGCCGCTATCGACGCGCTCGGATCGTAGGGCCTAAGCCTGGTCGTTTTGCTGCGAGGCTTCGTAGAGCTTGGCTTCGGTGGCGAAGGAATAGATCATCACCGACATCGAGTAGACGAAGCCATGCCGGCCGCACAGGAAGTAGCGCTTGGCCAGGTAGAATTTGAGGAAGTTGCCGAACGGCGACAGCACCAGCCGCACCAGGCCGGGCTTCTTGCCTCTCTCGACCAGCGTCACCGCCTTGAGGCTGGAATAGGTGTTGGCCCGGGCAAGATCCTCCTCGACCGATATTTCACGGCGATGCAGCAAGAGACCCTCTTCGATCGTGTCGGTCTCGCCCGGCACGTGAACGGATTCATGCACCCGCGCCGTTAGATCCATGCTGGCGCCTTCCCTGCGGAAAAGCCTGAGCAGCCTGTTGTGCAGCACCCAGCGATGGGCATAACCGTAGCCCTTCAGCCAGTCGCGGCGGCGCATGTACCATCCGCTGGCCTTGCCGCCGGCCGCCTGGGTGATGGCCACGATCGACTGCCGCAATCGGTCGTCGACGCGCTCGTCCGGGTCGATCGAAAGGCACCAAGGCTGGTTGGCGTGGTCGAGCGCGAATTGCCGCTGGCGGGGGAAGCCCGGCCAGTCATTGTGCAGCAGCGTTATCGGATAGCCCCTGGCGATATAGCTTTCAACGCATTCGACGGTGCCGTCCGTCGAGCCGGAATCGACGATGATGATCTCGGCACAGAAATCGATGCTTTCCAGGCACGGGCCGATCATATCGGCCTCGTTCACGCAGATGATCAGCGCCGAGACCGGGCTTGCAAAACGGGTCATGGTCCCCTTCCCATGGCGGATTCTTCCCGGAATATACGCTGCTGGCGCCATCTGTTCTCAAGCAATTCCGGGCGGAAAACCGTTACACATGCTGGAATGCTCGGGAAACCAATGAAGCGTCAGTTGAGCGGCGAATCCGGCAGAGCCGTCCAGCCTTGTACATCAGCGTCTTTCGAATACCAACGCGGCACCGGTATGGCGAATGTCGGGAATTTGCCCATCGCGCAGGCGTTCGCCTGGCTCAGGAGCGCTCGAACGACACCAGGCCCTCATCCTTGACGCGGCGGATGGTGAGCGCGGTGCGCACCGTGTCGACGTTCGGCGTCGAGGTCAGTTCCTCGATGACGAAGGTCTGGAAGGCGCCGAGGTCGCTCGCCACGCAATGCAGCAGAAAGTCGGATTCGCCCGATACCATCCAGGCATCGCGCACGATCGGCCAGCCGCGCGTACGCTCGGCGAAGATGCGCAGTTCGGCATCGGCCTGGTGATGCAGCCCGACCAGGCAGAAGGCAACGACATCGAGGCCCAGCGCCGGGGCGTTGAGCAGCGCGCGGTAGCCGCGGATGATGCCGGCTTCTTCCAGCCGCTTGACCCGGCGCAGGCAGGGCGGTGCCGAAATGCCGACGCGGTTCGAGAGCTCGACATTGGTCATGCGCCCATCCGACTGAAGCTCGCGCAGGATCTTCCAGTCGATGGCGTCAAGATCGGCCTTGAGGGGCATCAGGGTTCTCGATGATCAGTGTGGCGCAAGAATCTTTCGCTATTTTGTAATTAAACGACTTTTGCGTCGAAGCCAGCCCTCGTCGATGCGATTGTGGACAGGTAACGAAAGCGACCATCGCGCGAATATCCATAGGGGCCGAAGCTTTCCGGGGACGACGGTCCGTTCGTCTTGCTGGCGTGGTTGGCAGCCCTTACATTAAGCGCGATATTCCACGTCTTTTTCCAAGGCACACTCGCTGTCCGCCCCCGCAGAGGCTCCAAATGACCACCAAGCACGCGCCCGTTCTCATCATCGGTTCCGGTCCGGCCGGCTATACGGCGGCGGTCTATGCCGCGCGCGCCATGCTGAAGCCTATGCTGGTCGCCGGTCTGCAGCAGGGCGGCCAATTGATGATCACCACGGATGTCGAGAACTACCCCGGCTTCGCCGATCCGATCCAGGGACCGTGGCTGATGGAGCAGATGCTCAAGCAGGCCGAGCATGTCGGCACCGACATCATCAACGACATCATCACCGAGGTTGACCTCAACGTGCGGCCGTTCCGCGCCAAGGGCGATTCCGGCACGACCTACACGGCCGATGCGCTGATCATCGCCACCGGCGCGCAAGCCAAGTGGCTGGGCATTCCGACCGAGCAGGACTTCATGGGCTTCGGCGTTTCCGCCTGCGCCACCTGCGACGGCTTCTTCTATCGCGGCAAGGATGTCGCGGTGGTCGGCGGCGGCAATTCGGCGGTGGAGGAGGCGCTCTATCTGTCCAACCTCGCCAAGAGCGTCACCGTCATCCACAGGCGCTCGGATTTCCGTGCCGAACGCATCCTGCGCGAACGGTTGTTGAAAAAGGACAATGTCCGCGTCATCTGGGACACGATCGTCGATGAGATCACCGGCCGCCCCGGCAAGGCACCGCTGCCGCCTTCGGTCGAAGGGCTGAAGCTCAGGCATGCCGTGACCGGAGCCGAGAGCCACCTCAAGATCGACGGTGTCTTCGTGGCCATCGGCCATGCGCCCGCGGTCGAGCTGTTCGCGGGCAAGCTGAAGCAGAAGCCGAACGGCTATCTGTGGACAGCGCCGGATTCGACGCGCACCGACGTGCCCGGCGTGTTCGCCGCCGGCGACGTGACCGACGATATCTATCGGCAGGCCGTGACAGCGGCGGGGCTGGGCTGCATGGCCGCGCTCGAAGCGGAAAAGTATCTGGCCGGCATCGAGGTACATCGCGAAGCAGCGGAATAAGGGCCGCCGCAGACTGTAAAAAAACGGCTTAGAAACGCCGTGTAAAAGCCTGATTTTTCATTCAGACGCCAACCGGAACGAGGGGAAATCATGGCGTTGGACTGGGACAAGCTACGCGTGTTTCACGCCGCGGCGGAAGCGGGGTCGTTCACCCATGCGGCCGAGACGCTGCATCTGTCGCAATCGGCGATCTCGAGGCAGGTCAGCGCGCTCGAACATGATGTCGGCGTGCCGCTGTTCAACCGCCATGCGCGCGGCTTGGTGCTGACCGAACAGGGCGAGATGCTGTTCCGCACGGCGCATGACGTGCTGATGAAGCTCGAGACCATCAAGTCGCGGCTGACCGAGACCAAGGACCGGCCGTCCGGCGTGCTCAGGGTAACGACGACCGTTGGCCTCGGCGCCGGCTGGCTGACCGAGCGGGTGCAGGAGTTCATCGAACTCTATCCCGAAATCAGCCTGCAGCTGATCCTCGCCAACGAGGAACTCGACCTCACCATGCGCCAGGCGGATTGCGCCATCCGGCTGCGCCAGCCGCAACAGCCGGACCTGATCCAGCGCCGCCTGTTCACCGTGCATTTCCACCTTTACGCAGCCCCATCCTATGTCGCCAAGCACGGCAAGCCGGGCTCGGTCGCGGAGCTGAGAACCCATCGCATCGTCACCTTCGGCCTGCCCGTGCCGTCGCATCTGTCGGAGTTGAACTGGCTGGAGACGGTCGGCGATTTCGAGAGCGGCCAGCGCGTGCCGTCGCTGCAGATCAACGACATCCTGTCGATCAAGCGCGCCGTGCAGGGCGGCGCCGGCATCGCCATGCTGCCGGATTATGTGATCAGCAAGGATTCCGGCCTGGTGCAGCTGCTGCCGGAGACCGAGGTGCCGTCCTTCGACACCTATTTCGCCTACCCCGACGCGATGAAAAACCAGGCCAAGCTGCACGTGTTTCGCGACTTCATCATCGCCAAGGCCAGAAGCTGGTCGTTCTAGCTTATCCTTTCCAAGGCGTAATCCGCGGCAGCCAGCCCGGTACGTTGCGGCGGTAGGCCTCGTATTCGGCGCCATAGCGGCCGGCGAGCGTCGGCTCCTCGTAGAGCTTGGCGAAGGTGACCATGGCAGCCGCCGCGATTGCCGCGTAGGCAGCAATCGACCAGCTCGAGAACAGCAGCGCCTGACCCAGAATGATCGACAGCACGGCGACATACATGGGATTGCGGACATGGCGGTAGATGCCGCCGATCACCAGCCTTTCGGTCGGTGCGACGGGGGCGGGCGTGCCCAGCCCCTCCAGCGCGAAGCGGGCGAAGGCATGCAGCAGCACCGCGGCCGCGGCAATGACGAGCATGCCGCCGGTGAGCGCAAACAAGGGCAGGGGCGACCATGGCAGGCCCCAGCGATCGCTAAGCAGCCAGGGAACCAGCCCGGCGACAACGCCGGGAGCCGCAATCAGGAAAATGCCGCTGCCGGCGAGCGCCGAAAACCTGCGCAATGGTCGATCCTCGCTTGACTGCCTTGGAATTGAACCGCCGCTGCCTCATTCCACATCATCAGTGTTTTTTGACATTCGGGAGCAAAATCGGTCGGGATCGGCGTTTTCGAGACGGCAATGACCCGAAATCGCGCCTCATTTTCACGATTCTGCTGGTCCTATTGGCTTCTGGAATGGGTTGGACCACAGCCTGTGCCTTTTTGCATGTGTGTGTTGCAAAATAGATGCTTGTTTCTTGGGCATGAAGAGCACATATAGAGATCATCTCCTGGACGCGTTCTCCTCCCATTAGCGTCCTCGAGTGTTCCCCTCTGGAGGTTAGCCTTAACAGGCACTTCCAATCAAACTCAGCCGGATCTTCGTTGATCCGGCTTTTTTGTTGCCTGCATGCCACTGGGATGGCTGAAAAATTCACCAGAATTGCCGCGTAACAGTGTCATGTAACCTCTGGTAACATGACAAGGACACCCTCCATCTGCTAAGTGGATGATAGGACGCGGTGTGGTTCGGACGGGAGATGGGGGCATCACTCGTACGGCCCGGGCTCAGGCGGCTACCGCGTCCGAACCTTTTCCGCCGAAGCGCGGTGACCTCGACATGCGGCGGACCTACCGTTTTTCCTCCCGAGAAAACGGTCCGCAAACAAAACGGCGTCTGGCCCCCCGGGCGTCGTTTTTGGTTTTCGCCCCCTCGATCGTTCGAGGGGGCTTCATATGATTCGGAATCTGGTCCCGGGCGAAATCAGGCAGCCTTGCCGTTGGCGTTCATCGCTTCGTCGGCGAGACGGCCAGTCAGCTCGGCCATGTGGTCGAAAGCGGCGCGGTAGCTGGCAACGCCCGAGGTGGCCGAGCGCAGCTCGATAATCAGATCGCCGATCTCGGCCTGCGGCATGGTCGCCTCGACGACGTCCCATCCCGGCCAGTCGGGCCGCGCGTCATAGCCGAGGATCTGGCCGCGCCGCTGCGGGATCAGCGCGATGATCTTCGATGTCGCGTCCGACGGCGTGACGATCTCTACCTTCATCACCGGTTCCAGAAGCACCGGCGAGCAGGCGGCCATGCCTTCCTTCATGGCGAGCTTGGCCGCCATCTGGAAGGCCATGTCGGAGGAATCGACCGCATGGTACGAGCCGTCCGACAGGTTGACCGCGACATCGACCACGGGGAAGCCGAGCGGGCCGGATTTCAGGTAGTCACGTATGCCTGTCTCGACCGACTGGATGTAGGTCTTGGGCACGACGCCGCCGGTGATGGTGTCGGTGAACTGGAAGCCGGAGCCGCGCGGCAGCGGCTTGATCTCGATGACGACATCGCCGAACTGGCCATGGCCGCCCGACTGTTTCTTGTGGCGGCCGCGCTGCTGCACCGGCTTTCGGATCGTCTCGCGATAGGGCACCGCCGGCGCATGGCCTTCCACCGGTATCTGGTTCTTGCCCTCCAGCCGCTCGCGCACGACGCGCAGATGCATCTCGCCATGCCCTGACAGCACGGTCTCGGCCGAATCCTGGTTGTGGCGCAGGCTGAGCGAGGGATCCTCCTCTGCCAGGCGCTGGATGGCGGCCGACATCTTGACCTCGTCCTTGCGCTCCCTGGGGCGCAGCGCGAAGGCGAAGACCGGCTGCGGCGGCTCGACATCGAAGAGCTGTTTGGCACCGCCCTTGGCCGAGGTGAGCGTCTGGCCGGTCTTGACCGCGTCTAGTTTGCCGAGCGCCACGGTGTCGCCGGTCCTGGCGGCGCTCAGCTTGACCTGTTCCTTGCCCAGCATCCTGTAGATGCCGGAAACCTTGGCGGTGTCGCCGCCGGGCAGCCACAGTTCCGAGCCGTCGGCGACCTGGCCGGACAGGATGCGCGACACCGACAGCTTGCCGCCATGCGGCGTGTGAATGGTCTTCATCACCTGGACCACCGTCGCATTGCCATCCGGGGCGCCGAGCCGCTTGCGGGTCGCCTCGATGTCGGGCGCATCGTGGCGGATCGTCTTCAAGAGGCGCAGCACGCCATTGCCTTTCTCGGCGGTGCCGATCAGCACCGGCGTCACCGCGCCTTCGCGCAGATCGGCGGCGAGATCGTCGAAGATCGCGTCCTTCGGCGGCTCTATCTCTTCCAGCAGCTGCTCCATCAACTCATCGTCGTGATCGGCCAGCGTCTCCAGCATCGAGAAGCGCGCCTCCAGTTCGCGCGCCTTGTCGTCGCCCGGTATCTCGGCCACCTCGCTTTCGGCATATTCGCGGTAGATGTAGGCGCGCTCCAGCGCCAGATCGATCGAGCCGATCACGACGCCGTCCTTGCGCAGCGGGATCTGGCGCAGAAGCAGCGGCGCCGCGCTTGTCGGCTGCAGCATCTTCAGCGTATCGCGCACGCCCGCGATCGCCTTGTCGACCTTGTTGAGGAACAGGATGCGCGGCACGCCGAGATCGTCGAGCTTGCGCATGATGAGCTGCAAGGCGGGGATTTTCTTTTCGTCGGCCTCGGCCACGACCACCGCGACGTCGCAGGCGGCCAGCACCGGTTCGGCCTCGAAGGAGAATTCGATCGATCCGGGGCAGTCGATGAAGGTGAACTGCTCGCCCATGAACTCGGTGGTGGCGATCGACGCCTCGACGCTCATGGCGTGGGCGCGGGCCTCGGGCGAATGATCTGAAACGGTATTGCCTGAGGAAACCGGGTTTTGACGGGGAATGGCGCCGGTACGGGCCAATATGGCTTCGAGAAGTGTCGTCTTACCGCTTGCGAAGGGACCGACTATGGCAATGCATTTCGGTCCCGTGCGTCGTCCTCCGGCGCGAGTACCCATGACTGACCTCCACTCAGGCGTTTCCTGGGGACCGACTGGCATTCATGGTTCAGGCCAGGGTCAATCGGTCCTGAGCGGCGGCCGGCCTGTTCGACCGTCGCGGGCGGTCTGTTTCGACCTGCCCGCGATTATCGTCCCACTTGTTTGCCGGCAGGGCAAGAAAAATAGGGAGCAGGCACGGCCGGCCGTCTCAGGCGCTGAGCGCGAGCGGTTCAACCGAGCGCCCGTCAAGCAGCGCGAGCTTGCCGCGAGGCACCGGCCTGCCGAAGAAATAACCTTGGAAGCGATTGCACCCGGCCGCCTTGGCGAGAGCGAATTCTTCTGCCGTCTCCACGCCTTCCGCCACGATGGTGACCTCCTGGATGCGCGCGATCTGCGCCAGCGCCGAGACGAATATCTGTGCTACCTGATCGTGAGCGAGGGCGCGGATGTAGGAGCGATCGATCTTGATGATATCGACGGGCAAGGTCTTCAGATAGTTGAAGCCGCAATGGCCGGTGCCGAAATCGTCGAGGGCGATGTGAAAGCCGAGGCCACGCAATGCTTCGAGGCGTCGCAGGATCTCGGGCGTGGCGGCGGTCGCCACCGTCTCGGTGATCTCGATGATGAACTGTGATGCCGACCGGCCAGTGTCCTTCAGCACGCGGTCGCACATGGTCACGATCTCGTCACGCTTGAGCTGCTCGCCGGAGACGTTGATGGAAATGCGGCGGCCGGCGAACTGGCCGATGTCGGCACAAGCCCGCTTGAACACCCATTCGCCGAGCATGTCGATCAACGTCGATCGCTCGGCGATCGCAATGAACTCGGCCGGCGCGATCAGCCCGCGAACCGGGTGGCGCCAGCGGATCAGCCCCTCGAACGCCTCGGTGGAACCGTCCGGGCCGACGATCGGCTGATAATGCAGTTCGAGTTCGCCCAGATAGACCGCGGCGCGCAATTCCCGTTCGACCAGCCGCCGGTAGCGCTTGTCGGACAGCATCTCCTCGTCGAAGACGGTGACGCGGCCACGGCCCGCCGCCTTGCTTTCATAAAGCGCCAGATCGGCAACCAGCATCAATTCCGTCGTGTTCGAGGCATGGGCCGGCGCCAGGGCGACGCCGATCGAAATGGAGAGCGGAATGGTCTTGCCTTCATGCGATTTGCCGGCGCGCATGGCATCCAGCAATCGTCTGACATCCTTGTTGATGGCCGCCAGGTCGCCATGGGGAATGATAACACCGAATTCGTCGCCGCCGAGGCGTCCTACCATGGCGCCGGCAAAGATGCGCTCCGCGGTCTTGACCAGATGCGCCAAGGTGAGGTCGCCGAACTGGTGTCCGAACGTGTCGTTCAACTGCTTGAAATGGTCGAGGTCGATCAAGAGCAAGGCTGCCTCGCGCCTGTCGCGCCTGGTGCCCAGGCCTTCGCGCAGCGCTTCGAGGAAATAGCGTCTCGTCGTGGCGCCGGTCATCGCATCCCTGGTGAGGAAATGATGTTTCTCGGCTTCCGCAGCGGCGGCCGACTGGAGACGATGGACGACGCTGCTGCGCATGTACATCAATGCCAGCAAGGCCAGGCTCGTGGCCAGGATCGAGATGGCGAAGGCACCGCCGGCTGACAGGTCTTGCGAGACGTCGAAAGCGCCAAGCACCGCCGCGCCGGTGCTGATCACGAGCAGCGACTGGATACCGCGATAGATCCGGCCGCTATGGTCCTTGATCGTCGCCAGTATGCTCATCCGCCAGCCCCCGCAATGCAGGCCAACGGCTAGTGCGCAGCCGTTAAGAAGACATTGAATTCCCGGGCATTTCGCTTGGCGGTCCCGTGCCGGCAAGTGTCATGGTTAAGAAATCAGGCCTTCGTCCAAGCGAGGTGACAAGGGCGGTTGCATCAGAGCCGATCCAGACCGAGAATGCGGCTCACTTCGCGGGCCGGCATCTCACCGGCAACCACCAGTTCCAGGGAACAGACGATGAAGATCATTGCTTGCGGCAGCGTGCCGACCGTTATAGCGCCGGAAAAATATTTCACCGGCCGGGTTCTGCAGACGCCAATCATCGAGAAGGAGCCGCCAGCGCGGCTCAGGGCCACGCTGGTCAGTTTCGAGCCCGGCGCGCGCACCCACTGGCACACGCATCCGCTTGGCCAGACGCTTTATGTCACCGCAGGCGCCGGCCTGGTCCAGACATGGGACGGGCCGATCCAGGAAATCAGGGCCGGTGACGTCATCTCCTTCGCGCCTGGCGAGAAGCATTGGCATGGCGCGGCGCCGAAATCGGCAATGACGCACATCGCCATGCAGGAGGCACTCGACGGCGTCCATGCCGACTGGCTGGAAGAGGTGACCGCGGCGCAATATGGCGGCTGATTGCCGTATCCCACAAAACCCGGCGCCAACGCCTGACAGCGGTGACGCCGGGGTTGTTTCGGATCTACCAGATCAGGTCAGCGATGCCGTGAAGCGCTGGATGCGCGTGCAGGCTTCCTCCAGCAGCGTCTCCGAGGTGGCGTAGGAGATGCGGAAGTTGGGGCCAAGGCCGAAGGCCGAGCCGAACACCACCGCGACGCCCTCGGCCTCGAGCAGTTCCGAGCAGAAGGCCTCGTCGCTGTCGATCATCTTGCCGGCCTTGGTCTTCTTCCCGATCAGCTGGGCGCAGGACGGATAGACATAGAAGGCGCCTTCCGGCGACGGGCAGGTGATGCCGCGCGCCTGGTTGAGCATCGAGACGACGAGGTCCCGCCTGCCTTGAAAGATCGCCTTGTTCTTGGCGATGAAATCCTGCGGGCCATTCAACGCCTCGACCGAAGCCCATTGCGCGATGGTGCAGGCGCCGGAGGTCTGCTGGCCCTGGATCATGTCCATCGCCTTGATCAGCTGGACGGGACCGGCGGCGTAGCCGATGCGCCAGCCGGTCATGGCATAGGCTTTCGAGACGCCGTTCATGGTCAGCGTGCGCTCGTAGAGCTTGGGCTCGACCTCGGCGATAGTCTTGAAGACGAAGTCGCCATAGGTCAGGTGTTCGTACATGTCGTCGGTCAGCGTCCAGACCTGCGGGTGCTTCAACAGCACGTCGGCGAGCGCCCGCAGTTCGGCCTCGCTATAGGCCGCGCCCGACGGGTTCGACGGCGAGTTCATCAGCAGCCATTTGGTCTTCGGTGTGATTGCCTTTTCCAGCACCGCCGGCGTCAGCTTGAAGCCATTGTCGATCGAGGTGTCGGCAAATACCGACGTGCCGCCGCAGATCGCCACCATTTCGGGATAGCTGACCCAGTAGGGGCGGGGGATGATGACCTCGTCGCCGGGGTTCAGCGTCGCCATGAAGGCGTTGAACAGGATCTGCTTGCCGCCGGTGCCGACGATGGTCTGCTCGGGCTTGTAGTCGAGATTGTTCTCGCGCTTGAATTTTTTCGCGATCGCCTCGCGCAGCGGCACGATGCCCGAAACCGGCGGGTATTTGGTCTCGCCACGGCGAATGGCCTCGATCGCCGCATTCTTGATGTTGTCGGGCGTGTCGAAATCGGGCTCGCCGGCGCCAAGGCCAATGATGTCCCGGCCGGCATTTTTCAGCTCGCGCGCTTTCTGCGTCACCGCGATGGTGGCGGAAGGCTTAACGCGGGAAAGGGTGTCGGCAAGAAAGGCCATGACCTTTTGTCTCTCCAAAGGATCGGCGCGGCCAGGAGCGGCCGCGGCGCTTCTCATGTCGCAACATTCCCGTCAGCGCAAGCCTTGTCGGCTGGGCCAGGTGGGGCGGCGCGGTCAATGAGGCGTGATCGGCAAAAGAAAGTTCATTAACGGGCGGTAGAGGCTTGCATGGCAGGATCGCGGTTCAATTCCGCCAGGTCGCGGAGCGAGGAACCTTTGTCGCGCAGCATCGGACTTGCCCATATCACCCGTCATAATGACGGCACCTCGAGTGGTGTCTGGGGCATTTATACGCTGCAAAGCGCTTTTCAGCCGATCTTTGCCTTCAACGAGGGCAAGCTTTCGGTTGCCGCCTTCGAAGGGCTGATCCGTCCGTTTCGCGACGGCGAGCCGCAATCGCCGATGAGCTTTTTTTCGACCTGTCCGGCGGCCGACCGTCTGCATGTCGAGGCGCTGACCAGGACGCTGCATCTGCTCAATGCCGGCGCCTGCCTGCCGCAAGAGGCGTCGATCTTCATCAATTTCGACCCGTCGGTGTTCACCGAGCGCGCTGTCGCCGACAATGCCTTGCGTGACATGCGGCTGGTGCTGCAGGAAGCCGGCATCGATCCGGGCCGCGTCGTTTGCGAGGTGACGGAGCAGAGATCGGCATCGCAGGAAACCCTGCACGGCTTCGTCGCCGCGCTCAGGGCCAACGGCTTCCGGATTGCCGTCGACGACTATGGCGCCGACGATTCCGACATCACCCGCGTCAAGGAATTGCGCCCCGACATCGTCAAGTTCGATGCGCACTGGATCACGCAACTGATGGAATCGGGCGCCGGTTTCGCGCTGCTGACATCCATGGTGAGGAGCTTCGAGGACCAGGGCATCCGCACGGTGTTCGAAGGCATCGAGGAAGGCTGGCAACTGGAGCTGGCGGAACGATCGGGCGCCTCGATGGTCCAGGGCTATGTGCTGGCTCGCCCAGAACTGGCGCCGACGAGTTTCCGCGCTTTCGGCCAGGGCAGTCCCGAGCCGGTTCCTCCTCCGAGCCATGCGTCCGCTCCCGCCGCCGTCGCGCCGCGCACCGGGCGGCCCGCAAAAGCCTTCGGGCGCAAGGTGGCGCCATGAGCGTCGAGCGGCGGCGCACCGTGGGCGATGCGATCTTCGTCGACGAGATCGGCATCGAATGTGGCATCCATGGCGACTTCCGCCTGCGCAGCGCCTACCAGCCGATCTACGCCCCGCGCGGCGGCAGCTTGCATCCGGTCGCCGTCGAGGGCCTGATCGAACCGCACCGCGCCGGCCGGCCGGTGTCGCCGCGGATGTTCTTCGACAGCGTCGCGGCTCCGGAGCGGCTGTACGTCGAAACAATGTGCCGGGTGCTGCATCTGAGGAATTTCCACAATATCGGGGTCGACGGGCTCGACCTGTTCTTCAATTACAATCCCCTGGTCAACGACCATGCTGGACGGGCGCTGGCCGAGATCCGGCTGATGAGCCGGCACCTCGACGAACTTGGCCTGGCTCCGGCAATGCTCGTGTGTGAAATCACCGAGCAGGCGGCGGACGATGCGCTGCTGGCCAGACTGGTGCGTGAAATGCGGCGCGACGGCATCCGCATCGCCATTGACGATTTCGGCACCGGCCATTCGACCGTGGAGCGGGTGAGCCTGCTTCAGCCCGACATCGTCAAGATCGATGGCGGCTGGTTCGCGGAATTCTGCCGCCACGCCGCCGCGGAACGCTTCTTCCGCCCGCTGGTGTCCAGCCTCCACGATCGCGGTGCCAAGGTGCTGGTCGAGGGCATCGAGCAGCCCACCCATTTGCGTGTCGCGCTCGAAGGCGGGGTCGATTTGCTGCAGGGCTTTCTGCTTGGGCGTCCGGCGCTGGCCGGCACCATCTTCAACGAAGAGCCGCTTGCCGTCGATGCGCTGCTGGGCTTCGACAACAAGGTCGTGCCATTGCATAAGCGGCGCTGATGGTCGCGCCAAAACAAATCATTGGTTGAGGATGGCGCCGCTGCGATAATCGGCTCGCAGAAGCAGCGCTCCGGGGAACCATGATGATACTTTACAGCATGATCGATAGCGGCAATTGCTACAAGCCGCGTTTGCTGATGGCCAAGCTCGGCCTGGCCTTCACCACTGTCGAGGTGAGTTCGCATACCGGCGATACGCGCAAGGCCGATTTCGTCGCCAAGAACCCGAACGCCATGGTGCCACTGCTGGAACTGGACGACGGCCGGCGGCTGGCAGAATCCAACGCCATCCTGCTCTATCTCGCCGAAGGCACACGCTTGCTGCCCGCGGACAAATATGAGCGCGGGCTCGCTTATCAGTGGCTGTTCTTCGAACAATACAGCCACGAGCCCTATATCGCCGTGCGCAAGGCGCTGCTGACCTTTCCGGAACGCGCAGCGGATGCCACGCCGGAGCGGCTGGCTGTGACGCTGGAGCGCGGCAACAAGGCGCTTGGCGTCATGAACACATATCTCGAAAACAACGCCTTCTTCGCCGGCCGCACATTCAGCATCGCCGACATCGCGCTCTATGCCTATACCCACACGGCGGAGCAGGGCGGGTTCCAGCTCGACGCCTATCCGGCGGTGGTCGCCTGGCTCGGCCGCGTGGAGGCGGACCCGGGGCATGTGCCGATCGAGTGGGTGGGGTAGGCGACGCAGGTGATTGGCGAAAGCGGCAACACAGCGTGATCTCTGAACCCCAGACAAATAAAAAGGCGGGATAAATCCCGCCTTCCCATTTCGGTAGCCTGATTGGGAGCGTCCGGTCCGGGCTGGCAGCTATCTGCTGTTCCAGCTTGTCGGGTCTTTCCGCTCCGGCGCGCTTCTCGCGCGACCGTCAGTACATCCGTGACTTGCCGCGCGCCCCGAACTCTCGTCCGGCGCGCGCCATTTTCAAAATCAGGCTGCCTTGCTCAGAGAACCAGCGGACGACTTGCCAGTGCGGCGGTCCTGCTCGATCTCGAAGTTGATCTTCTGGCCTTCGACCAGGGTCGACAGTCCAGCGCGCTCGACAGCCGAGATGTGGACGAAAACGTCCGCGCCGCCGCTGTCAGGCTGGATGAAGCCGAAACCCTTGGTGGCGTTGAACCACTTGACCGTTCCAGTTGCCATAAAAATAGTCCTTCACATTTGCTTTGGTATGACCGGACCGAAGTCCAGCCGGTGTGCATCGAGATTTTGGAGATAGACGTCAGCAAACGCGAAGATCGCGAGGCCCGGATCGATCGGCCGAAATATCAATGGGGCTGATATAGGCTGCTTTCGCACAAAAAACAAGACTGCGTGAAAACGTCGTGATCCGGGGCCGCCCAACGGCCGCCCCAATCTGGTGAAACCGTGGCACAAGATCGTGCCGTCCCGGGCGGCGGATCGAGGGGAGAGCGACCATGAAAACCATCCTGCTTGCCGCCTGCCTCACGCTGGTGGCCGCCCAGGCGCAGGCGATCTCGCGCTACGACCCGACACGTTTGAGCTGCGGCAAGGTCCAGTCGACGATCGCGCGCCAAGGTGCGGTTATCCTTCGCTATCGGTCGAAGCGGGTGCCGGGGCTGCCGCTCTATGACCGCTATGTGCAGAGCCAGCAGTTCTGCACCATGGGCGAGGTGCGGACACGCGCCTATGTGCCGAGCGCCGACACCAAGTCCTGTCCGGTGTACAACTGCAAGCGGCCGGACAATGAGCATTTCAGGCATCGATTCATCCGGCGCCATTAGCACCCGGGAGCGGCTTACTGCTCTCAAAAGCCGAAGGACACCTGCGCCGGCGGCGGCGGGCCGACATGCACGCCTTCCATGGCCAGCATCTTTTCCTTGGTGGTCGAGCCGCCGGGCGCCGAGAAGCCGCCGATCTTGCCGCCGGCGGCAAGGATGCGGTGGCACGGGATGACCAGCGGCACCGGATTGGCACCCAAGGCGGCCCCGGTTTCACGCGGCAGGCCGGCATGGCCGGCGCGCTTGGCGAGTTCGCCATAGGTAGTGGTTTCGCCGTAGCCGAGTTTTCGTGCCGCGTCGTAGATGGCGAGGCGGAAATCGTCGATGCCGTCGAGATCGACGGGAAAGCCGGTGAAATCGACGTCCTCGCCCGCTGCGTAAGCCTTGATCGAGGCGATCAGTTCGAACACCCATGACGGCTGGGCCGTGGAGGCGGAAATGCCGGCATGGCGCATCAGCCGCCGCTCCACCGCTTCGCGGCTGCGTTCGGGCAGGCAAAGCCGGATCAGGCCCTTTTCGCTCCAGGCGATGCCCATGAAACCGATCACTGTTTCTAACACTGCGTGGCCGGCCGTGATCGAAGATGTCGTTTCCATGCTGCACTCCTTTCCGCAAAGCGGCGAAATCCGGGATTCCTGCCGGTACATATCAGGAACAATATGGCATCGCTGCCTACATCGCGCCACCCGAAAACCACCAGATGGCCCCGATTGCTACCCAGGAATCACTGGTGTAAGGAAAATCTTAACACCCGACAAACCGGACACCGAACGCGGCTTGCCAGCAAAACAAACCCTTATCGCCATCGGCGTGATCGTGGCGGCTGCCGGCATCAGCGGCTGCACCTCGACCTCGCAAATGAAGGCCGCGCCGTCGCTGACCGAAACCGCGACCGTCGCCGGCAGCGATGCCGGCTTCACCATCCCCTTGCCGGAGACGGTTTCGGTGCTGCCGCAATCCTCCGGAATCAGCCCCGTCCAGACCGCCGACTCGACCCCCAGCCCGGCCACGCCTGCCCTCGATGCCGTCGCCCAGCCGGCCGCGGCGACCGCGGCCTTTGCCGGGGCGACCCCAACCGCGCCTGCCGTGCCCGCCGTGATGGCCGCCAATGCCTGGCAGGCGCCGGCCCCGGCGAAAGCCGGCCGACCGATCCAGTCGGCGGAGACCTATACGACCGCCGGGCTCATCGTGCCGGCGGTTGCCAAGGGCGGCCAGAAACTGCCTGGCGTGCAGCAGGTGGCCTATGTCGTGCCGCAGAACCCTGCCGCCCTGGTGCAGTTCCCGTCGGAGCCGGTCGAGCCGGAGCAGCATGCGACCGGCATGCGCGGCGACGTCGACCGGCTGATCGTCAAATACGCCGCCTTCTACCAGGTGCCGGTCGATCTGGTGCGCCATGTCGTCAACCGCGAAAGCACCTATAATCCCAAGGCCTACAATAACGGCCATTGGGGGCTGATGCAGATCAAGCACGCGACGGCGCGCGGCATGGGCTATGATGGGCCGGCCAAGGGCCTGTTCGACGCCGAGACCAACCTCAAATACGCGGTCAAATATCTGCGCGGCGCCTGGCTGGTGTCCAACGGCAACGCCAAGAAGGCCGACTGGCTCTACCAGACCGGCTATTATTTCGACGCCAAGCGCAAGGGCCTGCTCGAGGCGACCGGCCTCGGCGTCGACCGCAAGCGCGGGCGCCTTCAGCCCGACGCCTGAGCGCGATGCCCGAACCGCGCCCGCCGGCTCCGAACGACATCCGGCTGCGCAAGATCCTCGACGAGACACTCGTTCCACCGCATTGGCCGGACGACTTCGTCATGCGCTCGTTCGAGCGCGGCGACGCGCTGCCCCTGCATGCGTTGCTGGGCGAAGTGTTCGACGACGGCACGGACGGCCCCTTCGACGAATGGTGGCCGCGCATATCCGAAGATCCCCAATTCGACCCGGCGCTGTGTTTCCTCGTTATCGACGCCAAGGGCAGGCTGGCGGCGGCTGCACTGTGCTGGAGCTCGGCGTTCGTCAAGGATCTGGCCGTTCATCCCGAGGCGCGCGGCAAGGGTGTCGGCGAAGCGCTGATGTGGCACGCCTTCGCCATTTTTCGCGACCGGGGCGCGGCCCATGTCGACCTCAAGACCAATACGCTCGAGAACCCCGCCGCCGTGCGGCTTTACGAGCGGCTGGGCATGAGGCCCGTCGCCTGGGAAGGCTGACTGGCGACGATGGCTGTTCGGGAACCCAAGGCGCTGCTCCGCATTCAATGAACGGTGGGGTCTGACCGGCTGCCGGTGCCGTGCGCCGCCGGCTGCCAAGGGAGATCCACCGCGATGAAGCTTTTCCACGCATTGCTGGCGTTGAGCGTCGTTGTCGTGCTCGCGGCGGGTCCGGCGCGCGCGGTCGAGCTGTCGATCGTGTCGGGCGACACCGGCAACGGCCTCAAGGTGCTGCGCGAGATCCTCGACCGCTATGAGAAGGAGAGCGGCGACATGGTCACCATCGTCGCCATGCCGTCGTCCGGGACCGACCAGTTCGGCCAGTACAGGCTGTGGCTCGCCGCCGGCAACAGCGACGTCGATGTCTACCAGACCGATGTCATCTGGGCGCCGCAGCTCGCCAGCCAGTTCGTCGACCTGACCCAGGCGACCAGGGATGTCGTGGCCAAGCATTTCCCGTCGATCATCCAGTCGCAGACCGTCGACGGCAGGCTGGTGGCGCTGCCGATCTTCACCGATGCGCCGGCGCTCTACTACCGCAAGGACCTGCTCGACAAATACGGCGCCAAGGTGCCGGCCACCTGGAAGGAGCTGGGCGACACCGCCAGGCTGGTGATGGACAAGGAGCGGGCGTCGGGCAACAGGGATATCTGGGGTTTCGTCTTCCAAGGCAACGCCTATGAGGGGCTGACCTGCGACGCGTTCGAATGGGTGGTGTCGAATGGCGGCGGCCATATCGTCGAGCCGGATGGCGCGATTTCCATCAACAACCCCCAGGCGGCGGCCGCGCTCGACATGGCCAAGGCCTGGATCGGCACCATCGCCCCGCCCGGCGTGCTCGCCTACCAGGAAGAGGAGGCGCGCGGCGTGTGGCAGACCGGCAATGCGGTCTTCATGCGCAACTGGCCCTATGCCTATGCGCTGGGCAACAGCCAGGGGTCGCCGATCAAGGGCAAGTTCGATGTCGCACCGCTGCCGGCGGGCACGGGCGAGGGCGCCCGGCCGGCCGCGACGCTCGGCGGCTGGAACCTCGCGGTCTCGAAATATTCCAAGCACCCGGATGCGGCGATCAAGCTGGTCAAGTTCATCGCCTCGCCGGCAATGCAGAAATACCGCACGCTCAAGACCGCCAACCTGCCGACCATCCAGGCGCTCTATGACGATGCCGACATCGCCCGGCAACAGCCGATCATTCCACACTGGAAAGAGGTCTTCCTCAATGCCGGGCCTCGGCCCTCGGCGGTGACCAGGAACAAGTACAACGAGGCGTCGAGCCAGTTCTGGAACGCCGTCCACAAGACCTTGTCCGGCGAGGGCAGTGCCGCCGACAATCTGGCCGATCTCGAAGCGACGCTGACCCGGCTGAAAGGCAAGGGCTGGTGAGCGCGCACCCGGCCGATGCGCGCCCTGGTTCGAGCCTGACGCGCCAGCGTGCGCGCTCGGCATGGCTGTTCCTGGCGCCGATGCTTGTGGTGCTCGCCGCCGCTGCCGGCTGGCCGCTGGCGCGCACGGTCTATTTCAGCTTCACCGATGCCTCGCTGTCAGACCTCGACGCCCGCCAATGGGTCGGCCTGGCCAACTATGTCTCGGTGCTGCGCATGCCGAGCGGGCGGGTCATCTATGACGGGCTGCTTCTCGACCCGGTCTGGTGGGGCGCCGTGTGGAACACCGTGCGGTTCGCGGTGGTTTCAGTGACCTGCGAGACGATCCTCGGCATGGTCGTCGCCCTGGTGCTCAACGCCGAATTCCCCGGCCGCGGCGTCGTCAGGGCGGCGATCCTCATCCCCTGGGCGATCCCGACCATCGTCTCGGCGAAGATGTGGCAGTGGATGCTGAACGACCAGTTCGGCATCATCAATGTCGTGCTCGTCAACCTCGGGGTGATCGACCACAAGATCGCCTGGACCGCCAGCGCCGACACGGCGATGGCGGCGGTGCTGATCGTCGACATCTGGAAGACGACGCCCTTCATGGCGCTGCTGATCCTTGCCGCGCTGCAGATGCTGCCGCGCGAGATCATCGAGGTCGCCAGGCTGGACGGCGCCAATCCCTGGCAGATCTTCTGGCGGGTGACCTTGCCGCTGATCCGCCCGGCGGTGATGGTGGCGGTGATCTTCCGGGCGCTCGATGCGCTGCGCATCTTCGACCTGATCTATGTGCTGACGCCCAACAATGCGCACACCAAGTCGATGTCGGTGTTCGCCCGCGAGAACCTGTTCGAGTTCGACAAGTTCGCCTATGGCTCGGCCGCGTCGACCTTGCTCTTCCTCATTCTCGCTCTGCTCACCATGCTCACCATCCGCATCGGCCGGCTAAGCCTGGACGGAGGCCGCTGAGATGTGGCTGCTGAAGCGCATGGGTTTTTATCTGCTGGTCGGAGCAATCGTGCTGATCGCCTTGTTCCCGTTCTATTACGCCATCGTCACCAGCCTGAAATCGGGGACCGAGCTGTTCCAGGCCGACCTGTGGCCGAAGGTGCCCAACCTCGGCAATTATCGCAACGTGCTGTCCGAAGGCGCCTTCCTGCGCAACCTGCTGAACTCGCTGGTGGTTTCAGGCGCGGTGGTGGCGCTATCGCTGTTCCTCGGCGTCACCGCGGCCTACGCGCTGGCGCGTATCCGTTTTCGCGGCCGCTCGGCATTGCTGTTCGCCATCCTGTCGGTCTCGATGTTTCCGCAGGTGGCGGTGCTGGCCGGGCTGTTCGAGCTGGTGCGGCTGTTCGGCCTCTACAATTCGCTCCTCGCGCTGATCTTCTCCTACATGATCTTCACGCTGCCGTTCACCGTCTGGGTGCTCACCGCTTTCGTGCGCGACCTGCCGGTGGAGGTCGAGGAGGCGGCGATCCTCGATGGCGCGACGCCGTGGATCATCATCACGCGCATCTTCCTGCCGCTGATGTGGCCGGCGCTGGCGACCACCGGGCTGCTGGCCTTCATCGGTGCCTGGAACGAGTTCCTGTTTGCGCTGACCTTCACCTCCAACGACGCGCGGCGGACCGTGCCGGTGGCGATCGCGCTGCTTTCGGGCAATTCGCAGTTCGAAATCCCCTGGGGCAACATCATGGCCGCCTCGGTGATCGTCACGGTGCCGCTGGTAATGCTGGTGCTGGTCTTCCAGCGCAAGATCGTCTCCGGCCTCACCGCCGGCGGGGTCAAGGGGTGAGGAGTGGTCGGCGAAGCCGATCAATCGACAACGATTTGTCGATTGAAGCGACGAACGCCCGAAGCCATAGCGGAGGGCAGGGCATCCTCAGATATCGGGCGCGTTGCCGATTTTCTGCTTGATCTCCAGCGCCCAGGCGCGGCCCTCGTCGCCACCCCATAAGAGCCAGGCGATGGTGCCGGCCGAAGGGTTTTCTTCATTGCCGTAATTCTTGCCGCGCTTGTCGACCTCGTGGCGGGCGAAGTAGCTGACCATGCGGCGGATGGTGGAAGGCGCCAGCTTCTCCCGGTTCTTCAGCTCAGTCGCCCGCGTCACGCCGATCTCGGTGCCGCCACGGCCGAACTGCTTGCGCAGCCGCAGGCCCTTGGCGGCATTGTCGGCCACCACTTGCGGGCAGCGCAGGTCGATCTCGTCGGCTTCGTGCATTCTTCTCTCCACTCGCAGCTGTAGCCGATAACGGGGATGTGGCAAGGCCGGGCCTGTCCCGATGCGAAATGTCGGGACCGGTTCCGGCCAAACGTCCTTGGGTCGCAGAGCAACCGCGCCGGGACGCCGGCGCGCGGAACCAAGGAGCCGATCATGATCACCTTTCCCAACGAATCCGCCAGATACCGCACCGCGCGCGAAAAGCTGCTGAAGAAGGAAATCGAGCTGCGCCGGGCCATGGAAGCCGTGGCCGAGGCACGTCGCGCGCTGCCGCCGGGCGGGCTGGTGCCGCAGGATTATGTATTCGACGGGCTCGATGCCGCCGGCAAGCCCGCCAGGATAAAGCTGTCGGAGCTGTTCGCGCCCGGCAAGAACACGCTGATCCTCTACAATATGATGTTCCCGCGCCATCCGCGGGAGACGCGCGACGTCGCGGCCAGCGGCGGTACCGCGAAGCTCGCCCGGCCCGACCAGCCATGCCCGTCCTGCACCGCCCTGCTCGACCAGTTCGACGGCGCGGTCGGCCATCTCGAAGCGGCCGGCTTCAACTTCGCCGTGGTGGCCAAGACGGCGCTGGAAAACCTCGTCACGCTCGGCCGCGATCGCGGCTGGCGCAACATGCGGCTGGTGTCGTCGGCCAACAACAGCTTCAAGCGCGACTACAATGCCGAGGATGCGGACGGTGCGCAGATCCCGCTGCTGTCGGTGTTCCACCGCGACGCTGACGGCATCAGGCATTTCTGGTCGTCGGAACTCGGCTTCGCACCGACCGAGCCCGGCCAGGACCCGCGCGCCATCGGCACCTGCGAGATCCTGTGGAACCTGATGGATTTCACGCCGGAAGGCCGGCCGAATTTCGGCGAGCAACTGCAATATGGCGAGGCGTGCTGCCACTGAGGACGCTCAGTCCGCACGCTTCAGTTCGGAGTGGCTCTTCAGCACGTGGTCGCCGTAGGCCTGTTCGATGAGGTAGGGGGCTCGTCGGATGCCTTGCGTTTGACCAGTGTCCTTGATCCCGCGCTTCACGTGGCTGCTGGAACTCTCGCTCAAGTCGGCCGGAACATCGGAAGATCCGCTGCATTGATAGGAGACGGTTTGCGACCCGCTTCACGGATTAGACGTGCGCCCTGCAATTAAAGACGTATGGGACTTGGTGCGAGAAAGCGTGGTTGGCTTTGTCAACGACAATGCCCTTAGCCATGGCGCGGCAATGGCGTTTTATGCCGCCACGTCGCTGGCCCCGGTCCTGATAATCGTCGTTGCGATAGCCGGCATCGCTTTTGGTCATGACGCGGCACAGTTGGCCTTGTCTGCTCAGATATCGGGGCTGATGGGCCGGGAAAGCGCGGCGCTGCTTCAGACGGCGCTCGAAGGGGCATCCAGCAAATCATCGGGGACCCTGGCGGCCCTCATCGGCGTGGCCACGCTGCTCGTCACCGCCTCCGCGGTGTTTGGCGAGATGCAGCAGGCCCTGAATGCAATATGGAAGGTTGAAGCGAAAGGGGATTCGCTGTCGCGTCTCTTGCGCGCGCGTGCGGCAAGTCTGGGCCTGGTCGCCGCCCTTGGCTTTATGTTGCTGGTATCCCTGGCGGCGAGCGCGGCGATCTCGGCTCTGGGCAGCGTGATCGGCGCTTATCTGCCGTTCGGCCAATTTGTTCTGAGCGCCATCAACACCCTGATTTCCTTTTCCCTGATCTCTGTGATGTTTGCCGCGATCTACAAAGTGCTGCCGGACCGTGCCTTGCAATGGCGGGATGTCGGGATCGGTGCCGTGGTGACCGCCGCTCTGTTCACGTTGGGAAAGTCGCTTATCGGCTGGTATATCGGCACGAGTGCGATCGCATCGTCCTATGGTGCGGCCGGAGGGCTGCTCGTCATACTGCTCTGGGTCTATTATTCATCGGAAATCTTTCTGCTCGGTGCGGAGTTGACGCGCGCCTATTCCGTTCGACGGGGGAGCAGGTCCGACCTGGACGGGTTGGTTCAAAATGCTCCGGCTCCGGAAAGCCTTGTTCCAATGCACCGAAGCCCCGGCTCTTCGGGCTTGGTCCCCTTGTTGGCGGTGGCGTGCGTGAGCGCGACGATGACAGCCTTTCTGCTGGGGCCTCGCCGCCCTTAGGGAGAGATCCTGCCGTGGTCGCAAGGCTGCTTTCCCTTCTACGGCGCGATGAGAAGGATGCGGCTGGCAACCTCGCCGCATCTGCGGCGTTGGACTCCTCGAGGGAACCATTCCGATCGGAGACGCCAGATGAAAATGCTCCTGACCATGGTCGCCGTCGCGCTGACCGCCGTCGCGCCCGCCGCCCTTGCCCAGACGAACGGCACCAATTCGAACGCCGTCGCGCCCATGTTGCCCGACAGCAAGGTCGACACCCCGACCTTTGTCGGCGCAGTGCCCAGTGCCAATGAATTCGAGATCCAGTCGAGCCAGCTGGCCGAACAGAAATCCGCCTCGGCCGACGTCAAGGCCTTCGCCGCCCAGATGATCAAGGACCACACCAAGGCCGGCGAGGACTTCAAGCAGGCGCTGAGCAAAGGGCAGACCACCGCCTCGATCAAGCCCGCCGGACCCGCGCTGCAGCCCAAGGACCAGCAGATGCTGGACCAGCTCAAAGCCGCCAGCGGCAAGGCGTTCGACCAGAAATACGTCATGATGCAGACCGAGGCCCACAAGCAGGCGGTCGCCCTGTTCAGCACCTATGCGAAATCGGGCGACGACCCCGCGCTGAAGGAATTCGCCAAGAAGACGCTGCCGACGCTGAAGATGCACGAGAAGCACGTGAAGGAGCTCGGCGCGGCGCATTAGGGGGGCGGTGGCCAGGGCGAGAACGGTTCGAGATCCGCGCTCTACGGCCGCCCCCCCTGTCCTGCCGGACATCTCCCCTCAAGTGGGGAGATTGGCGGCTTCGGCGCCGGCTCTCTTCCTGGCGCTGTTGAAAATTGGCGAGAGCAGCGACAACAGCCAATCTCCCCCAAGAGGGGGAGATGTCCGGCAGGACAGAGGGGGGCGCCGTAGGGCGCTACGTCGGTACGCCCAGGCAAAACGCGCAACTTGGCCCTGTGCCTTCACCGGCCATGCGCTACACTGCCGCCTCACCTCGGGAGCACCCCATGCCCAAGATCGACCTCGCATCCGTGCCCGTGCGCAAGGGCTCGGGCTACCCCGCACCCTTCGACGCCCCTTGCGCCGACCGTACGCGCCGGCGCCTCGGCGATGCCGGCGGGCTTACCGATTTCGGCGTCAACCTGATGACATTGCCACCCGGCGGCTGGTCGAGCCAGCGTCACTGGCACAGCCACGAGGACGAGTTCGTCTATGTGCTGGAAGGCGAACTGGTGCTGGTCGAGGATGGCGGCGAGACGCTGCTCAAGGCCGGCGACAGTGCTGCCTTCGCCAAGAACAGCGGCAATGGCCACCATATGATCAACCGCTCGCCGGTTACGGCGCGCTACCTGGAAGTCGGCTCGCGCTCTCCGGACGATGTCATCACCTGCTCCGACATCGACATGATGAGCCCGAGTTCGGACGGGCGCTTCCTGCACAAGGACGGCACGCCCTATCCGGGGCAGGGGTAGGGCTGGACCATGCGTCGGCGCTGGCATTCCGCCCGTGCCGGGATAAGCTGCCAATAACCGCGGGAGTCGGCGCCAGCCCCCTCATCCGGCCGCTTCGCGTCCACCTTCTCCCCAGCTGGGGAGAAGAGATTGGCGCTGGCGCTCGTAATCTCCTCTCCCCTCTGGGGAGAGGTCAGCCGAGCGAAGCGGAGGCTGGGTGAGGGGGGTTGGCGCCAGCCCTGCCAACCCAGGGAGGACACCCATGAAAAAAGAAGTCATCGAAGTGCCCGTCATGTCGGACAAGGTGCGGGCGCTCGGCCTGCCCTGTTCGACGGCGGTGAGGGCCAATGGTTTCGTGTTCATCTCGGCGACGCCGCCGGTGGACATGGTGACCGGCGAGATGGTGCGCGGCGACATCGAGGTCCAGACCGAAGCATCACTGAAGGCGCTGAAACACTGCCTGGAAGCGGCCGGCACCTCGCTGGAAAACGTCGTGATGGTGCGCATCTACGCGGTCAATTCCGGCTTCTACAACGCGATAAACAGGGTGTATGCCCGGTATTTCAACGTGAACCCACCGGCGCGGAGTTTCGTGCCGGTGGCGTCCTGGCCGATGGAGTTTGATATCGAGATTGAGTGTGTGGCGGTGGGGTGAGGGGAATTGTCTCCTGCACTGATCAAAGGGTCAGAACGGTTGAGCCGACGCGGGATGTCGCCAACATGCGAATAATTTGCGCCTATTAACTGGAAAAGTGCCTTAATGGGTTCCGATCTTTTTCGTCAAAAGATACACAACCATGTGTCGTTCGCTGATTGTGTAGACTCAGGTTTGTGCAGCTAGAACGTATTAGGACGTATATTGAGTTCATATCTGCAAATAGCTGAGGAGATTCTGAGTGCCGCCAGGCGACCGCTCAGCGCACGTGCGATTCTCCGCTTAGGATATCTGCAGGGCCTTGTACCTCAGCATCTCTATGGGAGGACGCAGCATAAAACTCTGCAGGCACGCTTGAGCGAAGACATACTTCAACGACGAGATCAAAGTACGTTCTTTAGAACCAGGCCCGGCCAATTTTTTCTTAGGAAATTTTTGACCGATCCGTCACTTCCTATCGACTATCGAACGCCCATGGTGGCCAGACGTAGAACCCGGGAGCTTCTCGGGCATTCCGCATTGGCAATGCATTCTAACAATCTTGCCTCGCTGATTGGCAAAGGTGAAAAAATTTCACCCAGAGTCCTTACTCAAGCTTTCGAAAAAGGTCAGTTTGAATACGTGGACCCTAGGCGTGATTCTAACGATAGAGTCTTGGTTTGGTCGCTTGCGACAGTAGTGCGAGATCGTTATGTCCTCGGCTATCGGACGGGAAGGTATCGCGATGACCGCGATCAGTTTGCATCGAAGAGATCCATTTTCTTTTCCACTTTGGTCAGCGAGGACGATAGAACGCTATTCGACCTTGACGGGCTTGGAATCGCTAATAGTGCGCTTGCGGCTGCAGCTGTTGACCTTGATATTTCGCCTATGTTGTGCTCACCGGAGCACGATGATTTTCGACACTCTTTGAAGTTCTTTGTAGTAGCGGACGGGAAATCTGTAAAAGACGTACTTCTGGCGGTGGTTGAGATAGTGGCCCCTGACTGGTTTGAGCCAACAAGCAGAAAACTATCATTGAATCACCTTCATTGGATTGATATGTCGGTTCCTCAGAATAATATTGCAGATTTTGACCCTTGGTCTCAAAAAATATTGGCGTTATATTCCTAGTCTAATGTCGAGAGCGACGTATCTTAATGGTCCCGCGTATCTTCCAGCGTGCGGAAATTTCCTATCTCAAAAACGAGATAGGATCCGGATCCAACGCGCGCGCTAAGGCGGCGCTTCAGATGCTTGCGCAGGACTACCGGCGTGGAAGAACCTTGCCCTTAAAGGATTTGCCCTCGGTAGAGAACGTTCTACTCGGTGCATTAAATTCAGGTTCCTCAGACGAAAAGGTCAGGCGATGGGCCATAAACGCGATTGCTCTTTTTGGCCGGAAGGAGTCCTGCTTAGAGCCCGTTAAGCGTTGTCTTGAACTTTTTGATAATGAGCCACAAGTTGTTGCTTCTGCAATTTCTGCTATATTCAAACTTGATAAGCATGACGCTTATCAATATTTGAAGAAGCAGGGATGCGTCACGCCCGATCTGCTCCACCTATCTGCCCTTCAATCGGTCAGTTCTAGGGCGTTGGATTTAAGTGGCACTAAGATCAATATTGATACGGCGCCTGCAACCATTTTGAAGCTCGCCTTGGTCCTCGTTGGTATAGATAAGGCTCCCGATAATATTTTTGATCCACGTTATTCAAACTCTGAGATCGTCCGTGTGCTGGGAAGTCATGACGAGCCTATTGTGTCGCAGTACTCAGTCTGGGCAATTGCTGAGAATAGTCGCTTAGGAACGCGTGATCTAGGCATCGATGTAACGGCCCTTGATGATCATCCGGACAACGTTCGGTCTTATGTTTACCGGCTCTTCGGAGGCGAGTCAGAATACTCGACGTTGAAGCATGACATAATTCTTCAAGGCGTCGATGATCGCAGCCAGGAAGCCAGAGCAGGCTTGGCAAAGGGTATACGAGACAGCTTCTACGAAGGTCTGGATGGTGTTATTCTGGACTGGTGGGCTCGCGAAAAAGATGAGGAAGTTCATCAATTAATAGTTGATCATTTTGTACGGCAGGCGTCTCACGCGCAGCCGTACAAGAATCTGGCACTTGAAATATACTCAGCTGCTGATACTAGAGTCCGAGAAAGAATGGAGGCTGCGGCGGCTACCAGAGAAATCTATAAAGAATTCCGTGCGAAATCATACAATGACGAGCTTGGCTCACTTTTTGGAGGTGGAAACGTGACGACATACAACATAGACAAGTTCCAAAGCGGGGTCACTTCGTTTGGCGGCAATGCAACAAACGAAGGTAGCGTAAGCCTTACGCTGAATGCCGATCAGCGTCAGCAGGCGATTAGTTTTCTTGGAGCTGCCTCGGATGCGATCGCAGACCTGCCCATTTCTAAAGAATTGTCTGACGAAGCCGTTACAGCAATTGATCAAGCGAAGGTCGAACCATCAAAAGACAAGCTTTCGAGGGTGGTGAATACCTTAGCAAAGGTGAGAGATGGGCTCTCAAGTGTAGCAGGCGGCGCTGCTTCAATAGCGAAAATAGGAGCGGTGATCGCTTCGTTGTCAAGCTACCTCTAGATATAGAAAATCTATCGATTTTTGATGAAGACGATATCTTTCAAGGAAAAATCCCTTAATTCACCCTTGTCTAGGTCGGTGCCTTGTAAGAACCACTGATGTTCTTGGTGCCATTCAGTCGTGCCGAACCAAATTTTGACTGGTGTAATGCGGCGCACTGAATGATCTCCTCTCCAATTGGTATAGTTGAAAATAAGTTCCTTGTTATCTTTGGTCATCTCAGCGATCTCGATCATTTTTTCGCATATTGAGCATGGATGAAGAATGGCGTACTCAAGATCCGATGCCTCTGTATCGGTATGGTCCCCCAGTTCACCCTTTGTGCTGCCGTGTTATCTCCTGTTTTGCGGTCGAAAAGAAGCCCCTTTTCGGCATTTTCCAAATCTCTACTCCTGAGAATCCGCAAAGCGGAATCCTAGAGGATTGGCTCTCCTAAGCAAAATACTCCTGAAGCGGCCGGACCTCGAGGCTCCCCGCCTTCAGCGCCGCAATCGCCTCCGCCACGGCCGCAGCCCCCGACAGCGTCGTGTAATACGGCACCTTCTGCATCAGCGTTGCCCGGCGCAGCGATTTGGAGTCCGACACCGCCTTCTGGCCATCGGTCGTGTTGAAGACGATCTGGACCTGGCGGTTGCGGATGGCGTCTTCGATGTGTGGGCGGCCTTCCAGGACCTTGTTGATCTTCTGGGCGTCGACGCCGTTTTCGGCGAGGAAGCGTTGCGTGCCCGAGGTGGCCAGCACCTTGAAGCCGAGGCCGGCGAGGCGCTTGACCGCCGGCAGGATGCCTTTCTTGTCCTCGTCGCGGACCGAGACGAACAGCGTGCCGGAGCGGGGCAGGTCGACGCCGGCTCCGAGCTGGCTCTTGGCGAAGGCCAGCGCGAAATCGCGGTCGAGGCCCATGACCTCGCCCGTGGAGCGCATTTCCGGGCCGAGCAATATGTCGACGCCGGGGAAGCGGGCGAAGGGGAAGACGGCTTCCTTGACCGCGATGTGGCCGGGATTCCTGGGGTCGGGCATGGCGCCGTAATGGGCGAAGGCGTCTTCCAGCGTCTCGCCGGCCATGATGCGGGCGGCGATCTTCGCGATCGGACGGCCGATGGTCTTGGCGACGAAGGGCACGGTGCGCGACGCACGCGGGTTGACCTCCAGCACATAGACCGTGCCGTCCTTGATCGCGTATTGCACGTTCATCAGGCCGCCGACATTGAGCGCGCGGGCAAGAGCCGCCGTCTGGCGTTCCAGCTCGTCGACCAATTCGGAGGGCAGCGAGTGAACCGGCAGCGAGCAGGCACTGTCGCCCGAATGGATGCCGGCTTCCTCGATGTGTTCGAGAATGCCCGACACGAAGGTCGCCTTGCCGTCGCAGAGGCAGTCGACATCGACCTCGATGGCGCCGGAGAGATAGGTGTCGAACAAAAGCGGGTTCTTGCCCAGCAGCGTGTTGATCTGGCCGGTCTTGTCGTTGGGATATTTCTGCTTGATGTCCTCCGGCACCAGGCCGGGCACGGTGTCGAGCAAATAGGATTGCAGCATGCCCTCGTCATGGATGATCTGCATGGCGCGGCCGCCGAGCACATAGGAGGGGCGTACCACTAAGGGGAAGCCGAGTTCGCCGGCGACGAGGCGGGCCTGCTCGACCGAATAGGCGATGCCGTTCTTCGGCTGGCTGAGGTTGAGCTTGTGCAGCAGCTTCTGGAAGCGGTCGCGGTCTTCGGCCAGATCGATCATGTCGGGCGAGGTGCCGAGGATCGGAATGCCGGCCTTCTCCAGCGCGTCGGCCAGCTTCAGCGGCGTCTGGCCGCCGAACTGGACAATGACGCCGACCAGTTCGCCCGAGGCCTGCTCGGCGCGCAGGATCTCCAGCACATCCTCCGCCGTCAGCGGCTCGAAATAGAGCCGGTCCGAAGTGTCGTAGTCGGTCGACACGGTTTCGGGGTTGCAGTTGATCATGATCGCTTCATAGCCGGCATCGCGCAGCGCGAACGCGGCGTGGCAGCAGCAATAGTCGAACTCGATGCCCTGGCCGATGCGGTTCGGCCCGCCGCCAAGGATGACGACCTTCTTGCGCGCCGAGACCTGCGCCTCATCGGCGAGCGCGCCGGCGAAGGGCACTTCATAGGTCGAGTACATGTAGGCGGTGGGCGAGGCGAATTCGGCCGCGCAGGTGTCGATGCGCTTATAAACCGGATGAACGTCGAGCTTTTCGCGAGTCTTCTGAACGACTTCGGCGTCGGTCTTCGTCAGCGAGGCGAGGCGGGCGTCGGAGAAGCCCATCGCCTTCAGCATGCGCAAATTGACTGCGTCGCCCGGAATGCCGTGCTCGCGGATGCGGGCTTCCATGGCGACGATGCCGGCGATCTGTTCGAGAAACCAGGGGTCGATCTTGCACATGGCGTGCACGTCTTCCAGCGAGGTGCCCATGCGGATCGCCTGTGCCACCATGCGCAGCCGGTCGGGCGTCGGCGTGCCCAGAGCGGCGCGGATGGCGTTGCGGTCGTCGGCGCTGTTGGTAGCGCCAAGGCCGGGGATCTCGATCTCGTCGAGGCCGGTGAGGCCGGTCTCGAGACCGCGCAGCGCCTTCTGCAAAGACTCCTGGAAGGTGCGGCCGATGGCCATGACTTCGCCGACCGACTTCATGGCCGTGGTCAGCACCGGCTCGGCGCCGGGGAACTTTTCAAACGCAAAGCGCGGGATCTTGGTCACGACATAGTCGATGCTCGGCTCGAACGAGGCGGGCGTGGCGCCGCCGGTGATGTCGTTCTCCAGCTCGTCCAGCGTGTAGCCGACGGCTAGCTTGGCGGCGATCTTGGCGATCGGGAAGCCGGTCGCCTTGGAGGCGAGCGCGGACGAGCGCGAGACGCGCGGGTTCATCTCGATGACGACGAGACGGCCATCGGCCGGGTTGACGGCGAACTGCACGTTGGAGCCGCCGGTCTCGACGCCGATCTCGCGCAGCACCGCGATCGAGGCGTTGCGCATCATCTGGTATTCCTTGTCGGTCAAGGTCAGCGCCGGGGCAACGGTGATGCTGTCGCCCGTATGCACGCCCATCGGGTCGATGTTCTCGATCGAGCAGACGATGATGCAATTGTCCGCTCTGTCGCGGACGACCTCCATCTCATACTCCTTCCAGCCGAGCACGCTCTCCTCGATCAGCACTTCGGTGGTCGGCGAGGCGTCGAGGCCGGACTGGACGATGTCGTAGAATTCGGCCCTGTTGTAGGCGATGCCACCGCCGGTGCCGCCCATGGTGAAGGACGGGCGGATGATGGCCGGCAGACCGACATGGTCGAGGGCCTGGGCGGCGATCGCCATGCCATGGCTGATGTAGCGCTGCTTGCGGTCGCCTTCGCCGAGGTTCCAGCGGGTTTCCAGCGCATCGAGTTCGGCGTCAAGATTGTCGGGCTTCTCGGCCTTCAGCGCGGCGCGCTCGGCCTCATGCGTCTTGCGGTCGGCGTTCTTGACGTCGGTGGCGTTGGCCAGCATCGACTTCGGCGTCTCCAACCCGATCGTCTTCATCGCCTCGCGAAACAGCGCGCGGTCCTCGGCCTTGTCGATGGCATGGGCGTCGGCGCCGATCATCTCGACATTGTAGCGCTCGAGCACGCCCATGCGGCGCAGCGACAAAGCGGTGTTGAGCGCGGTCTGGCCGCCCATGGTCGGCAGCAGCGCGTCGGGCCGCTCCTTGGCGATGATCTTGGCGACCACTTCTGGGGTGATCGGCTCGATATAGGTGGCGTCGGCCAGTTCCGGGTCGGTCATGATGGTGGCCGGGTTGGAATTGACCAGGATGACGCGAAATCCCTCTTCCTTCAGCGCCTTGCAGGCCTGGGTGCCGGAATAGTCGAATTCGCAGGCCTGGCCGATGACGATGGGGCCGGCCCCGATGATCAGGATCGACTTGATGTCGGTGCGTCTGGGCATGTCTATGAATTCCGTTCGGCAGCGGGCTTGCACAAAAAACCGGGACGGGAAGACCCGGCCGGTTGTGCTCGCGATTCTGGTATCAGGCTAGGAGGGCCTTATAGGGAAGAGTTTTGCCCGATGTAACCCCGAAAATGCGGGATTGGGCGGGGCTGCACAGGCTGGGCGCGCGCGTTGGGTTTGAATGGGTATCTTGCAGTGCGTTGGCGCTGCCCCTCACCTGCCTGCCGGCATCCTCTCCCCGTATAGCGACGGGGAGAGGGGTGCTGCGGTCGCCGGTGTCGCCAATCACCGCTGTTGCAAGAAGAGCGCAAGGTTGCGGCCAGCATCTTTCTCCCCGTCATTATACGGAGAGAAATGCCCGGCAGGGCAATGAGGGCGGCGCAAACCCCAGCAATCAGGCAGCCACGGCAAAAGTCGCCGAACTCTAATCCCCCAGCACCACCGTGTCCGTGATCTCGAACCGCTCCGACACGCCGATGCGGATCATGTTGAGTTTGCCTTCCCGGGTGAAGCGGAAGTCGCTGCCGGCGTCCGAGCTTGCCGGCAGGCCGGCAGTGAAGGAGATGACGCGGCTGCCGCCATCGGGCCAGGTCACGGTGACGTCGGCCTTGTCCGTGCCCTTGTGCGTCACGCTCGCCGCGCAAGGCGCCATGGGCTGTCCAACGTAGCGGGCGCAGGGAATTTGCAGGCCGGCATCGCCGGCCGTGGCCCCGGTTGGCTCTTCGGCCGCGGGTCCGTTTTCAGCCGCAGCCAGCGCCAGGCCATAGGCATCCTGCATGGCGATCTCCGCCGCGGATTTCGGCATGGCTTCGGGGCTGGCGGGTTGGTTCACGTCACCCAGCCGAGCGGTCAGGTCGGGCGCATCGGGCGTCGCGGCGGCTTCGGTGGCCATGGCGGGCGTATCCGCGGCCTCGTCGGGCACGGTCGCCGGATTGAGGGGAACGAGGTAGCGCGCGGGAGCCCAGCCGGTGGCTTTGGGATTGTCAGACTCGACCTTGCACCAGGGATGGCCGTCAATGTCGTTGCAGCCGAGGTTCCGTACGCTCGCACCGGCCGCCAGGCGGGCCTCGGTCTTGCCGATCGCCGACGGCTTGGCGCGCACATTGAGCAGGTCGTCGGGGGCGAGCCCGGTGACGACGGAGATGAAAGGACCTTCTTCCGCACGGGCCGGGACAACAGCCAGCCACGCCACCATCAGCAGCGGAACCGCAACCAGCGCATGCAAACCTGTTCGGAGCGTAACTGTGCGCCTCATCATCTGGCCGTGCGCCGATACTCGAAATTCCATGCCGCGGCCATCTTGCCGCATGTTCGGCCGGTTTTATAGGGGACGATGGGCCGCCATGTAAGCCCGAAAATTGTTGCGAAGCCTTGGTATAGGCGGTGCTGGCTTGGGCGGTATTGACGCCCGCCGTCCATCGGATACGCTTCGAGCGTGTGCGGGGACCTACATGGCCGGGGACGGATATTCGCCAATCATCAAAGGCATTTTCATTGCGGAAGCGATTGTTGGAAGCATAGCGCTGATCGCCTTCCTCTGGACAGGAAAAGGCGTCGCACTAATTTATGGACGCGGTGTTTTCCTCATAGACCGGACCGAAAGCCCCTATCTCTATTGGAGCGGACTAGCGGTGATTTTAGCTGGTTTCGTGGCGTTTCCGATCTGGTCTCTCTACCGGAAGCCGCGAAGGCGCTGAGAAGACTTACCGGCCCTGTCTAGTTCCATCGAATGAGTGGCGGCATCCTGACAGGTGCTGCCCAGCCGAAGGAGAATGCCTACAGCACTTGTGCAGGCAGGATGCTTACGGCATGAATCCCGTCCTGAGCGCGTGCGCCCGTTCCGGGCGTCCCGCCTGTTCAGCCTGCCGTGCCGCCGCCTCGTGGTCGTACTCGACGGCGATCGTCTCGAAGCGATCCGGCTGGCCGGCGCCGCCCAAGGTAACGATGTCGTAGCGGGCTAAGCGCATTTTCGAGGGGGCTCCACAGGCTGGCGAAGGACTGGTCGAAAGGGCGACCCTGACAGGGACATGATTTCCTCCCGCTTAGCGAGGGAAAGAAAATGCGTCAGGCCGACACTTCGATGTCGTGGCCGCCGACGGCCGGCAGGGCGGCGTCGCCCGCGGCCGCGGCGATGACGCTGTCGAGCAGGCCGGGGAAGCGGGCGTCGAGATCGGCGCGGCGCAGCGTGATCATGCGGTTGGTGCCGACCACTTCGGCGCGGGTGACACCGGCCTCACGCAGCTTGGCGAGGTGGTAGCTCAGATTGGTCTTGGAGCCGAGATCGAGGAAGCGGCTGCAGTTCAGCGGCACGCCTTCCTTGCTGGCGAGATAGCGCACGATCGCAAGCCGCGTCGGGTCGCCGAGCACGCCGAGCACAATAGGCAGGCTGATCTGGTCCGTATTGGGGTGTGGCAAGGTCATGGCTGGAACCTAAGCACAGTTCGGGCCGATTTCAACGCGTCGATCCTGCCCGGTCCATACACACTGTTTCTCCAGTTCATGGCCGTCCTGACACAGGGCTGTCAGCATGGTTATGCTATTTTTGCCTGGCTTCATTGACATGATGCCCCTTTATGTCCAATTGTTCAATAACTTTTGAACTAAGGACGCTTTCCCATGGACAAGAGAATTTTCTGGCTTGCGCTCGGATCGTTTGCGATCTCGACCGAAGGCTTCGTCATCTCCAGCCTCCTGCCCGATATCGCCAGGGATGCCGGCATCTCCGTGCCGCTCGCCGGCTCGCTGATCACCGCTTTCGCGCTCGCCTATGCCGTGGGCACGCCGATCCTGGCGACGCTGACCGGCGAATGGGACCGGCGCCGCGTGATCCTGTGGACGCTGGTGTTCTTCGTCGTCGGCAATGTCGTCGCCGCCTTGAGCTCATCCTTCGAAGTGCTGCTCGTCGCACGCATCATCATGGCGCTGTCGTCGGGCCTGTTCGCGGCGACCGCGCAAGGCACGGCGGTGGCGCTGGTGGACGATCATCACCGCGCCCGCGCCATCGCCGTCGTCGTCGGCGGCACCACGGTGGCGGTCGCAGTCGGGGCGCCGCTTGGCGCGCTCGTCGCGGCCATCGCCGGCTGGCGCGGCACCTTCTATGCCATTGCTGGCCTTGGCGCGCTGTCCGGCGCCATCCTGTGGTACCGCCTGCCGCGCGGCATCATCGGCACCAGGCTGCCGCTGAAGCGCCGGCTGGCGGCCGCCATGCGTCCCGGCGTGATGCCGATCCTGGTGACGACATTGCTGGCGCTGGTCGGTGCCTTCACCGTCTTTGCCTATGTCGCGCCGCTTGCCATCGAGGGCGGCGGGCTGAGCGAGATCGCGCTGCCCGGCATGCTGCTCGCCTTCGGCGTCGGCGCCGTCGTCGGCAACATTGCCGGCGGCCAGGCGGCCGACCGTTTCGGCGCCACGCGCACCGTCGGCTGGTCGCTGGCGTTGAGTGCCGCCATGCTGATCATGCTGTCGGTCATCCCGACCTTCCTGCCGCAGCACATTGCCGGACCGGCGCTGATGGCCATGATGGTGCCGTGGGGCATCGTCGGCTGGGCGTTCCCGCCGGCGCAGGCCAGCCGCATCATCAAGTTGGCGCCGGACGCCGCCCCGATCGTGCTGTCGCTCAATGGTTCGGCGCTCTATCTCGGCGTGGCGGTGGGCGCGGTGGTCGGTGGTGGCGTGCTGCGCTACGGCGCGCCCGCCGATCTCGGCCTGGTCGCGGCGGTGTTTCCGATCGTCGGGCTCGGCATCGTGCTGGCGGGGCGGGTGTTTGCCCGGGCCGTCACCATGCCGGCGGAATAAGGCCGGCTCCGAGGCTTGCATCCTTGTTTTTTCGCGGCCGCTTCTTCAGCTGGAAGGAGTGGCCGCGGGCAATTCCAGCTTCAACGCAGCCACTTCATCGAGTGTGGCCCGCAGTTTCGCGGCCTGCTCCGCGCCGATCATGGCCTCGAATTGCCGCTGGGCGACGCTCCATAGCTTGATCGCCTCGTCGAGCTTGGCCTGTCCTGATGACGTCAGCCGTACGCGCTTGACGCGGCGATCGTCCTTGTCGGGGAAGGTTTCGACATAGCCGTCGCGGACCAGGGGCTTCAGCGTGTGGCCGAGCGCCGACAGATCCATGATCAGCGCCTCGGCAATGGCTCCCATCGCCGGCTCGCTGCCGACACTGATCTGGAAGAGCAGGCCGAACTGTGTGCCCTTCAGGCCGGAAGGCGCCAGCGCGTCGTCATAGAACCGGCCGAGCCTGCGCGCGGTACGCCGCAAGGTGGCATTGTTGCAACGGCTAAATCCGTCAGCTTCACTCATGATCGCTCCTTGCTGGAACACCTCCGGCGAAACGCATCGCCTCCAATGCTCTCTCTTGTCACGCAATTCCGGACGCAGAACCGCTGGGCACTTGCTGGAATTGTCTGGCAGGTGCGCCAGCCTGCCGCAGAAATAGTTTTCGCCGCCGCCGTTGACAAGATGGTGGCATATACCTACTTCGCGAAAAGTGGCATATACCACTAACTCGAATAACAGCCTGGCCGGCGGATATTTATCCACCGGGGCCGAAGACAGCGAACACAAGGAACGTGACAATGAGCAAGAATGACAACAAGGGCACGGCGGTCGTTACCGGCGCTTCGTCGGGGATCGGCGCCGTCTATGCGGACCGTCTGGCGGGGCAGGGCTACGACCTGGTGCTGGTGGCGCGCCGTGCCGACCGGCTGCAGGCGCTGGCCGAGAAGTTGCGCCATGACCACGGCCGCAACGTGAGCGTGATCAGCGCCGATCTGTCCGACGACGGCGATGTGCGCCGTGTCGAGCAGTCGATATCAGCCGACGAAACCGTGACGCTGCTGGTCAACAATGCCGGCCTTGGCGGTCAGGCAGCGGTGGCAACCGCCGATGCCGACGCGGCCGAGCGCATGATCAAGGTCAATGTCGTGGCTCTGACCCGGCTGACGCGTGCCGTGCTGCCTGGGTTCCTGGCGCGCAACCGGGGCGGGATCGTCAACATCGCCTCGGTCCTGGCCTTCGACACCTCGTTCGGCGGCATCTACAGCGGCACCAAGGCCTATGTCGTCAACTTCACCGAAGCCCTGCATCGCGAGGTCGCGGGCACCGGAGTGACGGTGCAGGTGGTGCTGCCGGGCGCGACCCGAACCGATTTCTGGGAGCTTTCCGGCGGTGATATCGACCAGTTGCCGAAGGAGATCGTCATGACCGCCGACGATATGGTCGACGCCGCCCTTGTCGGCCTGGCCAGGGGCGAGGCCGTCACCGTGCCGGCGCTTGCCGACACGGGAAAGCTGGACACATTCCTAGGCGCCCGCCAGGCCTTCTATGGCAGCCTGCACGCCGACAAGCCGGCCCCGCGCTATGCGGCTTAGGCTGACGTGGCGGCCGGCCGTCAGGCCGTCCGCCACATCGGGATGATCGAGGCGGCGAGCACCAGCGCGAGCACGATGTTGAGCGCGCGCCATTGCCACTCGGTCTTGAGCAGCCGCGCCAGCACCATGCCCGCCACGCACCAGACGGACAGCGAGATGGCGGCGGTGAGGCCGAAGGTCGAGCCGAGCAGCAAAGCGAGTTGCGCCGGACCGTCGGCAAGCGCGGCGAAGGAGGCCGCCGCGCCCAGACCCATCGCCCAACCCTTGGGGTTCATCCACTGGATTCCGGCGCCGCCCAGGAAACTGTTGGGTTTGGCCATGGCGACATCGAGATTGGGCGGGCCGGCGCGGCCGATCTTGATTGCCAGCCAGACGAGGTAGAGCGAGCCGGCGATCTTCATGGCAAGCTGCAGCGACGGCATGGCAAGCAGCAGCCCGGCGAGCCCGGCGGCGGCCGCCCCCGTCACGGTCGCGAGACCGGCGGCACTGCCGACCATCAAGGGAACCGAGCGGCGAAAGCCGAACTGCGCACCCGAAGCGGTCGACAATGTCGTGGCGATGCCCGGCGTCGCGGTGGCCACGAAGGCAAACAGGATGAGCGGCAGGATCGGCTGGAGCATGGAGCGTCCTTTGTCGGAGGCTTCATGGTAGACTGAGCGTGGCATCAGTAAATGCAATGTTTGCGATGATGATCATTAGCATTTATAATGCCGGTCATGATCCGAAATCTCGATGTCAGTCTCATGCGCACCTTCGTCACCGTCGCCGACAAAGCCAGCATGACGGCGGCGGCCAACGCGCTGCACCTGACGCAAGGGGCCGTCAGCCAGCAGGTCAAGCGGCTGGAGGAAACGCTCGGCTGCAGCCTGTTCGAGCGCGACAGGCGCGGCTTGCGCCTGACGCGGTCCGGCGAGCGGCTGTTCGACAAGGCCAAGCGCCTGCTCAGCCTCAACGACGAGATCTGGGCCGAGATGGCGGGCAGCGCGGTGGCCGGCCAGGTTCGGCTCGGCGTGCCCTACGACCTGGTCGGCACCTTGCTGGCTCCCGTCCTGAAGGCCTATGCCGAGGCCTATCCGCAGGTCGAGATATCGCTGGTCTGCGCCTCCTCGCCGGAACTGGCGGCGGCACTGGCGGCCGGAACCATCGACCTCGCGGTAATCGAGGAGCGGGTCGGCCCGACCTCTGGCGAATGCCTGGCCATCGATCGGTTGGTCTGGGTCGGCGCAAGGGGTGGGGTGGCTCGCGCCAAGCGGCCATTGCCCGTCTCGATCGTTGCCGACACCTGCGCCTTCCGGCCGGTGGTGCTGGCGGCACTTAACGAGCATGGGCTGGAATGGCGCAGCGTGTTCGAGAACGGCAACATCGACGCGACGACGGCGACGGTGCGTTCCGACCTCGCCGTCACTTCATGGCTCGCTTCCACCGTGCCAGCCGATCTCGACATATTGCCGTTCGACAGCGGCCTGCCGCCGCTGCCGAATTTTGCCATCAACCTGCACCTGCCGAGGCATGGCGTGAGCACGGCGGCGCAGGAATTCGCACGGCATATACGCGATGGGCTGGCGCGGCGATCGCAGGCTGCTTGATGCCCGAATTTACTTCCAGTTCTTGCGCCGCTCGAGTTCGGCCGGGGATGGCTCGCCCGTGACAAAGGAGCCCACCTTGATTTCGCCCGCGCGCTCATAGGTCGCGATGATGACGCCGGTGGTCGAAGTCTGCGATTTGACAAGCTTGAAAGCGGCCGGCATCGCGGCCTCGCCGAACAGCCGCTTGCCCTTGCCCAGCAACAGCGGGAAGATCATCAGCCGGATCTCGTCGATCAGCCCGTTGGCGAGCAGGGTCTGAATGAGATCGCCAGATCCCTGGATGAGCAGGTCAGGTCCATCTTCCTGCTTGAGGCGACGCAAAGCCGTGATGATATCGGGCCCAAGCGCGTGCGTGTTCTGCCAGGTCAAAGTATCCGGCCGATGGGTCGCCACATACTTGGTCGCAGGGTTGAACGCATCCGCGATCGGATCTTTCTGGTAGGGCCAGTACGCGGCGAAGATGTCGTAGGTTCTGCGGCCGAGCAGCAGGGCGAAGGGTTTGGAGAACAATTCCTCCATTGCCGCGCCTCCCACCTCGTCAAAGTAGTGGAACGTCCAGCCGCCGAATTCGAAGCCGCCGACCGGATCCTCTTCCGGCCCTCCCGGCGCCTGCATGACGCCATCGAGGCTGACGAAGGTCGCGGCGATGATCTTTCTCATTGTGCTCTCCCTTGCTTGCGGCCACGCCATCGCGGCCGGACTTCAACCCAAGGACGGAGCAACCGCGCCCATCCCGACAAAGGCCGCGAGATTTGGTCCGCCCTCGATAGGTCAGCCGCGGACGCTCACGGCTTTCGACGAGAACCAGACATGCTCGAAGATCGCCGTGGCGGTGCGGTCCGGCTGCCTGTCCTCGACCAGCCAGATCGAGCGGCTGCGCGTGGCCTGCTCGTGTGTCGGGATCTTCGCCGCAAGATCCGCGAGCGAGGCGCCGAAGCATGGGATGAACCAGGCACGCATGAACGGATCGCAGGCAAAGCCCTTTTCGGTGCGGGTCACCAGCATCGCCAGCGGGACGCGCTCGGCGGGACGCCAGGGGAAGATCATGCGGCCGCCGGGGCGCAACGCTTTCAGCCATCCGGCGGGAGGGGCGACGACACCGGCATTGACATAGATGATGTCGGACGGCGGCAGCGGCGACGTCACGGCATCGCCATGGACAATGGTCGCATTGCCGTAGGTTTCGAGATTCTTGCGTGCCAGCCCGGCCAGGTTTTCGTCGATCTCGAAGGCGGTGACGGTGCCGCCTGGCGAAACCAGTCTGGCCAGCAAAGCCGTGTAGTAACCGCTGCCGGCGCCGATATGCGTGATGGCTTCGCCAGGCTTTGGTGCGAGTTTTCCGATCCACATGGCGTGCAGAAAGGGCTCGCCATTGTTGATGCCCTTGTCGGCATCGAGCGCCACCAGGACGTTCTGGCAGATGTGGGCCGGATCGGCGCTTGGCGTGGTGACCGTGCCATTGCCGGTGATGACCGTCCATGGGCCGGGGCCGAGGAAGGCCTCGCGCGGTACGCTGGCGAACACCTCTTCCAGGCGCGGGTCCGATGAGGCGGCGTTGACCGCCATCAGCCGCGCGTAGAATGTCCGGATATCTTCGAGGTCGCTCATGGCATCGGGAAAATAGCGCGATCCGGCGGTTTGTCCCGTGATTAAACGGAACTTCAGCCAACCCCGAACATGGTGTCGTAGAGCAGCTTGAAATTGAGCACCAGGATGATTGCCGCGACCACCCAGGCCAGTGCGGCGACGCCGCGCGGGATGGCGAGATTGCCCATCTTCTTCTTGTCGGACACGAACTGCACCAGCGGGACGACCGCGAAAGGCAGCTGCATGGACAACACCACCTGGCTGAAGACCAGCAACTGGCCAGTGCCCTTCTCGCCATAGAGCGCGGTGACCACCACCACCGGTATGATGGCGAGGCCGCGCGTGAGCAGGCGCCGCGCCCAGTTGGGGATGCGCAGGCGCAGAAAACCTTCCATGATGATCTGGCCGGCGAGCGTCGCCGTCACCGTCGAATTCAGGCCCGACGCCAGCAGTGCCACGGCAAACAGGATCGAGGCGATGCCGAGGCCAAGCAGCGGCGACAGCAGCTTGAAAGCCTGGTCGATCTCGGCGACATCCTGGTGGCCGGTTTCGTGGAAGGCGACGGCCGCGACGATCAGGATGGCGGCGTTGACGAACAGCGCCAGCATCAGGGCGATGGTGGAGTCCGTCGTCGCCCATTTGATGGCATCGCGTTTTCCAGCCTCCGTGCGCTCATAGGCGCGGGTCTGCACGATCGAGGAATGCAGGTAGAGATTGTGCGGCATGACCGTTGCGCCGATGATGCCGATGGCGATGTAGAGCATCGCCGGATTGGTGACGATTTCGGAGGACGGCACGAACATCGAATGCAGGATCGTGCCGGCCGGCGGAGCGGCAACGAAGATCTGGATGGCAAAGCAGCTGAAGATGATGATCAGCAGCGCGACGACGAAGGCTTCGAGATAGCGGAACCCCTTGTTCATCAGGAGCAGAACCAGGAAAGCGTCGAGCGCGGTGAGCATGGCGCCGCCGATCAGCGGGATGCCGAACAAAAGCTGCAGCGCGATCGCGGTGCCGATCACCTCGGCGAGGTCGCAGGCGATGATGGCGAGCTCGCAGGCGATCCACAGCACGAGATTGACGGGGCGCGGATAGTAGGCGCGGCAGGCCTGGGCGAGGTCGCGGCCGGTGGCGATGCCAAGGCGCGCGGCCAGCGCCTGCAGCAGGATCGCCATCAGGTTGGACAGCATGATGACAAACAAAAGCGTGTAGCCGAACTGGGCGCCGCCGGCGAGGTCGGTCGCCCAGTTGCCCGGGTCCATATAGCCGACCGAGACCATGTAGCCGGGGCCCATGAAGGCGAACAAGCGGCGGAACCAGACGCCTGATGTCGGCACCGCGATGGAGGAGTTGACCTCGCGCAGGCTGGGCTGATCGTCTTCATCCCGTCTGGCGAACCGCCATGCGGACCGGGAGGTTGTGACGTCTGCTTCTGACATGAAAAGGCTTTCCGCGACTTCCGGACGATGCCCTCAAGGTATGCCATGGCTCAACATTATGCAATAAGCTATATTTCATTGTCGGTGCTTTTTATCACTCCGCGCAGTGCGTGCGAGGGCGGCACCTCGGAGACGCCGGTTGCGCCTCTCTTGGAATGCAAATAAACGGCCTGAAGAATCAGAGCCCGTGCTATAAAAGCAGGGACGGCAAACTCCCGAGGAGGAGCGCGCATTGGCGCTGAAGAACAGACCGGTCCCGCGTGAGCCGTTGCTCGATGCCGATGTCCATTCGGAAGGGTTCCGGCAGACGCGCGAAGCGCGCCGCAGTGCGCTGGTCGAGGATTATGTCGAACTGATCGCCGACCTGATCGAGGACGGCAACGAGGCGCGCCAGGTCGACATCGCCGCGCGCCTCGGCGTCGCCCAACCGACGGTGGCCAAGATGCTGACGCGGCTATGCGCCGACGGGCTGGTGTCGCGAAAACCCTATCGCGGCGTGTTCCTGACCGAAGCCGGCCGCAAGGTCGCAGAGGAAAGCCGCATCCGCCACCAGACGGTCGAGGCCTTTCTGCGCTCGCTCGGCGTCAGCGCCGAGACGGCGCGCATCGATGCCGAGGGCATCGAACACCATGTCAGCGCCGAGACGCTGGAAGCGTTCCGCAAGGCGATGACGGCGCGCTGAAGCGCTTCATTGCCGCGTTTTCGACCATGTTAGCCGCTGGAACCGCCGGCGCTTATGCGCGTTCCCCTCTCATTGCGCGCCTATCGCGCGCCAGGGAGGAAGCAATGGGCATCGAGCAGGCACCGACCGCAAAAGGCAAGCAGGCAGCCACAGGATTGGAACAGGCGGCCGCCAGGGACGAGCGCAAGACCGAGGCCGAAACGGGACATCCGCTGAAGAAAGGCGCCGATCGTTTCGAGGAACGCTCGAAAAGCTCCGACGGCAAGAGCGCCGGCGCCAAGCAGAAAGAGTAAGCGGCAGCAGTTCTGGACCGATGCGGATGACCATCGAGTGGCGCCCGCCTGAACGCTTTGTCTTTCAGGGACATTCGATCGCCTGGGGCGTCATGGGGGAAGGACCGCCCGCCGTCGTTCTCCACGGCACGCCATTCTCCTCGGTCGAGTAGCGCCGCATCGCGCCATGGCTGGCGAAGCAGCGACGCGTCCACTATTTCGACATGCTTGGCTATGGCTGGTCGGACAAGCCGGACGGCGATGTGTCGCGTGGCATGCAGAACGAGCTGTTCGCGGCGCTCTATGCCCACTGGAAGCTGGAACGGCCCGACGTGGTCGCGCATGATTTCGGCGGATCGACCGCTCTGCGCGGTCATCTGCTCAACGGTTTGGAGTTCCGCTCGCTGGCGCTGATCGATCCAGTGGCGATCAGCCCGCAAGGTTCGCCGCTGGTCCAGGCAGCCAGGCAGAACGAGAAGGTTTTTGCCGGGCTGCCCGCATATGTCCACGAAGCGATCTTGCGGGCCTACATCGATGGCGCGACGGACAATTCGTTGCGCACAGACGAGATGCAGGCCTATCTGCGTCCATGGCTTGGCGACGAGGGCCAGAAGGCGTTCTGGAGGCAAGTCGCGCAGATGGACGACAGGTACACGGAGGAGGTGGAGTGGCGATATGGCGAGATTCGCTGTCCGGTCACCATCCTGTGGGGCGAAAATGACGATTGGATCCCGGTAAAGGACGGCAGGGAGCTGGCGCGGCGCATTCCCGGCGCGACGTTTCAGACAGTCCCCGGCGCCAAGCATCTCGTCCAGGAAGACGCGCCGGAGGCGGTCGCCGCCACGGTCCTCCAGTTCTGGCGGAGCCTGGAAGGCGGCTAGGGCGGTTCAGCGTTTGATAGAACCGCCGGACCGGCCCAATTTCCTTCGCTGGTCTTCGGCTCGTCTGATATCTCGCGCTTGACCGTGTCGCGCACGCTGGCCAGCGCCGGCACCGAAAACTGGCTGCTATTGTCGGCGTCGCGGGTGAGGCCGAGCGTGGGACCGAGCAAATGGCTGATCGACAGGCCGCCGCGCTCCAGCGCCTGCAACGTGGCCGGATCGGTGACGGCGACGCTGGGATCGAGCGTCACCGCGCCGGCATTCGCAAGCCCGAGGCACGGCAACGCCACCGGCATCGACAGGAAACACCTGATCGTCCTCAAGCCTGGAACCCCCTTCCAATGCCGGCGATGCGACAGGCCTTGCGGCGCTCCCGGCCAGTGTGGTGGAGCGGCCATGCGGCGCTGCCTGGCCACAAAAATGCTGTGACTTGGAGCAACCATTGCGATACTTGTTTGTTGGATTGAGCCGGCCCTGCCGGAGCAATGGGGAAGTTTGCAGCACGAGGAGTTGCCATGCTCTGGAGAGGCCGTCGTCAGAGTGACAATATCGAGGACGACCGCAGCGATGGCGGCGGCGGCGGGATCGGTGGTGGTGGCGGCCAGTTCCGCATTCCGATCGGTGGCCGCGCCGGTGGCGGCGGTAGCATATTCCTCGTCATCCTGGTGGTGCTGGCAGGATGGTATTTCGGCTTTGATCCCTCAACGATCCTGGGCGGTGGCGACGGTGGCCTGCTGCCAGGCGGCGGTGGCCAGATATCGGACAACAGCGGCGGCCAGGACAGCGGCGCAACGCCAGCCAATGACGAGATGAAGCAGTTCGTGGCGACCGTGCTCGCCGAGACGGAAGACACCTGGACCGGCATCTTCAAGTCGCAAGGCCTGACCTATGAGGACCCGAAGCTGGTGCTGTTTTCCGGCCAGGTCCGCTCCGCCTGCGGCTTTGCCTCGGCGGCGGCGGGACCGTTCTATTGTCCGGGCGACCACAAGGTCTATCTCGACATGACCTTCTTCCAGCAGCTCGACCAGCAGTTCGGCGCTTCCGGCGAGTTCGCCCGCGCCTATGTCATCGCGCATGAGGTCGGCCACCACGTGCAGAACCTCACCGGCATCATGGGGAAGTTCAACCAGATGCGGCAAGGCATGAGCGAAGCCGATGCCAACCAGCTGTCGGTGCGCATCGAGTTGCAGGCCGACTGCTTCGCCGGCGTGTGGGCGCATTACACCGGGCAGAAGGGCATATTGGAGCAAGGCGACTTCGAAAGCGCGCTGAACGCGGCCAAGCAGATTGGCGACGATACGCTGCAGAAGAAGATGCAGGGCTATGTCGTGCCGGAAAGCTTCAACCACGGCACCTCGCAGCAGCGGCAGACCTGGCTGACACGCGGATACAAGAGCGGCAAGCTTTCGGACTGCAACACGATGAGCGGCCCGCTCTAAGCAGCCGTTTTCGGACATGGACCTGGCGGCCAAGACGCCGTCAGGGAGTGTCAGGATCAAAGCCTCCTGCCTGTTCCCGCATTGTTCCTTTCCGCGGGCTCGCCTATAAGGTGCGTCCGCCCGCGCCCCCAAGGCGGCCAGAGGAGCTTGACCATCATGATCGACCCCAAAACCGCCAAGCGGGGCCTTGCGCTGGTTTTCACCACGCTGCTGCTCGATATCATCGGCTTCGGCATGATCATGCCGGTGCTGCCGGCCTTTCTCAGGGAATTGACCGGCGTCGGCATCAGCGAAGCGGCGATCGAGGGCGGCTGGCTGTTCTTCGTCTATGCGGCCATGCAGTTCTTCTTCGCGCCCATCATGGGCGGCCTGAGCGACCGATTCGGGCGGCGGCCGATCCTGCTCGCCTCGGTGTTGACCTTCTCCATCGACAATTTGATCTGCGCCATCGCCTGGTCCTATCCGATGCTGTTCATCGGTCGCGTCCTGGCCGGCATTTCGGGCGCCAGCTATTCGACGACGTCGGCCTTCATCGCCGATATTTCGAACGACGAGAACCGGGCGAAGAATTTCGGCCTGCTCGGCATTGCCTTCGGCGTCGGCTTCGTCATCGGGCCGGTGCTTGGCGGATTGCTCGGTACGTTCGGGCCGCGCGTGCCGTTCTTTTTCGCCGCCGGGCTCGCCTTCGTGAACTTCCTCATCGCAATGTTCTTCCTGCCCGAAACGCTCGATGAAAAGCACCGCCGCCGCTTCGAGTGGAAACGTGCCAACCCGGTCGGCACGCTTCTGCAGATGCGCCAATATCAGGGCATCGGCTGGATTGGGCTGGTCTTCTTCCTGATGACGCTCGGCCACATGATGTATCCGGCGGTGTGGTCGTTCGTCTCCAACTACCGCTACGGCTGGAGCGAGCAGCAGATCGGCTTCTCGCTCGGCGCTTTCGGCCTGTGCGGCGCCATCATCATGGGCACGGTGCTGCCGCGCGTCATCCCCAGGCTCGGCGAGTGGAGGACGGCGGTCATCGGCCTGACGTTCACCGCGGCCAGCGCCTTCGGCTATGCCTTCGCCTCGCAAGGCTGGATGGTCTACGCGGTGATCGTCGTCGGCTGCCTGGAAGCGCTGGCCGATCCCCCGCTGAGAAGCCTCGCCGCAGCCAAGGTTCCCCCTTCGGCACAAGGCGAATTGCAAGGCGCGATGACCTCGATCTTCTCGATCACCTCGATCATCACGCCGCTGCTCTATACCGCGGTCTTTTCCTGGTTCACCGGCCCCAGCGCGCCCGTCACCTTCGGCGGCGCGCCCTATCTGGTCGGTGCATGCTTCCTGGTGCTGGCGGTCATCATCTTCGTCACCAAGGTGGCTAGGCCGGCGACGGTCATCAATGTCACGAACGATGTCGTGGAAGATGGAGCCCAGCTATGAGCGGGAGGCAAGTGAGGGGTGGCGCGACGCGTCTCAGGCCCTTTCCGCCAGCAATTCCTCGCCGCGCTTTTCGCGGATGAGGTTGACGAAGCGGCGGAACAGGTAGTGCGAGTCCTGCGGGCCGGGGGAGGCCTCGGGGTGGTGCTGGACCGAGAATACCGGGCGGCCGGTCAACGCGATGCCGCAATTCGAGCCGTCGAACAGCGAGACATGGGTTTCCTCGACACCCGCGGGCAGCGAGTCGGCATCGACGGCAAAGCCGTGGTTCATCGAAACGATTTCGACCTTGCCGGTGGTGTGATCCTTGACCGGATGGTTGGCGCCGTGATGGCCCTGGTGCATCTTGGCGGTCTTGCCGCCCAGCGCCAGCGCCAGCATCTGGTGGCCGAGGCAGATGCCGAACACCGGAATGTCGGTCTTGAGCAGGTCCTGGATGACCGGCACCGCATAGTCGCCGGTGGCTTCCGGGTCGCCGGGGCCGTTGGAAAGGAAGATGCCGTCGGGCCGCATGGCGAGGATTTCTTCCGAACCGGTGCTGGCCGGAACCACGGTCACCTTGGCGCCCAGACCGGCGAGCAGGCGCAATATGTTGCGCTTGACGCCGTAGTCGATGGCGACGACGTGCAGCGAAGGCTCGGCCTGTTCGCCAAAGCCTTCGTTCCACACCCAAGGCGTCTCGCGCCAGACAGAAGACTGGCCCGACGTAACCTCCTTGGCGAGATCGAGCCCGATCAGGCCCGACCATGCGGCTGCACGCCGCTTCAGCTCGTCGAGGTCGAAGACGCCGTCGGGCGCGTGGGCGATGACGGCATTGGGCATGCCCTTTTCGCGGATCAGCGCGGTGAGCGCGCGGGTGTCGATGCCCGAGAGCGCGACGATGCCGCGCTTCTTCAGCCACTGGTCGAGATGGCCGGCGGCGCGGTAATTGGACGGGTTGGTGACATCGGCCTTGAACACGGCACCGACGGCGCCGGCACGAGCGGCCGGATTGAGGTCTTCGATGTCCTCGCCATTGGTGCCGATATTGCCGACATGCGGGAAGGTAAAGGTGACGATCTGGCCGGCATAGGACGGGTCGGTGAGGATTTCCTGGTAGCCGGTAAGTGCCGTGTTGAAGCAGACCTCGGCGACCGCCGAGCCGGTGGCGCCGAGGCCGCGACCCTCGATGACGGTGCCGTCGGCCAGCACCAGAAGGGCGGTCGGCTTTTCAGTGGCCCAGGCGGGCGTCATCTCGGCCATGGCGGCACTCCTATCAAGCCGCGCGCTTCCATAGCCCGGCGGGCGTTGGCGCGGCAAACGGCGCGAAGCGGCGAATTCGCGGCCTCCACGCACCCAAGCTTCAGTTCATGCAAGGCCCAGTACATAGGGGAAGGGGACAGGGCGGTCAATGATCATGCGAAAGAGGGCCGCAATTTATTTCATTGAGGAATATCATAGGCTTGCCCGGGCATATCAGAGTTTGCGTTGGCCTGTCCCCGGCGCTATTGTCCGCGCCGACCGAAGGAGAGAGAGCAATGCGCGCGAAAATCGCCGAATCCCTGAAGACCGCGATGAAGGCGCAGGACAAGCACCGGCTGCCGACATTGCGGCTGATCCAGGCCGCCATCCACGACCGCGACATCGCCAATCGCGGTGCCGGCAGGGAACCCGCCAGCGATGAGGAAATCCTGCAGATCCTGGCCAAGATGGTGAAGCAGCGCGAGGAATCGGCCAAGGCATTCGAGGACGGCAAGCGCCCGGAACTGGCCGCGCAGGAACGCGGCGAGATGGAGATCATCCGCGGCTTCCTGCCGACGCAGCTTGACGATGCCGCGGTCACGGCGGCGGCGCGCGAGGCGATAGCGGCGACCGGTGCGGCCAGCCAGAAGGACATGGGCAAGGTGATCGCGGCGCTGAAGCAGAAATATGCCGGCCAGATGGATTTCGGCAAGGCGAGCGGCATCGTCAAGGCGCTGCTGCAGTAGGGCTTTCTACTCTCGCATCGTCGGCTTCCAACACGGCCACTCGACGCCAAGCTGCGGCTTGCTGTTAGACCCGAGGCTCCAACGCGCGGCGCAATGCGGGTGCTTCCCGCTGGATATGGTCCCACAAGCGATTGGCGATCGGGCCGTGCGGCCGGTCGCGGCGGCGCGCCACCACCAATTCGTCGGTGCGGCCCGGCAGATGACTGCCGGCTATGGATAATAGCTGCCCGTCGCGCAGCTCTTCCGCGATCAGGAAGTGGGGCAGGTGGCCCCAGCCGAGCCCTTGCAGGATGAGTTCCTTCTTCATGGCTTGATCGGGGACCAGGCATCGCGGCGCGCCCTCGGCCACGAAATAGTCCTGTCGTGGCGAATGAAGGGCGGTGTCGCGCATCACGCACTGGGTGAATGCCTGCATCTTCTCCAGTGTGACCGGTTGGTCGACGCGCTCCGGCAGAAAGCCCGGCGCCACGACGGGAATGAACGACACCTTGCTGAGATCGATCCATTCCACCCGTACGTCGCCCTTGTCTATCCAGTGCAGGATGAGATCGGCTTTGTCGTCAAAAAGGCGTTCCCACGGGCCGCCGACGGCTTCGAAATGGAGATGCAGCCGCGTGCCGGGGCACTGGGCGAAGAACCGCCCAAGCATGCCCAGCACCTGCGGGCGCGGGCAGAGGTCGCCGATCACGACGTGGATATCGCTTTCCTCGCCCATCGAGAGCTGGGCGGCGTGGATGCTCAGGCCTTCCAGTTCGCGCAGCAGCGATTGCGCCCGTCGATGGAACGACAGCCCCGCTTCCGTCGCCCGCACGCGATAGCCGCCGCGATCCAGGAGGACGAGGTCGAGCTGTCGTTCGAGCCTGGCGACGGCGGCGAACACCGCCGGATGCGAGCGATGGAGCAGGGCCGCGGCCGGCTGAAAGCCGCCGCAGCGGATCACCGCGTCGAAGCACTGGAGGTCGTGCAAGGTGAATTCGGCCATGTCAGCTTTGATTACAGAGATTGTCCTATCTTTGTAATATCACCAAATCCCAGCCACAGCTACGCTTTGCCTCATTCAACGTTCCAAAAGGATTTTAATCATGAGTGAGTTGAATTTCGTGACTGTCGGTGACGGCACGCGCATTGCCTACCAGCTCGACGGTGACGCTGGGCAACCGGTGCTGGTGCTGTCCAACTCCATCGCCACGACGCTGCACATGTGGGATGGCCAGATCGGCGAACTGTCCAGGCATTTCCGCGTTCTGCGCTACGATTTTCGCGGCCATGGCGGATCGAGCGTGCCAGTCGGCGCCTATTCGCTCGACCGGCTTGGCCGCGACGTGATCGAACTCATCGGCGCGCTCGGCCTTGGCCGGGTACATTTCCTCGGCCTGTCGCTGGGTGGTTTCGTTGGGCAGTGGCTCGGCATCCACGCGCCCGAGCGGATCGACCGGCTGATCCTGAGCAACACTTCATCTCACCTCTCGCCGGCAAGTTATTTCGACGAGCGGATCGCCGTCGTGCGGCAGGCGCCGGACATGTCGGAAACCGCCGAAGTGTTCCTCAACAACTGGTTCCCGGCCGGCATGGTGGCGGCCAACGAGCCTGTCATCGAGAAATTCCGCGCCATGCTGCTCGCTATCGACCGTCTGGGCCTGGCGGGTCTGTTCGCCGCGGTTCGCGACGCCGACCTTCGCCGCACGGTGGCCCTGATCGACCGGCCGACATTGGTAATCGCCGGCCAGCATGACACGGTGACGGCGGCCAGCCACAGCGAACTGATCGCGGCAGCCGTGCCCGGGGCGAAGCTTGTCGTGCTGCCCGCGGTTCACCTGTCGAACGTGGAATACCCCACCGAGTTCATGCAGGCCGTGCTCGATTTCCTGCACTGAGCCGGAGCAGGGTGCCGTGGGTCCATCTCACGGCTCCTTGCACATCGGCAGTGGCTGCGGGGGCGCCGCCGGATGGTCCTTCTTGTACTGGGCAATGACCGGCTCGAGGGTTTTTCGCGGCCAGAATTTCGGCGTACCGATCTCTTTCAGGCAGGATGCGTTCCAGTAGGTGCCTGAACCGGAATGGCCGTTTGCCACGGCGGCGATGTCGCGCGATTCCGGATAGATATAGAGCGTGGTGGGGTTGTCCTTCACCATCGAGATGAGCTGCCTGGCATCGGCCGGCGACCAGCTGGTGCAGCCATTGCTGCGGCCGCCGGCATAGTCCACCAGCTTGCCGAACGGCACGAAGCCGTCATGGTCGGCATAGGAACTGCTCGGGCTCTTGCGCAGGCACATGCCGCGCAGCACCTGCGCCGCGTGGCCGCCGATCACGCGCTGCCTGGCGTTGGCGGCTTCGCCTTCGCCGTCGAACTGGATGAAGGTGCGCTGGAAAGCCACGTCCTGTTTGGCGCCGATGCGATAATAGCCCTTGAACGAGGTTTTCGCCTCGCGGGTCATGTAGGGACCGCCGGCGGTCAGTTCCGAATCCATGGCATTGCCGAAATTCCTGGCGCAGCGCCTGCCATTGGAGAAATCCACCGTGCCTTTCAGGTTGCGGCCGCCGCCGTGCCCCGACGAAATCGCGCGAAACGACTGGCTGGCTTCGCATACGACATAGTAGCGGCGCCCGAGCACGCCATTGCCCAAATCGCCGGGACGGGTGGCGTCCATGGCGAAGTAGCAGGGGTTCCGGACGACGCCCTGGGCGACTTTTTTCAGGTAAAGCGCGCGCGCCCGCTCCAGCACCACTTGTGAAATCTGGCCATCGCCATCTCCGACATGGGCCTGCAGCCAGGCCGGAATGGCCGATGGCGCGGCAAAGGACCGGGCCGATGCCATCAAGGCCATGACGACGACGAGGAGACCGAGGAACGTAACGACACCCAACGGGACAGATCTCAACCGCACCGGACCCATTCTCCTGTCGAAGCCGTTTGTGATCCCCGCGGAATCACCCGAGGCGATCATAAAACGCGGCGCGCCGCCAGGCGAAACACATCTTGTTTAGCGCACCGGCAAGTAGGCGCGAAAAGACCAGGCCGACGCGCAACCATCCATAAACGGACATGCTGGGTCAAGGCTTGCGGCGGGAGCCTCCATATCTACGAACGCCCGATTTTCGAGCCGGCGCGATTGGGCTATGATCTGATTCTGGCGTGGCCCACGCCTCCTCCCTCCGCCGGGAAAGCATCGTTCATGCGGGGCCATCCAATCACCGCACCGACTGTTCGAGCACCAGGCATAAGGAGGGGTTGCAAAAACTGCTCGCACCAGGAGGTTTTGCGATGAGGCTGTTTTGGCCCGTCTATCATCTGAAGCGTCAAGCCAGGCTGTTGTCCCGCGAGGTGAAAATACCGCTCCACCAGGCGCTCGACCGTATCGCGGCACAAGAAGGTTTCGCGAGCTGGAGCCTGCTTGCGGCGAAGGCCGCGGAAACTGGGCCCGCAGGCAGATTGTTTGCACAACTGGCGCCCGGCGACCTCTTGCTGGTCGGCGCGCGGCCGGGCCAGGGCAAGACGCTGATGAGCCTGGAACTGGCGGTCGAAGCCATGAGGCGCGGCCGGCGCAGCGTGTTCTTCACGTTGGAATATACGCAGGCGGACATTCTCGACCGCTTCCGCGCGATCGGGGTCGAGCCACGGCAATTCGAGGGTCGGTTCGAATTCGACAGTTCCGATGCCATCTCGGTTGACTACATGGTGGCGCGGCTGACCTCGGCCGGAGCCGGCACGCTGGTGGTGATCGACTACCTGCAATTGCTCGACCAGAAGCGGGAAAATCCGGATCTGATGATCCAGGTACGCAGGCTGCGATCATTCGCGCGCGACAGGGGGCTTATCCTGGTCTTCATCGCGCAGGTCGACCGTTCGTACGAACTGTCGAAAAAACCAGTCCCCGATATCGACGATATCAGGCTGCCCAATCCGCTCGACCTGTCGCTGTTCAGCAAGACCTGCTTCCTGAACAAGGGAGAGATACACTTCCAGGCGGCTTGAGCCCCCTGCTGTCCAAGGCTATGCCTGCAGCGTTTTTCAGGAGGCATCGATCATGGTCGAGATCGTCAAACCGGCGCTTGAACATCTGCCGAGCTACAAGGCGGCGCTCGAACGCGGCTGGTCGCCGGACAATGTGCGGCTCCTGGACGCGACGCGCGAGCAGCTTGCGGCAATAGAGGAAGATCCGGTGGCGTTCCTGGCCAGCCTCGACGATCCCGAAGCCAAGGGGCCGCCCATCGCCTTGCCCGACGGGACACGGGTGCCACGCCTGCCGGGCTTCCGCCGCTGGATCTGGGACGGCGAGGCGGCGGGCTCGATCGGCTTTCGCTGGCAGAAGGGCACGGCGGAACTGCCTTCGCACGTGCTTGGTCATATCGGCTACGCCGTCGTGCCCTGGAAGCGGCAGCGCGGCTACGCCACCGAAGCGTTGCGGCTGATGCTGGACGAGGCGAGGGCGGTAGGCCTTCCCCATATCGAGATCACCGCCAAGCCGGGCAATCCGGCCTCGCACAAGGTGATCCTGGCCAATGGCGGCAAACTCGTCGAGCGCTTCTTCGAGGACGCCGCCTATGGCGGGGTGCAGAGCCTGCGGTTCCGGATCGATTTGTAAGAGGCGGTTTGGAAACTCCACGCCGGCGGCCATCTGATGGCGTTTTCCGCGCCTATCGCCTTTCGGGCTGGTCGCCCAGCCAGTCGGCGAGCGATGCGCGATGGGTGCCGGCCCTGCCGGTGAATGCCTCGGCGGACAGCATGGAGTTCAGCACCGCCTCCTGCGTCGCTTCCGCCGCCGCCCGGAACAGGATGTCGATGCGTGCTTCGTTGAGCGCGAGCAGCGGCACCAGATCTCGGTTTTCATCGTGGTCGACCGGGTTGCCGGTGCTGAAGGCGATGGCGATGTCCCCGCTGCCATTGCCCCAGAAGGAGCCGAGCCTGGCGATGCCGGCGCCCGCACGGCGCGCCAGGCGCTCGAGCTGGCGGTGTTCGAGCGGCACATCGGTCGCCAGAACGACGATGATCGAGCCGCGTTCGGCCTCGGCCTGCCGCCTGGGGTCGGGCCGGCGCCCATCGGGCAGGACGAGGTCGCCGGCCCTGCCGAAATTCGACAGGACGAGAACGCCAAGATGATGTCCGCCGGCGAGCGCGATTTTCCTGGAGGCCGAGCCGACGCCGCCCTTGAAGCCGAAGCAGCTCATTCCCGTTCCGGCGCCGACATTGCCCTGTTCGAACGCGCCTTCTCGGGCATCCGCCAGCGCGGCAAGGGCATGCTGCTCTGATATCGCCATGGCCTGGATGTCGTTCAAGGGACCGTCATTGCATTCACCGACCACCGGATTGACCGTTCCGGTGGTGCGGCCGATATCGGGGTTCTGGCGGATGGCGTCACGGATCAGCGCCGTGGCGCAGGTGCCGACCGAAAGCGTGTTGGTCAAGAGAATAGGCGTCTCGATGGTGCCGAGTTCCTTGACCTGCATCAGCCCGACGGTCTTGCCGAAGCCGTTGATGACATGGCTTGCCGCCATCACCTTGGTGCGGAACAGGTTTCCGCCATGCGGCAGGATCGCGGTCACGCCGGTGTTGATGTCGCCGTCGCGCAGCGTGCAGTGACCGACGCGCACGCCAGGCACGTCGGTGATCGCGTTTTGCGTGCCCGCCGGCAAGATGCCGCAGGTCAGGCCGAAATCGGCGACAGTCCTTGCCATCTTATTCGGCGGCCGCCGGTACCGGCGGGCCGATGTCGCTGCGCCGTTCCCAAAGATGGGAGATGACAGCCACAATGACGGCGACGAGCATCGCAAAGGCGCCAACAAGCGACAGGCTGCGATAGCCGTAGCCGGCATTGAGCATGGCGGCACCCAGCGATGCGGCCAGCGCGATGCCGATATTGAAGCCGGACGGGATGAGCGAGGCGGCGAGGTTGGAGGCGTCGGCCGTCCAGGCCAGGATGCGGGTCTGGATCGGCGTGCCGATGGCGAAGTTGAGGCCGCCCCAGACGATGATCGCGACGACCATCGGCACGGGATAGGGGCTGACGGCATAGATGATGGTCAGCGTCACCGCCTGCAGGGCAAGCATGGTGATCAGCGACGGCATCAGTTTCCAGTCGGACAGTTTGCCGCCCAGGAAGACGCCAAGCGTGGCGCCGACGCCGTTGAGCAGCAGCACCCAGGGCACCAGGTTTTCGTCGAGCCCGGTGACCTCCAGCAGCGTCGGGGTGATGTAGGTGAACAGGCAGAACTGGCCGAGCATCAGCATCAGCATCAGGATCAGCGAAGTCCAGACCTGCTGGCGCGCCAGGACGCGGACCTCGCTGGCAAGGCTCGCCGACCTGGCCTGATATCCGGTGGTGCGCGGCAGCAAGGCCGCCATGGCGAGCGTTGCCGCTACGCCCAGCGCGCACATCACCCAGAAGGTCGCGCGCCAGCCCCAGATGTTGCCGATGGCGGTGCCGGCCGGCACGCCGATGACGTTGGAGACGGTGAGACCCGACAGGATGACGGCGACCGCCATGCCGCGCTGATCCTCGCGCACAAGGCCGACGGCGACCACCATGGCGACGCCGAAATAGGCGCCATGCGCGACAGCCACGGCAATGCGCAGCAACAGCATCGAGGCGAAGTCGGGTGCCAGCGCGCAGGCCGCCTGGCCGAGGGTGAAGACGACGGCGAGGCCAAGCAGCAAGGTCTTGCGCGATAGGCTCTTGGTGGCAAGCGCCAGCAGCGGCCCGCCGATGGCGATGCCGCAGGCATAGCCGGAGACGAGATAGCCGGCGGAAGGAACCGAAACGCCTAGCCCCTGCGCCACCTGCGGCAGCACGCCGGCGATGACGAATTCGGTGGTGCCGAAAGCGAAGGCGGCGATGAACAGGGCGATGAGCGGCAGCGACATGAAAAGGAACCCCCGAATGCAGGGCTCAAACCATGGATGACCGTAGCAGGCAATCCAGAAATTTTTGTCGCCGGTTTAGGTTTTCTTGACGGGACCCATCGATCGCAAGCCCATCAGGTGACGGACTTGCGTCCGTAAGGAATCTTCAGCCATGCCCGCTCATGAAAATAATAGAGCAGCGACTTGGTGAAGACCTCCGTCACCCCGATGGCGGCCGCAAGCTTGATGCTTCCGGTCACCACCAGCGAGATGATCATCGTATCGATGGTGCCGGTCACGCGCCAGGAAAGCGCCTTGGCGAAACTGCGCGAATGGGTATCCATCGATTTCCTCCCGGTGGAAACGGATGCTTAGCCGACGGATGGCTGGATAAGCAAAGGCTAAATTTGGCGCTCTTTCCCGAATGATGGAAGCGTGTTCCAAATCGGTGCGATTGCAGGAAGCTTCCGCCAGTCAGCTCGCCTTCAGCCGCGATCCCGTGAGCAGGCCGCGCTCTTCCAGAACCGGGTAGGCCATCGAGGCCAGCAGCGAGTTGATCTGCTTCAGGTCGCGGATGGTGTCGAGGTGGATCGAGCTGGTTTCGACGCTTTTGGCGGTGCCTTCGCGCAGGCGCATAAAATGGCTGGCGCTGGTTTCCTTCTCGCGGTCGCGCAGCCGGTCCTTTTCCAGCACGAGTTGGCGCGCGGTTTCGGGATCGCGCGAGACCAGGACGTTGAAGGCGAGCCGGGCATTGGCCAACACCGAGCCATGGAAGGCGCACAATTCGCTCCAGCCTTCGTCGGTGAATTCCAGCCCGCGGTCGAATTTCTTCTTCACATGCACCAGCATGTTGCGCACGATGATGTCGCCGACCTGCTCGAGCTTGACGCAGGCGCCGATCAGCTCCTGGCAGCGCAGCGCCTCGTCTTCGGTCATCGGATTCCTGGTGACCTTGGCGAGGTAGAGCTTTATGGCCGCGTGCCTGCGGTCGACACGGTCGTCGAGGGCCGCCAGCGCCTTGATCTTGTCCGAGTCGGCGTCCTCGTAGAGTTCGATGATGCGCTTGAGCATGATCTCGACCGTCTCGCAGACACGCACCACCTCGCGTGTGGCGTTGGCCAGGGCCTGGCTCGGCACATCGATCGCGCTTTCGTTGAGCGCCGACAGTTCGACGACGTCGAGCGCAGCGGCCGGCGCCGGTTTGGCGCCGAGCGCCACGATCCTTTCGGAGGCTCGGTAGACCAGACCGGCCAGCGGCAGGCCGGCGAGCAGGATGACCACGTTGAACAGGATATGGGCGTTGACGATCTGATCGGCCGCCGTCGGGCCGAGGAAGGCAACATGCGGCCGGAAGATCATGAACAGGATCAGCATGATCAGCGAACCCAGCCCGCGCATCAAGAGATTGCCGACCGGCACGACACGCACTTCGGGACTGGCCGAGCGTGTCAGCATCGGCGCGATCAGCGACGAACCGAGATTGACGCCGAGGATGAGGACAAGGCCGAGTTCAGGGCTGATCAAGCCACGGCCGGCCAGCGTCGCCATCAACAGCACCGCCGCGATGCTCGACTGGAACAGCCAGGTGATCATTGCCGCCAGCAGGTACGCGGTGATCGAATCGGTGGAGAAGTAATTGAGGATGACCGGCAGCAGCTGGCTGTTGCGCAGCGGCTCGGACGCCTGGCCGATCATTTCGAGGGACAGGATCAGGAGACCGATGCCGACCAGGATGCGGCCGGTCTGGCGCCAGTCGCGCCGCTCCGTGGCCATGAACATCACCGTGCCGGCAATCAGGCAGAGCGGCACCAACAGCGTGAGGTCGAAGGTCAGAAGCTTGACCACCAGAGCCGAGCCGATCTCGGCGCCACGCACGGCCAACTGACCGGCGGCGCCCGAGACGATGCCTGAACCGGCGAAGGAGCCGACCAGCAAGGTGACGGCGGTGGAGCTTTGCAGCGCGATCGCAAGGCCGGTGCCGGCCAGCACCGCCATGATCGGATTGCGCATGGTGGCGCGCAGGCGATGACGCAGCACGTCGCCATAGGCCCGCTCGACGCCGGTCTTGACCATGCGGGTGGCAAACAGCATCAGCGCCACCGCACCGGCCAGATGCAGGAGGACGACCGAGCCGCTCATCGCGGCGCCTGCATGGCGGTATGGCGCGCGCGGCGGGCAGCATGGCGACCGGTGGTTAAAGCGAGGGTACGAATCATGGTCATGGCAGCCTTGGAATATAGTCGGAATATTTTAGCCGGATAATAAAAATTTGTCGATTTCAAGGGCTCGCCGCGAGGCGACGGCCGGTGTCGGAAAATGGACGGGTCCGCAAATGGTTGCACGGGCTTGAGCCGTGGGTCGGCCGGACCTGCGAGGGTGTTGGCGCCGCTGCTTGCGCTTATGTTCAAATATTCGGACTAAACAGCGAGATTCATTACACAATTGTAATGCTGGCGTTCAGTTTCGGTTCATCCCCTGGCCGCTATTCCTCTGGCATCGACAACCAAGGAGACTTCCCATGAAACGCATTGTTCTTTCCGCTCTGGCTTTCTCGATGCTGGCGGCCACCTCACTCACCGGCCAGGCAGCGCCGATGAATGCTCCGGTCGCGCCGCAGTCGAACTACACCAAGGTCGACTGGCAGAGGCCCGGCGACCACCGGGATATGAAAAAGCGTGTCTTCAAGAAGAAGGTCGTGGTGAAGCGGAACAACTGGCGCAATGGCCATAAATATTCCGGCTGGAGACAGCACCGGCCGATCCGCGACTATGGCCGCTATGGCCTGCACCGTCCCGGCCGCGGCCAGGAATGGATCCGCGTCGGCAACGACTATGTGCTAGTCGGCATCCTCTCCGGCGTCATCTTCGGCGCGCTTGCCGCGCAGTAAGTTCCGACTGGTGCCGGACTGAAAAAGAAGGCGGTCCGCAATGGCCGCCTTTCTATCTGGCCTGTGGAAACCGGGCATCGTCCGCATTAGGGGTCGTCTGAAATCGCGGGCATGATTATATGGTGGGGAAACGAGTTCCCTAATGCGCTTTCCACCCGCCTTTCTCGACGAGATCCGCGACCGCGTGCCGATTTCATCGGTTATCGGCCTGCGCGTCGCGTGGGATCGCAAGAAGACCAATGCCTCGCGTGGCGATTATTGGGCGTGCTGCCCGTTTCATGGCGAAAAGAGCCCGTCTTTCCACTGCGAGGACAGGAAGGGGCGCTACCACTGTTTCGGCTGCTCGGTCTCGGGCGACCATTTCAAGTTCCTCACCGAACTCGAGGGACTGAGCTTTCCCGAGGCGGTCGAGAAGATCGCCGACATGGCCGGCGTGCCGATGCCGGTTCGCGATGCGCAGGAAGAGCGGCGCGAGAAGGAACGCGCCAGCCTGACCGACGTCATGGAAATGGCGACCGTCTTCTTCCAGGAACGCCTGCAAGGGCCTGAAGGCGCCAAAGCCCGCGCCTATCTGCGCGACCGTGGGCTGACGCCGGCGACGCAGCAGTCGTTCCGGCTCGGCTTCGCGCCCGACAGCCGCAATGCGCTGAAGGAACATCTGGCGGCCAAGGGCGTGCCGAAGGCCGATATCGAGGCCTGCGGGCTGGTGCGCCATGGCGACGATATCCCGGTCTCCTATGACTGGTTCCGCGACCGCATCATGTTTCCGATCCCGGATTCGCGCGGCAAGATCATCGCCTTCGGCGGCCGCGCGCTGGCGCCCGATGCGCTCGCCAAATACATGAATTCGCCCGATACCGAGCTCTTCCACAAGGGCAATGTGCTCTACAATTTCGCCCGCGCCCGCAAGGCATTGGCGAAAGGCGGTACGGTCATCGCCGTCGAGGGCTACATGGACGTGATCGCGCTGGCGCAGGCCGGCTTCGAGAATGTCGTGGCGCCGCTCGGCACCGCGCTTACCGAAAACCAGCTCGAATTGTTGTGGCGCATGGCGCCGGAGCCGATGCTGTGCTTCGACGGCGACAAGGCCGGGCTGAAGGCGGCGTGGCGGGCCGCCGACATGGCGCTACCGTCAGTACAGGCCGGACGCTCGGCGCGCTTCGCGCTGCTGCCGGAAGGCAAGGATCCCGACGACCTGGTCAAGGCCGAGGGGCCGGATGCCTTCCGCGCCGTGCTGGCCGATGCGCGGCCGCTGGTCGACCTCCTGTGGATGCGCGAGACTGCGGGCGGCGTCTTCGACACGCCGGAGCGGCGGGCGGAATTGGGACAGACGCTGCGGGAACTCAGCAGCCGCATCCGCGACGAAAGCACGCGCTACCACTACCAGCAGGAAATGCGCGAGCGGGTGCTGAGCTTCTTCGGCTCTCAGCGCAATGCGCGCCAAGGCCGCCAGGACTGGAAACCGGGGCAGGGCAAGGCAACCGCACCCGGTGGCCAATTCGCCAAGCCTGGTGGCGGCCGCATGGCGATCACCGAAAGCCTCGGCCAGTCGGCGCTGGTCAAGCGCGGCAGCGAAGGGATGTCGGTGCGCGAGGCGACGATCATCGTCGCCTTGATCAACCATCCGGCGCTGATCGACGAGAACTTCGCTCATGTCGAGTTCCTCGATCTCGCCAATTCCGATCTGACCCGGCTGCATGCCGCCATCCTCGATGCGCTGGCGCATGACATGGCCAACGACCGCCACGCCGTGGTGGCGACGATCGAGCGGGCCGGCTGCGCCGAGATCTGGGAGCGCGCCGTCGGCCTGATCAAGCGGGCGCGGCAATGGCCGGCGCTGGAGACGGCGGCGCTCGAGGACGCCCGCGACGCCCTGAACCAGGCGTTGCACTTGCAGCGCAGCGCGCGCACCTTACATAAGGAACTGAAACAGGCGGAAGCGGCGCTCGAGGCGGATCCTTCGGACGAAAATTTCCGCCATCTGATCGAAATTCAGGCGCAGTTTCAGGATGTACAAGCGACGGAAGCGCTGATCGAAGGATTTGGCGTTTCGTCGGGCAGGGCTGGGCGAGCCTAAGTGCAGCTGAGTGCAGGAATGAAGGCGCGGCCGCGCTTCCCTTGGGGGCGCGGTGCGCTAAGTCGGGTAATTGATTCGCTTTTTTCATGCGAATCATGCCAGAGGCGCTTGACCTTCGGACAGAATGACGGAATCAGGACGATTCGAAACGTTAACCCGCACCCGCGTCGACGGGAAACAAGCGATGCAAGGTACTTGGTCACTGGACAGGCGGCCCGCCTGCCACAGATATCAGGGTTAATCTGGACTTAATGTATGCCGCCCAAGAGTGAAACCCGGTTTTGGGGCAACGGCATGCACCAAACAAAAGAGTGGATGCAGTTTGTGGGCCGGGTAAGGCGCGTTTAGAAAAACGGGCGTATCCGATTTGACTGGTCCGACAGCTTACGCGGCCCCGATGGCCGGCCGCTAGGAGAAGATAAAGACTATGGCGACAAAGGAAAAGGAAGAGGTCGAGACCGAACGCGAAGGCGCCACCGATGGGCCTCTGCTCGACCTTTCCGATGATGCTGTCAAGAAGATGATCAAGGCCGCCAAGAAGCGCGGCTATGTCACCATGGACGAGCTGAATTCGGTGCTGCCTTCCGAGGAAGTGACCTCCGAGCAGATCGAGGACACGATGGCGATGCTGTCCGACATGGGCATCAACGTCGTCGAGGATGACGAACAGGGCGAAGAGGCCGAGGCCGGCGACACCGCCGCCGATGCCGAGGAAGACGCCAACGAGCTGGCCGAGCAGACCGGCACCGCGGTCGCCGCCACCACCACCAAGAAAGAGCCGACCGACCGCACCGACGATCCGGTGCGCATGTATTTGCGCGAGATGGGCTCGGTCGAGCTTCTGTCGCGCGAAGGCGAAATCGCCATCGCCAAGCGCATCGAGGCCGGGCGCGAGACGATGATCGCGGGCCTGTGCGAAAGCCCGCTGACCTTCCAGGCCATCATCATCTGGCGCGACGAGCTCAACGAATCCAAGATCCTGCTGCGCGAGATCATCGACCTCGAAGCCACCTATGCCGGCCCCGAAGCCAAGCAGGCGCCGGTGGTCGAACGCGTCGAGGAAGCACCCAAGGTCGAGGAAAAGTCGCGTCGCGGACGCGATGACGAAGACGACATCACCAATGTCGGCGCCGACACGCGCGGCATCGGCGATGATGACGAGGAAGACGAGGACGAGGCGAGCCTGTCGCTGGCGGCGATGGAAGCGGAACTCCGCCCTCAGGTGATGGAGACGCTCGACGTCATCGCCGACACTTACAAGAAGCTCAGGAAGCTGCAGGACCAGCAGGTCGAGAACCGTCTGGCCGCCGCCGGCACGCTGTCGCCCAGCCAGGACCGCCGGCTGAAGGAGCTGAAGGACCAGCTGATCAAGGCGGTGAAGTCGCTGTCGCTCAACACGGCGCGTATCGAGGCGCTGGTCGAGCAGCTCTACGACATCAACAAGCGGCTGGTGCAGAACGAGGGCAAGCTGTTGCGCCTGGCCGAAAGCTATGGCGTGCGCCGCGAGGAATTCCTGAAGGAATATCAGGGCTCGGAACTCGACCCCAACTGGACGCGTTCGATCGCCAACCTGACCTCGCGCGGCTGGAAGGAATTCACCAAGAACGAGAAGGACGCGATCAAGGATTTGCGCGCCGAGATCCAGAATCTGGCCACGGAAACGGCCATTTCGATCCTGGAATTCCGAAAGATCGTCAACCAGGTGCAGAAGGGCGAGCGCGAAGCCGCGATCGCCAAGAAGGAAATGGTCGAGGCCAATCTGCGCCTCGTCATCTCCATCGCCAAGAAATACACCAATCGTGGCCTGCAGTTCCTCGACCTGATCCAGGAAGGCAATATCGGCCTGATGAAGGCCGTCGACAAATTCGAGTACCGCCGCGGCTACAAGTTCTCGACCTACGCGACATGGTGGATCAGGCAGGCGATCACGCGTTCGATCGCCGACCAGGCGCGCACCATCCGCATTCCGGTGCACATGATCGAGACGATCAACAAGATCGTGCGCACCTCGCGCCAGATGTTGCACGAGATCGGCCGCGAGCCGACGCCGGAGGAACTGGCCGAGAAGCTCGCCATGCCGCTCGAAAAAGTGCGCAAGGTCTTGAAGATCGCCAAGGAGCCGATCTCGCTCGAAACGCCTGTGGGCGACGAGGAGGATTCGCATCTGGGCGATTTCATCGAGGACAAGATGGCGATCCTGCCGATCGACGCGGCGATCCAGGCCAATCTGCGCGAGACCACCACGCGCGTTCTGGCTTCGCTCACCCCGCGCGAGGAGCGCGTGTTGCGCATGCGCTTCGGCATCGGCATGAACACCGACCACACGCTGGAAGAAGTCGGCCAGCAGTTCTCGGTCACCCGCGAGCGTATCCGCCAGATCGAAGCCAAGGCGCTGCGCAAGCTCAAGCACCCGAGCCGCTCGCGCAAGCTGCGCAGCTTCCTCGATAGCTGAGTTCATTTTTGTCGCGAACAGTTAAGGGCGCCGATCGGCGCCCTTTTTCGTTTCGGGCGTCAAAGCAACGGCACGTTCAGCCGCGCGCCCTTGACGGTGATGCCGCCCCGGTTGCCGATCTCTATCGAGCCATAGCGCTGCCGGAAGCAGTCCGGCAGCGGACGGTCGCCGGGGACCGACAGCCACAGGCGCAGGATATGGCGCCGCTTGTCGGGATCCGGCCAATCGCGAAAGCCCATGCGGTCGTGAAGCAGCGAATGATTGTAGACGAACTGCATGTCGCCAGGCCGGAGCCGCATCGACAGGTTCAGCCTGACATCATTGGCAAGGCTGTCGAAAAGATCCAGCGCCTCGACATGGGCTGGAGTGAGGCGCATGGCATCGGGGAAGCGCTGCGCGCTGTCGATGTACTGACGCTGATAGATGCCGGTCAGCAGTCCGGCATGCCAGTTGAGCACCGGGATTTCGAAGTAGGGCTTTTCGCCTTCCGGGATCTCGCCGCGCCGGTCGGTGGCAATCGGATCGAACAGCAGGCGGACCAGATCGGGCCGTCTCTTGCGCATCTCGTTGTAGATCGTCACCGTGCTCACCAGCAGGGACTCGCCGCCCTGCATGGCATCGCGCAGGCAGAGCAGGCCGACGACATCGGCGGAATCGGTGTGAAATGTCTGGCGTTCCGACGTCTGGTAGATGCGTGTCCTGGGGTCCCTGGCGTCGGCGCCGATGTCGCGGACATGGCCGAGTATATGGCCCTGGGCATTCTGGGACCGAGCGCTTCCCAGATGGGCGCCAACCCCGCGGAAGATCGTTGCCGCCATCTCGGCGGAATATCTCTCGACCGGGAGACTGCGCAGCACCTCGAAGCCAATTCCGGCAATCAGTTTTTCGCGAAGCGCGGCAAGGTGGCCGGCAAGCCGGGGCAAGGGGAAATCAGCCTTGGTCAGACTGCCGATATCGTGCGAGCCGGCGAGAAAGCCGGTTGCGGCAGCTTCCAACTCCGCGACGTCCTCCGGCTCCAGTTCGACCAGCCATTTTTCAGGATGCTGCGCCATGTCCTCGCCGATCCAGGCGGCGGGAATTTCGATCTGTTCCGGCGGCAGCTCTGATGTCTCGCGCATGAAGCTCTCCTGCGGCTGGGTTGGCCCGGATGAGGTATTGCCGGCCTGGGCCCACGACGGAGATTGCCGCACTCAGGCGGGTTTTTAAACCGGCTTTACCTGACCGCCGCCGGCTGATTTGCGGTTGATGCCTGCGAGCGCCTTTGTTGCGTCGGCTGGCGTGAGGTCGCACGGCATTGGTCCCGCGCAGTAGCGCTTGCAGGACGTCGGCAGCGGGAGGATACTCCGGCGTCGGATGCATTTTCGGGCGACAACCCCCGGAAGCCAGCCCCGGCCGAGGCCGTGTCGACAAGCCCATGGCCTGAGTGCCGTGCTCCGTGGCCCCGGAGAGAGGCCTACCATGACGACCTACATCATGCTGATGAACTGGACCGAGCACGGCGCCAAGAACGTGCGCGACTCGCCCAAGCGCCTCGACGCCGCCAGGAAGCAACTGGGCGAGATGGGAGGATCGTTCAAGTCGTTCTACCTGACCATGGGCGAATTCGATATGGTGGCGGTGGTCGAGGCGCCCGACGATGCGGTGCTGGCGCGTTTCGCGCTGATGCTGGCCGCGGGCGGCAATATCAGGTCGCAGACGATGAAGGCTTTCCCGGAGCTCGCTTACCGCGAGATCATCTCGTCGCTTGGATGATAGTATCCGCCTTGCGCAAACAGGTCGGCACGGCCAATCCCGCATCGGTCCATTGCGCGGCGATTGACGGACGCCTGACAATCAAGAAGGACAAGGCCGGCAACGGGTTTTGCCACCTGCCCAACGGGCGCCTCTGTGAAGAGTGGGCGCTGTTTCGCGACAACAGATGCGTCGGGCCGTCATGCATCGGAACTGAGGCGCGGACTTCCGTTGGGCGATCTCGCAAACCGTGCCTGGCGGTGTGGTCGATGACATGGCGTGCCACCATGATAGGGTAAGCCATGACCCATTCCCATTCGCATCTTTGGCCTGGCGTACCGCTTGCCCTCGGCTCTGCCGTCTTGTTCGGCGCGACGCCGCCCCTGTCCAAGCTGCTGCTCGACAGCGTCAATCCGTTCATGCTTGCGGGCATGCTATATCTCGGCGCGGGCCTTGGCCTTGCCCTCTATCGCCTGTTGCGCGGCAGGCAAGCCAATGCCGGCGAGGCGCGACTGGCCGCCGAGGATATTCCATGGCTTGCACTGGCCATCGGCATGGGCGGCATTGTTGGACCGGTCCTGCTGATGTTCGGCCTCATCCTCAACACGGCATCCAGTTCTGCATTGCTGCTCAACCTCGAAGGGCTGGCAACGATGGCGATCGCCTGGCTCGTCTATCGCGAAAATGTCGACCGGCACCTGCTTTTCGGTGCCTTTGCCATTCTCACTGGCGCTGTTTTGCTTTCGTGGCAAGGTAATGGCGTCACTTTCAACCTTGGCGCGTTGCTGGTCGCGGGGGCGTGCCTGGCATGGGGACTGGACAACAATTTCACGCGCCGGATATCGGCCACAGACCCGGTGGTGATCGCCATGCTGAAGGGGCTCGTGGCCGGTACCGTCAATGTCGGCCTGGCATTGATCGGCGGCGCCTCGCTTCCCGCCGCGCCGATTGTCGCCTCGGCGGCGGCTGTCGGTTTCTTCGGCATCGGCGTCAGCCTGGTGATGTTCATCCTTGCGTTGCGCCATCTCGGAACGGCGCGCACCGGAGCCTATTATTCGCTGGCGCCGTTCATCGGTGCCTTGCTGGCCATCGTCATGCTCGGCGATGCCGTGACGCTGAAGCTGGCGATTGCAGGGTTGCTGATGGGCGTCGGGCTCTGGTTGCATCTGTCGGAACGCCACGATCACGAGCATGAGCACGAGGCGCTGGAGCATGAGCACAGCCATGTGCATGACGAGCACCACCAGCATCATCATGACGGGCCGGTGACGGAGCCGCATTCGCACTTGCACCGGCATGCGCCGCTGCGCCACAAGCATCCGCATTATCCCGATCTGCACCACCGGCACGATCACGGCTGACACATGTCCAGGCCCGTGCTGACCGTCTGGTACAACACGCGCTGCCCCGTCTGCGATGCCGGCATCGGTCGGCAGAAGCGGCGGCTGGTCGAGGCGGTCAAGGCCGGTCGGATCGAATTCCGCGACATCAACCTGGAGCCAGATGCGCTGTCGTCGCGTGGCATCGCGCTGGAGGACATCCGCCGCCGGTTGCATGCGACCGACGCCCAGGGCAGGCTGCTGGTCGGTGCAGACGTGGCGATCGCGGTCTGGCTGACAACGCCTGGCGAGGGATGGCTGGCGCACCTGTTCGGCAATCGGCTCATGCTGCCGCCGACCCGCATTGCCTACGATCGCTTCGCCGATCTGCTGTACGGCTGGAATCGGCGCAAGGGCCGCTGGTAGCCCATTCACACACCATCCATTCCTGCCGCGCCTGACGCCTCGACGCCACCCCTTGGTTCAGATACATCGTAAGATATATCTTGACTCACCGACAGGGTGTTCCTAATTAAGATATATCGTGAGATAGAACTCAAGGAGCAATCAATGCACAAGCACAATTTTGGGCACAATCATTCCGACCGTCATCATTTCGGCGAGCGCATGTTCATGCACATGGCCGGCAAGTTCGGTGGTAGGGGGGGCGGCGGCTTCGGTCCGTTCGGGGGCAGGGGCGGCGGCGGCCGCGGTGGACCTGGCGACTTCTTTCGCGCCGGGCGCATGCTGGCCGACGGCGACCTCAAGCTGATCACGCTGTCGCTGCTGGCCGAGGCGCCGCGTCACGGCTACGACATCATCAAGGCGCTGGAAGAGCGCACCAGCGGCATCTACACCCCGAGCCCGGGCGTGGTCTACCCGACGCTGACCTTCCTGGAAGAGGCTGGCTATGCCGTGTCGTCGAGCGAAGGCAACAAGAAGGTGTTCTCGATCACCGAGGCCGGGCAGGCGCATCTGGCCGACAATCGCGAGATGATCGACGGCGTGCTCGATCATCTCGAGCGGTTCGGCCGCAAGATGGCCAAGGCGCGCGACTGGTTCGGCTGGAACGACGACGGCGAGGATCGTCGCGGCGGCCGGGGTGGACGTGGCGAGCGCTCCGAAACGCGCGACGAATTCCGCGCCATCCGCCACCGGCTGCGCGCGGCACTCGGCGAGATCGTCGATGCCCCGGCCGAAAAGCAGGCCGAGGCGATCGCCATTCTGGAAGCCGCCGCCGAAGCGCTGGAAGCGCTGACACATCGCTGAGCCCACGATGCGGCGCGTCTCCTGAAGCGCGAAAGCTCAACAAAAAGCCCGGGGAGATCCGGGCTTTTCTCGTCAGGGCAGGTCGGCATCATTCCTTGCCGACATATTCACTGATCAGCTTCTCGTGCGCGCCTTCTCGATCTTGGCCGTCTCGGCGGAGATGCGCTCGTCGGTGCGGTACTTGACCAGGTTCACGAGGCTGCCGGTGAGCAGCAGGATGCCCATGGCCAGTAGCCGATAGCAGGAATGAACCTCGTTCAAGACCTTTTGAACACTGTTCACGATACCCTGGATGTGGTAAACGAAGCAGCGTCGGGTCGAAAACAGCAGGTCATTTGCTAGGCGCGCTCATTCAGAAGGAAAGCATGGCACTCGACAAGGAAGAGACGGGCGAGCGGGTGCTGGCCATTGCCGAAGCGCTGCTCAACGAGGGCGGCAGGGACAATCTGAAGGCCAGGACCATTGCCGAACAGGCGGGCATCTCGGTCGGCTCGGTCTACAACCTGTTTTCCGATCTGGACGGGGTGCACCGCGCCGTCAACATGCGCCTGCTCGACCGGCTGGGGGGCGCGGGCGCCGCGGCGATGGCCGAGCTTGCCAGGCGTGGCATCACCGACGTGCGCCAACGGCTGATGGCACTGGCAGGCGCCTATGTTCGCTTCGTCGAGGCGCATCCCGGCAGCTGGCCGGCGCTGCTTGCCTTCAACAGGCGGCGTCCGGTGCTGACCGAGCCCGACGTCTACGAGGCGCGGCTCGACCGGCTGTTCGAGATCATCGCCAGCGTGCTTGCCGATGGCGGCTTCGATCTCGACGAGGACACGCGCCGGATCGCCGCGCGAACCCTCTGGTCAAGCGTACATGGCATCGTCACCAGCGGTTATACGGCCAGGTCCGACCGCCGCCAGGCCGATGAGATCGGCCAGCAGATCGAGCTCCTGGTCTCCGTCTTCATCAGGGGACTGGAATGCGGCGGCACATTCGCGCATGCTGGAGGAACAACGTCGTGAATCGCACGCGAACCGCGATCGCCGGCGACAGGGAGATTTGAGCGATGTCTTTTCTGAAGCGTCTTTTCGGCGGTGGCGGCGAAGCGGCCGAGCCCGGCAGTGCCGCACCGGCCAAGCAGGTCGAGCACAAGGGCTTCACGATCAGCGCCACGCCCTACAAGGCTGATGGCCAGTACCAGACCTGCGGCGTCGTCTCCAAGGAAGTCGACGGCGTGGTGAAGGAGCACAAATTCATCCGCGCCGACCGTTTCGCCGGGCTGGACGACGCCGTCGACATCTCGATCAAGAAAGGCATCCAGCTCGTCGACGAACAGGGCGAGCGGATTTTCGGCTAGGGCATGCCGTTCCCGAAACGAGCCTGGGGTGCGCGTAAGAGGACCGAACCCTCGAGCACCGCGGTCGAAGCGCTCGAGGTCTTACGTCAGCCGGTTTGCATCCAGACGGGTATTATCCACGCTTGTGGATGACGCCGTAAAGCACGTTGCGGTTCTCGCCGAAGTAGACCTGCGCGTCGACTGCGTTGCGGTCGACGCTGGCGTTGATGATGTTCCACATGTCGACCTCCGACCGCAGCAGCAGCACCCAGTCCATGAACGTTTCCCGGTAGCCGGCGTCAGGAGTGCCCTCGGCGTAGTTGGCGAACAGGAAGGTCCCGTTCGGCTTCAGCATCTGCAGGCAGGTCTTGGTGAGTTTCACGGCGACGTTGTGCTGGAGGTAGTCGTAAAGGCCGGAGGCATAGATGAGGTCGAACTTGCCGAGCTTGTGGCCTCTGGTGAGCACAGTGCGCACCGAGCCGTCGATGGCCTCGACCGCGGTGCCCTGGAAGTCGCGCGCGATCAGTCCGACGCTCTGGGGATCCTGGTCGAGCGCGACCCAGCGCTTGAGGCCGCCCTCGGCCAATGCGGCCGAACGGTTCGCCTCGCGCAGATGGCCGGCAGCGATCGCCAGGACTTCCGTTTCGGGCCCGTTCCTGGCCGCGGTTTCATCGACATAGCGGGTCAGCAGATCGCGGCGCTCGCGTGCGGCGACGCATGACGGAACGTTCTGGGTGTGGCTGTAAAGCGCCTTGCCGACCTCCGAGGCGCTTGCGACGCTCTCGGCAACATGCGGGTCGCAATAGATGTAGTCGAGCAACTGCGCGTCGCCGGAATAACCCCTGGGCTTGGTGAAGGACCAATGTGTCAGCGGATCCTCCAGAAAGTACTTCTGGATCGGGTGGTTCTGCGCCACCGGTATCAAGGCCTGCCAAACGTCGGGATGGACCTTGGCGCGCAGCGCGTTGAGAAGCGACAGCAGGCGGCGGACGATCTCGGCGGGAAATTTTTGCTGCTCGACCTGTTGCTGTGTGGCGTGGAGGATGAGCGCCAGCTCCGCGCGAGCGGTTTCGAACGCTTCGCCATGATGCTCGGGCTTTCCTCGACGGAGACCACCGGCGATCGCTTCAGCAGTAATCAGACTCTGGCCGTCAAAGACAGTTTGCACACCAAGGCTCCATAGTTAACAGTCAGTTAACTTATTGCGTAGAATACTCGATTTGCCAACGGCGGCTCCGTTGCATTCTATCGATATGATTAATTTCCCGCTAACCATATCAATTCTTTGGGGTTTTTGAGAGCGGGATTCCGGGTTCGAGTTAACGGAAACTTGTCCTGCGTCATTGCATTTGATCGCGCGGCAAGTCGTGTCGCGCCAAGGAGTCGGTCTGCGTTGGGGGCAGAAGCTGGAAAAGAGTTCGGAACGCGAAATGTCCTTCAGTCGGGATTTGTCGTGAACGAACGCGCGTCATCCGCAGTGGCCGATGCGGTGGATGCGGAACCGCCGCGTCAGGAGCTGGGGGCGGCCGAACTTCGAACCCTTTACCGCACGGAAGCCCAGGCGAAGCGAAGGAAGGAAGCCAGGCCAGGCCTCTGGATCGCCGTCGTCATCTACGTCTTGTTTTCGGCATCGGATCTGCTGCTGATACCCGACGTGGCCGCCCTTACGATCACGGCCCGCTTCGCTGTCGGACTGACTGCACTGTTGGTCCTGGAAGCACAGCTTCGCAGGGGAGCCGCCACCGACTGGCTTGACGTAACCTGCGCCGCGGCCATCATCTTTGGCTATATCGGCTGGCTTTGCCCCGCGTCCATGGGCGCGAACAAGGAAAGCGTCGCCTATTATATGGTCTTTGGCACCATTTTCATGATGAGTGCCAATCTCTTCTTCACATTCCGCTTCAAGGTCTCGATCATAACGTCGACGATAATTTTGTGCATCTTGTATGTGGTGAACTACTTTTTACCCGCTACGCTGATATACAAAATGGTCTTCGGCACCTTCTACGTTTCGTGCTTCACATTCACGTCCTATGTGAACTGGAAGCTGAACGAAGAACGCTACAACGTCTTCCTGAACGCGCTGGAAGCCAAGATCCAGCACAAGGAGGCGACCGAGCGCGGCAAGGCCCTGCTCAGGCTGTCGCGGACGGATCCGCTGACAGGGCTGGAGAACCGGCGCGCGATCGACGAAAAACTGCGCGACTATTGGAACGACTGGCAAAAGCTTGGCCACGGTTTCGCGGCGATCCTCATCGATGTCGACTTCTTCAAGAAGTTCAACGATTGCTATGGCCATCAGGAAGGCGACCGTTGCCTGATCCAGGTCGCCGATGCGCTCAGCGACCTGATCAAGCAACATGATGGCTCCATCGGCCGTTATGGCGGCGAGGAATTCATCGTTCTGGCCCGCATGGACAAGAAGGGCGAGGTCGCGGATCTGGCGGAAGCCATTTGCCGCACGATCGAGAACCTGGCGATCGCGCATGAGTTGCGCCGGGATGGCATCTCGATCGTGACGGCGAGCGTGGGCGCGGCGTTCACCAGGAAGCAGACCGCCGCCAAGCTGGAGAAGATCATCCACGAGGCCGATCGAGCGCTCTATCTTGCAAAAGCCAGCGGCCGAAACTGTGCCCGGCTGTTCGATCCGACCGATCCCCAGAGCAGCGACGAGAGCGAGAACCTGGCGGCCTTGCTGAAGATCGCCATTGGCCAGGACCTCGTTTCGCTCGTCTACCAACCCATCCAGGACGTCGCGTCGGGCGGGTTCGAGGCCGTGGAGGCGCTGATGCGCCTCAAGATGCTCGACGGCACCCTGGTTCCGCCGAGCCTGTTCATTCCCGTCGCGGAACGAACCGGCGCCATCCTCGAGCTCGGGCGCTGGGCAATAAGGACGGTGTGCGCCGAACTCCTGGCGCAGGATCACGTGCGCGTCGTCAGCGTCAACGTCTCGCCGATCCAGCTCAAGACGCCTGGCTTCGCGACGTCGGTCGCGACCATTCTGGGGGAGACCGGCGTAACCGGAAACAGGCTGGCCTTCGAGATCACCGAGGGGCTGGAGATGGAGATGCATTCCGACATCCTGCGCTGCATCAGTGACCTGAAGCTGCTCGGGATCAGGATCTGGCTCGATGATTTCGGGACGGGCTTCGCCGGCCTTTCATGGCTTCGTCTCATCGACTTCGATACGGTCAAGATCGACCGCTCGTTTCTTCACGACTGCGGCACCCCCAAGGGCATGGCGATGCTGCAGGACATCATCGCGCTGGTCAGAAATCGCGGCCACAAGATTCTGGTCGAAGGGGTGGAGACCGAAGAGCAGATGGTCCTCATGCGCCAATTCGGCATAGACAAGGTCCAGGGCTTTCACGTCGGCCGTCCGGCTCCGGCCGCGAATTTCCAGACCAAGCGGGCCATTCAGAAGCGGCCGTTCACGGTTCTCAAGTCGGCGTGACCGCGAGGTAGGCATGGCTTGACCGGCCATTGGCCCGTCAAGCCCGTCTGCCCTCTGGCGACGATTGCAGTGCGGCGATGCCTATGCCGTCTGCAACGCCCTGCGTGGCAGCGGCGGGAAAGCGATCGCTATGCCCGCGGCACCCAGGCCGATAAGCGCCGAGCCGATGAACAGCCAATGGTAGCTGGCATAGGCGTCGAAGATCATGCCGCCGGCAAGCGGCCCCAGCGCCATGCCGAGGCTGGAGAGCATGGTGGCGGCGCCGAATACGGTGCCGAGGATGCGCTGGCCGAAATATTCGCGCGCCAGCACCGCGTAGAGCGGCATGACGCCGCCATAGGTGGCGCCAAAGATGACGGCCAGCATATAGAACTGGTCGAGCTGGCTGATCGAGAGATAGGCGGCAATGACGATCGCCTGGATCGCCAGCCCGGCGATCAGCACCGGCTTCACCCCGAGCCGGTCGGCCAGCACGCCGTAGAGCAGCCTGCCGCCGAGGCCTGCCAGACCCTCGACACTGTAGATCGAGACAGCGGCCATCGGGGCGACGCCGCACAGCATGGCGTAGCTGACCATGTGGAAGATCGGGCCGGAATGGGCCGCGCAGCAGGCGAAGAAGGTCAGCCCCAGCACGATGAATTGCGGCGAGCGCAGCGCCTGGCCGACCGTGAGGCCGGCGCCTTCGGCGGCTTGTGATGCGGCGGCATCCGAGGCGACAGCCTTCGGCGGCTGGCGCACCAGAAGCACGGCGGGCAGCAGAAGCACCCAGGCCAGGATGCCGATGTCGAACATGGCGCTACGCCATTCGTAGGCGGAGATCAGCCAGCGGGCGAGCGGCGAGATCGTCATCGGCGCCACGCCCATGCCGGCCGAGACCAGCGATACGGCCAGTCCGCGATTGGTGTCGAACCAGCCTGACGTCAGCGCGATCATAGGCGCGAAGAAGGCGCTGGCCGCGAGCCCGACGAGCACGCCATAGGTGATCTGGAAGGTGAGAAGCGAACCGGCGCGGCTTGCCAGCACCAGCGCCAGCCCGAGCAGCACGGCGCCGATCGTGACGACGATACGGGCGCCGAACCGGTCGGACAGGGCACCCCAGGCGAAACCGCCAAGGCCCATCACCAGGAAATTGAGTGTCATGGCGCTCGAAATGCCCGCGCGCGACCAATTGGTATCGAGCGCCATGGGTTCGAGAAAGATCGCCAGCGAAAACATCGTGCCGATGGCGACACAGGACATCAGCGCGCCAGCCGCGACGATGACCCAACGGTAGGAATGGTTCATGGTTTTCTCCCATGCCGGAACGCGGTCTTGTGGTGGCACGGTCCAGCTTCGCCGTGCCCTTGCGTCCGAAGGACGCCGGCACCAGCGCCCATCCTACAATCCGGTTGCATTTTTTATCCAGTCTGGACGTTAGGGCTTTGACGGATACAGACCCTTGGATTGCGCTGGCTTGTCCTAGATCGGCAGTTCCGATGTGTATTTGATCGTCTGGCTGGGCACGTCGGTCTTGACGTTCTGCACGCCCTTGATGCGGCTGAGATGCTCCGACTGGAAGCGCCGGTAGTCATCGATGCCGGCGGCCACGACGCGCACCATGGCGTCGCAGTCGCCGAGCATGAGATAGCACTCCATCACTTGCGGCAGCTTGGCGACCTCGGTGGCGAAATGTTCGATCGTGTCCTCGTCCTGTGCCTCCAGCCAGATGCGGGTGAAGAAGGTGAGGCCCTTGCCGATGCTGGCCGGATTGATCACGGCGACATAGCGGTCGATGATACCGGCTTCCTCCAGGAGCTTGACGCGCCGCAGGCAAGGCGAGGGCGACAGGCCGACCTCATTGGCCAGATCATTATTGGCCATGCGGCCGTCTCGCTGCAACGCCCGCAGGATGCGTTTGTCGATGTCGTCGAGCTTCATGGCGTTGAATTCCATTTTCCTGCGGCTTCGTAACAGTGAATGCCAAAATCTGACGAAAGACAACAATCTTCGCAACCAAATTGCGGAGAGCTGTAGGTATGTTTTGCCCCTGACATCACGGGATTTTCAAACGCAGGGCAGGGCGGCTGTGGGGCCGCCCAATGGCAGGGTATGAGCATTTCACAGGCAGTCGAGACGGTCGGCAATGGTTCGGGATCGGAGTTTCGCCGTGGCGTGGCATCCTGCGCGCCGGTGCTGCTCGGCACCATCCCCTATGCGCTGGTGCTTGGCGCCCAGGCCGTGCAGAAAGGGCTGAGCACGGTCGAGTTGTCCATGATGACGGGGCTGAACTTCGCCGGCGGCTCGGAATTCGCGGCGGTCCAGCTGTGGACGTCGCCGCCGCACATCCTGCTCATCGTCGCCATCACCTTCCTGGTCAACAGCCGCCATCTGCTGATGGGAGCGGCGCTCGCGCCGTTCCTGCGCGACCTGCCGCGGCGCAAGGTGTTTCCGGCGCTGTTCTTCCTATGCGACGAAAGCTGGGCGCTGGGCCTGGCCGACGCCAAACAGCGCGCCGCCGCCGGTGTCGTACCGGCCTTCAGCCCGCGCTATTACATGGGTGCCGCGCTGGCGATGTATCTGACCTGGGTAGCCTTCACCACGCTGGGCGCCTTGCTCGGCCCGATGCTGGGCCATGTCGAGACCTACGGTTTCGACATGGCGTTTCCGGCCGTCTTCCTGGTGCTGATGCGCGGCATGTGGAAGGGCGTCGCGGCGGCGCGGCCCTGGCTTGTCAGCCTGGCCGTCGCGGCACTGGTCTATCTCTTCATTCCGGGTGCCTGGTACGTCGCGGCGGGCGCGATGTCGGGGCTGGCCGCGGCCTGGCTGATGGCGGGTGATGCATGATCGACATGGTAACCGTCCTCACCATCGTGCTGATGGCCGGCGTCACCTATCTGACGCGGATCGGCGGCTATGTCGTGCTGCGCAACCGCGTGCTCAGTCCCCGCGCCACGGCGGTGATGGAGGCAGCACCCGGCTGCGTGCTGATCTCTGTCATCGCGCCGGCCTTCGTGTCGCGCAATCCCGCCGATCTCGCGGCATTGGCCATCACCTTGGTCGCCGCGACACGGCTTTCCATGCTGCCAACCGTGCTGATCGGGGTCGCTTCGGCCAGCCTGTTGAGGCATCTGATCGGCTAGAACGAAAAAAGCAGGCGCGAACGCCTGCCTTTGACAAACCATGGACCGAGAGTCTTACGCTGCAGCCGCGACATCACGGCTGGCGGCAACCAATGCATCGACCGTGGCCGTAGCCTTGGCGAGCGCGGCATCCACCGCGTCAGGCCCCTTGGAGACGCCCTCGATGCGGATGACGTCGACATCGGTCATGCCGATAAAACCGAGCACGCTGCGCAGGTAGGGGACGGCGTGATCGAACTGCACGGCCGCACCTTCGGAATAGATGCCGCCGGAGGCCAGCACGATGTAGACCTTCTTGCCGGTGACGAGACCCTTGGGGCCGTTCTCGCCATAGGCAAAGCTCTTGCCGGAGCGGGCGACGTGATCGACCCAGGACTTCAACGTCGAGGAGATGTTGAAGTTGATGAAGCCGGTGGCCAGGATCACCGTGTCGGCGGCGAACAACTCGTCAAGCACGACATCGGAAACGCCGACCACTTCGGCCTGGCGCGGGGTGCGGGCATCGGCCGGCGTGTAGATGCCGGTCGCATAGTCGGCATCGATATGCGGCAGCGGGTTGGCGACGAGGTCGCGCACGACCAGCGTGTTCGACGGGTCGGCTGCGAGAAGCTTCTGGGCGAACTCGGTGGCGATGCGGGTCGAGTGCGAGGCAGCGCCGCGCGGGCTCGAGGTGACGAGAAGAATGGACATAGCGGGTCTCTCCAGTGGGATGAATTGTCCCGCCATATATGGGGCATCGACCAATCAGATAAACTGGTATATTTTCGATACGATCCATCCATAAAGTAGATACAACGATGCAGCCCAACCCGACCCTCGACCAGCTCCAAATCCTTGTCGCCGTTGCCGATACCGGCAGTTTCTCGGCAGCCGGCCGCAAGCTCAACCGCGCGCAATCCGTCATCAGCTACGGTATCGCCAATCTCGAGGCGCAGCTCGGGCTGAAGCTTTTCGAGCGCGAGGGCACGCGCGAGCCGCAACTGACCGAGATCGGCCGGGCGATGCTGGAAGACGCGCGGCGCATGATTGGCGTGCTGCAGCGCATGCGCTCGCGCGTCGACGGGCACCATCACGGGCTGGAGGCCGAGGTGGCGCTGGCGGTGGACGTATCATTGCCTTCCCCCGTGCTGGTGCGGGTGCTCAAGGCATTCGAGGCGCGGTTTCCGACCGTGATGCTGCGCCTGTATATCGGCACGCTCGGTCTCATCCCCGATCTTGTCGTCAGCGGACAGGCCGATCTCGGCATTGGCGGCCTGCTGGGCGATGTCGACGTGCATCTCGTGCGCATCGGCTTCATGTCGCTGGTGCCGGCGGCAGCGCCCAATCATCCGCTGGCCCTGCTGCCGAAGCCGGTGGCGCTCGAGGATGTGCGCGAGCATACGCAGCTTGTCGTGATCGACCAGTCCGAGCGCACCAAGGGACGCGATTACGGCGTCTTCGCCTACCGCACGTGGCGACTGACCGACATGCGCACCAAGCACATACTGATGCGTGAGGGGCTCGGCTGGGGCGGGCTGCCGCGCTGGCTGATCGCCGACGACCTGGCCAGCGGCCGCCTGGTGGAACTCGACCTCGAACCCTACAAGGAAGTGAGTTCGCCCCTGTTTGCCATGCACCGCAACGATCGCAGTCCAAAGCCGGCGGCGGCCTGGCTGATCGACCGGTTCAAGCGCGGGCTCGGCTGCTTCAACGAGTTCGAGCCGGGCGAGGTGCCCGAAGAGGAGCCGGACACCGACGGTGATGCGAACGCCGGCGGCTGAATCCTGGAACTCAGCCGAAAATCATTCGATCTGCGTCACCCCGGAAACCACGAGCTGCGCCGTACGGGCGGTCAATTTTCCGCATTTGCGCAGTGTCGGTTTTTCATAGGTCCTTTTCATGTGTCCATCCCAAATGTGAGCCCGCAAGGTGGGTGAGCCAGCCATAACGGGATTGGACGGTTTCGGTTGCCTCGCCATTGCATTCTCCGCTGCGTACAAGGACACGATCACCTGCCTTTCGGAGACTGTTGGGGAACTCCACGCTTCACAGCCGGTCGCGATAATGTCCTTCCACTTTGCTGGGCGTCGCGAAACCAATGTGTCGACCTCCATCTTCTGGTCGCCTTCCATCGCCAAGCCCTGCCGGACCAACGGCACGCGCCTCAGTCGGACTTTCCCAGACCTTTCAGGATAAAGCGAATCTGCTCGCGCAGGCCAGCTTCGTCATCTTCGCCGTGTCGAAGGCGGTGCTCGATCAGAATCGGGTGGAAAAACGGCGTGAAGGCGGTCTTGACCGCGCGCGCTGCTTCCACTGGATCTTCGACCTTGAATTCCCGTGTTTGGATGCCCTCGCGGATAATCGCTTCGAGGATCGTTACCACCCGCTCGGTATGCGCCTTGATGATCGCGCAGTTGTTTTGCATGGCGGCGACAACCATCTCGTGCATGCGCCTTTCCTTGACCAGTGTGGTCTTGCTGTGATGGTGCATCGCGGTCAGGAGTTGGTCGAGTTTCTCCGGGGCCGGCGCGCTCGTGCATGCGATCGCAGAGGCGATCCCGGCGACCTCGTTGACGACCCGCCCGCAGACGGACTCGATGATCGCACCCTTGGAGGGGAAGAAACGATAGACGTTTGCCGTGCTCATGCCGAGTTCGGAGGCGATATCAGCCACCGATGTCTTATGGGTGCCGAGGCGGCGAAACTGCTCGTCCGCCACAGCCAGGATGCGCGCGCGCATCTCGTCGGGAGCAGTTCGTGTTCGAACTGGACGGTTCATGCATGTCTCCAGAATTGATGAAGCGAACCGGCCGGACTTGCGTGGACGATCGTCTGTAAGCGGCAAGTTCGTGCCGTTGGCCTGTGTCCAGGCAGAGCCAACGGGCAGGAATTCGAACCGTCTCCTGCGACAACGGAGCCCTACTCGGCCGCCATTGCTGCCGGCACTTCCGGTTCCTCCGTTGAATTCTCCTGGACCTCATCCGTGGCCGGCTTGATCCGGAACCACGCTACGTAGAGTGCAGGGAGGAACAGCAGGATCAGCACCGTGCCGGCAGCCGTGCCGCCGATCAGCGTGAACGCCATCGATCCCCAGAAGACGGAGTGCGTGAGGGGGATGAAAGCCAGAACGGCGGCAAGTGCGGTCAGGATCACCGGCCTTGTGCGTTGCACCGTGGCCTCGATGACCGCCTGATAGTCGTCAAGACCGGCGGCACGGTTCTCCTTGATCTGTTCGGTCAGGATCAGCGTATTGCGCATCAGGATACCTGCCAGGCCTATCAGGCCAAGGATGGCGTTGAATCCGAAAGGCTGGTTGAAGGCCAGCAACATCGGTACGACGCCAACGAGACCGAGAGGTGCCGTCAGCATGACCATCGCCATCGTCGAGAAGGATCGCACCTGCAGTATGATGACGATCAGCATGGCGGCGAGCATGGCCGGAAAGACCTTGCCCAGCGCTGTGTTGGCCTTGGTTGCCTCCTCGATCGATCCACCCATTTCGATGCGATAGCCGGCAGGCAGGGATTGAATCAGCGGCTGAAGGGCCGTCATGATCTGCTTGGAAACCTCTGGAGGCTGGGTCGCCTCATTGATGTCCGAGCGGATCGTGATGACGGGTGTGCGATCGCGACGTTTCAGGATCGGTTCTTCCAGACGAACTTCGGAGTGACCGATCTGGTCGAGTGGAATCTGGCGGCCCTCCCGGCTCATCAGCGAGAAATCCGCCAGACGCGATGGATCCAGTCGCTCGCCGCCGGCGCTGCGGGCCACGATGGGGACGTTGCGGATGTCCTCGCGGACCTGCGTGACCGGGATGCCGGTGAGGAGGAACTGGAGCTGCTGGGCCACTTCCGCCGGCGACAGGCCGATAAGGTTCAATCGGTCCTGATCCGGGATGAAGCGCAGTACCGGCGTGCGATTGCCCCAGTCGCGATTGGCCTGCCGCACGTCCGGTACGCCGCGCATGATGTCGAGGGCTTTTTCGGAGATGATGTACAATTGCCGCGGGTCTGGCCCCATGACCCGGAACTCGACCGGGAACGGCGTGTAAGGTCCGAACACGAGTTGCGTAACGCGGATGTTCGCTTCAGGGGCAAGCCCTGTCGCAACCGCTTCACGGAGCCTGTGCTTCAAGGCCTCGCGCGCGTCCGCGTCCGGTGTCAGGACGACGATCTTGGCGAAGGCGGGATCAGGCAATTCGGGCGCCATGGCGAAGAAGAAGCGGGGAGCGCCCTGACCGACATAGCTCGTGACGATCTTGGCCTCGGGCTGGCCGCCAAGCCAGTGTTCCAGTTTCTCGACCGTGGCGGTCGTCGTCTCGATGCTGGTGCCCTCCGGCAGGCGAACCTCGACCAGCACTTCGGGACGGTCGGATGTCGGGAAGAACTGCTGCTTGAGACCGCTCATGCCGACAACCGAAAGCGCGAAGACGATGCCGACGGCAGCGCAGGTCACGAACTTGTGGCGCACGGCAAAGGTGATGAGCCGGCGGAGGCGCCGATAGTTCGGTGTGTCGTATATGGCGTGAACGCCGCCTTCGACCGGTTTGATCGCGGGCAGCATCTTGACGCCCATATAAGGGGTGAAGAAAACCGCGACGACCCAGGAGACGATGAGGGCGAACCCCACGACCCAGAAGATGTTGCCGGCGTATTCGCCGGCCGTCGAGCGCGCGAAGCCCACCGGCAGGAACCCCGCGATCGTCACCAGCGTGCCCGACAGCATCGGCGCCGCGGTGTGGCTCCATGCATAGGCCGCCGCCTTGATGCGATCCATGCCCTCTTCCATTTTCACCACCATCACCTCGATGGCGATGATGGCGTCGTCGACGAGGAGGCCCAGCGCCAGGATGAGGGCACCAAGCGTGATGCGGTCGAAGAACCGGCCGGTTTCCAGCATGATGAGAAACACGACGGCGAGCGTCAGCGGGACGGCGGCCGCCACGACGATGCCGACGCGCCAGCCGAGGCTGAGCAGGCTCACCAGCAGCACCACGCCAAGCGCCATCGCGAATTTGATCATGAACTCGTTGACCGACGAGCCGATGTTGACGGCCTGATCGCTCACTTTGGCCAGCGTCATTCCGAGAGGCAGCGTCTGTGCGATCGCTGCTGACCTCTCCTCCAGTGCCTTGCCGAGTTCAAGACCATTCCAGCCCTCCTGCATCACCGCCGCGAGCATGATGGTCGGCTCACCCTGGTGACGGATGACGTAGGTGGCAGGATCCTCGTAGCCGCGCCGGACCACGGCGATGTCGGAGAGCTTCAACGTCCGTCCCGCGGCGACGATCGGCGTGTCGGCGATCGTCTGGACACTGTCATAGGCGCCGTCGACGCGGATGAAGACCTGCGGCCCCTCTGTGTCGATCGAGCCCGCCGGTGTGACGGTGTTCTGCCGCTGCAGGGCAGCGACGATATCCTGCGCCGACACGCCGAGGGTTGCCAGCTTGGCATAGGAAAACTCGACGAATATCTGTTCGGGACGTTCGCCGAGGATGTTGATCTTCTTGACGCCGGGCACATGCAGAAGGTCCTGGCGAATGGTCTCGGCCTGCCTGGCGAGTTCCCGCATGGGCAAGCCCTTCGCCTTAAGGGCGTAAAGAGCGAAACTCACATCGGAATATTCGTCGTTGACAAAGGGGCCGAGCACGCCGGGCGGCAGGTTGCGGGCTTCATCCCCGAGCTTCTTGCGGGCCTGGTAAAATTCCTCCTGCACGCTGGATGGCGGTGTGCTGTCCTTCAGTGTGACCGTCAAATAGGCATAGCCTGGCCGTGTCGTCGTCTCCACACGGTCGTACCAGGTCAACTCCTGAAGTCGCTTCTCCAACGGTTCGGCGACGAGGTCCTGCATCTCGCGCGCCGTCGCGCCCGGCCATACGGTCGTGACCGTCAGGGTCTTGATGGTGAAGTTGGGATCCTCCGCACGTCCAAGCATGAGGAAAGCGTAGGCGCCGGCGGCGACGAGCAGAATGATGAAGAAAAGGGTGACGGCTCGCTCGCGAACGGCGATCGCGGAAAAATTGAGGCTCATCAGTTGCTCCTGTTTTCAGAGGCAGTCCTGACGCGAGCGCCTTCCTGCAGGAGATGAGCACCGAGCGAAACGATCGAATCGCCCGAGCTCAGCCCGGAGATCACGGCGGTTTCGCTGGTTACACGAACAAGCTTGACGGGCCGAAAGTGTACGGTCGAGGTTGCGCCGTCCAAACTCCAAACGCCGGTCTTCTGACCGTCGTCCAGCACGGCTCCGAGCGGCACCTGGACTTCCGTTTGACTTGCCTGGCTTGCAAGCCGGATGGTTACCGTCGCGCCAAGCGGTGCTGCCGCGGCCTCACCATCGAGCACATAACGGGCCTCATAGGTACGAGTCTGGGGATCGGCAGCGTCCGACAACTGCCGGAGATGCGCCGTAAAATGCCGCCCATCGCCTCCATACAAGCCCGCCTCGGCTACCGAGCCGATCGCCGGCCGGATCGTTTCGGGAAGCGTGACCACCGCCTCACGGGGGCCGGCGTTCGCGATCCGAACCACGGTCTGTCCCGCGGCGACAACCTGTCCTGGCTCCCCAAGCGTTTCGACGACGGTTCCGTCGGCGTTCGCGTCCAGGACGGAATAGGCCGCCTCGTTTTCCGCGACCTTCGCTTCCGCTTCGGTGGCGGCAAGCTGTGCCGTCGCGGTATCGAGTGCTGCCTTCGCCTGCTCGTAACGCTGCGGGGTTGCGGCCAACTCCTTCTTGACCAGAACCGCATAGCGCTTTTCGTCCGCACTGGTCTGAACCAGGACAGCGCGCGCAGCCGCGACAGCGTTGCGCTTGGCGGTGAGGGCAAGGGCAAGATCGGTATCATCGATCCGCAGCAGCGGTTGGCCCGCCTTGACCTGTTCGCCGACATTTACAAGGCGCTCGATGATCTTGCCGGGTACGCGAAACCCAAGATTGCTCTGCACCCTCGCGGCAATTGTACCCGTGAAGCCGCGTTCGGATCCTGTCACCGCCACTGCCGTCACGAGTCTGACGATCGGTGCTTCCTGCCTCGGGTCAGCCACGACGGCGGCTGCCTGTGTGCGAATGGGAAGCGTGACGAATGCAGCCACCCCAAACCCCGCGACCAGAACGCTCCCCAGCCCAATAATGAGTTTCTTTTTCATGCCCATCGCCTTCTGTGAAAATAAATTGCATTCGTACTCTATAACTGATATAGATTATGAACGCAATCAAAAAAGGAGACGAATGATGCGTGTGACTCGCAGCCAAGCTGAGCAGAACCGGCAAACCGTGATCGATGTAGCGAGCCGGCTTTTTCGGGAGCGCGGATTCGATGGCATCGGCGTCAAGGATTTGATGGAGGGCGCCGGGCTGACCCAAGGCGGGTTCTACAAGCAGTTCGCGTCCAAGGACGACTTGGTCGCGCAGGCGTCCAGACGGGCATTGGAAAGCGCTGCGAACCGATGGTCGACGGCGGCCGCGGCGAGCCCTGAGGATCCGCTTGGCGCCGTGATCGACTTCTATCTCAGCACGGGGCATCGCGAGGAAAGGATGGACGGCTGCCCGGTGGTTGCGCTTGGCTCGGATGCCGCCAGGCAAGGCGCCGAGGTGAAGGCATCATTTGAGGCCGGCATCCGAGAATACCTCGAGATGCTGGGCTCATGGGTTGGCGAGGCGGACGGCGATGCGCCCGGCGGTAGAGCCATGGCCGTTCTCTCGACAATGGTCGGCGCGGTCGTCCTCTCGCGCGCCGTCAATGATCCCGATCTCGCGAAGGCTTTTCTGAGTGCCGCCACCGCTCAGGTTCGCAAAGCCGTCGCGGCTTGAAAGCCGCACGCGCTGGCCAAGTGATAGGAGAATAGATGCGACGGATCGTTGTTACGGGCATGGGAGCGGTCACGCCGCTCGCGGCCAATGTCGAAGCGTCATGGTCGCGCCTGCTGGCCGGCCGTTCGGGGCTTCGAAAGCTTCCGGACGACATGGTGCGAGACCTGCCGGCGAAGGTCGGTGGAATGGTTCCTTCCTTGCTGGAAGACCCCGAAGTTGGCTTCGATCCAGACATCGTCCTGGCGCCGAAGGACCAGCGCAAGGCCGACCGCTTCATTGTCTTTGCGCTGGCGGCTGCGGAAGAGGCGGTTGCCCAGGCCAGGTGGAACCCGGTCTCGGACGATGACAGGACCCGCACCGCGACGATCATCGCGTCGGGTGTCGGAGGATTTCCCGCGATAACCGAAGCGGTGCGAACCGTCGACCTGCGCGGTGTTCGGCGTCTCTCACCGTTCACGGTGCCGTCGTTCCTGGTGAACATGGCGGCGGGACAGATTTCGATCCGATATGGGTTCAAGGGTCCGCTCGGCGCTCCGGTGACGGCCTGCGCGGCCGGCATCCAGGCGATCGGCGATGCGGCGCGTCTTATCCGCGCCAACGAGGCCGACATCGCGGTCTGCGGCGGAACGGAAGCCTGCATCAATACGGTCAGCCTCGGCGGCTTTGCCGCGGCACGCTCTCTTTCTACATCCTTCAATCATCGTCCTGAGGAGGCCTCCCGCCCGTTCGACATGTCGCGCGACGGCTTCGTCATGGGCGAAGGCGCCGGCATCCTGGTCATCGAGGCATTGAGCCACGCGCTTGCGCGCGGCGCCAAACCGCTTGCCGAACTGGCCGGCTACGGCACGACGGCGGACGCTTATCACATCACCTCCGGCCCCGAGGATGGCGACGGTGCGCGCCGGGCCATGGAGATCGCGATTGCCCAAGCCGGTATTTCGGCACGGGAGGTCCGCCACCTCAACGCGCACGCGACCTCCACGCCAGTCGGCGACTTGGGGGAAATCGCCGCGATCAAAAGGGTCTTCGGAGAAGATTTCGGCATAGCCGTCAGCGCAACGAAGTCGGCGACCGGCCACCTGCTTGGCGCCGCCGGCGGGCTTGGGGCGATCTTCACGGTCCTGGCGCTCAGGGACCAGGTCGCACCGCCAACCCTCAATCTGAGCGCCCCCGATCCGGCAAGCGACGGGATCGACTTCGTCGCAAACCACGCCCGGCCGATGGAGATGGATTACGCGATTTCCAATGGCTTCGGCTTTGGCGGCGTGAACGCCAGCGCATTGTTCCGGCGCTGGACGGACTAGCCGCGGCTTGCGGCAATCGTGATGTCCTGGTCGGGCAGTGGCAGCCGGCGACAAGTTTACGCATGGCGACATCGTCGCCCCGCACCCGGGCGATGACTGCGCGATACATTCGCGGGGGCACTTCAGGCGCGCGACAGTCCGTCTATCAGCGCCGTCAGCACGGCACGGTAATCTTCGCCCGACGCACCGGCGTCGATGGCGAGCGCCGCGCGGTCGAAGGCGGCGGCAAGCAGCGCGGTCAGCGCTTCGGGCGGCAATCTTTTCATCGACTGCGTCCGCATCGCCGCGACAAGACCCTCGCGCAGCGAGCGGTTGCCGTGGCGGTTGTCGATCGTGTCCATGGCGGCGCGGCCGAGCACGGCGGGGCCGTCGAGCAGCAAGAGCCTCGTGCGGCCGGGCGCGCGCATGGCCGTGAGATAGGCATCGGAACCGGCAATCAGCGCATCGCGAGCGTTGAGCGAAGGCGGGGAGGCGCGGTCAATCTCTCGCGCCACCGCCGCGGCTTCCTGTTCGACCACGGCGGCGAAAAGCGCCTGCTTGTCGGCGAAATGGTGGTAGAGCGCGCCGCGCGTCACGCCAGCGGCGGCAACGATCTCCGGTGTGCCGGTCTCGGCATAGGATTTTTCCGTGAACAGTTTGCGCGCCGCCGCGATCAGGTCGGCGCGCGTTGTCTCGGTGCGATCGCGGTTGGAACGACGCGCGGATTCCTGTTGCATACATGCAGCCTGTATGTTAATTCAATTTACATGCAGACTGTATGTTAGTTGACGGGAGAAGGAAAGATGAAGACGACGAGCTACTATCCGGTGCTGATGACCGGCGATGTCGCCGGCACGGCGGCCTTCTATGTCAGGCATTTCGGTTTCCGGCCGTTGTTTGAGAGCGACTGGTACGTGCATCTGCGGTCGGTGGACAACAAGCGCGTCAATCTCGGCATCGTTCAGGGCGACCACGAGACGATCCCCGAGGAGGGGCGGGGGCGGACTTCCGGGCTGCTGATCAATTTCGAGGTCCGCGATCCCGATGCGATCCATGACCGGATCCTTGCTGCCGGCCTGCCTATCCTGCGAACGCTGCGTGACGAGCCTTTCGGCCAGCGCCATTTCATCACCAAGGATCCCAACGGCGTGCTGATCGACGTCATCAAGCCGATCCCGCCCAGCAAAGAGTTCCTGGCGCAGTATGCGCAAGGCGCCGCGGGGGCTTGAACGGCAGCCTCAGCCCGCCCGTGCCACCGGGGTCACCGTCACCTGGCTGACGCCGGTGCGGCGCACCACGGTGCACAGCGTCTCGCGGCCGATGCGCTCGGCGTCGAGCATGCGCACGAGGTCGTCGACGCCGGTCACCGGGCGGGCGTCGATGGCGGCGATGATGTCGCCTTCCCTGAGACCCGCCCTGGCCGCCGGGCCGTCCTTCTCGACGCTGCGCAGCCGTACCGCCGTGCTGGTCGAGACCTGCGACAAGAGTGCCGCGCGCCGGGGCAGGTTTACCGTGTCGGCGGAGACGCCAATGAAGGCGCGGCGCACGCGGCCGAAGCGGATGATCTCCGAAATGACAAAGTTCGCGGTGTTGGAGGCGACGGCGAAGGCGATGCCTTGCGCGCCATGGATCATGGCGGTGTTGACGCCGATCACCTCGCCGGCCGACGAGACCAGCGGACCACCTGAATTGCCGGGGTTGAGCGCGGCGTCGGTCTGGATGACGTCGTCGATCAGCCTGCCGGTCGAAGCTCGCATCGAGCGGCCGAGCGCCGAGACGACGCCGGAGGTGACGGTCCATTCGAAGCCCAGCGGATTGCCGATGGCAATCGCGATCTGGCCGCGCCGCAGCCGCTTGGAATCGCCCAGCGGCGCCACGTCGGCGAAGCTGCCGTCAGCGCGCACCAGGGCGATGTCGGTGTCGGGGTCGCGGCCGAGCACGCGGCCTTCGCTCGAGGCGCCGTCCGGCATCGAGACGCGTACCGTCCTGGCGTCACCCACGACATGGAAATTGGTGACGACCAACCCGTCAGGCGCGATGACGAAGCCCGAGCCGTGGCCGCCCGGCCCCCCGATGCGCTCGATGCGGCAGACAGCCGGGCCGATGCGGTCGACCGCGTCGGCAACCGTCGTCGAATAGGCGTCGAGCAATGTCTCGTCCGGTTGGAATTTTGGCGCGGCGAGGGCCATGGGGGCTCCGTGTTTTCAGGCTTGATCGTGACTATATGTGCGGAGCGGCCGGAACCGCCGCGACCTGACCAGATGGCCAGTCGAACCCGCAACTAGCCGTCAGGCGAGTACCTCCTGGCGTACTGCCGAGCGATATCTGGGGCATGAGAAAACCCAGGAGATCATCATGAGCGACTTCAATCTGAATGCATTTTCCGATGCCATTGCCGATATCGCCGACAAGGCGACGCCGGCAACGGCAAGCTTCGCCACGCATCATCACCGCACGGCGAGCGCCTTCCACTGGGGCGACGGCTATTTCGTCACCGCCGAGGAAGCCGTCGAGGCCGGCGAGGAGATCGAACTGACACTGGCCTCCGGCGAGACGGCGAAGGCCGAACTGGTCGGCCGCGATCCTTCGACGGGCGTCGCCCTGCTGAAGCCCGCGGATGCGGCCACCGCGCCTGTCCTCGATAGAGCCAGCCCCGTTCGGCCAGGCAATATCGCCATAGCTGTCGGCAGCAGCCAGGGCTCGGTGCTGGCCGTGTCGGGCTCGGTCGGCGAAGTCGGCCCGGCCTGGCGCTCGATGCGCGGCGGCACCATCGACCGGCGCATCAACCTGGCTGTCGGTGCCGGCGGCCGCTTCGAGGGTGGCCCGGTGCTGGACGCCAAGGGCGCGCTGATCGGCATGCTTCTGTTCGGCCCGCGTGGCCGCGCGCTGGTCATGCCCTATGAGACGATCGAACGCGCGGTGGCGACGCTGCGCGAAAAGGGTCATGTCGCACGTGGTTACCTCGGCGCCGGCCTGCATCCGGTACGCGACCGCGACGCGCGTGGCGCAATGGTGATGAGCCTCGACGACAATGGCCCGGCCAAGGCCGCTGGCCTCTCGCTCGGCGACATCATCGTGGCGTGGAACGGCGAGGCTGTGCATGGTCCGCGAGATCTGATCCGCCGGCTCGGGCCCGACAGCGCCGGTGCTTCGGTGAAGCTGGGTGTCGTGCGCGGCGGCGAACAGCGCGACGTCGTGCTGACGATCGGCGAAAAGCCGCTGAGCTGAGAGGACGGATGGAAAGCGACACGCTGATAAGGCCTGACGTGGCGCGCGGCGAACGCCAGCTCGTGGTGCTGATCGCACTACGCGATGCCGTGCGTGCCGAGCGCTTGTCGACTTCGCTTGCCATGGCCGACGATCTGCTGCCGGTCGTGGCCGGCGGCGGGGTCGCCGATGTCGCCATCGTCGATGACGCCGTCGCCAACAGCGCGGCCTCTGTCGATCGAGCCGGCGTCGGCGGCAGCACGACCCCAAAGGTACTGCTTTCGGACCGCGCGGGCCGGCCGCAAGGCCAGGTTTTTGCGGTGCTGCCGTTGGCCGCGGATGCAGCTTTGATCGCCGCTGCCGTCAGGCTGGCCGCCGCCGGCTACCGGGTGTCCGGCGAAGGGCGTTCGATGCCGGATAGGCATGAGGATTTCGACTGCGGTGATGCGGCCAATGGGGATGGAAGCCATAGCGGGTTGTTCGGCGAGGAAACGGTCGACGATGGCGCCGCCACCCGGCCAGCGCTGTCGCCGCGCGAGGCGGAAGTGCTGGCGCTGCTGGCCGAAGGGGCGCCCAACAAGGTGATCGCGCGGCGGCTCAACATCTCCGTCCACACGGCGAAGTTCCATGTCGCCGCGATCCTGATCAAGCTCGGTGCCGCCAATCGTACGGACGCCATCGCGATCGCGATGCGGCAGGGGCTGGTTCTGGTTTAGGAGTGGATGTCGGGCAAGTCTGACGATTATCTTCAGAGATTGGCGCTGCCCCTCATCCGCCTACCGGCACCTTCTCCCCGTATAGTGACAGGGAGAAGGGAGTTGCCGCGACCTCGGCGCTCCTCCTACAAAAGTGATGATTGGCGAAGGCCGCGATGAGAGCGTCTTTCTCCCCGTCACTATACGGGGAGAAATGCCCGGCAGGGCAATGAGGGGCGGCGCGACAGTGCGGACGAAGTATCCATCATCTGCTCGGTATTTCGAGTTCATCGTAACCGAGTACTTCGTCTTCGGTCATTGGGTGGTCCCGATGAGGTATCCGGCCTGCTTGCTCTGAAATTTCCATCAGCGTCGCGATCAGGTCAGACTCGTTTTGCTGAGAAGTCAGGTTTTCGCGAGCAGTTTCGTTTTCGAGGCTCTGCCGGATCGCTTCGGTCACCGGCACACCACGGCTCTTGGCAAGTTCTCGGGCCAACCGCTCCACTTCGACATTCTTGATGAACAAAGCCATTTGGTGATCTGCCATCCGGTATGGAATCATACGCCAAATCGGTTTCGGCGCCACGTCGTTTGCAGCCGACAAGGCACGGTACCCTCCGCTACGTCACCATCGCGTCGCACCACAAGCTCTTGTATCCCGCTCTGGCGCGCGCAAGGATCGCGACACAAGACAATCCAGGCGGAGGAAAAATGTCGCTCAAGGGAAAGACGCTGTTCATCTCCGGCGGGTCACGTGGCATCGGGCTGGCGATCGCGCTGCGCGCCGCGCGCGACGGCGCCAATGTGACGATCGCCGCCAAGACGGCGGAGCCGCATCCGAAGCTGCCGGGAACGATCTACAGCGCCGCTGAAGAGATCGAGCAGGCCGGCGGCAAGGCACTGCCGGTGCTATGCGACATCCGCGAGGAAGCGCAGGTGGCCGAGGCGGTCGGCAGAACCGTCGAGAAATTCGGCGGCATCGATATCTGCGTCAACAATGCCAGCGCCATCCAGCTTACCGGCACGCTGGAAACCGACATGAAGCGCTACGATCTGATGCATCAGATCAACACGCGCGGCACCTTCCTCGTGTCCAAAATGTGCATTCCACACCTGAAGTTGGCGAAGAACCCTCACATCCTGAATCTGGCGCCGCCGCTCGACATGAAGGCCAAATGGTTCAAGAACCATGTCGCCTACACCATGGCCAAGTTCGGCATGTCGATGTGCACGCTGGGCATGAGCGCGGAATTCGCCAGGGATGGCATCGCGGTCAATTCGCTGTGGCCGATCTCGACCATCGACACGGCCGCGGTACGCAACCTTCTGGGCGGAGCGACGGTCGCGGCGATGAGCCGGTCGCCGGACATCATGGCCGATGCCGCGCACGCGATCTTCATGCGGCCGTCGCGCGAGGCATCAGGCAATTTCTACATCGACGAAGAGGTGCTGCGCGCCGAGGGCGTCAGCGATTTCTCGGTCTATGCGCCTGACGCAACCGGACCGCTGGCCGGAGATTTTTTTGTGCCGGATGAGGTGTTTGCCAGGACGGACAGCAAGATCAGGAACATCTACTGAAGGGGATCCTGCCGCCGCCGCTTGCTTTCAAAAAGGACTCGACGTCGAACGGCTCCGGTTCACCTGACTGGTCGCCCGACGAAGCCGCTCAAGCCTCTGATCGCCGGTTTCTTCCGTAGGCATCAATTCGCCTCGTCCCGTTGAGCGCGTATTTCGGCCGGCAGGCACCGTTTGCTAGGTGGATCTGAAAGCAAAAAACCCCGCCGGAGAGGGCCGGCGGGGCTCAATGCGTCCCGCTGGAGTCGGGACGGGGCAGGGAACGCCCAGTCAGGAATCTGGGGTGCGAAGCCCGGTGATTCAATGAGCCGGCTCCAAGGCCTGTACAATTCTTGTTGACCCGGGCCGTGCCGTCGGCAGTTCGTCCCATCCCGGTTGATCGGGATGGGACCTTGTTGCCGACCTGATTCCAAAAATCACTGCAAGTGGCTGGAAAAGCAGGTCAGTTGTTGCTCGCCACCGGCGCCACGAGCGAGGTGATGCGGCGGATGGCGACGCGCCGGTTCTCGCGGTTGGGCGCCGAGGTGTCGACCTTCAGGTACTCCTCGCCATAGCCCTGTGTCGTCAGGTTCTCGGGCGGGATGCCGAAGGCGTTGGTCAGCGCTTCGGCGACCGCTTCGGCGCGACGGTCCGACAGAGCAAGGTTTGCCTCGGGCGTGCCGACGGCGTCGGTGTGGCCCTCGATCAGGAAGGTCTCGGCCGGGTTCTTTTTCAACAGCTTCTCCATGGCGTCGGCGACACCCTGGAGCTTCTGTACCTCGGTGTCGGAGATCGAGGACGAGCCGAATTCGAAGTTCAGCGTGTCGAGGTCGATCCGCCGTGCAATGTCACGCACGCGGGCCGAACGCTTGACCTCGTTGATCGAATACAGACGCTGCACTTTCTCCACCGGCGGCTGTTCGAGGAAGGTGTAGTAGTCGTCGGGGCTTTCGACATCTTCGGAATCGAGGATGTAGTCCCGGCGCGGGATGGTCAGCCGCATCGGCGGCAGGTCATCGCCGGGATCGCGCCAGTCATCTTCGTCCTGGTAGCTGCGCTCGTCGACATAGCTCAGCACATATTCGCGACCGTCGGGCGCGATGCGCGACCGCTGCAGGATGTCGCCGTAGCGGTTGCGTATGGTGACGATCCGGAAGCCATTGTCGCGCTCGACCGTCTCGCGCGTGCGGCCTTGCGGCAGGTCCTCGTAGTAGACATCCTTGGCGCCGCGGGTCAGGCGCGGGCGATCGTTGCTCTGGACGAACGTCTGGTCGTTGAACTGGACGATCACCCGGTCGCCGATTTCCTTGAGCACGTCGACGCCCTTGGGCCGGCGGCGGTCACGGATGTCCTCGTCAGGCGCGCGCTCGAGCCGCTTGCCCTTCTCCTGCGTCACCGGGACGATTTTTTCCGTCTTGATCGCCTCCTGGGCGGCCCTGTCGTCGGTTGGAGGCGGACCCTGATCCACCGGCGCCACTACCGGCTTCCGGCCCTGGTCACCGCCCTGCTGGGCGTTCTGCCCACCATTCTGCTGCCCGCCGTTCTGCTGTTCGCCATTCTGGTTGGCGGGCTGGGTGGCTGGGTTCCCGCCGTCCTGGCCGTTCTCGCCGCGACCCTTGCGCCTGGCATCCTTCTGGCTGTCGAGGATGGGGGCGGCATTCTTGTCGGCGGGGGCTTCGCCCTGAACCGGGTTTTCGCCCTCGACAGGCGCGGCCTTCCCATTGGTAGCGGCCCCACCGGTGGCGGGCTGCTCTCCCGTCGCCGGCTGTTCGCCGGTGGTGGGCTGCCTACCGGTCTGCGGCTGTTCGCCGGTCGCGGGCTGCTCGCCATTCGCCGGCTGTTCGCCAGCCGGTTTCCTGCCGTGCTTTTTCGTCTTGTCCAGGGATTGCTCGCCCTGGGCGGGAACCTGCTCGCCGGCGGGAGGGGATTCAACCTTCGGCGTCGCTTCGCCGGCAGGAGCCTGCTTCGGTGTCGGAGCGGTCTCCGGCACGGCGGCCGGTGCCTCTTTCTGCTGGTCCAGCTTGTGTTTCCTGCCAGGCTTGGTCGGCTGGTTGTCGTTGGCAGGCGCGGCCTCGCCGGCGGGCGCCTGCTCGATCTGCTGCTGCTGGTCGCGCTTCTTCCTGCGCGGCTGCTGCTCGTCGGTTGCGGGCGCGGCCTCGCCGGCGGGCGCCTGTTCGGTCTGCTGCTGCTGGTCGCGCTTCTTCCTGCGCGGCTGCTGCTCTTCAGCCGCGGGGGCGGGCTGCTGCGCGGCCGGAGCGGTCTCGGTCTGCTGTTGCTGCTCGTGCTTCTTCTTGCGCGGCTGTTCCTCGTCGCCCTGTCCCTGGTCGGTGGGGGTGTCCTGCGCCAGGATGATCAGCGGTGTCCCCCCGCGTTGCATGGGGCCGAACGCGGCTGTCCCCTGAAGCGGGGACGCGCCTAACGGCGCGGATGCCATCAACAGGCCAAGGGCTGTGCCTGCCAGAATCCGTGGTTGGCGTTTCATCGAAATTCTCCTTGTGGGGTCCCATCCTTGCCGAAACCGCTTTTAACGAAATTGGTTCCAGCTGCCCATCGTTAGCGGCCGTACAGGGCTATTGGCCGACCTTTTGAAGGCAACTTCATGTCATTCGGCCCCCTTGCAGCCTCATTCCGGCTGTCGCCGCGCTTGACCTTGGCGGCGGCTGGGGCCACATGCCGGAAATGGAAACCCCGTTCTGGAAGACCAAGACGCTGGAAGAGATGAGCCCCACCGAGTGGGAATCGCTCTGCGACGGCTGCGGCAAGTGCTGCCTGTCCAAGCTCGAGGACGAGGACACCGGTGAAATCTACTGGACCAGCGTCGGCTGCCGGCTGTTCGACGCCGAGAGCTGCCGCTGTGCGGACTATGCCAACCGGCTGGCGCGCGTTCCCGACTGCGTCGGCCTGACGCCGCAGAATGTGCGCACCATCAGCTGGCTGCCCAGCACCTGCGCCTACCGGCTGGTGGCCGAGGGCCGCGACCTCTACTGGTGGCATCGGTTGGTTTCCGGCAGTGCCAAGACCGTGCACGAGGCCGGCATTTCCATGCGCGGCCGGGTCAAGGCGAGCGAGACCGACCTGGCCGAGCCGGAAGACTATTTTGACTTTATGCTCGACGACGAGCCCTGACGCGCGCGGTAGACCGTCAGGAGTTGCCTGTCGGGAACCCTGCGAGGGCAAGGCGCCTGACGCGATATTGTAGAATGCCGGCAAGGATTTGGCCGGTAAGGGATTTGGCCGGCGAGAGATTTGAAAGGCCGGCGCCTTGCCGTGTGGCGCCACATGAACCGCGGATGAACGGGCAGTTCGTAAATAGTTCAGACAGGCCGGTGCATTCTCCCGCCATCGGTTTCACGAGGAGGGCGCAAGCCCGCAACAAGGAGAGAGAACCATGTACACCACCATCAAGACGGCAGCGCTTTCGGCTCTGGTCGGCCTCGGCACGCTGGCGGCCATCCCCGCCCATGCCGACAGCCTCTATCTTGGCTTCGGCAACAACCAGGATCCGCGCTTCGGCGTCTATGCCGGCGACGACGGCTATCGCCACCGCCGGGACGAGCGCCGCGACGATTGGCGCCGTGGCTGCTCGCCGGATCGCGCCCTCGACAAGGCGGAGCGCATGGGGCTGCACCGTGCCCGCATCGTCGATGTCAACCGCCGCGTGGTCAAGGTGATGGGCCGTCAGTACGGCGACCGCGTCGTCATCGTGTTCGCCAACGAGCGCGGTTGCCCGGTCATCAACCGCTGAGAATCTCAGGCGTGGACCTTCTGTGAAGGTCTGGAGCCCCTTTCCCTAGGGAAAAAAGAAGTGGCCCGAAACCCCGCGGGAGCGATTCCGCGGGGTTTTTAATGCCCGCGGCGGTCTCTCTTGAGCAGGTCCGTGGCCAAGCAATGCTCGGCCACGGCGTCCAGCGCCGCCTACTTCAGTTCGAAGGTAACGGTGACCTGGACATTGTAGGCGTTCTCGCCGGCCTGTACCGGCGCTGCGCCGGCCGCGGCGTCGAATGCCTTGGCGTTGATCGGCATCGGCGCCGGCCTGATGTTCTGATCGGTGATCTCGAGCACACGGCCCAGGCTGACCCCGGCCGCCTCGGCCAGCGTCCTGGCCTTGGCCATGGCGTCGGCGACAGCTTTCTTTCGGGCCTCTGTGACGGTGGCCGCCGGATTGTCATTGGTGAAGGCGATGCCGCCGCCTTGGTTGACGCCGAGCGACACCGCCTTGTCGAGGATCTCGCCTGTCTTGTCGACGTCGCGCACGCGCACCGAGAGCGTGTTGGTCACCTGATAGGCGACGAGTTCGGCCTCCTGGCTGCCGTCCGGCTTGTTGGTGTAGTTGTAGCGGGGGTTGATCTGGATGCCCGCGGTCTGCAGGTCGCGATCCTTGATGCCGGCGGCCTTCATCGCGGCAATCACGGCGGCCATGGCATCATTGTTGGCGTCGAGTGCGGCACGCGCCGTCTTGGCTTCGCGCATGACGCTGAGCGTCAGCACCGCCAGATCGGGGGCCACGGTTGCTTCGCCCTCGCCGGACACGATGATGCGGGGCGGGGTCGGCAGATCGGTGGCTCCAGCCATCGCCGGAAAAGCGATTGCAGCGGCGAGCGCGAGGGGCAAAAGATGTCTGGTCATGAAAATCTCCTTGGTCTGCGATCAAGTCGCAGGGGGGCGCGTAGAGCGCGATTATGGGTTGATTTGGGCGATCTGCGAAAGCCCGCCGGGAAAGCCTTGTGCCGCGATGCGAAAAACATTAATCCAGCCCGCGTGGGGCCTGTAGCTCAATGGTTAGAGCCGGCGGCTCATAACCGCTTGGTTGGGGGTTCGAGTCCCTCCGGGCCCACCATTATCTTTGTTTTTCAATGGCTTACGGGTAGGTTCGCCAACGGGTTCGCCAGAAGGTTCGCCAAGCATCGGCCTGCGGGTCACCAGCCGCACGACGCGATCCATGCCCTGAACCGCCAGACGAACCTGCGATGCCTCGCGTGAGTAGAGCTCGGCATGATCGATGTCGTCGTGGCCCAGCACATCCATGAGCTGCCTGGTCGAGGCCTCGGCCTCGGCGAGATAGACGCCGAGCGACTTTCGCAGTCCATGCAGCGTCAGCCCTTTCGCAAGCCCTGCAAGCTTGCACCAGTGCGCCATGCTCCCGGTCAGGGACTTGGAGGAGAAGGGCTGGCCATAAGCGGTCACCAGGACGGTTTCGCCGCGCTTGTCGGCGGCCCCAAGAATCTCGCCCAGCATGGGCGTGATCGGTACGAAAAGCCGCTTGCCACCGGTCCGGTTCTTGTTCTTTGCCTGGACGATGTCGAAGCCGTCGAAATGACGCTCCTGGCCATCGATCATGACCTTGCGCGTCACCCTCTGGTCCCACCGTAGATCGGCGACATCGCCGCGACGATTGCCCAGCCAGAGCGCGAGCCCGTAACAGGTGCGCGCAGCCGTCCCCAGCGGCCAGCGCTGCTCAAACTTCTGCATCGCTTCGTGAGGCCAAGCCTTCCAGCCCGTGTAGGCAGGACGCCACTCGACCGCCGCGGTAGGATCGATTGCAATCCAGTCCAGTCGCATCGCGACATAGACGAGCTTGCGTATCGCGACGAGCAGATGCTTGGCCTTGTGTGGTGTCGCGATAAAGTGCCCCAGAAGCTCTTCGACGTGGACCCGCCGCAGGTTTTTAACGGGCACGTCGCGCCATGTCAGCGGATGGTCCGGGACCACCCGCAGACCCAGAAATTCCTCGATCAGGCGGCTGTTCTTGAATTTCGTGCTGTCATCATGGGCGAGCCACTTGACCGACGCCTTCAATCTCTTTTCGGCTGCTCCGAATGTTCCTGGCAAGGCCGCACCCGGCATTGTGACAACCGGGGCTTTTCGAATGTTGCGACCCTCGACAGCAGCCCGATAGGCTTCCTTGAAACCTCTCTCGTTGGGGGCAGGCAGCGGCACCAGGCGGCCATTGGCGCGGTAGCGCCAGCGCGTCTTCCCATGACGATCCTTATAGGAGGACACACCTGGGTGTTTGTCTTTAAGACGCTGTTCCATTGCAGAACCAGACTATTACCCTCGATGATTCCCTTGCAAGAGAAAGTCGACGACATTGTCGTCATCGTCGCCGGGCAGATCCGCGAACGCAGCCTCCAGTTTAAGGCGATCCCAGATCACACGACTGTCGATTTTCTTTGGCTTGGGCATGCGCCTGTCTAAGACCATCTGGTCGAACTTTGTTACTCCAACGCCGACGTAGCGGGCAGCTTCATCCCGCGACAGGCCACGTGGAGGGTAGGAGAGGGTGTCGCTTTTCATCACCTTGATCCGCTAATCAGCTATCCGAACGCGTGGCACTTTCTGTGAATATCGCGTTCGAAATAGCAGGGGCCCCATAAAGGGGAAGCCCGATGTCCGGCTTTGATTGCGGAAGGGCTACCCTGGCGTGCAAATAGGACGCTCGAGCCGCCTGTGAGCGGTGATCGCAGCCCTGGTCCATCGAGAACAATGTCTTGCCCGTAACGTAAATTGAAAGCAGGCCGGTGGCGTATGGCCCTGCGTCAGTTTAATATATTAGTCCTGCCTAAGATTAGCCGGAGACCCTGAAGATGCAGCAGGCGAAACAAATCTTGGTGACAGGCGGCGCAGGTTTCCTGGGATCATTTTTGTGCGAGCGGCTCCTTGCTGAGGGCCATCAGGTAGTTTGCGCAGATAACTTCTTCACAGGAAGCCGCAGAAACGTCTCTCATCTCCTCGATGACCGATCGTTCGAGATTATTCGTCATGACGTGACGTTTCCACTCTACGTAGAGGTTGACGAAATATACAATCTCGCCTGTCCGGCGAGCCCCGTCCACTATCAGTCCGACCCCGTCCAGACGACCAAAACCAGCGTTCATGGCGCGATCAATATGCTCGGACTGGCCAAGCGGGTTCGCGCACACATTCTGCAGGCGTCCACCTCCGAAGTCTATGGCGACCCGGAGGTTCATCCGCAGTTGGAAGACTATTGGGGCAGAGTGAACCCGATTGGCCCTCGTTCCTGCTATGACGAAGGCAAGCGATGTGCCGAGACCCTGTTTTTCGACTATTGGCGACAGCACAAGCTGAAGATCAAGGTAGCCCGTATTTTCAATACCTACGGTCCAAGGATGCGTCCCGACGACGGTCGTGTCGTTTCCAATTTCATCGTGCAGGCGCTGCAAAACAAACCGATTACGGTCTACGGCACTGGCCAGCAGACGCGTTCATTCTGCTACGTCGAGGACCTCATCGACGGTCTGGTACGTCTTATGCAGACGGCCGACGATATCACCGGTCCTGTCAATCTCGGCAACCCGGCGGAATTCACGATGCTCGAACTCGCAAATCTGGTGATCGAACTTACCGGAAGCCGATCGAAGATCAGATTTTCGCCGCTACCGGTCGACGATCCAAAGCAGCGGCAGCCCGATATCCGATATGCTTCCCGCGAACTCAAATGGAAGCCAAGAACTGCATTGCGTGCTGGCCTTGCCAAGACCATTGCGTATTTCGAGGACGTGGTTTCATCTGGGCACATTCGGCCCGCCGCAGCCGAATGAAGACGGTCCTGGTAACTGGCGGGGCCGGCTACATCGGGTCGCACTGCTGCAAGGCATTCGCGGAATCCGGATGGTCGGTTGTTGCCTTTGACAACCTTTCGCGCGGCTGGCGCGACGCGGTGAAATGGGGACCGTTGATCGAAGGCGATATTTCCGACGCGGCGGCTGTGGCGGCCGCCCTGGACCAGTATCGGCCGGACGCCGTGGCGCATTTCGCTGCCTACGCTTACGTTGGCGAGTCAGTCGAGCGGCCCGAACTTTACTACCGAAACAATAGTTTCGGCACCCTGGTCCTGCTCGAGGAAATGCTGAAAGCCGGTCTGGACAAGCTGATCTTTTCGAGCACCTGTGCAACTTACGGGATCCCGACGCGGTCGCCGATAGACGAGACGCATCGACAGTCGCCCATCAATCCCTATGGCTGGTCCAAATTCATCATAGAAAGGATGATCGAGGATATCTCACTTGCTCATGGTCTCAACGCGGTCGTGCTTCGGTATTTCAATGCAGCCGGATGCGACCCCGACGGCGAAATCGGAGAAAAGCATGAACCGGAAACACATGTCATTCCGCTCGCCATAGAGGCGGCAGTGAGGCCGGGCCGCATTTTTAGAATCAACGGCACCGATTTTGACACCCGCGACGGAACCGCCGTGAGGGACTACATCCACGTTGTCGATCTCGCGCGCGCCCACGTCCTGGCAGGGGAGAAGCTTCTCCGCGACAAGGGCGTCCACGTCTACAACCTCGGAACCGGAGTGGGTACAACGGTGAACGAACTGGTCGATGCCGTCAGCCGGGCTTCGGGAATGCGGGTTCCGCTGGTTTACGGGCCGCGCAGACCAGGGGACCCGCCGGGGCTTGTTGCTGAGGCCGGCAAGGCCAAGCGGGAACTCGGTTGGGCGGCCGAGCAATCCGCCATCGACAGGATCGTCGAGACGGCACTGGCTTGGTATCGCAGTCGATTGTAACAGATATTGCGCAAGTGACGCTACCGCGCGGTCAGCAAGCGATCGAGAGCGCCAGCCACCGCGCCGAGCGAGAAACTTCCCTCTATCCGCTTTCGCGCCGCCTGTCCGAGGCGGTCTCGCATGGTTGGATCGTCCTTAAGTTTCTTCAGCGCGTGTGCAATTTCCGCCGACTCGTCCCTTCGAACAATGAGGCCGCCGGATGCCTCGCCGTCTGCCAAGATGTCGGGTAGGCCCTGTGCGTCGGTAGCAACGATCGGAAGGCCGCAGGCCATCGCCTCCAACGGTGCGACGGGCATACCTTCGGTGCGGGACGCAGTGACATAGGCATCCGCCGCCGAAAGCCAACGCCGTATCAAGGACCGGTCCGTGGTATAGTCGCAAAGCCATCTCACATTCGGCAGTGCGGCCTCTCTCAGCAGCCTGGCAAAAACGTCTCGGTCCTGCCCCGAGCCTATGATGACCAGTTCGGACGAAGCATCACCGGAAAAGAAGGACCATGCTTTCAGGAGCACATCCAGCCCCTTACGGCGAACGTCGATGCGTCCGTGGTTGACGACGACGAAATTCCCGCGCGCCAGACAGAGGTCTTGCCGCGCCTGCTGACGTTCGATCGCTGTCCACTCGCTGGAATCGATGGGGTTGGCAATATTCGCTACCTTGAGGGCTATACGCGGGTAAGCTTTGGCGAGGCGTTCACGCTCCGCAGCCGATGCGACGATTAGGCCGCTGCAGGCACGGAGAGATGCCTGCCTGGCAATTGCCTCTATCCAGGAGAGCGTCCGGTCGCCGCCCTGGAACGTTGCATAGAGCGGAATGCGGTTACGGACTGCCAGCCAGGCAAGCGCATCAAACCGGGTATATTCGTATTCCTGAACGAGAATTGCATCACACTGGGATCGGGCGAGCACCTCCCGGAACGCCGGGAGCGGCGTCGCGGACCAGCGCCGCAGACTGTGACCCGCTGCGGAGTGACCTTGACGCGCGCGCGCGCCGGGAACGACCCAGATCGGCGCGCCCGTGCCGGCATGGTAGTGGCATTCTATCTGCGAGGCATGCTCGGAAGCGCACACAATGACCGGCCTGTGGCCGGCCAGTTGCAGGGCGGAGACGTAACCGAACAGCCAGCCGCCGGTCATCTGTTCGACGAAATCCTTAAGCCGCAATCCTATCGGATCGAGGAATTCCTCCACGACGTCGCCCCATGGAAAGAGGGCGATGACGAGGGAAGCGCGGCGGCCCATCAAATGCCCCAAAATTCATTTACGCCAGGAAAAAGCCGTCTCCGTGCCGCGTGTCGAGCGGTGGTGCAGCACGTAGCCGACAGCCGTGATCGGCGCCGCAAGGGCGTAAAGTATCTTGCGGCGACGGCGTCCCAGACGAGAAAATGCGACGTCGTGAAAGAGTGCCGTCACCGGGTTGATAAATGTGGCGCGGCGTTCCGGCGCACGGTCGAAGAGCGCTGCGAGTTCGGGATCCCAATAGCCGCGACGAACGTGACCCCATTCCTGCATCAGTTCGCTTTCATGCGGGCAATAGGGCTTCATGACGCGAAAATACGGGTAATGCCACTCCGCATGCGGCGTCGAGACAAGAACATACCCGCCTGGGCGCACGACCCTCAAGGCCTCTTGTGCGGCACTACGGTCATCCTCAATGTGTTCAAGCACGTCGAAGAGCGTCGCCACGTCGAAACTGTCGTTCGCGAAGGGGAGGTCACAGGCATCGCCGCAGACGAAGGTCGACTTCGCCCAATCTGGCTGGTGGTTGCCCAACTCGGGATCGAGATCGAGGTTAACGACTTCAGCGTTCGGATAGAGGATACTTGCCATCCCGCTGCGCCCGCCTCCAATTTCGAGTATCCGGCCGGGCCCGTCGATCGCCGCGGGCGCGACGCGATGAATTGCGCGCATCTTCTCACGGTAGAAAAGGCCGTCCGTCAGAGCGTTTGGAAAGGGATTTCGAGACAGGAATTGTCCGAGCGGCGCCTTGCGGATCATCGATTTTCTTCCTCAACCAATTTGATGTTCGCCGTTTTCGCCAGCCGAAACGGACGAGGAATTGAAGACCAGCCAGCCAGCCTTCGACTTCTGCCGCGAGGATACTGGTCCTGCCGGGGGGGCCTTCGAAAAGCGCCTTGACGAATGTTCTCAAGAAATATGCGGGCAGCTGCTTCCAGATGCGATCGATGTTTCCGCGATTGCCAAAATTGTCATATTGCGTGACAAGAGCTGCGACGTGGCCCTTCATGTAGGCTCTTATTTGCCGTCGGAAGCCCGGCCAATCGCGGCGATGATGATGGAAGACAACGGCGCGAGGTTCATACAGGCAAGTCCCTCCTGCGGCCAGCAGCCGGTACCATAGCTCCGAATCTTCGGAACATCCGGCAGCACCGGCGCCGAGGCGCTCGTCGAACGAGCCTACCCGATCGAAGGCCGATCGCCGGAAGGCCATGTTGGCCCCGGCGCCGATTTTCCAAACATGCGCTCCGCTTGGCCGGGTCTCTTCGAAGAAGCGGTGGTCGAAGAGAAGCGGCACGAAGGTGGACCCAAAACCGCCCATGTCGAACTGGAAACGGCGTTGGGCGATCGTATCGAGCCGGGCTGGCAGCACCAAGCCGGTCAGTGCCTCGATGTCCCGTTCTTCGAAGGCGCGCGCGATTTCGGCAGTCCAGCCAGGATGAACCTCGACGTCGTCATCCGTGAACGCGATGATGTCTTGACGGCTTTCCCGGATGCCGGCGGATCGGGCAACACTCAATCCGGGCCGCGGCTCATGAACGAAACGGACCTCAGGAAAGCCGACACATACCGGCCGAGCGTTGCCGTCGCGGGAGTTATCAACGACGATGACTTCGCCCGGGGCGCTGCGTTGCCTTGCAACGCTTTGAAGGCACTCCGCCAGGGCGGGGCCGCGGTCGCGCGTGCAAATTACGACTGAGATGTGCTGGGCCGACGCTGAAGACGCAGTTGCAAGTTCATCAAGGCGGTCGACAAGGTCGTCGGCCCCGAGCGCCGCCGTCAAACAGAGCGCGGACTTTGGCGATCCTTCATAGGTCGCCCGCAAGGGGGCGCCCAGCGGGATGTTGCGGGCAGCCAATTGTGCTGCCGAAAACTCCGCCGCGAACTGCCGCAGACTTGCCTCGCTGTAGGGCAATTCGTCAGGCAAGGACGCTCGCATTCCCAGCGGCAAGTCCTTCCACCAGAAGATCGATAGCGAAGGGGTATCTCCCACATCGGGGTCCGCACAGGCGGAGCCGAGATCGATTTGCCTGACACGGAAGGCCTCGCCATTCACCGGTTTTGCTCCCGGATTCTCTGCACGCGGATACGTGAGCGATCATATTCGCCTGCCAGGCCGCAGATTCCACCCCACAACTCTGCAATGCCGAAACGAAAATCACGACCTTGAAGCTTGCGCGCGGCCCGTGCCAGCGCTTTCAGCCGATCGAAAAACCACCAGCAAACCATGGCACGGTGACGTGCCCTGAGCTCTCCGTCGGTCCGACGGCTTTTGACAAGAAAGGCCATCATACCAAGTCCCCATGTCCAATATTGCCGTCTCAATTGGTCGATCGTCTCGCGATGCTCGTGGTAAACGGCATACTCCGGTTCATAGATCATGGGCCGGCCTGAACGCAGCACGCGATAGAAAATGTCGAGATCGCCACCGCCAGGCAGCGGTGCTCCGGTATCGAGCGCTTCGTCGAAGCCGCCCAGCGATACCAGCAGCGTGCGGTCGAAAGCCATGTTGCAGCCGGCGCCGAGAATACCAGACCCTACCGGGTGCAGCGCATTATCGAATCGGGTGTTGTGGAATTCGTTGCGCCTGAAGCCGCGGCCAAATCCGCCCCTTCGTTCGAAAAAGATCTGCGCCTCGGTGTCCAGGCGAAGCGGCAGCACCAAACCCGTAAAGCCACCGGCACCCGGATTATCCCGGCAGGCTTTGGCAAGCCCGTCAAGCCAGTTGCGGTCGACGACCACGTCATCGTCCAGATAGGCAATCAAGCTGCCCGTGACCGAGCGAAGAGCGGCGTTTCGTGCAAAATCAAGCCCGGGCCTCGGTTCGAACACGTAACGAACGTCCTCGAAGCGCTCGACTGCTTCGCGTGTGGCTGAATCCACAGACGCATTGTCCACCACGACGACTTCGACGCTCGGAAAAGCGGTTGTGCGTCGGACGCTGTCGAGCGAACCCAGCAACCTCGAAAGACGTTCGGCGCGGTCTTTCGTACATATCGCGACGGAGAGGCTCGGCAGGGGCGATTGCCCAACCGGTCTTAGCCGCAGCAATTCCTTATCCATCTTCGCAACCAGGATGCGATCGGCAAAACGTTCATCGGCAACGGATTTCTGTCGCTCCGCCGACAGGATCGCTGCGGAGGCGAGCGCGATCATCTCAAAGCCGACAAGCCGGCCCTGCCAGCGGGCAATGAGACCAACGCCATCGTGCTCTGGCGCAAGCTCAATCGGGGCCAGCGGAATTGACAGTTCGACGTCGACGATCTTGTAGCCCATCGCCTTAGTTCGCACCCATGGCAACACGACCGAGCTGAAACTCGTGAAGTCTTGAAAAATGGCCCGCCCGCTTCAGGAGTTGATCCGGCGGACCAATCTCGATCACCCGTCCTTTCGACATCACGATGATCTGGTCAGCGGCCTGGACGGTGGACAGGCGATGCGCAATGACAACCACGGTGCGATTGTGCGAGTATTGCTCGAGGGCGATCTGGAACGCCTGTTCCGTCTCACCGTCGAGCGCATTCGTGGCTTCGTCCAAAAGGAGAATGTCGGGATTGCGAAGTATGGTCCGGGCCAGCGCGATCCGCTGCCTCTGGCCCCCCGACACGCGCATTCCCTGGTCGCCGATCTGCGTCTCGTAGCCCTCCGGAAGCGAACGGATGAAATCGTCCGCCTTCGCAATGCGGGCCGCTTGGCGCAGTTCGTGCTCACCGGCGTCGAAATCGCCGTAAGCGATGTTGGCCGCGATGGTATCGTTGAACAGGTATACCTCCTGAGACATCAGCGACAGCCGCTTGCGCCAACTGCGCAACTCGAAACCTAAGAGCGGGATACCGTCGGCGAGGACTTCCCCCGACGTCGGGTCCATGAAGCGAAAGAGCAGGGCCATGAGGGTGGATTTGCCGGCACCCGACTCGCCAACGATTGCTGTGGTCTTGCCGGCGGGGATACTGAAGGAGACATCCTGTAGCGCCAAAGGCTGATCGGGCGCATACCGAAAGCAGACATCGCGAAATTCGACGGCCGTCTTGAGGGCGGGCGCCGGCAGATAGCCTTGGCTGAGAAACGGCGTTTGCGTTGTGCGCAGGAACTCGTCCACATCCTCAATCGCGCCCGCAAGCCCGTCCAGCGCAATCTTCGACTGCAGCAATTCCCGTGTGGGAGCCTGGAGACGATAAAGCAGCGACAGGAAAGCGGCGAGAGCCGCGATTCCTATGCTTGCTGATTCCGCAATGAGAACCAGTGCACCGATCAGGATCGTGATCGAGATCTCCGAGACAGGCCCGGGGGTCGCCCAAAGCATGTCGAGCCTCAACAGACGACGCCTTACCCTGTCCGATGTCTGAACGAACCGGTCATGCTCGTAGGATTCCTGTGCGAAGGCACGGATCAATTGCAATGAATTGATGCTTTCCCACATCCTGAGGCCGAACTGCTTGTTTTCCTCGACGACGGCCTTGCCGGTCTCGTCAGCGCGTCGCGTTGCCAGACGAATGGCCATTGCTCCGAAAAGCAGGAAAATCATCGAAAAAAAGGTCAATCGGACTGAGATCAATAGCATCAAGAGAACGAAGACGACGAAGGTACAAAGGCAGATCATCAACCGGTAGGCCAGGCTCAGCCCTTGGCTGACCTTCCAGGTATTGTTGGCAATTGTCGTGATGATGTCCGTTCGCCTGTTCTCGACACGGTAGTCGATGCACGAACTTATCGTCTGATCGAAAACCCTGGATCGCAACCGGTGCGCGACGAGGCCGTCAATGTATCTGGTTACCCAGGTGTTGATGAGATGGACCGCGTTTTTGAGGACGATGCTGACGCAAAGCGCTCCGACCAGGAAGGCGGTCAGGTGTTGATGCGGGATGGGTGACAAGATCCTGTCAAACACCGGCTGCCATCTGCCGGGCTGAGGCGGCGAGGCTCCGAGGCTCTGCAGCAGGGGAATGAACAGGACGAGACCCGTACCTTCCAGAACCGCTGCGATCAGTCCAAGTCCCACCACGGTCGGCCCAGCCCAGGCTGGCGCCGCCGCCAGGCGAAAGAGCCGCCGCAATCGCGCGACCAGACTCACCAGATGCCCTCTGCGTAGGGGGGCTGGAACTCGGCGTTTTTGTTTCGGCTCCTTTTCACTCGGATTTTGACCCACCGAGGCACCAGTCGGGCTCGGCAGTAGATGTCCACCATTCTTGGCAGGCGAGAAATCGCCGTCCCTGGCTCCATCAGGAAGAGTTTCTTCATCAGGCCATACGCTGCCGAAAGCCGCCCGCAGATCAAGGCCCTTACGGCGAGCCAATGCAGCATGTCGATCAGATGATCGTCGAGATCGTCCCCGAACTGCGGGTACTTCTGGCGAAACTCGGCAAGGACAATTTCACAAGAACGAAGCATCTGCATGACATCGCTCGACATGTTGGCGTTCGTCATCCGGTAACCCACGAGGTACTGAGGGACGACGCGAAACTCGTAACTTTCGGCTATTCTGAGGCACATCAGCAGGTCCTCGCAGCCTTGTGCGTTCCTGGCCCTCAAGGAAGGGTCGAAGCCTCCCGCTCGCTCGAACGCGGCGCGTCGGACCAGCATTGAACTTCCGTTGCCAACAAAGTTCGTCCTGCACATGCGTTGGAGCACGCGACCCTCGGCATCGGGCCGGTTATGCAATGAGAATACCCGGCCGTCGCCGTCTATATCGGCGAACCAGCAATATGCCAGGCCTGCGGAAGAGCCGCCTTGCTGTAAGGTGCACATCTGAAGCGCGATTTTGGATGGGGCCCAAAGATCGTCGGCGTCCACAAACGCCAGGAACTCCGCATCGGTGGAAGCAACTCCACGATTGCGCGCATTCGCAACGCCGCCGTTCGACTGCCTTATCAGGCGGATACGGCTATCCTGTTCAGCATAGGAGGCCACAATCGAGGCAGAAGGGTCCGTCGACCCGTCGTCGACGACGACAATGTCCAGCGCCTGGTAGTGTTGCCCGCAGATGCTGTTCAGGGTCGCGCGAATCGTTCGTTCCGCATTGAACATCGGCACCACGACGCCCACCGTGGCATTGTCTTTGATCATGGGCCTCTGTTGTCTCCGCAAAAAGTTGGCTAGACAGGCAACCGGCGCCCGGCGAGCCTCTCCGCGACACGCACCCCCCGGCCTCGATGGCTCTGCCGACTACGCCGTCGTGCGGGAACCTGGAAGTGTGAGTCACGGCGGCATGCTGCACTGCAACACAAAATTACACCGCAATGCGCAATATTGCTAATTTAATCATCTCTAAAGTCCGGTTTGCAGGATCAGATTTTCTTACGGCCCGAAACAGCGCTTGAACCGCCAGCGCGCGCCGTTACCGTGAACGCCGCCGTCCGGCGCGGCGTCCCGCCCACCGCTAAGCTGAGATTGGCTGTTCAAGAGGCGGGCGTCTTACTACGCAGCCTTTAATCTGACCGGGATCCTGATGAGGTACTGGCGCGTCTTCACGAACCAACCTCAGCGACCGACATAAAGCTCCGACCTGCCTTGCGACGCCAATGCGCGACGGGGAAGAGATCGGCACGGCTGCAATGAGAGACAGGACTCACCCGCAGCCGCACTCAAGCCGCGACGGTTAGCCGAGAGAGGAGGAGAGGGCGCTACTGGTTATGTGCCTATCCTGCGGGCGAAGGCGATCGCCATAGCATTGTGGCTGTGTGGACTGGCGTCATTCGAATAGACGAGTAGGGTTCGCCATGGCACCGCATCAAGCAAACCCGCCGCGTGGCCATCGTTTCTGCGCGAGAAACGCGTGCGCCAGGGGGCAGCGAGGTGCGGGGCCTGCACCTAGGAGAGAGAAGGCTCGAGCCGGCCAAGCTGTCCGCGTGGCTAGAAGCGCGGAGACATCTGAGAGCACTGCATTCGCCCGAACGAGCCGAACCATCGGATGGCGACCATCCACCCCCGGATGACGGTGATCCTGGCGTCGCCCTGCGTGACCCTATGAAGGACCGGCGTTGGTTCACATCGAGTTCCTGAGATCGTTCCGCGGACCTATGTCACGCAAATGTCATTCACGATTCCTATCCGGCGATAGATGAAACCTTCGTCCCCTGCGGCATTGGCGACGTTGCGCCGGGTTTCATCGACCAGCGCAGCCATGCGCGCGTGTGCCTCCGACTTGATGCAGACCGGATCTGTCGCAGCGGCATCGCCGACAATCGCCAACGCCTGACATCTGCAGCCGCCCCAATCGATCTCACGCCGCTCGCAGCTTCGGCATGGCTCCTGCATCCATTCGGTGCCGCGAAAGGCATTGAATGCGGGTGACGCGGCCCAGATGTCGGCCAGCGGTTTCGCTCCAAAACGTTCGAAGCGAAGCGAAGGAATCGTCTGCGCGGCGTGGCACGGCAATACAGTACCGTCCGGGGTAACCACTAACGCGTCGCGCGCCCAACCGCCCATGCATGGCTTGGGATATGTGGCGAAATAATCCGGCGTGACAAAATCGATGTTCATAATGCCGGCGAGCCTTTCGCGCGCGGCTGCGACGATGTCCGCCTGCCGGTCTATCGCGCCACATTCGGGCATCAGCATATCGCGATTGGCCAGCGCCCAGCCGGCATACTGCACGTTGGCGATCTCGAGCCGGTCGGCGCCCAAGGAAAGAGCCAGATCGATGAATTCGGGTACCTCCTCGATGTTGTGACGATGGATCGGTGCGTTGATGGTGAGTGGCAGCCCGGCCGCGCGGGCGCGGTGTGCCGTCTTCAGCTTCTTTTCGTGGCTGCCGCTGTGGTTGGCGACACGGTCGGTGGTCGGCTGACGGGCACCCTGAAAGCTCAGTTGCAGGTGGTCGAGACCGGCTTCGGCAAAGGCTTCGATACGGCCTTCGGCAATGCCAACACCAGCGGTGATGAGGTTGGTGTAGATACCGCGCGACGAAAGCGCGGCGATCAGTTGCTCAAGGTCGCGGCGAAGCGTCGGCTCGCCGCCAGACAGGTGCACCTGGAGAACGCCCAGATCGGCGGCCTGCGAGAACAGATCGAGCCAGGTCCGCGTGTCGAGCTCCCGATTGGCCTTCAGCAATTCGAGCGGATTGGAGCAGTAAGGGCATTGCAGCGGACAGCGATGCGTCAGTTCCGCCAACATGCCGATCGGAGGCAGGAGAGGCTCGGTCATAGTTTCACCAGAAGGTTGTCCGACCATTCCTGCAGGAAGGCGATGACGTCGGCCGCTACCGCATCCTGACCGGCGTCATAGTCGGCCGCAAGGTCGGCGATGATGTGGCCGACCGTGGATCTCCCGTCGCAGCGGCGCAAGATGTCGAGGCTGACCTCGTCCGGCCAGAAGACTTTCTCCGGCGAAAGCACGGCGAAGGCGCGCCGCACAGGGTCGTACTGGATTCGGACATGCTTCGGCAGTGACGGCGCCGATCGCAACGACACGATGGCTCTTTCGCGCAGTCCCGTCATGAGGCCGCCTTCGGGCGGAAGGCGCCGGGCGGTATGTTTCCAGGCGCGCCATAGGCATGTTGAAGTGCGTCGAGCATCGCCCACAATATGTCGCATTTGAACACCAGCGCATCGATCGCCTGCTGCTGACGTTCGGCCGTGTCGGCATGTTCTAGCACGTAGGCGAGCGCGAAGTCCGCGTCGCGTGATGCCTGTTCGGGCCGCCAGCTGAAATAGGCCAGCGTGTCTTGCGTAATGTAGTCGTATCTGGCCAGCATCGCCGGCACTCGTTCGCCGATGATGCGGGGTGAGAACATCTCCGTGAGTGACGATGCGACCGCCTCGAGCAGCGTACGGTTGGTGCAGAAGGAAAGGTAGGCGCCCACCGCGAAACGGGTCGCCGGCAGCGCCAGACGCTCGCTCCTGACCGCTTCGGCGTCGAGCCCCAGTGCGGTGGCCAGATGCAGCCAGCGCGCGATGCCGCCGCTCCAGCCGTCGTCGCCGTCATGATCCTCGATGCGTTTGCGCCACGCGGCGCGAAACGCCGGATCTTCGGCACGCGCCAGGATCATGGCGTCCTTGCGCGGAATGACGGCCTGGTAGCAATAACGGTTGAGCGCCCAGGCCTGCATTTCGGCTTTCGACAGAGCGCCACTGGTCATACTGTGATGGAAAGGATGTCGGTTGTGATAACGTTCTTCACCGACCTGCCGCAGCACGGCTTCGAACTCGCTCCTGGACAGGCCATCTTTCGCAGCCTCGTGGAAATCGCTCAAAATTCCATCTCCATCCCATCGCTGGCGACTTCCCAACCAGCCACTCTGACCGCCGCGTGTTCGGCGGAATTCTCGTCGAGAATAGGATTGGTGTTGTTGATATGGACGAAGATACGACGGCCGATTTTTACATCGGCTAAGCCAGCAATCGAGCCCTCCTCTCCAGAGATTGCGATGTGCCCCATGCGCGCGCCGGTTTTCTGGCCGACACGGGCAATAATCATCTCGTCGTCCGTGTAGACGGTGCCGTCGAACAGCAGGCAGGCGGCATCAGCAACACGAGTGCGCAGGGCGGCATCGATGCGCGCGCAGCCCGGAATGTAGAAGATGGCGCCGCACCTGCCGGTCGCAGTGATGCGGACTCCGATTGTGTCACCCCTGTCGGAACTGAAATCGGCGCTGGGATCGGCCTTTTGCTCGAGGTAGAGCGCGATCTTCCCAGGTACGGGAAAGCTGTCGACCACAACGCCAGTTTCGCGGCCATACGCGTCGCGGATCGCCAGTTCGCCCGTTGGCCCCAGCAGGCGCCGGGATACGATCGACGGATCGAGAACGTTGAAAATCGAATTCGCCTCCAGCGTCTCCAGCACCTGTGCTGTTCCATAGATTGCGAACGGCTGTCGTTCACGCAGGCTGAGCAGGCCGGCGACATGGTCCACGTCGGCGTTGGTCAGCACCACGGCGCGGATAGGCGTCGAGCGCGGCGGCGCATCGGCTGGCGGCTGCAGTTCAGGCGTTTGCGCAATCTGCTGGCGAATGTCGGGCGACGCATTGAAGAGAACCCAGCCTGCCCCGTCACCCGACACGGCAATGGATGATTGGGTTCGTGGACGAACGCCGGGCATCCCGCTGCGAGCCGCCCAGCTCAAACGATAATTGCAATTCCACTGCGGAAAGCCGCCTCCCGCCGCCGATCCGATGATCTTCACGAGCATACCATCGCTCCGAAGCCCTATGGAACTAGCAGGACGTTCTCAAAAGCAACCGCGTCCAATTTTCCTACGGACAAGGCATTGCATGCCGCCGTTGAAGGGCACATGCAATTGCAGCCTACTTCTTGGGCGGATTTTCTGCGGGCAGGTATCGCGAAATCTCTAAACCGGCGGCGACCTGACACATGGTCGGTTTCTTCCAGATCTTCTTCATCGCGTTCTCCTCTTGCGCCAGCCGAACGGGCCGGTCACGCTATCGATGCCATTACCTGAAAATGGGCACTCTTGGAGGCTACAACGTGTTGCAGCTTCAGTTGTTCCTTCATCACCAGCCCGGTTTTCGAATGAACCCAGCCTTAACTTTCCTCGAACAGGCGTGAAATGTCGAGCCGCAACCGGTAATCCGATCGTCAAATATGAATGCGGTCACGCCTCGTGCGTTCATAGTGATGCATGCCAAAGGCCCGAGCTAGTCGGGCGGCTGGCGCATCGGTCCCCGCCAAAGAATCGCGCAATGCGCGTGTCAAAGCTTCAGGCCGGGTGGCCAGATTTCAAGCGCGCCGTAATCGCGCGTTGCCACCGTGTCGTAGTGACCGGTCAAAAGCACCGTCGACCGACCGGTGCCGAGAAGGAGCATCGCCACGCTTCATGATCGTTCCTGATAGAGTTGAAACGCTTGCAAAGCTAGACCAGCTGGGCGCTGGCCCGCCGGTAGCCGCAAGCAAGAAGCGGTGAGAGCAGGCGTGCCGCTCAGGGGGCCGGCTGCGACTTGGGAAAGAGCGCGGCCAAGGAACGATCGGAATTTCCAGCAGTTGGAGTCGGGGTCGGTCCTCCCTCTACCGGTCCAAGGCATGGAGCCCGCCCCAAATGCGGAAATGGGGCGGGCTCACTTTGTTGGAATCCAGGAACATTCCTTTGTCCAAAATATTAGGGTCGCTTCCATCCTGGAGCGCACATGCCGATTTTTGACGTCCCACTTGGCTTGCCCGCCTTGGGCCGAATGAGGCTGGCGCTGACGTTTCTCGTGCTGCTCGCTTTGGTCGCGCCCGGGCTTGGCGAGCCCCAGACGATGGTGATCGGCTATCTCGGCGAACAGCGCAAACCGCCTCTACCGCTCGGGCCACTGGACGAGGTCGTCACCGACGACGGCCTGCAAGGTGCCCGGCTCGGCATCGCCGACAATGCCAGCACCGGCCGCTTTCTCGGTCAGCAATTCCGGTTGCAGGAAATCACCCTCAAGCCCGGCGAGATGCCAGCCGAAGCGGTCAAGGAATTCGCGGCCGCCGGCATCAACTTCCTCATCGCCGATCTCGATGCCGCCCGTTTGCTGCAGGCGAGCGACGCTCCAGGCGCCGAGAGGATGACGCTGTTCAACAGTCGCGCTCCTGACGAGCGGCTCCGCCAGGAGGATTGCCGCAAGAACGTGCTACACACCATTCCGAGCCGCGCGATGCTCGCTGACGGGCTGGCGCAATATCTCGTCTGGAAGCGCTGGCAGCACTGGTTCCTGCTGGTCGGGGCGCATCCCGAGGACCGGGCGATGGCGGTCGCCTTTCGACGCGCGGCGACGCGTTTCGGAGCAGAGATCACCATCGACCAGCCCTGGACGTTCAGGCCGGCCAACGGGCGCGCCGACACAGGACATGTCACGCTGCAGACCGAGATTCCCGCTGCCACGCAGGTCAGCGACTATGATGTGCTCGTCGTTGCCGACGAGGCGGACGAGTTTGGCGCCTATCTCGAAGGCCGAACCGCATTTCCGCGGCCGGTCGCCGGGACGCAGGGTCTCGTCGCGACCGGCTGGAGCGCGGTCAACGAAGAGTGGGGTGCCACGCAACTCCAGGATCGCTTCCACAAGCAGGCCGGGCGCTGGATGCTGCCCAGCGACTACGCCGCCTGGCTCGCCGTGCGAAGCATCGGCGAGGCGGCAACGCGCCTGCACAGCCTCGATCCGATTGCGATCGGAAAGTATCTCCGCAGCAACGATTTCCTGCTCGCCGGATTCAAAGGACAGGGGCTGAGTTTCCGTCCGTGGAACGGCCAGATGCGCCAGCCTGTCCTGATCGCGGGCCCTCGGCTGCTCGTCTCCAACTCGCCACAGCCCGGTTTCCTGCACCAGCGAACGCCACTCGATACTCTGGGGATCGATCTGGAGGAGAGCACATGCAAGTTCTGATTGATCTTATCCTTGCAATGTTGATTCTCGTTCCTCCCGCCTCGGCTGAGACGATCTACGTCTCCAATGAACAGGACAACACCGTCGCGGTCGTCGACGGGGTGGCCATGACCCTGCAGACAACCATCGATGTCGGGCGGCGTCCGCGCGGGATGGCGCTTTCGATCGACAAGAAGACGCTATTCGTTGCCGAAGGCGACGACAACCGCATCGATGTGATCGATCTCGCCAAACGGCAGGTGGTTGGTCGGTTGCCTTCGGGCGCCGATCCGGAATTCTTCGTTGTCCATCCGGACGGCAAGCGGCTCTTCGTGGCCAATGAAAATGACAATCTGGTTTCGGTCGTCGATATCGCGGCAGGTAAGGTCACAGGCACCATCGACGTCGGCGTGGAACCAGAAGGCATGGCAGTCAGCGCCGATGGCCGCACGGTCGCCTGCACTTCGGAGACGACGAGCATGGTTCATCTCATCGATGCCGGCACACTCGAGCTCATCGACAATCTGCTGGTCGACACGCGGCCGCGCGCGGCGGCGTTTTCGCCGGACGACAAGCAATTGTGGGTGTCGTCCGAAATCCGGGGCACCGTCGCCGTCTTCGATACCGCTACACGCGCTGAAACTGGCAAGATCGAATTCGAGGTGCCGGGTATCCGGCGCGAGGGGGTGCAAGCGGTTGGCATTGAGATGTCGCGCGACGGCACGACCGCCTATGTGGCGCTCGGCCCGGCCAACAGGGTTGCAGAGGTCGACACCAAGACGCTGGCGGTGCGGCGCCTCTATCTCGTCGGCCAGCGTCCGTGGCATGTAGCGCTATCGGACGACCAGAAGCGTCTGATCAGCGCCAACGGCAACTCGGGCGACATCTCCTTCATCAACCTTCACGATCAGGAGGTGGTGAGATCACTGCCGGTGGGGCGCGGTCCGTGGGGCGTCGTGATTGGCCCATGAACGCCCTGTCAGTCGAGGATCTAGGTCACAGTTTCGGAAGCCGGCGGGTTCTCCAGGGCGTCTCGTTCGCGGTGGCTGAAGGCAGGATGTGTATCCTGCTTGGACGCAACGGCGCCGGCAAGACGACCTTGTTCTCGCTGATCACCGGTCTCTACCACGCGCGCGTAGGATCAGTGCAGGTCTTCGGCCAAGCCATGAATGCCAATCCTTCCGCCGCGCTCGCGCAAATGGGCGTCGTCTTTCAATTGCCGACTCTCGACCTCGATCTGACGGCCGGCGAGAACCTGCGATACCATGCGGCCCTGCATGGGCTTCCCACGGAGCTGAGCAAGGAGCGCTCCAGGGAGGAACTCAGCCGCCTGGAGGTGCTGGACAGGATCGACGATCCCGCCCGCGCGCTGTCCGGCGGCCAGCGCCGGCGCGTGGAGATCGCACGGGCGCTGATGCATGGTCCGCGCCTGCTGCTGCTCGACGAGCCTACCACCGGGCTCGACGTGCCAGGACGGCGCGCGCTTGAACAGCATATGAGAAAGCTTTGCCGAGAGCGTCGCATTGCCGTTCTGTGGGCAACGCATTTCCTCGAAGAGGTGGCGGCCGACGATGATGTCGTGGTGCTGGATCAGGGCAGGGTATGCTGGGCCGGCGGCGCGGATCGCATCGCGCCCGAGCTTAATGTCGAAACCATCGCGGGGGCATTCGCCGTGCTGACGGGCTCGCCATGAAAGTCCACCACGCATTGCGCGCGCTCGACGGCATCTTGCGGCGGGAGATGTTGCGAACGCTTCGGCAGCGCGGCCGGCTGCTCTCGGCGATCATACGGCCTTTGGTCTGGCTCGCCATCTTCGCCGCCGGCTTCCGCTCGGTGCTTGGCCTGTCAATCACGCCGCCCTATCAGACCTACGTGCTCTACGAGGTCTATGTCGTCCCCGGGCTGGCGGCCATGATGCTGCTCTTCCATGCCATGGCAAGCTCGCTGGCGATGGTCTACGACCGTGAGATGGGCAGCATGCGCCTGTTGCTGACGGCGCCGCTTCCACGCTGGTATCTGCTTGCCGCGCGGCTGCTGGCGAGCGTCATCGTCGGTCTGCCGCTGGTCTATCTGTTCTTGCTGATCGCGCGTTATTGGGACGTGCGCCCGCCGTTTCTAGGCTACCTCGCCGTGTTTCCGGCGCTGGTCCTGTCAGGCCTGATGCTGGGCGCGTTCGGGTTGCTGGTATCGTCCGTTTCGACGCAGATGGAGAACTTCGCCGGCGTGATGAACTTCGTCATCTTCCCGACGTTCTTCGCCTCGACGGCGCTTTATCCGATATGGCGGCTCGCCGAGGCGGGGCCGGTGCTGGCTACGATCGCCGCATGGAACCCGTTCAGTTCGGCGGTCGAACTGATACGCTTCACGCTCTATCTGCGCTTCGATCCCGTTTCCGCCCTTGTCGTTCTCGCCTGCCTCGTCGTGTTTTTCCTGGCGGCAGTGGTCGGCTACGACCCCGGCCGCGGCCTGTGGTCCCGGCGCGGCGGCGAGGGCTGATCATTTCAGGGCGTAGAGGTAGGCAGCGATATCACGCGCCTGCTGCTCTGTGATCCCCGTCGATGGCATTGCCGTGTGCGGATTGATCTCCCTGGCCGCTCGTATCCAGCGGATCAGGTTCTCCGGATTGTTCGCCAGCACGCCGGCGATAAAGACCCGGTCGGCAAGGCTGGAATCGAGGCGCGGACCAACCTGGCCTTGTGCCCCCGGCACGCCGGGGATCGTATGGCATCCAGAGCAGCCGTTCGCGATCATGATCGGAATGGCGCGCGCTTCCAAGCCGCCGGTCGCCATGTCCGATTCGTGGCGACCACGATCGCGCCGGTCGGACCACAAGGTCGGACCGGTGTGCAGTGACGTGAAGAAGAGATGCATGACCGCGCTGCCATAGGCCTGCTGGCGGCCGGAACGCGGCAGAATCCCCCACCAGAACAGCAGGGCTGTGCCGAGGAAGCTCGCATGCTGGGCGTAGTGCAGCACGCCCTGCTGAAGCGCTGCCTCGAACAGGACGGGAACGTGCCAGATCCAGATCGCGATACCGTGGATGACGGTTGCGTTGAGGGGGCGGCTGGCCACGGTCCAGATCGCCTGGAGAATCCTGCCGTGCGTGAGCCTTCCCGTCCCTCGGCGAAGTGCGGCCGGCAATGCCCATATCAGGACCGCGCCGGGGCAGGCGGCGACAAGGAGCGGCGCCGCTACCGCCATCAGCAGTTCATGCTCGATCATGTGGGCCGATGATGCCGACTTCGCTTTGCCGCCCTCCGGTCATGGCGGCGACAACCGACGCGATGCCCGTCTCGGGAAAATAGACATGCTCGATCGGCTGATACGCGATCTCCCAGCCGGGCTTTGAGGGCCATTTCGACGTGATGCATCGATGGCCATAAAAGCCCAAAATCCTCAGGAGTCGGGGTCTTCAAGACATGGTTGCGAAGCGTGGATTGCCGCCCTAACGGGCAAGAGCACGTACTTTTATCGTCGGCTGCACCCGCATAAACGGCGGCCGATGGCAGAGCCTGCCCGCCATTGACGCGCTTAGCAAACGATGACGCATAAAGTTCCCAACGGCTCGTTAAGGAAGGAGAGACCACGACATACAGGCTAACGGATCGTGAATGAACGAACCGGATTGGCGTCGGTTAACAGGTGCTTCCATGAGGGACCACATTTTGTTCGCGACCGCCTTCGCTTTGCTGATCTCGTTCTCGGTCAGCGTTGCCCTCGTTTCGTGGGCGGCGCCGATCACCGCGCAAGCCATTTCGCTCGACGTGCAGAAGTACATCGACGGGTGGCAATTGTGATCGCTATGATCGCTGGACCGGAATGACCGTCCTGGCCATGCTGGAAAACCCGCCCGGCGTCAGCCGAGACGAGCTCTCTCCGTTCCAGTGCTTTGATTGGGCAATCGACAGATGTCGAACTCCACAGCGCGGGGAATGTTCCTGCGGTTGCACAGGCCGGCGTGGCGACCCAGCATCGCCAGCAAAGCGATCCATTAAAAGGCAACGGCACAGCCCGAAAGGGACCTGAGGCCAACAGGAGCGCTTAGGGCCAATTGCAATTTCTGTGCGAATCGCCTCTATTTCTTCAAGGACCAATCGCAACGCAGTTTGCTGAATTCATGGTCCCTATCCTTGATGGCGACCGGCGTGTACCCCGCCCCCCAACCCGGCGTCGGTCGCCTACTCTCAGGGCAGCTCCAAATGTTAGCTAAGTTTCGAACGCGCTGCTCCTGGTCACGGGCAGAAGTTACGGAGTGGCCATTAACGCAGGTTAATGCGTCAAGTTGGTGACGGGCGAGGGTTTGTAGTTGGTGCTTCCGATCCACTCTTCGGCAGCTTCGTCGGACACGCGGAGAGAAGCATATGAGACACAAGCGTCCCCTGATCTCAGCCTTTGATTTCGACGTCATAAAAAACGCTCTGAAAGTCATAATCGCAGCGGGCGACATCCCCGAATGCGAATGGGACAAGCAAGCTCGCAACCTCGCGAAAACTTTTTCGGGCACCAAAGCAGATGAGACAATGATCAGATTTCTGCTTGAGACCTGTCGGACGACCAACGCGTCCGAAGAGGAGCGTCTTGCCACGCTTGCGCCTGGTGCTCACGTCGAAGGCGGGCGGCGCAATATTCAGCGTTCACGCGAACTGCTTGCCCGTAGCGGTCATCCTTTGTGCAAAGGAGAAGCCGAGCGTACGGGCCCAGATGGCTCGAAACGCGAAGTTCTTTCCGATTAGATCATCAGGCGTGTTGGAACGCCCACGACCTATGACTCTCTTCGTCGGTGGCGATGTCCACAACCATGTACTTTGCTCGGAGAACCCATGCCAACAGCCGAGAATGAACACGCGTGGGCTGACATCGGCACGTAAATGCGGCGTCTGGCCAGCAGCCGACCGGTGCGGCTCTTCAGAGACTTGGCAGGAGGTAGACTTGCACACTTCGCGGCGCGGCTTGGCGCCCACCGATTAGCCGGGACAACAAGATGGCGCCTTTCCCGATCTTTTTCGCAGAGGAAGTCTTTCGCTTTCGGCGATGTCGCTTAGAAAGCCAACCACTATCTTCGCCTGCTCCGACGTACAGGCATAGAAGCGCTGTTTACTTTCGGTGCGGGATCGGACGATTCCGAGTTTGGCCATGCCGCTCAATGCTGTGAAAGGGCGGCCTGTGTCCCGCCCACCAGAGAAAGTAGGTCCGACACGGATTTCTTACCATTCATCAGGTGAACGACGATCAACAATCGCTGCACGTTCGCGGCCGTACGAGCCGCAACGGATTTATGCAAATCCATCATAAATCGCATGCTCATATCTCGTTTGCGGCGATCGTGGTCGCATGGTTACGCTTGGGCATCAAAACAAAAACGAGGCGATTGAGCCTCGGGGAACCTTCATCATGCGCGAAATTGGGAGCGCTGAACCGGCACATTTCGTGATCGTGCCGCGACGCAAGACTGGGACGAAAATCCTGGGTCTCCTTGTCATTGTCCTGCTTGCAATGCTCGTCAGGGCTTTCTGGGTCGGCGACATTGCCTGGAGTTATGTCAGCACCAACCTGTTTTCGCCAAGCGTGCTCAAGGGCGTCGTCAACTCCATTATCATGACATTCTGCGCCATGGCGCTGGGCATCGTGCTAGGCGTGGTGGCCGCCGTTATGCGCATGTCGGACAATCCGGTGCTGAGGAATGTCTCGATAGGCTACGTCTGGCTCTTCCGCGGCACGCCGGCGCTTCTGCAACTGCTGCTGTGGTTCAACCTCGCGCTGATTTTTCCCACGATCGGAATTCCGGGACTGTTCTCGTTTCGAACCGTCGACATCATGACGCCCTTCGTCGCCGCGTTCCTTGGGCTGGGCATCCAGCAAGGCGCCTATACCGCCGAGGTGGTCCGCGCCGGCATTCTGGCCGTGGACAAGGGCCAGACCGAGGCCGGCCTTTCAATTGGTATGACGCCTCTACGCGCTATGCTGAGGATCGTCCTGCCGCAGGCCATGCGCGTTATCGTTCCGCCTATCGGCAACGAAACCATCGGCATGGTCAAGCTCACGTCGCTCGCCAGCGTCATCCAATATTCCGAGTTGCTGAGAAGCGTCGAGGACGTCTACTACGTCAACTCTCGCGTCATCGAACTGCTGATTGTCGCCGCCATCTGGTACATGGTCGTCGTCACTGTACTGTCCATTGGCCAGATCTTCGTAGAGCGCTACTTTTCGAAAGGCTGGGGCGGCCACGGTCAGCCCGCCGGCCAACCTCTCACCGAGGAGGCGGCGTGATGGACGCGCTGATCACGGTTGTCGGTCTGCAGAAATATTTCGGTTCTTTCCATGTCCTGCAAGACATCGACTTTGCAATTGCCAAGGGCGAGGTCGTCTGCATCATCGGCCCATCCGGCTCTGGCAAGAGCACCTTTCTGCGCTGCATCAACCAGCTTGAAAAGATCGATGCTGGATATGTCGCCATCGAGGGCGAAATCGTGGGCTACCGCCGTGATGGGAACAAACTCCATCCGTTGAGCCAAAGCGAGATCGCCCGCCAGCGGCAGTCCGTGGGCATGGTGTTCCAGCGTTTCCATCTTTTCCCGCACAAGACGGTGCTGCAAAACATCGTCGAAGGGCCGGTGGGAGTGCAGAAACGCCCCAAGAGGGATTGCATCGATGAAGCCAAGACCCTGCTCAACCGCGTCGGGCTTTCCCTCAAGGCCGATGCTTACCCGGGCGAATTGTCGGGAGGCCAGCAGCAGCGTGTGGCGATCGCTCGCTCACTCGCGATGAAGCCGAAAGCGATGCTGTTCGACGAGCCCACCTCGGCGCTCGATCCGGAGCTGGTCGGCGAGGTGCTGAGCGTGATGAAGGAGCTTGCGGCGTCCGGCACCACTATGATCGTCGTCACGCATGAACTGGGCTTCTGCCGCGAGGTGGCCGACCGTGTGCTGTTCATGGACGCCGGTCGCATCGTCGACTGCGGGACACCCGCCGAGATTCTCGAAAATCCACGAAATCCCAGAGTGAAGAATTTCATCTCTGCGGTGCTTTGAAAAACAACCTTCAGGAGGAAAAAGCCATGAAATTCATACGCATTGCCGTTTCGGCGATGGCCTTGGTCGCGGCCGGTGCTGCGCACGCCGACACCAAGCTTAACCTTGTCAACCAGGGTGAACTGCGCGTCCTGACGAACCCGATCTACCCGCCCATGGAATTCGTCAATCCCGATCAGGGCACGCTGGATGGCTTCGACGTAGACCTGATCAACGCCATTGGCAAAAAGCTCAACCTTAACGTGCTTTTCGTCACCTCCGCATTCCAGGAGCTGCAGAGCGGGCTCCAGACCGGGCGCGGCGATATGATCATCTCCGGCATGAGCGACAACGTGAAGCGCCAAGCCAGCATGGACTTCGTCGACTACATAACGAGTGGCCCAATCCTCTTCACGATGAAGGCCAACGCCGCCCAATATAAGGAAACGACGGATTTCTGCGGCAAGACCGTCGCCGGCAGCCGTTCGACCTCCTTCGGCGAAAACGTCACCGGCTGGAGCGACGCCAACTGCGTGGCCAAGGGTAAGCCTGCGATCAAGTTCGAGGGAACGGCCGATTCCAACGCCGCCCGTCTCGGCATGAAGCAGGGCCGCTACGACGCCGTGGTGCAGGGCATCGAAACGATTGCCTACCAGATCCGCCTCGAGCCGGACACCTATCAACTCGTCGGCGAACCCCTGCTCAGCAACGATACCTTCGGCATGGGCTTCAAAAAGGACAATACCAGCCTTCGCGATGCCGTGGCCGGCGCATTAGACGAACTGATCAAGGACGGCTCTTACGACGCCATGCTCAAGAAGTGGGGCTTGGTGCACAACGCGGTGCCGAAGGCCGTCATCAACGGCGTGAAGTAAGCACCGAGGCGCACCTAAATCTCCTCACTTCGCGATTTGACCGGTCATCCGGCCGGAGCGGAGAGCTTTTGTCTTTCACAATCCGCGCCCGGCTTTGCCGGGCGCGGATGAATCCCCAAACAGAATGACCACGCCATGCCGCAGTCGCCTCTTATCATCGGTTCGCTTTGGCCAGCCGGAAGACAATCCGCAGTCGGTCTCGCTTTCGACGTCGATGGGCCGACGGGAGACGCGATGCTCGACGGATCGCTGCTTTGCAACCCGCGCTATTTCACGCAGGGCGCCTATGGCCCATGGCGCGCGCTGCCGAGATTACTCGACCTGCTCGCGGCCTATGACCTCAGGGCCACCTTCTTTATCCCAACCTGGGTTGTGGAGCACTGGACCGACCGGTGCGAGCGCATCGTGGCCGGCGGGCACGAAGTTGGCTATCACGGTCACCGCCACGAGGTGTTCATTGACCTCACGGCGGAGCAGCAACTGGACGTGATGGCGCGGTCGCGCCGGATTTTTCGCGACCGGCTCGGCGTGACCCCTATCGGGTTCAGAACACCATCGGGCGATTGGAGCCACGAAACGGTGGCGCTTCTCCAGGATTTCGGCGTCATCTACTCGAGTTCCATGCGCGGCGACGACCGCCCCTACTTCCATCCTTCCGATGAGGGTCCCGGGCTCGTTGAAGTCCCGGCGCGCTGGGACATCGACGACTACACCGCGCTTGCCTACACGGAGAGGCCGGATTTCCCCGTCGGGCTTGACCGGATTGCAGACTATCGCGTCGTGGAGCGCAACTGGTGCGCGGAGTTCGAAGGCTATCACCGCGAAGGGCTGTGCTGGACGACGATCCTGCATCCGAAGGTATGCGCCAAGCCAGGGCGGCTTTCCATTCTCGAAGGCCTGTTCAAGGTGATCGCCAGCAAAGGCGACAGCGTCTGGACGGCCCGTCTCGGCGACATCGCCCATTGGTGGATTGAACGCTGGTCCGAGGCCGACAATCGAAAGCCGACGCCATGACCACGCCACAGCCTACAATCTGGCCCAAGGGCAAAAACTGCGCCGTGATGATCGCGGTGCCGTTCGACGACGGAGCCGACGCGATAGCCGCCGCTCCCGATCTTGCCAACAGATCGAAGAGCCTGTCGGTCTGGCAATTCGGCGCAACCCGTGGCGTCGAACGGCTTTGCCGGACATTCGCCACATCGAGCGTCAAGGCAAGCTGGTTCCTGGACGCCCAAACGGCGGATCGCCATGGCGACCTGGTGCGTCGGATCGCCTATGCGGGGCACGAGATCGCAAGCAGCGGTCTTGCCTTCGATCGCTACGATGCGCTCACGCCTGCCCGGTCGCTCGACAGCCTCAAGCGCTCGAGGGACGCACTGGAAACGCTGGCGGGGAGGCACACAACCGGGTTTCGCCTGCCGCAGGGCAATTGGCCCCCAGGGTTCGACAGACTTCTGATGGAAGCGGGCTACAGTTGGTCGGCCAGCCTCAATGGCGACGACGTGCCCTACACTCATCCGTCCGGCCTTGTGGCAATTCCGGTTCACATCGAGCTGGAAGACCGGCCCTATTTCCAGTTCAATTTCGCGCCCGCCTTTCCGAAGGGGCAGGGCCGGATACCCGACTACGAAGGCGTCCTTCACAACTGGGTCGCCGAGTTCGACGCATATCGCCGCTTCGGCCTCTGCTACGTTATCCAGCTTCGACCGGAATGGAGCGGAACACCTGGGCGCATCTCGCTTGTCGAGGACCTGCTGCGTCACATCCTCAGCTTCGACGATGTGTGGCTGGCGACTGGCGCCGAGATAGCGGAGCGCCAGAAGGCGCTTGGCTCGACCGTCGCGAATGATCATCCGATCCAGGTCTTCGACGCCTACCGCAAGGAGCAGGGCGTCGATGACTGAAACCATTCTGACTGCACTTGCCGACAAACTCGCTGCCACGGACTTTTCGGACTTTCCTGAAAACACGGTGCGAAAAGCCAAGCTCCATATCCTGGACACGGTGGGCGTTTCGATCGCGGGCGCGACATCCCTCGAGACGAAGCTCGCGGTCGACGCACTTGGGTTGAAGGGCGACATAGGAGAGGCGAGCGCCTGGGGACTGCCGCTCAAGACCGACGCCCGCACCGCCGCCTTTATCAACGGCGTGTCCGCGCATGCCTTCGAACTGGACGACTCCGGCGGCTGCGACCACTCCGGCGCCGTCGTCCTGCCGGCCGTCATCGCAGCACTCGAGACGACCGGACGGGCGGTGGACGGTCGCCTGTTCCTCAAATCGGTGCTGCTTGGGTATGAGGTGGGACGCCGCGTCCTGGAGGCCTGCGGCGGCTATGAAACCCACAACGGCAAAGGCTGGCATTCTACTGGCACCTGCGGGACCTTCGGCGCTGCGGCGGCCGTGGCGACACTGTTGGGGCTGGATCGAGACGGCATAGCCTCGGCGCTAGGCTGCGCGCTCTCCTATTCGGGCGGGACCTGGGCCTTCATCCATGATGGCGGCCCTGCCAAGAAGCTTCACGCCGGCCGTGCCGCGGAGGGCGGCTACGTTTCGGCCCGGCTCGCTCGGTCCGGTTTTCGCGGGCCAATTTCGGCTTTCAACGATGTTTGGGGCGGATTTTTCCGAACCTTCGGTGACGTGCGGGCGGCGCCGGAAGAGCTCAGTCGCGATTTCGGCCAGAACTGGCGGCTCAACCGCTGCTCAATCAAACCGCACGCGACGTGCCGCGGCACGCATTCAGCCATCGACGCCATCGATTTGATGCTCGGGGACAACGGGCTGGCGAGTTCGGATGTCGCTTCGGTCTCCGTCGAGATGAGCGGCTTCCAGTTCGGCATGTGCGGCCACAAGACTGTAACCTCGCGAGCGCAGGCGCAGATGAGCCTGCCTTATGCGGTCGCGGCGCGGCTGCATTACGGCAAGGTCTCGTTGGCCGAGCTCGAGGAGAAAGCCTGGCGTGATCCAGCGATCGGCAAATGGCTGGACCGTGTGACGGTTCGCGTCGACCAGGCGATGCGCGATGAGGAAGAGCCGTCCGTGCACATCCGTACCCCTGATGGGAGCGCGTTCTCGGCGAAGGTGGAAGATCCGCTCGGCGGACCGCTCAATCCGCTGAGCGATGAACGCATCATTGCCAAATACACCGACCTTGCCGGGGCAGTGCTGCCGGAAACTCGGATTGCCGCGCTCCGCGATGAGATCCTCGGCATCGATGCCGTCGCCGATGTCCGCCCTTTCACCAACCTGCTCCAACCGTGAGATGACAATGTCCGCACTTTCGAACGCAACATGGTCGCCCCTCTTCAAGGAGGCAGTCTCGACCGACTTTCGCGACTTTCACGAATGCCTCGACCAGGACAAGCGCATCGCCATCTATGACGTCGCCGCCTCCAAGGTTCATGCCCGGATGCTAATGCGCGCAGGCGTCCTGACGCCCACGGACCACGATGCCATCCAGGTCGGTCTCGACACGATCGCTGGGGAAATCGGATCCGGTGCTTTTGCGTGGAGGAAGGAGCTCGAGGACGTCCACATGAACGTCGAAAGCCGCCTGACGGCGCTGGTCGGCGACGCCGGCAAGAAGCTTCACACCGCCCGCTCGCGCAATGACCAGGTCGCGACGGATATTCGCCTTTATGCACGAGCCGAACTCGCAGCGCTCGGCCTTGAGTTGCAGGCGCTTATCCTCGCCTTCGTCGATCTCGCGGAACCCCATGCGGCTACGATCATGCCGGGCTTCACCCACCTTCAGATCGCGCAACCGGTTACGTTCGGCCATCACTTGATGGCTTATGCGGAGATGTTCAGCCGCGATGTCGAGCGCATTGGCCAGGCGCGCGAGCGCCTCAACGTGTCACCGCTGGGCGCCGCGGCGCTCGCGGGAACAAGCTATCCCATTGATCCTGATTTCAGCGCGCAGCAACTCGGTTTTTCGCGCGCCTTCCGCAATTCGCTCGACGCGGTGTCCGATCGCGATTACGTGGTTGATATCTGCTCGGCCGGGGCAGTCATCATGGGCCACCTGTCGCGCTTTGCCGAGGAGGTCATCCTGTGGTGTACGCCAATGGTCGATTTCATTGAGCTCGGCGATCAGTTCTGCACCGGCTCGTCGATCATGCCGCAGAAGCGCAATCCTGATCTTGCCGAGCTTGTCCGTGGCAAGGCCGCGCGTGTTATCGGCAACCTGACGACGTCGGTGGCCCTGATGAAATCTCAGCCTCTCGCCTTCAACAAGGACCAGCAGGAATCCAAGCCGCCGCTGACCGATACGTTGGAGAATGTGCGTGGCGCGGTTACCGTCACGACGCAGATGCTGCCGACGATTAAGGTCAAGGCCGCCAACATGCGCGCGGCTGCGGAAAAAGGCTATTCGACGGCGACAGACCTCGCAGATTATCTCGTGCGCGCCGGCATGCCCTTCCGGGATGCCCACCATGCGGTGGCCGCGATCGTGGGCGCGGCACGAGACCAGGGTTACGCTACACTTTCCGCGATGCCGCTTGCTGCCATGCAGGCTTTTGCTCCCATTATCTCGGAGGACGTGGTGGATGCCCTGACGACGGAAGGCTCCGTTGCCAGCCGCAACCATCGCGGCGGCACCGCACCCGTGCAGGTTCGCCGCGCCGCGGCCGAACTGCGGGTCATGCTCGGGTAATTAGGCGAGCTATTTACCTACGCGAGAACGCCTGTTTAATGACGGGTCCATCGCGGAGAATGGTTTTGAAACTGGCGTTCCAACAGAATCGGTTGCCGCCGCTGCAGACATTGCAGACCTTTTCCGTCGTCGCGGAAACCGGAAGCTTCACGCTGGCTGCCTCCGAGCTCAATCTCAGCCAGAGCGCCATCAGCCGCCAAATACAGCAGCTCGAGCATTACTTCGGCTGCAGCCTGTTCCAGCGCCACACGCGCAAAGTGGTGCTGACGGAGCAAGGAGAGGCGATCGTTCCCATCGTCAACGGATTGCTTATCTCGCTGCGCAACTCCTTCGAGGCAACACGGACCAGGGGGCGGTCGCTCACGGTGCGCATGCCGCCGACCTTCGCCCGGCGCTGGCTTCTACCTCGACTGACGGACCTTCATGGTCGCCATCCGGGTCTGAACATCACGATCGACACTGCCTGGTTCGCCCGCCCGACCTTCGGGACCGGCGACATCGACCTGCTGGTCCTCTATGGCAACGGCCATTGGCCGGGCATGCATGTCGAATTGCTTTTGCCCGAAAAACTGACCCCGATGTGCTCGCCCTCGTTTGCCACCTCGCTTGGCAACCCAGCGCGGATCGAAAGCCTGGCCGACTGCGTGCTGCTGCACTCCAATGCGCGACAGAGCGACTGGACGCTGTGGCTGCAGGCCGAGGGCGCCTATGACCTGACGGCGGTGCGCAACCAGATATTCGACACCCAGGATTTCGCGATGACGGCAGCGGCAAGCGGTTATGGCGTCACGATGGGCGACATGCATCTTGCACGACAGGATCTGGAAAGTGGCACGCTTGTCACCCCCTTTCGGCGCATCATCGAAAGCGGCTATGGCTACTACGCGATCTGCCCGGCGCGAGAGGACGCCAAAGCACGCGTGTCCGACCTGCTAAACTGGTTGGTAAGGGAGCGGCCAACGTAAAATCCCTGCAGCATCGGTGCGGCACTGCCGGCCCCGCTCTTGTCCGCGGCGTTGATGAGATCGTCGACCGCGCGCGTCGAGGCGCCCCCGGTACCGAACATGGGACGGGAGCGACCCACCGGCGTCACCTATGTCTATGCGCCGGACCGAACGGCGGAGCGACCGGTCGCTCATCTGGGCCGGAACCCTGCAGGTCGACGGAGATGGTGGCTGTGTCGCCATCTATGACGGACGCGACCCCAGCGATCCGAATCCGGCTTTAGGCCGATCAAGTTCGATAGATTGACATCGGGCATATCACCGCCGCGCTGCATGACGAACTGCGCGGTCAGTGCGGCGACTGCGGCAACCGTCCAGAGGACCAGCCGTTTCGGCGCGCCTGCCAGCAGACGCGCCCGCCGCCGCTGTGCGCCTTGCCGCTTGCGCCATTGTTTGGATTGATTGTCGTAGCGAGATCGATCCATAGCAGTCCCCGACGCCGACCACCCTGGCCAAGTGCTGTCGATCATGGGCTCCCATTGCAATAGAAGTCGTCGACGAACCGGCCGGTGGCCTTGTCCCGGCACCGCCACATTAGCGCATAGTTCTGTTCATAGAATTGATCCCAGGCCACGCCGTAGGCCGTGCGAGGTGGGCGGTAATATCCCCCGCCGTAGCCGTTGTTGGCCGCAACAGCAACGGCCGCGCTATTCCAGTCGCTACGCATTGTCGGCCTCTACAAGCCGCATGCACTTGTCCGCCGTCGCCCCGCGGCGGACTAGCAGGGCCGCTACTCTGCTTCGATATTGTTCGTCCGTGGAGGCCAATGTATGGCACAAGGCCACGGTATTCATTGCCGTGAGATCGCCATCAGATACAACAGGAGTGGTTGAGCAACCGGCCAGAAACAGCGCGGTGCTCGCAAGAGCTTGCAGTCTTTTCATTTGATTTTCCCCCACGTAAAATAATGGGGAAACTACGTCCCAGGAGTCCAGAGCTTGTTTTCTTCTGCTCAAGCATTGAATGCATAACCATTCGGTGCGCAACCAAATATCAACATCCGCGTCGGGGGCGCATGTCACGCCGAGCGGGCTCAATACCACAGGCGAAGCAGCCATCACCAATGCGGACTGGAAGCTTATTGTACGGGCGTGGGCTTAAAGTGGTAGCCGACAAAATCATCAATAGGTCCCGTTAAGGCGTCGGCCTCTTGTCGAATTTTCTCATCATCCCAGTTCCACCAAGCAATGGCCAGCATCTTGGCAATGATCTCATTGGGGAAGCGGTATCGGATGATCTCGGCGGGCGTTCCCCCAACGATGGCATAGGGCGGGACATTCTTGACCACAGTCGCATGCGCAGCGACGACGGCACCGTCGCCGATAGTCACTCCAGGTAGAATGAGTGCTCTTCTGCCGACCAGACATCGTTGCCGATCTTGATGCCGCCCTTGCCGCCATGTCCTCCAGGGTTAGGCTTTCCAAGCATTTTTTCATGGATGTAGCAGGTCGTCGCGCAATCTGTTGGATGATTGCCGCTGCACACGAAGACCGTTTCATCGGCAATTGAACAGAATGACCCAATGCGGAAGGGGGCGTCTGGTTCGCACCCAAAAATCTTTCTGCCGTCCTCGATCCCGCCAGTCCAACGCCCGACTTCAGCATGCTTCGGCAATGGATGGCGTCTCTTCCGCAGCCAGATAGTCAATCTTGACATCAGTGGTGTTCTTTCGCCCTGAAAACCCACCTCATCGTTTTACCTGTCCTCACAGAATGGTCTCAGATCATGACAAAATATTTCGTTGACGCAAATGCGCGTACACAGGCGCCTTCGACGGTGCGGAGCCGCCGCCTGATGCCGTTGACGTTTCTTCAGCGCAGACGACGCACGCCAGACATGGGACGGTACATCATGGAGTGCCGTGCCGGCAGTGCACCAAACAGTACCGAAATCCACTGTCCAGGCCCGCATCATCGACGCCGGAAAGATGGGTGACGCATAAGCGGCACTGACGGCGAACCCGGTCTATTTCGCCCGCTGGTTCGCGCCGGACCACCCATCCGTCTATTGCGACGATCCCGACGCGTTGGCCTCGTCCAGGCCCTGGGCCTCGACCCGTCCGTCATTCTCGCGCCCTAAGCAATCCCACACTCCACCGAGGGAAACACCATGGAGCCCAATTTCAGGGGCGCTGCCAAGCGCCTTGACGAATTTAATTTGCCCAAGCTCGGCGCAACCATCGGAGTAGGAGAGGACGAAATTCATGCTGTCCTAGACGTTGAAACACGCGGTCAAGGGTTCGATAGCCAGGGGCGGCCCATCATCCTTTTCGAGCCGCACGTCTTCTATCGCAATCTGGCACCGGGCGCGCGTTTCTTGGCGGTAAAGCAGGGGCTGGCGTATCCCAAATGGGGTGACAAGCCATATCCGGCCGACAGCATACCCCAACTCGAATTCGAACACGTGCTGGGTTGGAATGATTGAAACGAAACCCAAGACGTCTATGCGTGAGCGCGGCGCCTACCAACATTCCATATCTTGGGCCGAGCAAGGCTGTAGAAAGAAGGCCGAGCAGAGCCGGAACCACAAACACGACCACATTTACATAGTTCATTTCCGCGCCCGTCTGCTCGCGTGCGGACGCTACCCGTGACCTTTCATTCTAGCAAGGGCGCCGCAAACACCGAAGACAATGCCCCGTCGCCGAAAGGTGGCGGGCTTTTTTGCTTTTCGCTGGAACAGCCTAATCGAATGCAAGTTTGGGCCGACGCAGCGCACTCCAACGTTCCTTCGCGCTGCTGGCCAAGGGCAAACTTGGTCGGCCCGCGCTTTTCTGCCGAGGGGCGCGGGCTTCTGGTTGACAACACTCGCTTGCGCAAGGCAATTTCGCCGCCGAGGGTAAAGCGAGGGGAACACCCACATGAAGAAGACCTATTATAAGCCTGTTCTCACCAAGCGTGAACGTCTCTCGGCAGTCACGGCGATCGGCCCCGGCCCTTCCGTGCCGGTACTAAAAGAATAGATCAGCTTGCCCCGAACAGGGCATGCTTGCTGTTGACAGACAGCACGGACGCAAGGCACTTTCCCTCCCGAGGGTAAAGCGAGGAGCACCACTGTGAAGAAGACATACGAAAAGCCAGAACTGAAAAAGCGCGAGCGCCTGGGCAGCATCGCAGCCCAGGTGGTCATCGTATCCGGCCTGAGCAAGACGTGATCTGCGCGATGAAAACTTACGAGAAGCCCGTTCTGACCAAGCGCGAAGGACTTTCGTTTGTAACGGCTGGCCCCGGTCCATCGGTACCGCCGCCACCGCCACCGGTCCCCTGAGATCAGCCGAATGTGTTCAAGACCCGCTGGCTCACGCCGGCGGGTTTTTCTCATTCCGCTTTGGAAGTTCGATCACCTTCGCCTCAGGATCCGGCTCCAGCGGTTCATGACCAGGCCGTTCATGCCAGAAGACTTGCCGCAGATCGCGTTGATCGACCCGCTGACCGCAGTGCGGGCAGTTGTAGTAGTGAAGATGCTCTTCAATGTGCTGCCCTCCATGCAGTTTGCCGGGAACCGGAGGGCCAAGGTCAGATAGCTTTGTCATGCGGGTGGCAACATCCGGCCGTGCTAAATGTTCCGGAATTATTTTAGCTAAAGCTGATTGAATCGTGGTTGCGGAACAATCGCGGGGAGATCGGGTGCCGCAGTATCGGGTTGAGGTCATGGCCGCCGGATCGGCTATGTCATCGAGCATAGTCACAGCACAGTTGCCTTTCAAAGCGGCGGAGGCACAGGTTGGCGATGCCTGTCACGTTCCGGCGCCAGGAAGAAAACTGGCTACGTGTCACGGAGTTGAAGGGCGAGAAGCGGACCTTCGCTTACATTGTTCGGATGAGGGCCACATGAGCACACGCGGCACCAATTTCCTCGACCGGTGAATGGCAGAGCATCTGCCGAATGCGATCACGGACGATCCGATCGCGGCGAGCGACCTCGCCAACGAGGCGATGCGAGCGGCCGAGCGCGACGGCATCGACCCGGCGGAGATCGCCGACGAAGTCGGCAGCGCCTTCGAAGTCATTCTGGAGGCGATGCAGCACCGCGATGCCAGCTTGGCCGATTGACGATAGGGCTTGCCAACTATTCAAAGAAGGGGAATATAATCCTCCCTGTTGCGGCGAACCCCCTAAAACGGAGTTTGCCAATGGCTAGGTCCAAACCATCGAAACAGCTTTCCCAGGCTGAAATCGAGCGCTTTCTCATGGCGGCGGAAGCGCTGCACAAAAGCATCATAAAGCCGTTTATATCGCCAAACTGCGACCATTACCGCGCGACGCGCACCCTGCATGATGCGCTGTTGAAGTCCGTGCGGGAAGTGACGGGGAAGGAAGTCGAGTTCATCCAGTGGAATACCACCGGGCCTGTGCGGCCTGCGCCTTCCTCAAGCGATTGATGTGGACGGCCCAGTTGCCGGGGGTGTGCTTGGCCTGGGGCCGGCAACCGAGGAGATCACCCCTAAGCCGATGAAGCGCTAACGGGCTCGGCGCAGTCGGCGACACAGCCTGTGATAGATTGGCGAGCTATGAAGGTCTCGGGCTGCGTGCGTGAATAGCAGGACGACAAAAAGAACCACCACTGCGGATGCGAACCCGGTAACGAGAGCCATCCGCGCAAACGTCGCTGACGTCGGGATGTTCCTTACGAATCAGTAAGTCGTTGATCCGTGCAAAGGCGGCTAACCATCGGGGCCGGCTGCGAACGGCACATTTGCAGCCCGGTGGGCCTCCACCACCGAAACTAAAGGCCCGCTGCCCGCTCACCAGTAGGCAGAGGGTTTTACTAGCCACTGTATGTCCCGCCGCCACCTCGCTTTAAGCCTCACACCAGCGCCGCGCGCGACCATCTGGCCTTTGTCAAGCAATTGATGTGGGCGGCCCGGCTGCCGGGGGTATACTTAGGGCTTTGGGGGCCGCCAGCCGGGCCATGCCGGCGATCCCCCACCGGCAGAAAGGGATCATGGCTTAGTATTAGCATGAGTGCAAATACGAGCGGATCAACCCGCTACGGCGTGACCTATAGCGATTCCTAGGCCGATTGCGAAGCGAACCGATCGGCCGACGCGTCTTTGCCGTCATGGCGGAGGCTGTCAGCAATCGGGAGGGTGGCGCGATCGAATAGCCGTCCCGAAGTAGACTCTTGCTTTTCGGATACTTATCTCTGGTGCATGTGCGGACGCGTTTTCGTAAAGACCACAATCCCCGACATGGTTCGTCGGTTCGAATTCGCCCACCCTGGCGAGGTCGAACGGCTGGGCAACAGCTTCCCGCTGTGGAACGGTGCGCCAAGCCTGACCTATCCGATCATCATTCGTGAAGAGCTCTCGACCAGCATGGCCGGATTCGTCTCGGCGCGCTGGGGACTGGTCCCCGGTTGGGCTCGGGATGGTGGCGGGCGGCCGCCACCTGTCAACGCCCGCTGCGAGACCATCGCCAGCAATGGCTTGTTCCGCAAGGCTTACAATGCGCGCCGCTGCCTGGTGCCGGTCGACGGCTATTTCGAATGGCAGAAGCTGGACGCGTCGGGGAAGAAAAAGCAGCCCTACGCCATCGCGATGAAGTCTGATGAGCCCTTCGCCATGGCGGGCATCTGGGAAGAGTATGCCGACAAGGTCACCGGCGAACTTGTGCGGACCTTTGCCATTGCCACCTGCGAACCGAATTCGCTTATGGCGACCATCCACGACCGCATGCCGGTGATCCTGGCGCCGGCCGACTACATGCGCTGGCTTGGGCCGGAGCAAGACCCTCGCGACCTGATGAAGCCTTTTCCGTCCGATCTGATGAAGATGTGGCCGATCGACAGCAAGGTGGGTTCGCCGCGCAACAACACCCCCGATATCATCGACGAGATCGGTCGCGGGCCTACTGATCTGTTCGACGTATAGTTTCCGGACTTTGTAGGCCGCTGCCACGACACATAGGGCATCTGATCGTAGACCCTTTGCACCCGGCTCGGTGCACTCCGCGCGGGCAACAAGTGCCGTTTGAGCTCAGCCACTTCGCGCATTGAAAAACCTTGCCGGCGCCGAGACATTGCCGGCACCCGAACTTCCTGAATCCTGCCAAGCACCACCTGCCCGCCTACCCTGAGACGGCAAGAACGTCAGCGGCATAGAATAGTTTCACCGGCTAATCGAGGTTCAAGATTTTCCCCTTCGTCAGGTGCGTCTCGATCTTGCTGAGCGCCTGCCGAATGACTTCGACCGCCTGCAGATTGAGTGCGAAATCGAAATTGCCTTCCGCCGTCTCGAAAATCAGGACGCCGATCTTCGTTTCGTCATCACCCAGCATGCCAATGCCAATTCCTGTGGGCATATACGGTGGTCTATCTACCATGGGTTTCCTCCTTCAGAGATAGCGTTCGCCATCATCCCGGTGCTCGAAGCAGAACCAATGCGGCTCTTGGCGATGCCGAGCAAAGCCGAACCCTCCGTGCTTCGCGCAACCCGTGTGCTCGCACAGGTGCCCTAGCACTCTGGCGCGCTCGCGCGACACGGGCGTTATGGCGTCGGGAAGCCTGATTGGTTCGTCGCTCATCTGCGCAAAGATTCCATAAGGCCGCTGGACGGGCAAGGAATTTGTTCCTTTTCTGTTCTCGTGGCGCACGACCCGATCGACACGCTGGGGAAGGCGACCCGGCACAATATGCTTGTGAAGGTGGAATGCAGTTGCGGCAACGTCCGCTACTGCAGATCGGCCGATCTCATGATGGTCTATGGCGGCGGCGTTGATCCTTTGAAGCTGAAATTCGACTGCAACCGGTGAATCGATCAAGATCACGCTCCACAAGCTCGCTGCCATCGGAGTAGCTGCCCAGATCGAATGGGCGAAGGGTGTCTCGAAACCGCCTTCCCAATTTGTGTCAATTGTGAACGTCAATACGTAGCGGGCTGCATCTTGCCCGAAGGCGCCAGCTCAAAAGACGAAATGCGTGCGCCTAAGCCCGGTTTTTACCGGTTGGCTCGTCAAACCTTCCCCACCTGCTGGAATGTCCAGTATCGATTGGAACCTCCCGAGCTGCTCCGGGAAATCCCGCGCAAGGTGTCTGACCACCCGTGCATTTTCCATCAGACGGTCGAGATAGAGCCTTGCCGCCATCAACTCCAGCGCCCAGGTGCCACGAAGGCTTGCGCAGTACAGAAATTCTTCGTTCAGCAAATCAAACTCAGTTTCCATGGCGGCCAGCTGATCGGCTGTCACCCCGACAAACTTCTTTCTCGGCACGGAGGGATCCGCCAACTGCGACGCCGGAGTGAGCGTTGAGAGGAGTTGCGCATAGTGGAAGCCCATCCTCTTCAGGGCGATCATGAGCCTTGCCGCATTGAACTGCCTTTCCGGAACCATCTTGCGCAAGGACGCGAAGACCTGCGGAGGCACATTCCAATCCTGCAAAAGATCGAGAGCCTCGGGAGAAACTCCATTGACCAACGGCCTTGGCGCTGAACTGTCCGCGAGCAGGTTCAAAGTAGGCCCTTCGGTTAGGGCCTTCGGCACAGAGGCCAGGCTTTCGGCCGATAGCAGGCGACGGAACGATTCCTGCTTAATCGGATGTCGAAACACCTCTGTGATCGTCTCCAACAGATGCCGAGAGATACTCGCTTCGGCGATCATGTCCCGCGTTCTTTGGCATTCAGCCTGATAGGTTTTGCACAGCCATGGACCGGTGAACCATCTGTTGGGCTCGTGCATCTTTTCCAAAAGCGCTGCGTGTCTTGTGCGGTTATTTTGCAAAATGTGGTCGGCGGCTTCCAAGCCTAAAACTACGCGGCGCACCTTCATGCGGCGTTCCCTACGAATGCTCGCTCAGCCAGCGCAACGAGCGGATCTAGTGATCGGAAAAGAAACGCATCCAGCTTCATTCCATTGTTGACATGGAAATCTCCTTTGAACCCCACGATTTCATGCATCGGAGCGATCAGGTAATCGCGAATGATCAGATTGCCCGGCTGCATGCGGATCAAGACGAAAATATCCGCCATGGCCTCTCGCACCGCCCTCGAAGACCAGCGGGGATATGCACAATGCGAAACGCGACACCTGGCGATTGCGAGCGCTACGGTCACCTCGCCATTGATGCGGATGAGCTCCGTTTCAGGAGCCTGGGAAGCGCGGCCGCCTGCCTTGTCGACCGCGACGAGCAGGTCTTCCATAACGCGATGGCGGATAGCCGTGAGGCGCCTGTCAATCTCGATGAAATGAAACTTTCTGGGCGGCAGGCAACCGATCAGCTTGTATGCACCGAGCAGGCCCCCGAAATGCGCGCTGTAGCGATAGGCCGAAGGGCATCCGGGCGCTGCGTTAATGATGTCGGATGACAGTTTCCCATGCCGTTTGTGGAGTTTTCGTAGGGCTGACAGCATCTCGTCATCGCTCATGTGAAGGTAGAGCGCTTTTAACATCTGCTGTGCTTTGTCGAATAGTTGGCGACTGATGATTGGTTCAAAGGCGTTGTCCGCCCTGACCCATTGATCCGGAGGATTGTACACAGCCTTGGTTTTGAGCTTGGTGCAGCGTCTATTCCAAACGTTGTTGCCGATATATTTCTCATTGGTCAGGACACGGCGCACGCCATAGGCCTTCCAAGGCCTGCCGAAGTCGTTCAGGATCCCCCGGGCATTCAGGTATTTCGCGATTTGAGGTTCGTTCTTGCGTGACCTGACGAAAAGGCGAAAGATCAATCGAACAGTAGCTATCTCTTCCGGTGGCCCCGGTACGATGATCACCCGGTCTGTCTGGAAGTTCTTGTGTTCGTAGCGGGCGAGGATGAGTTTGGGCTGTCCGAACTGGTCAACCATCAGACGCCTTAGTCCGAGCCCCTGCATGCCGCCTACGTGGAAGCCCATGCGGGCCATCCTCACCTGGCCCAAAAAGACCCTCTGTGACAACATCCGGCTGTACTCTGCAGCCATGCTGCGCTTTATGGCCTTGAGTACATCGGATCCGACGGTGCCATCATTCGCGAATTGCTCGGCGCAAAACTCGATCCGTACACCCGCCATCTGACATCGATATTCGTAGGAAGCGCTTTCATCGACGCTTTGGAACCGGCCCCATCTGCTCACGTCGTAGACGACGACCGTCTCGTAGTCGGCGAGTCCGTGTTCAATGTCGAATAGCAGCTTCTTGAGGCCGGGCCGGCCTTGTATGTGCAACCCGCTACGGCCGGGATCTTCATAGGTGGCGACGATGTCGTACGCCATGACCTCGGCATAACTGCGGATTGCATCCTTCTGATTCTCAAGGGAATAAGTCTGGTGCTCGGTGGACATTCGTACATATTGAGCCGCGCGAACCCTTCTCCTCTCCTTAGGAGGTTCGCGGGCCGCAGCAACCTTGTCCATCGCCTTGCACCATTGGGACGATTGTCAATCCTAGCGCTCAGCGCATAGCAATTCCAGTCCAGTTTAATCGAATCGCCCGTCCGGCTGGCTTCGCGCTTTGAAAACCATGGCTTTCAACTCATGGGAAACCCTGACTCACTTCGTGAGAGCCCGTGCCCCCGTTCCGCCGCAATGCGCCCGCACGGGACCGTTGATAGGGATTTCAGAGTTTTAAGGGAGATATTACATGACCTTTCACAAAGCCATTGCCGCCGTGCTGTTGGCTGGCGCTGTCGCCGGCTGCCAGTCGCAGACAGAGGGCCAGCAGCGCGCCACGACAGGCGCGCTCCTCGGCGGCGCCGGCGGCGCGCTCGTCGGCCAGGCGATCGGCGGTAACACCAAGAGCACGGTTATCGGCGCCGCCAGCGGCGCGCTGCTCGGAGCCGTCGTTGGCTCTGCCACCACCCCGCAGCGCCGCGAGGACCAGCTCTGCCGCTACCAGGACCGCTACGGCCGCATCTACACCGCGCCGTGCGACGACCGCTATTACAACGGCAATTATTGAGGCCCGCGGGCGCTGCGGAGGCCAATATACGGGCGGCTTGCCGGCTGTCCGCCGAATTGAGGAGCGTGCCGGAACCTTCAGCGCCGGAGCGTCCTAACGCCCCGCCAAACCCGATCGTGGCGCTGCGGTTGCGACGTCGCCCGCTTCGTGATCGACGTTCCCAGCGACCTGGCCAAGCCAACGCAAGGCCGACTAGATGAGGAGGTCGAGAGCGTTTTTCCCGTCACGCTCGCGCCGGACAAGGCAGTCATGATAGCGTTCCAGAACGAAAGGGACACCGGAATACGTGCCTCAAACGCGACTAGCCCTTGGACGGACAGGCGGTTGTCCGCGGACAACTGAAGTGTGGCAGACAAGGCCCGACGCGGGGTTAGGGAGGCGGACGCGTTTGCTTGGTCATGCAAGATCTCAACAGGGAGGGGCGAAGAACGCGTGCTGGTCGGCCTGACTCGACGTCTCATCGCTGACGGGTAGACGGAGGACGAGTCCACTGATTTCGCCTGCGAGCAGCTACTGCCATCTGATTATCTGGGAACTGGCTTCGGTTTCAGAAGTTCGCCCTTGAGGCATAGGCGAGATTGACTTCATCCGGAGCGCTGACAACGATGCCCGTTCGAATCCGTGTGGTGGAAGGCAGGACGGTGCGTCTTGAAACCATTCCGGAAATTATCGCCAAGAAGGTCTATTATCGCGGATCGCAAGCCAACCCGCGCGACATCTCCGATATCGCCGCTGCAGGCCGGTCGCAATTGGGCGAGAACCTCAACGCCCCGCGCGCGCTTCCCGAACAGGTCGCTCGCACCAAAGAGCGAATGGAAAAGCCCAACCCGGAATTCGTCAGTCGCTCCATTGCGCAACTGATGATAATGCCCGACTACGAAGCATCGCCCGCCGACAGCCTGATCGCAGCGATTGCTTTGCTCGACGACGTGTTGTCATCACCTCAAGCACTTAACCGCCTCACGGCAGCGAACAATCGGGAGCGGTCTTTCAGAGCCCGGATGCCTTGGTGCGGTTAACCCGAACGATCGCGACGCCGCTGGTACTTGCGGGTCATCTCGGCGCTGGCGTGGCTAGCTGCCTTTGCACATGGCGTTCATCAATCTCCGCCGAGGACGCGAGGCCTGCGCGCAGCTAGGCGTTGGCAACAGCTTGAATTGGTTCAATCCTTGAAAGTTGTCGAGAACTGCCATACCTTTTGCACAGGAAATATGACTCTCGATATGGTATGGTGAATATTGTGGCCCATGCACTCAAGGAACCCGAGCAGAACGGATCTCTCATCTTGTCCTATATGGACCGGAACGGGAAGATTGCGATCGAGCAGGTCGCGGACGGTTTTGGCATGTCCAAAGGCCAATTAGCCCAGACCGCCGGTCTTGCGCGCGAGACCCTTTATCGATCAGAGCGTAGCGCCACGGTAAAGACCCAGGGGCGTCTACGGGAAATGCTCGAGATCATCAGCCGCGTGTCGGATTGGGCGGGCGGCAAGGAGCAGGCGATGGCTTGGTACCGGGCTCAGCCGCTTCCAGCGTTTGGGGGACGCACCGCTGAGGCGCTGGTGAAGGACGGCAAGGCAGCAGCGGTCCGTGATTATCTCGATCACATGGCCGTTGGCGGGTTTGCGTGAAGTTCGTCAGAACCTGCTACCGCGCACACGATCCACGTTGGGCATTCAAGCCGACTTCCGGCGAAGGAGCGGCGAGCCGAGGCGCCCGATTCAATCCCAAAGGCGTGCCGGCACTCTATCTGGCACTGACCATCATGACTGCGATCAAGGAAGCCAACCAGGGCTTCGCACAGCGTATCGATCCGTGCGTGCTTTGCTCCTATGAGATCGATTGTGACGACATTGCCGATCTGACAACGCAAGAGGGGAGGGAAGAGTTTTCTGTGACGCTCGAAGAGATGGCCTGCGCCTGGGCAACGGCTCTCAGCGACGGAGAGCGCCCGGCGTCCTGGTCCATTTACGACCGGTTGCGCCCTCGAAATATTGCCGGCATTGTGGTCCCAAGTTTCGCGCCGGGCGCAGAGATTGAGGATCGCAACCTCGTCCTTTGGAACTGGGGTCCGGATCTGCCGCACAAGATAACCGTATTCGACCCGAGCGGCCGGTTGCCGAAGGACCAGCTGTCCTGGCCATAACGCAGTCTCGGCATCCCAAGGCAGGGGAGGACGCTTGCGCCCTACAGTCCACTGGCCTCGGTGAGATTGACACGGAAACGATCGCGCCGGCGCTGATAGCGGCGAGTCATTTCAGCCGAGGCATGGCCGAGTTGTTTTTGCACATAGCGCTCGTCGACTTCAACCGAGGAGGCAAGCCCTGCACGTAAGGAATGGCCCGAGAATTTTGTCGCGCGATCACCTTCGGACAGGTCGCCGCGGACACCAGCGGCCAGAGCGGTGCGCTTGACCCGTCGCGCCACTTCCTGGTCATTGAGCCGCTCGGCGCCGACCGTCTTGCCTTGGCCGGTGACGCGCCGGAAGAGGGACCATGGGCGATCCGCGCCAGCTTCAGCCAGGTCTGCAGGGCGACAACCGGGCAAGTGGCACCGGACGAGCCGCGGCCGATTTCGACCTCGCGCCAGCCGGTCTTTCCGCGCAAGGTCCCCGAAATCCCTTTGTCGGGAAAGAACTCGATCCAGCCGGAAGAATCCTCGGTCTGATCGCGGCCGACGTCGAGCCAGACGATTTCGGAGCGGCGCAGAAGCCGGGGTGTCTATTGAGCAGCGACTGGAATGCGTTAGCATTAGCTCAGGAATAAAATGGGGGCGCACGTGCTACCTTCACCTGGCCTGGAAAGGCTGAACGCATTTTCCGATGGCGTGTTCGCCGTACTGATCACAGTTCTAGTTTTGGACCTGCGCCCGCCGGAAGTGCCGACTCTCAAAGCCCTTCTGGCATCATGGGAAACCTGGCTTAGCTACGGTGTAAGCTATCTCTTCATTGCGATTGTCTGGGCGACCACCATCATCTCTTGCGCTACGCGAAAGAGAGCACGGCATCCTTAATGTGGTACAATTTCGCGCACCTGTTCTCAGTCTCGCTGCTCCCCCTGGCCACGGCATGGATGGCCGCAAGCGAGTTGGCACCGCAGCCGGTCGCCTTCTATGCGACCGTATTCTTCCTGGTTAACCTGACATATCTATTGTTGATCCGCGAACTCATTGATCCGTTGCCAGAGGAGGAGGTGTCACCACAAGTGCGGCGGCTCATGCGCCTACGTGCCATGATTACGCTCAGCCTTTTTGGGCTCGCCGCTATCTTGGCATTGAGCTACCCGATCGTCGGACTGGGGATCTGTAGTTGTTGCCTGGCAGTCTATCTGAAGCCCCAGGCGCGCGGGTGATAAGGAACGGACTGAATGCGGCGCGGCCACGCGACGACCTTTTGTACGGCGTCGCGCGGTGCCGATCAAGTTTCAACTCGAAAAGCCCCCCACCTTGCGGCATGGAGAGGTTCTGGAGGGTGCTGGATCAAACAGTAAAGGCTCAACTTGCCGGCGCCTGTTTCGACGCGATCACGCTGGCGGCGTTCGGGACTGGGCAGGCGACAGCTCTCGGGCGCTGCGTCGGCCTCCATCATTCCTTTACAATCTTTGCCGGAACCCGCCTGCAACTTTGCAGCGGCCAAAAGAATGCTATCCGGTACCGGATCGGGGAGGATCGGCCTTTTCATGGCCTGCGGCTAATTGCCGAAAGACGGAAAGACCTAAATCTCTTTCATCACCCTGGCTGCTCGCACGAGCGATGTCCAGTCAGCGCCCATCGCTGCGACAAGGTCACGAGCATCTTCATCGGATATTCCAGTGTGGTCTACTAGCTTCCGTGCCAGCAATTCGAATGCTAATTCTATAATTGTCACAGGTCGGACCCTTCCGAAAACAGCACGACGATAGCATGCGAAAAGGCCTTCCGCATTTGCACATGTTAGATGGCCATCATGGATGTCTCATGTGCCACAGAATGTCTGTAGGACGCGTTCATCCGGGCGTGGCGGGTCAGCATAGCGTTCCATTTCCGGCTGCTCATCGAAGGGATGGCTCACGACCCCCAGAATCTCATCGAAGGGTGTGAAGTCGCCGTCCAGTGCCGTCTGTATCATCGCCTCAATGCGATGGTTGCGAGGGATGAATTTGGGATTTACGGCATGCATGACCGCCCGGCGCGTGGCTGTATCGGCTGTTTCACTGGCGATCCGCTCGCGCCACCGCACCGACCAGGCGTCGAATGCGGCTGGATCCCTAAACAGCTGCCGCGCCGTGCCCTGCCCTTCCGAGGCGTCGAGATCGTCGCCTAGGCGTCGAAAGCCGAGGGTAAAGTCGGCTTCGCCGCGAGCCAGCACATCGAGGAAATCAGCCGCGAGCTGCAGGTCCGCCTCCGCCTCGGTCAGCAATCCGAGTTTTCTGCGGAACCCGCGCTGCAACATGGCCTCATAGGAGGGCTGAAACGACCTCAGCACCTCTTCGGCTTCTGCGACGGCTTCATTCTCATCCGTGCTCATGAGCGGCAGCAGCGTCTCGGCAAGGCGCGCAAGGTTCCATGTGGCGATGCGAGGCTGGTTGGCATAGGCATAGCGGCCGACGCGGTCGATCGAGCTGAACACCGAGCCGGGGTCATAGGCGTCCATGAAGGCGCATGGGCCATAGTCGATGGTCTCGCCCGAGATCGCCATGTTGTCGGTGTTCATGACGCCGTGGATGAAGCCGACCAGCATCCAACGCGCCACCAGATCCGCTTGTGCTGTGACCACGGCGTCCAGCAAAGCGCGGTACCGCCGTGCTTGCCCTAACAAGTGCGGGAAATGACGCTCAATGGCATAGTCAGCGAGGATCTTGAGCCCCTCGGTGTCGTGGCGCGCGGCGAAATATTGGAAGGTGCCGATCCGGATATGGCTTGCCGCCACTCGTGTCAGCACGGCGCCGAGCAGCCGGACCTCGCGATGCACGGGGTCGCCGGTGAGCACCGCCGCCAAGGTTCGCGTCGTCGGGATGCCCAGCGCCGCCATCGCTTCGCTGACCACATACTCACGTAGGACAGGACCCAGTGCGGCGCGGCCGTCACCGTTGCGCGAGAACCGCGTCGGCCCCGATCCCTTCAGCTGTATGTCGCGGCGGATGCCGTTGACGTCCACCACTTCGCCAAGCAGGAGGGCGCGACCGTCGCCGAGCTGAGACACGAAATTTCCGAACTGGTGGCCCGCATAGGCCAAGGCGACTGGCTGCAGGCCTTCCGGAAATCTGCTGCCGACAAGCATCTCCACTCCGTCCGGGCTGGTGAACTGGTCGGCGTCGAGCCCTAGTTCCTCGGCGAGGGGTCGGTTGAAGCGGATCAGCCGAGGTTCGGACACCGGCTGCGGACCTGTTTGCGCGAAGAAGCGCTCGGGCAATTGTGCATAGCTGTTGCGCAGGGCGGGAAGCTGCATCTGGGTGCCTCGGGATTGTTCAGCAGTGGCAGGCAAGGTCACGGCGAGCTGGCTCTCAAGTGAAGGGGCCGGTCGGCCCCGTTCGGGGGGCATTCGTCGATATAGGGACGCAACGTCGCTGGTGCCATCGGATCCTCGGCTCGGCACCGGATAAGAGTTGGAATCAGACCCGGCCCTTAACAACCCGAGGCGAGGCCTGGGACCAGCATGCTGCCCCAACACGGTCGCAGCAACCCGAACATCCCGCCGAGCAGCTGAGAGCCAATGTTTCAAAGTCCAGGCCACCGTCCAATGATCGCATTCTCAACGCATTGTCGTACCGCGCCTCGAGCGGTCCCGGTCGGCGCGATCGGTTGCCGAAGGCACGTGAGATGGTGGTGGTAAGCGAACTCGGGCGCATCGGTTTGAGGTACCGGTCTGCGAGATCACGGTTTGAGTTTGGTGTTCTGATTTCATGAAGGGGTTAGCAATGCGGGGTTGCCTTACAATCGAATGCTATAGGGTCTGCTGCATGCTTTGAATTCGCCTAAAAGGCGTTCATTCAGCCGCGTCGAGGGTGAGGCCTTCGGCCTGCAGCCTCCACATGCGGGCAAATAGACCGCCCTGAGCTCTGAGCTCCGCCGCGTCTCCATCCTCGACAACGCGCCCTCCATTCATAACCAGAATGCGGTCGAAGCTGGAGAGCGTCGAAAGGCGATGCGCGACGGCGATCACGGTGCGATCGCGGAACATCTTGACCAACGATGCCTGTATCACCAGTTCGGACTCTGTATCCAGGGCAGACGTGGCCTCGTCGAGAACGATCACCGGAGCGGCTTTCAGGAACGCCCGGGCAATGCCGATCCTTTGCCGCTGCCCACCGGAGAGCTTTATCCCCCGTTCACCCACCAGAGTGTCATAGCCCTCGGGCAGCCTTGAAATGAAGGCTTCGCAGTGAGCGGCCCGGGCAGCGGCGTGGACTTCTTCATCGCTGGCCTCAGGCCGGGCGAACCGGATGTTCTCCATGACGGTCCGGTGAAACAGCAGGATTTCCTGCGGCACCACGGCCAGCGCTTCGCGAAGGCTATCCTGCGTGACCGACGCGATCGGCTGACCGTCAACCAGGATCTGGCCGCCCTGAACGTCGTAGAGCCGTTGAAGCAGGTGGACGAACGTCGACTTGCCCGCTCCGGACGGACCGACGATCCCGACCTTTTGACCAGGGGGGATGGACAGGTCAAGATTGTGGATCGCCTCGACATCGGTGCCGTAAGTGAAGGACACCTGCCGGAACTCGATGGCCCCGCCACGCGGACGAATGGCCGGCGCCTGCGGCCGGTCGACGACAGTTTGCGGCTGGCCGATGATGCGCAGCGTGTCCTCGATGAAGCCGAAATGCTGGACCATGTCAACGAGCGACAACGCCATATCGCGGGACCCGTGAAGGATGCGGAACGTCAAAGCGCTGACCAGGACCACGTCGCCGGGCGTGATTTCCCCCCGGCTCCATTGCCGGACCGCCCAGGCGAGCATGCCGCCGGCCATGACCCAAAGTGCAATGTCGTGGATGAGGCGCGCTTTTTCCGTGTACATCCAGCTGTCACGCTGGGCATCGGCTTCGGCTCGAAAGCTCGCCGCCAGCCTTGCGTGCTCGCGTGACCGGGCTGAGAACGCCTTGATGGACCACATGTTGGTGATGACATCGATCAGGCTTCCACCGACTTCGTTCGCATAAGATGCATATGTGCGGTGCAGGTGCTTTCCACGTTCCCCGAAGGCAAGCAGGCCGCCCATGATAACGACGACTGCGGACGCCAGGGCCACCGCCATCCGCCAGTCGACGACCGTGAACACGATGACGGTGCCGATGAAGTCGACAGCCGGCGGCGCGACCCGCCAGATGACGATGTTGGTCAGGGCGCCGAAATTGCCCGCGGTCGCGGTAACCCGCTGGCCAAGCGAGCCCGCGAGGTTCTCGGCGAAGTACTTCATCGGCTGACCGTTCAGGAAGTCGAACAGGTCGAGCCGCATCTGAACGCCGATCGCGAGCGTCGCTTTGCAGCCGAGCCAGCCGCAGAGACGCCAGAGGATGCTCTCCACCGCGACGAGGCTGATGAAAATGGCGAGCGCTGTCTGCGCGGCCGAGCCTTCGCGTGGGCCCGCCATCGCGTCGACGAGCACCTTCATCACGTACTGGATGGCGACAGCGCAGGACGCGGCCGATATCACCAGCACGGCGAGGATGATGAATTGCGGCAGCTGCCTGCGCACATAATGCCTTATGAAGGCAGCCGACCCCTCCAGGAACGGAGGCAGCGGGCTACTTGCTTGTGGCTTCAGATACCGCATAGGTCCCTCCGGCATATGGCCCTGACGTGAGTTCGCGCTGAAGCGCCAGCAGTTTTCGGCTCTGCTCGGCCAATTCATCCTCCATGCGCTTGCAAACTGGACGCCTGCCGTGCTCCCCCCTCGGGCCGAGCAGGCCGACATCGCACATCCGTCCATTGTCCCATCCGGGGTAGTCGATGATTGGATAGAGGCAGATTCCCTCTATCTGGACGCCCCGCTGCATGGCCTCGAGGACTTCGGCTACGACATAGTGAACCCACAATGGCCTGGCCGTGCGCTCGGCGCCCGTTTCGGACATCGAGAGGGGTCGATTGTAGCGTTGTGCGACTTCAACGAGCATGTCGGCCAGAGGCTTGTAGGCGTGATGTCCGAACGGGATCGTCGGGCCGTGCAGGAGCCATTGATTGTCGGGATAGAAGTTCAAGCCGACGATATCGAGGTATTCGGGCCGGCCGCCCAGCTCCGGTTCCTGAAGCCCGGCAAGCATGTCGAGCGCTTCGAACTGACAGAGCCTGTAACGCTCCGCCTCGAGCTGATGCCCGACATCGTGCGGATAGCCGACCACATTGATCAACGGTTCCGCGGTGATGAAGCGGGCCCGGGAATCGATTCGTCGGATCGCGTCTATGGCAGCGATGGCGGCTCTTACCAGGATGCGCTTCAATTTGCCTCCAAGGCCGTTCGCGAATGGGTTGATCCGGCCGGTATCGCCACCCGCCCATGACCAGTATGAAATCTCGTTCACCGGACAGAAGTACGGCACCGAGCCGATCTCGGCGTGGATGACCAGGGCAGCGGCTTCCGCGAAGCGGGCGAAGCGCTCGACGAATTCCGGTGAGAAGATGTCGATATGGTCGGGCCATCCGTAGTGGCAGAGATCCCAAACCACCTGTGTCCCTGTGGCGTCGGCGGCGCGCAGCATTGGCAGAAAGCTCGACCAGTCGTAGTTGCCGGGCTCTTTCTCGATGAGGTGCCAGCGCAGCCCGTCGCGCACGGTGCGGATCCCCCGACGCTGGAGTTCGCGATAGTCGGTCTCGGACGCTTCGTCATGGCTGGTGGCGCGAAGCAGATCGAGGCGGACGCCATCGGCCCGGCGATGGCTCGAGCACTCGAATCCACCAAGGAAAAAGCTGTTAAACGCTGTCGGTTCTCTCATCTCGGCCTCTAGGACTTCAGTCGCTTTCTCAGCTGCCGAGGGCAGCCGAGGTCTTGTTCCAGCGAACATCACACTCCCGGAGGAAGCGTCCCATGCCGCTTGCCAGGGAGGGCATGAGTTGACCCCGTTCGCTTGCCAGGGCGGCAGGGGCGAGAACCCCGCGGCCATGATCGCCCAGCACCAGGCGCGCATCGAGACCGGCCGACTGGGCGACCTCTCTTGCCCAATCGGACCAACTGACCGCGCCGTCATTGGCGAGGTGCCATATTCCCGTCTCGCCATCGATCAACAGGTCGAGCGCGGCGTGAGCCAGGTCCGGCAGGTAAGTGGGGGAGCACACTGCGTCCGCCGGCAAGCGGAGCGAACGGTCGGCTGCGATTTCATCCAGCAGCTGCGAAAGCACGTCTGCGGTGTTCCAGGGTCCGAAGACGGCGCTCGTGCGGATGACCAGCGCGGCGGGATGATGCTTCATCACCATCGTTTCGGCTGCCGCGTTGAGATTGCGTATGCCCGATGCCGGGGTGATGGGGCTGCTCTCGACCAAACGGTCGGTGAGCGTCTTGCCGACCAACGCATCCGACGTCACGGTCATCAACGCAACACCGGCGGCGGCACAGACCGACGCCAGCACCGCGCAATCTGCCGGCCCGTTGCCCGTCCCAATCGAGCCGACAGGACCCGCTTCGGCCCGTTGCGGAGTGGCGGCGTGGACGAAGGCCCAAGGCCGATACTTAAGCAGCAGGCGGCGCATGGAATGAGGCTCGGTGATGTCCAGCTGATTGGCGGGAAAAGCAATGAATTCCAGCCCTCGGTGGGCAGCGATCCGGCAAAAGGCGTTACCCAGCGCCGCATCCTTGCAGAGGATGAGCACCTTGCGCGCGTCTCCGCCCCCGCTGCGTTCGGCGGTGGTTTCGAAAGGTGGGCTGAAGAACCGCGTGTCCCGGCGCCACCAACCGGGACTGTCGAGAACCGGATGCTTCAGGCCGGCGCCCCCGGCCATTTCCCGTACCGCACTTCCCAGGGCGGTCATGCGCGGCGATGGACTGCGGACGTCGAAGGCTCCCGCCTCATAGGCTCCATCTTTGCGCAGCAGCAGGCTGTTCCAGTCGACGCATCCGAGCAGGGCCCAGACGGTGACGGCGGCAATGTTCTTGCCTTCGCCAGCGAGCCGATTGGCAGCGCTCCAGACTTCGTTCAGCCAGCGAAGCTGTTCGTCGCGGCTGCAGCCATGGTGAACTTCGGTTACGGCGACCGGCCGGTCATAACGCGCACAGACCTCGCGCAGGCGGGGTTCCGGCCCGTCCGATCCAAGCGGAAGATGCATCCGCACGGCGTCGAGGTCGGCATAGTGATGCCGGCCATTGCCGCCGACCGAGGCTCCAGCTGGGAGCTTGGAGCAGCGGTGGTCAAGGAAACGCTCGCTGGTCGGATAGTAGTTGACCCCCACAATATCGGGAGGGCAGGGCTCGTCGACAAAGGCCTGGAGCTCCTGCTCCGGTATCCCATGATCGATCAGGCGGGAGAACCATGGATGGCCGCGGTCGACACGGCCAAACAGCAGGTCGAACGTCAGCCAGCGGCGTTCGTTCTCATAATCCGCCTGGTAACCAAGCAATGGTGTGCTGAACGTCTTGCCGAGATCCTCGGTCTGGACGAGAGCCGCGTGCGGCGTCACCTCGCGGATCGCCCGCATGGCAAGCGCCACACCGCGGCACTGGTTGATCAGCGCACGTGCGAAATCTGGCAAGTGCCGGCGGTGGGGATACCAATGTCCATACAAAGCGCTGAAACGGGCTGTGGTCAGCGGCTCGTTCACGGGGGTGAAGCGGCGGATCTCGGGGTAGCGTTCGGCGACGCGCCGGGCATGCCGAGCCAGGAGCTCGGGAAAAGCCGGATCGAGCAAATTGGTGTAGCGGGGGCCGCTGCCATGGTGTAGCAGTCCGGCGATGACCTCGATGCCTAGCTCTTTCAGCCGCGGCATCCGTTTGTCGTGCCAGGCGAAATCGGCGGTTTCGATATTGTCCGGCGAGATCGATTCCCACAGCAGCGGGTACCGGAGCGTTCGTATGCCAAGCTGCCGGATGCGGTCCAGATCGTCCAGCCTGCCGGCATGTCCCGTCTCCGATAATTCGTCACGCCATCGGTTCCTCAACCGAATGATGCTGCACTCGACGCCTCCCCAGATCTCCGGCGTGGCCTGCATGGTCTCGGTCCGCATCGTCGCCGCCAATCATTAAATCGCTTGCAGAATGCCGCTTATCTTGGACACCGCGGTCTCAAGAGGGGCGCGGTTGTCACTGGGAACCGAGGCTTCGATTCTCCGGTAGGTGGCGAGGGCCTGACCGACGACCTGGTCCATATTGTAGTAGCGGTAGGTAGCCAGCCTGCCGACGAACCAGACGTCTTCCGTGGTACGCGCCAGGGCCTCGTACCTCCGATAGCGATCGGCGTTCTCCGCCGTCGGTACGGGGTAATAGGGGTCGCCGTCCGCCGTTGGGTATTCAAAGGTCAAACTGGTCCAGGGATGCTGCTGACCCGTTAGGTGCTTGTACTCAGTGACGCGCGTGTAGTCGTGCTCCATCGGGTAGTTCACGACGGCCACCGGCTGGTGCCATTCCTTTTGCAGCGTCTTGTGCTCGAAGCGCAGCGAGCGATAGGGCAGCCGGCCGTAGCAGTAGCCGAAATACTCGTCGACCGGTCCCGTGAAGATCAGCCGCTTGTAGGCGAACTCTTCGCGCATCTGCGAATAGTCGGTCTTGAGCATGACCTGGATGTTCGGGTGATGAAGCATGCGCTCGAACATGCGAGTATAGCCGGCGGCAGGCATGTACTGAAGCTTGTCAGTGAAATAGCGGTCGTCGCGATTGGTCCGGGTCGGCACGCGCGCGGTCACCGACTTGTCCAGTTCCGAGGGGTCGACGCCCCATTGCTTGCGGGTATAACCGCGGAAGAATTTCTCGTAGAGCTCACGCCCGACACGACTCACCACCACGTCTTCGGACGATCTGATTTCCTTGACCGGCTCGGCGCGCGCAGCGAACCACTCCTCGAGCTGCTCCGGCGTCAGATCCAGCCCGTACAGTGTGTTGATCGTTTCGAGATTGATCGGGACCGGCACCAGCTTCTTGTCGACTTCGGCCAGGACCCTGTGCTCATACGGACGCCATTCGGTGAACTGCGAAAGATGATCGAAGACCTGCTCGGAGTTGGTGTGGAAGATGTGTGGTCCATATTTATGGATCAGCAGGCCGGCCTCATCGTAGCAGTCATAGGCATTGCCGCCGACATGCGGACGCCGGTCGACCACCAGGACCCGGTCTCCCCGCTGGGAGGCGAGGCGCTCGGCGAGCACACTCCCGGCAAAGCCGGCGCCGACAACCAGCCAATCAAACATAGCTGCTCTCCGACGCATGTATCGCTTGGGGACCGGACGTGCGCCGCTCTCGCGTCTCCGTGATAAGCGAAAGCATTTCCTGCCAGGTCGACCTCCAGGACATGCCCGACAGGTGTCGATCCACCTTTGGCAGCCACTCGTCCTTCGGGCGAGCCAGCAGATGTTCGGCACGCTCTATGAATTTCTCCGCAGTATCAGCGATTTCGACCAGGCCGAGCTGTCCGTACGGCCGGACAACATCCCGGACCGAGGTCGAAATCACCGGTACGCCGGCGGCGAGGAATTCCGGGGTCTTGGTCGGGCTGATGAACTGGGTCGACTCGTTCCTGGCGAACGGCATGATGCCGACGTCCCACCCGGACAGATAATGAGGAAGCTGGTTGTAATCCCTGCCGCCCAGCCAGTGAACGTTCGGCCGGCGCGGAAGGTCTGCCGGGTCGATCTTGACCACCGGGCCGATCATCACGAACTGCCAATCCGGCCGCAAGGCTGCCATGCGATCCACCAGGTCCAGATCCATGCGCTCGTCGATGACGCCGAAGAAACCAAGCCTGGGGCCGGGGATCCTGTCCTGATCGAGAGACGGCGTACCGGCAAGGCGGGCCTTGCCGAAATGAGCCTTGTCGATGCTGCTTGGAAATGGGTGGATGTTGCGATGACGATGCTGCTTGGCCTCATAAAGGCTCTGACCACCGGTGAAGACGACATCGGCGCGCCTGAGAAGTTCGCGCTCCAGCGCCATCATCCGGGGCGGCGCCGCGCGGAAGCTCGAAAGCTCATCCATGTTGTCGTAGACGCAAAGCTCAGCGGAAATGTGCCGGCTGAGAGGCAGGGCCATGGGCGTATAGTACCACAGCAGTGCTGGCGTTGCTTCGAGGCTTTCCACCAAGCCGTCAACCAGCTTGCGTTGCGCACGCGTGATCTGCGGTCCGTTGAGATGTCTGGGAATGTGCGGCATGACCACCGTCACCCCGTCAGTGCTCGTATAGCTTTTCTGGTAGGCAGTGGTTTCTTCCGTAAAAATCGGCTCTTCGAAGAAAAATACATCGTAGCATTGGCTTGCCTGGGTTAGAATGTGCTGCGGTCTTTGAAAAACGAAGTTCCATCTAAGGTGAGAGAAGCACAATAAGCTTCTGCGGATTTGTGGCAGCCTGTGGTTGTTTTTACGCTGAAGATCGATATCCATCTTGGTCCTTAGAAATATTATGAGAGGCGTTCAGTGCCAGCCAAACCTCGCCGTCGCGCGGATGTTCCGCACGATGTATTAAATGATGCTGGCAGTGATGTTGAATTATGGTTTGCAGCCGGCATACCGCGCCGGCAGCTCTATCTCCTGACGTGCTGAGGTGGTACTCACAGAGCGGCCCCGGCCGAACGTCCCATGCAGCCGTTCGCCCGTGTTCAGGCGAGGCATCGAGCCGTAAAACGTCCAGCGCCCATGAAACATGTTCGCTCAGTCCCTCCGGATGAACTCGCCGAACAATAGCAAGCGTTGCGGCGGCGGGTGTACTGCAGGCAGAGCGAGGGGCAGAGCCAACAATAAGGGTAGCAACCCAGCTGATCTGGACGCCAAGCAAACACGCGCAAGTGGCTGCAGTACACCGGCGTTGGAGCGCTGCCCTGAGATAATCCTGGCGCGACCGTCACGCCGGATGCAGACACTGCGGTGCTACCACTCCGGCACCGCGGAGGTTTGTGGATGGTTGCGTGCCGCGTCCGCGATTTCTGGAATGAACTTCGTGTCGTCGGGTCGTGTCCCATCGGGTGGTGTAGCTCGGCGGTTACGAAGCCACTCACGAGCGCGCCGTTAGTAGCGCTGTAGCGAGTGAGCGGCGTGTCGGTGGTCATCGGCGCTTTCCGGTAGAGTTTGGTTGTTGACACCAACCCCACTTCGGAAGGACCACCGATGACCGACGACATGATGAACCTGCGCACGCTCGTGGAGAAGACCCCGGATGCCGATCTGCTGCGGGAGATGATCGGCTTTGCCGCCGAGCGGCTGATGGAAATGGAGGTTGGGGCTGCCACCGGAGTGGCTATGGCGAGAAGAACCCGCTGCGGCTCGCCCAGCGCAATGGCTACCGCGACCGGGACTGGGAGACGCGGGCCGGCACGGTCGAGCTGCGCATCCCGAAGCTCAGGAAGGGAAGCTACCTCCCGGGTTTCCTCGAACGCGCCGCATGGCCGAGAAGGCGCTGACCGCCGTTATCCAGGAAGCTTATGTGCAAGGCATCTCGACCCGATCGGTTGACGACCTGGTCAAGGCCATGGGGATGAGCGGCATCTCCACGAGCCAGGTCTCGCGGCTGTGCGAGGAGATCGACGGCAAGGTGAAGGCCTTCCTCGAGCGGCCGATCGAGGGCGATGGTCGGAGCGCGTACGGAACGTCAATAAGGCTCCGGCTTTGGCGCGCACAATCACGAACCCTCGACCATTCCGACACATCGAAGCGCTGCCGGAGGAGGAACTTAGCGGCGAGGTTGCAGTTCGGCCCGGGGACCTGAAGTCCTGAGGCCTAAGTGAGCAGCAGAAAGACCATGCCCGTACGATCATCCGGCATTAAACTGGCTCCGTCGGACACCTGCCTGAGTTCCGCCGCCGCGTTGCTCCTGTTGTTTTCTATCAGTCTCGCCCAAAGCTGGGCAGCGCTTGCCGGGGGTCACGGACACCGCGCTCATCAACTGGGCAAGAGCGAAGACCCTTCTTGTCGAGCAACTCGACCGGGAGCCGCGATCGGTAGATGCCCAGTTCAATGAGCCGACCCTGATCAGTCGCGCCGTGACACCGGTCGTTGCGCCATCAGCCGACGAGCGCGCGCGGAATGCGGCGACTAGCGACTTATACGTGCAGATATATGGGCGGCCGTCGCTTAAGAGCTTCCTCTGGACGGGTGTCGAATCCGGCAATCCCTTGACCCGCGACGAAAGCTACCGCTGGGATTCCCTCGACGACCAAGGCCTCTTTGACCACGAGCGGCGGCGTGTCTTAGCTGCCCGTCTGCTTTATCTCGGGATCCTGAACGTCAGGCTTGGCCTCTCGAACCACTTGATTGATCCGGAGCGGGACGAGACCTGGCTGGCGCATGACGGGCTGATCGACGACCTCGACCGCGCCGGCCTGCGGGTCAGCCTCGACCTGCACCATTTCGGCATCGAGGATCGGTTCCGGGTCGCCGGACCGGACGGTCGCACCAAGGGCCGGGCCAGCTACTACCTCAATCAGGACTGGCCAGCCTATTTCGCCGCCTTCTCGCGGGCGGCGATCAATCGCTATGGCCCAAGGATCAAGGCAGTGACCTTGATCAACGAGCCGGAGACGACCATCGGCTTCAACAGCGAGATGTGGAACGGGGCATTTCCGCGTTGGCAAAGCCCGTTGCACACCACCTACTACATCGAGCGTGCCGTGCAGGTCGCCAAGGCCGCCGTGCTGGCGCGGCTTGCCATAGAGGAGGAACTGGCGCCAAGCAAACGGCGCATGCTTTACATCCACCCCGAGGCAGCGGTCTTCAAGCCAAGATGGGATGAGTTCAACCGGCACATACGCTTTTTCGGCAGCGACCTGATTCTTGGAGAGGACTGGCTGCTCGAAGCGGATTTCGAAAAGCTGGAGCTAATGACGCCCGCCGAGCACCTCGCGAAATGGAACGCGACCGCGCCCTCGTCGCGCACATCCCTGGATTGGGCCATCAAGCATTATCTCGACGGCAGCCCGGCGACCGGCCGGCCGCTGCCGGACAGCCTGCAGCGGGTCCTGCATATGCTGAAGGAAGTCCAGGACCTGCATCGAAAACTAAACAGGGAGTTCAAGGTAACGATGAAGAGGGACACCGTTTTCGGGGTCGACTATTACGCTCACAACGAGGACTTCGACACGAAAGGAAAACACCTCAGTGCCGAGCCCCAGAATTATGCCGGCGAGGTCAGTTCAGGCGCGCGCGCGGGCCTCGAGGCGGTGATCACCGACTACTACAATCGCCACCACCTGCCTATGATGGTCACCGAAACCGGAACGCCCTATTTCAACTATGGCGCGCGCTGGCACCAGGAGATGCTGCTAGAATGCGCTGCGGCGGCATCGGCTGGCGTCCCGTTGCTTGCTTACTCCATCTACCCGCTGCTCGATAGCTGGGGGTGGGAAACAGCCCTGTCGGTGTCCAGGCCGCAAACCCTCCTCAACCCCTCCGGCATTTTCACGCTGGCTCTTGAACCACGACCGTTTGCCGGGCGTCTCCTGAGATCGCTGAAGGCTGGTTTTCAACCCTGAGCGCAGCCCGGTGAGCCCCGAACGCACGCGCTATAATCTCATGGTGGCGCGCGGACAATGCCGGGGAGGGCGCCCGCATCCCTGGCAACGCCTCTCTCGGGGTTGGCTGTTCCGCGACGGGCGACGATGGTGAACCCGGTTCAACCCGTTCCTCGGCGATCAGCCTGGCGCCGCAACGCCTCGCCGGTATCCACCCGGCGTGCCAGTGCCCTGCCGAGGTGCTCGCCCTCCTGCTTGGCGCCCCTGTGAAAGGTCCGGCAATGGCTGGCCGTTCTCGTCGAGGAACAGCGCCACGTCGCCAAGCGCGAAGATGTCGGAACGGCCGATTACCTGCAGGTCGGATGCAACCTTCACCCGGCCGCCGCGGAGCCCGAAACCAAGCCGGGCCGCCAGCGGCGAAGCGGCCACTCCGCGGCCCAGAGCGTCAAGGCCACCGGGATGACCTTGCCGCCTACCGTGATCTTCTGTGCTTCGACCGCCTCGACGCGATTGCCGAGGGGCGACCTCGACGCAGAGCCTTTCCAGGCGCAGAATCCGCCAGCTGCAGACGGTCGCCGGCATCGGCGAGTATGATGCTTGTCTTCTCCGGCCGGATGTTACGGAAGTCGCGCGCCAGGGTGTGCCGGCTGAGTTCTGCGATCGAGCCCGCGAGTTCCACGCCGGTCGGGCCGCCTCCGATGATGGCGATCGTCATTAGCCGGGATTGCTCGACTGGATAGGTTATCCGTTCCGCAAGCTCGAACGACAGCAGCAATCGCGACCGGATCGTGCCGGCATCCTCGATGGTCTTCAAGCCCGGACAACCTGAGCCCAGCTGTCCTGGCCGACATAAAACGGCTGCGAACCGGTTGCCGGACCAGTATGTATAGGGAACCGTGGTTCCATCGGCCAGCACAAGCATCCCGCCCTCGGTGCCGATCTCAGCGACATCGCCGAAGAGGAACTGAACCGAGGGACAGCGGCCCAGTATCTTGCGGATTGGCTCGGCGATGTCAGGCGCCGACAGGGCGGCGGTTGCACCTGATAGAGCAAGGGCTGGAACAGGTGGTGATTGTGGCGGTCGATGATCGTCACCCAAGATCTCCGCCTTCCGAGCGCCTTGGCAACCTTCAGACCGGCAAAGCCACTGCCGACCACGACGATGCGCGAATTCAAGATTCGCCCATGCCTGCTCTTGGCGAGTTGCATGCTTGATGCTCCTGTCCGGTTCGAAAGTCATAGGCTGTCAGGTATGGCTCGCAGCGATCTGAAGTCAGGGCTCGCTCCGGCGGGATCGGTCCAGGCGAGGCATCCGGCAATAATTGGCGTCGTGCTGACGACTAGGGCGCCGCGCACGTAAAGGATCACCAACCCGCGCCACGAGACGCGGCCGACCGCCCAGACGGTGCCGCTGCCGTCGACCCATTTCAGACGGGCGTCGGCGACTTGAATGGCCCGCATCATCGTCGCTGGTTCCATGCCGCCCCGAAAGACGATGACCGAATTGGCGGCACCGTTGAAGAGCGGGCCGGCGCCCGCTGCCAACCCTGCAAGCAAGACGATGCTGGTAAGCGCTGCCGACGCGCCGCGTGCCGGTCCGCCGCGGTTGGGCAGCACCACCACCATAAGAAGGGGCACAATGCCGAAGATGACGAGCCACGCCATTCCCAGGCGAGCGGCATGTCGCTGTTCATCTTGATCCGATGCAGCCCTAGCAGCCAATGGAACAAAACGGCATCAAAAATATGCCAGACGCCGAACCCGACCAAGGCAACCCGCAGGATCTCAGTCGTGGTCCCAGGCCGCGCGCCGGCCGCCCTCGCGGCCACAAGCAGCACTGCGCCGGCCACCGCGAGCACATACATGAAAAGGTGAAAGAGGCCGTCGGCCATGATCTGGAAGCGCAGGTTGGAGCCCGCCGGGTCGGCGAGGCCCGAGAGAAGATGATGCCATTGCAGGATCTGATGCAGGACGATGCCGTCGAGAAACCCACCGAGCGCGAAGCCGAGCAGCAGCCACCCTGCTCGGATTCTCCGATCGAACGTCTCGGCAATCGCATCCATGTCAGGACCACTGCCTCCAGGCCGGGGTGGGCCGTCGCGTAGGCGTGGACTGGTCTAGCGTGGGGTCGTGGAGGCCGTGACGCGCCTCGATCGAGAAGGCGGATATCAGCCCACCAACCACCGTCGTCAGAACCATTGCCGCAGCAATTATCGCCAGCATGAATGCTGATCCTCCTCCGCAGGGTGATGCTGCGCTGAGCCAAACCATGGCTTCCGTTGAATGTTCCAGACGCAGGTCTGTGGGGGGAACATTCAACTGCCAGCACGGTTCGGGTGCTGGTTGACGGACGGCCCAAGCGGAGACGGTCATGAGTGAACATATCGCAACAGATCTGGGCAGTCGCGACGACCACAGGCCAAGCGGCATTACCCGGTGGCTGTTCTCGACCAACCACAAGGACATCGGTACACTCTATCTGATCTTCGCTTTCCTCGCGGGCGTCATCGGTATGCTTTTGTCGGTGAGCATGCGAATTGAGCTGCAGCAACCCGGGATCCAGTTTTTCCCCGGACTGGCGTCGATGATCTACGGCTATCAAGGCGACGAGGCCATCGATGCGGGCAAGCAACTCTATAACGTCTTCACGACGGCCCACGCGCTGATCATGATCTTCTACACCGTAATGCCCGCCCTGATCGGCGGCTTCGCCAACTGGTTTGTTCCGATCATGATCGGCGCCCCCGACATGGCGTTCCCACGTATGAACAACGTTTCGTTCTGGCTGCTGCCACCGGCATTCATGCTGCTTTTGTTGTCGATCTTCGTGCCCAGCGTGCCGGGCGGCTATGGCTCCGGGACCGGCTGGTTTCTCTACCCGCCACTGTCGACCTCCGGCCATCCCGGTCCCGCGGTCGATCTGGTTATCTTGTCGCTGCACATTGCGGGTGCCTCCTCTATACTGGGGGCTATCAATTTTATTACGACCATCTTCAACATGCGCGCGCCGGGGATGACGCTTCACAAGATGCCCCTGTTTGTGTGGTCGATCCTCATCACCGGCTTTCTGCTGCTGCTAGCTCTGCCGGTGTTGGCCGGCGCCATCACCATGCTCCTGACCGACCGCAATTTCGGAACCACGTTCTTCGCGCCGGACGGCGGAGGCGACCCGCTGCTTTACCAGCATCTCTTCTGGTTCTTCGGCCATCCGGAAGTGTACATCATGATCCTGCCCGCCTTCGGCATCGTAAGTCAGGTGATCTCGACTTTCTCGCGAAGGCCGATCTTCGGGTATCTCGGGATGGTATACGCAATCGTGGCGATCGGGGCGATCGGCTTCGTCGTCTGGGCACACCACATGTACACAAGCGGAATAGGCCTCGACACTCAGCGCTACTTCACCTTCGCGACAATGGTGATCGCAGTGCCTACCGGGATAAAAGTGTTCTCCTGGATCGCGACTATGTGGGGCGGTTCAGTCAGCCTGCGGACGCCGATGCTCTGGGCGCTCGGCTTCATATTCCTCTTTACTGTTGGCGGGGTGACGGGCGTCCAACTCGCAAATGCCGGCCTCGACCGTGAATTGCACGACACATATTTTGTCGTCGCGCATTTCCACTACATACTTTCACTCGGAGCGATCTTCGGCATATTCGCGGGCTGGTATTACTGGTTCCCGAAAATGACGGGATATCTGTACAACCCACTCGTAGCTGGAATCCATTTCTGGACGACCTTCGTCGGTGTCAACCTCGTCTTCTTCCCCCATCACTTCCTTGGCCTGGCGGGCATGCCGCGTCGCTATATCGACTATCCCGACGCATTCGCCGGCTGGAACATGATTTCATCGTACGGATCATATTTGTCGGCCGCGAGTGTCGTGGTTTTCCTCTTCGGCATCTTGGAGGCTTTCTCCCGGCGAAGGGCGGCCGGCATGAACCCATGGGGAGCAGGAGCCACCACATTGGAGTGGGAGTTGACCTCTCCACCCCCTTTCCATCAATGGGACAAGCTCCCGAGAATCGAATGATGGCGGCTGCCGCGCGCGACAGATGACGGGACGGTGCTGAGTTGGAAGGCGCGCCGCGCAGGCCGTGATCTTGAAGGGAGAACCTCCGCCTATCGGAAGCTGATCACGAGCACGGCGAAACAGCTGACGAGGGCTACCGCCCAGCAAAACAACCAGTTGGCGATCAGCAGAACCGATTTCAGCACGGTCGCGTGGCAGTAGTCTTCGATGATCGATTGCATGCCCAGCCGCATGTGGATGCAGTTGACCAAAATGAAGGCGATGAGGGCGGGTGCGACATAGATCGACCCGATGACACGCACGACGACATCTCGAGGCTCTCCGATCAGCCTGATAACGACCGCGACGATGTAAATGACCAGGATCAACAGTGCAGCAGATGTCAGCCGTTCCAGTATGAACGCTCCGGTTCCATGTTTAGCCGATCCAAGGCCCCGCACTCGAGCCAGCGGAGTTCTGATTGAGCGCCTGTCAGCCATATTGCTTCCCGCAAATCACTTGGTGCGTTGCGCATCACCCGAGCTGTTGCTGTCCAACGCCCGATGGGTGCATAGGTTGCAAGCACGCTCTCAAGTCCAGCGAGGCGGGCTTTATAGGCTGTTAGCTGATACCCTGAACGCCATCAAATGTTCCTGCGACTGCCAGCTTTCCACAACTCGCTTTCAAGCAGCGAGATGCTGAGGCGGACCCGCATCGGTCTGCTTGACCAGCGGGGCCTTCACCGGTTCGACTCTGCGCGGCTGTAGTTCCGTTGCAACGGTGGCGCTAAACACAGGAATTTCAGCGAAACTTGGAACGGGGGAGGGGCATCGCCTGATGCGGACGGGCAAAACGAAACCGGGGTCTAGCCCGGAACAAATCATCGACGATCCGGTTCGGCAGGGTCCGACGATACTCATTCCAAATGTCGGTCATGTTGGCAGACGAAGGGAAGCTAAAGATGTCGAAATCTCTCGACTGCGCCGTTCCGAACAAAGGCAAGATGGAAACCGGCCCGAAAACATCTCCGCAACAGGATCCGGTGGAAGGCTCGCGCGAGGCAATCGATCGCGAACTTGAGCGGACTGACGACGAAAACAATTCCGACGAAGCGGAACGCTTGCGCCGAGATCTGCGAAAAGAGGTGGCGGAAGAGACCGACTTGCCCGAACGCGGCTCGGCCTGAGGATCGCCGGAACCTTGCCAAGAGACATTGCGGGCTACCGTGCCCCGATGCTTCCGACGCACAGAACGGCCACTCGACGGTCATGATCACGGCCTAGCCTGTTCTATCAACGTAGGGTCGCCGAGACCAACCCCCTCTGGGACACGACCTGTCGCGGGTCGCATGCCGCCACGGTTTCGGCAACTCTGTCAGGCTGCGCCGGCCTCCCGGCCGCGCTGCGAGCGGGCAAGGTCTCGGGCTACTGCAGCGCCTCGGGGAAAGCCGCTGCGATCGCTGTAGTCGCGTGGCTTGGTTCCGTTGCGTGAGTGGCGCCCGGTCACGCCTTTCGCACCGATGATGTCGAGCAGTGCAAGACCGGCGACCATGGCAAGCGCAAGGCCCACATTGTCGCGCTTTGGGTTGTCATCCCGATACGCCGTCAGCAATGTCGCGATGTCCAGGCCGTCGCCAGCTACCCGACTCCACAACGCGGCCTGCTTGTCCACCGAAAGCGAGAGTATGCCGCTGCTTATTTCTCGCGCCCCATACGCGCGGATCAGCCCTTCCTTGCCGCTCATGCCGAGCGCGCCGGCAACCCGCTCGGCGCCAAGCAACTCGACGGCACCAAGCACGATGCTGAACCAGCCGAGCTTGCGGGCAAGGCCGTCGGAGGCGCCGACCACACTCGGCCCAGCCTTCAGCACTTTGGGATCGCCAGGCGATCGGGTGATGTTGGAAACTTTAGCAACCACGGTCATGACGATTTCCTACGGTTTCAGTACAACCTTGATGCAGCTGTCCTGCTTGTCGCGAAACACCTTGTACATTTCGGGTCCCTGCTCAAGCCCGACGGTATGGGTGATGACGAAGGACGGGTCGATCTGGCCATCTTCGATGCGGCGTAACAGATCCTCGGTCCAACGGTTGACATGGGTCTGCCCCATGCGGAACGTGAGCCCCTTGTTCATTGCCGGTCCCATCGGGATCTTGTCGACCAGGCCGCTGTAGACGCCGGGGATCGAGATCACGCCGGCCGGCCGGCAGACATAAATCATCTCACGCAGAACGTGCGGTCGATCATTTTCCATGAGCATCAACTGCTTTGCGCGATCGTAGAGGGTATCGGGCTGGGCCAGCGAGACGTGGCTTTCCATGCCGACGCAATCGATGCACTTCTCAGGACCCATACCGCCGGTGAGTTCCTGCAGCCGTTCAACGACACTTTCCTCGGCGAAATTGATGGCAATGGCGCCGCCTGCTGCGGCCATCGACAGCCGTTCCGGCAGGCAATCGATCGCCACCACCTGTTTCGCGCCGAGCAGCAGGGCGCTGCGTATCGCCATCTGCCCAACTGGGCCGCAGCCCCACACCGCAACGGTATCGGTGGGCTCTATTTCGCACTGAGCCGCGGCTTGCCATCCGGTGGGAAAGATGTCGCCGAGGAAGAGGACCTGCTCGTCGGTAAGGCTGTCGGGCACCTTCACGTGCGTGGCGTCGGCGAACGGCACCCGCATGTACTCCGCCTGTCCCCCGGGATAGCCGCCGGTCAGATGAGTGTATCCAAACAGACCCGCGGTGGTGTGCCCGAACACCTTGTCACCGAGATTTTTCTTACGGTTCGTGCGTTCGCAAACAGAAAAGTTCTGTCGCTTGCACTGGTCGCACTCACCGCAGATTATGGTGAACGGCACAACGATCCGGTCGCCTTTCTTCAGAGCGCCGTTGACTCCCTTCCCGACCTCCACGACCTCCCCCATCATCTCGTGGCCCATGATGTCGCCGGGCAGCATGGCCGGCACAAAGTTATGGTAGAGGTGAAGGTCGGAGCCGCAAATCGCACAACTCGTCACCCTGATGATGGCGTCACGCTCATCCACAATTTCCGGATCGGAAACCTGATCGCAGCGTATGTCTTCCTTGCCGTGCCAGACCAATGCCCGCATAGCTTGCTCCTCCGTCCGCAAGATCTGTGGGGTGGGACCTCGCGCCTGTCGTAAGCGGGCCGATGCTTCTTTGGATCGACTGTGTCCGCTGCCTGTCGAACCGCAACGGCGGACCGATGTTCCGGTGCGTGGAGAGAATTTTGGGGCCATTCCAGACCGGGCGCCTGGGAACGATCCGTCGAGGCAAGCAGCGGAGCGCTTAGATTGGAGCGAACAGCGTGGTGAGGCCTCTGGAGCGCTTGCAAGCGCACGTTGCGAAATTGCTCAATTGGGCAACGTCTTCAACTGGGGTTCTCTACGGTGAAATCTCGCGGATCATGTCTCATCTGCTGAATGTGACAACTCAGGAGTTCTCCTGCTATGGTCGAGGCTGCATTTAAGCGCACATCTAAGCGTTAGTCAGAGCCGACATGTGGGGGCACCAATTTTCGGCGATGGGCCCGGAAGCTGACGACTGCAGCGGAGCTACCGGAGAACGGGCTTCGACAGGCGCGCTGAATGTGGGTGAAAACACACATGGTTACAGCCGCACCACCACCAGGTTCAATGCGTGCGCGGCAGCCGGAGGGGGCGCCCCGGTTGCGAGCCCTGACATAACACAAGCCCAGGCAACCACGAGCTCATTTCGGTACAGTCCTCAAGGTACCGGGCTGGCGGCGATTGCTTGGCGGAGACCATAATCCCCCACAGAGACAGCATGGGAGGGTTGTGGAATCTGCTCTCTCTAAAAGAGGCTTTGGGCCGGCGGCCGCTGGCTCGCGCCCGCGAGACTTCTTCGGCAACGGGGCAGATGCCACAAACGGCAATTGGCGATTGGACCCGTGCGGCGCTCATACGTCACCTCTCGTTCCGGGCCGGGTGCCGCGCCTTCCGGTAAGCCGCGCCTGAAGCAGCACTACGACCAGCAGGAAGAGCCCCCGGATTACGGACTGCCAGTAGGCCGAGAGGGAGATCCAACCCATCCCGTTTTCAAAGTTCAGGATGTTGAAAAGGATGCCGAGCAGGAGCACGCCGGCGAGCGTGGTCAAGACCGATCCGGACCCGCCCGTAAGCAGCGTGCCGCCCACAACCACGGCAGCGATGGCAAACAACTCCCAGCCGACGCCCTCGATCGGCTGGCCGGCCCCGAATTGCGAAGCAAGAACGACGCCGGCGAGCCCGGCCAGGCACCCGCTTGCGACATACACGAGAAACTTGACGCGATCTGTGCGCAGGCCCATCAGCCGCGACGCATCCTCGCCACCGCCGATTGCCAGCACCGTCCGTCCCGTGCTGGTGTAGTTCAGGACGACCGATCCGAGCACGTACGCGACCAGGGCGATGATCGCCGGAATCGGGAAGATCCAGAAATTTCCTTGACCGATGGCGGTGAAACCAGAATCGTAGGAAACCGACACCGTCTGGTTCCCGGCAAGAAGCAGCGCGGAGCCGCTTGCGGCCAGCATGGTGGCAAGCGTGGCGATGAACGGCATCAGGTTCCCGCGCGTAACCAAAAGCGCGTTGATCAGACCGGCCGCCAGCCCGGCGCCCACACCCGCCGCAAGGCCGGCCGCTATGCCGTGCGGGCTAGCCAGGGCCGAAGCGACGCTGCCCAGGGCAGCAACCGAACCCACGGACAGGTCAATGCCGCCCGTCATGATGACAAAGCACATGCCGAGCGCGACGAGCGCGAACATCGAATTGTAGCGCAGCACGCTCACCACATTGAAGAAGCCCAAGAAGCGGTCGTAGCGCAGGAATCCGAAGAGGACGAGCGCTGCAAGCGCGATGACAACACCGTAGGTGCCGATGATGCGGACCAGTCGGGCGCTGTTCATGGATTACACTCTGTGTTGCTGCTGCAGCCAGACGGCGAACGCGATGATGCCTGCCTTGACCACGAGTGCAGCGGCGTCGGGCACGCCATTGGCAAGCAGCGTGTAGCGCACCAGCTGGATGGTCAGCGCGCCGAGCAGCGTGCCGAAAATCGTTGCCTTGCCGCCGCTGAGCAGAGTGCCGCCAACCGCGACGGCCGCGATGGCATCGAGTTCCATGCCGAGCCCGACCAGATTTGCGTCGCTGGAGGAGTTGATTGCGATGACCACCAGGCCGGCCAGCCCTGCGCACAGGCCGCTGATCGCATAGACCGCGAGCTTGATCTTCGATACCGCGATGCCCGCGAGTTCCGAGGCCTCTTCATTGCCGCCGACCGCCAAGATGCTTCGTCCAAACACCGTGCGGTGAAGCGCCCACGCCGCCGCCGCGACCAGCACCGCCATTATGATGACCTGCGCAGGGATGCCGAGCGGACGGGCAAGCCCGATCCATTGGAATTGCGGCACGCGGAAGGTCTGCAGATTGCCGTTTGTCATCACCTGGGCGATCCCGCGCCCGGCGATGAACAGCACCAGCGTTGCGACGATAGGCTGGATGCGGAAGCGGGAGACCAGCCAGCCATTGAACAGTCCGAACAGGCCGGCAACGAGGATCGAGGTGATCATCGCGACGGCCACCGCCAGATAGATGTTCCCGACCGGGAAAATCGTCCCCAGGAAGATCATCGGTGCCAATGCGCCGGAAATCGCCATCAGCGACCCAACCGAAAGGTCGATCCCGCCTGTGGCGATTACCAGCGTCATCCCGACCGCGACGATAACTATCGTGCAGACCTGGGTCAGGTTGACGTTGAGCGTCTGCAGCGTCGCGAAATTGCGCGTATAGGCAAGATTGAAGGCGATGAGCACCACCAGCGCGATCACCGTGCCGTAGCGCGCCAGGAAGCCGAACAGATTGAAGCCGCGGGTTCCGGCGTCGTGGGCTGCGGATGGCCTGGTCAGATCGCTCACGCTGCCGTCCCTTCCGCCGAACTCCCATGCGCCATCGCCGCGAGCACGTCCTCCTCGCTCGTTGCCTGGCCTTCCAGTTCGGCCACGCTCTCCCCCTCGCGCAGGACGAATATCCGGTCGGCCCCTTCCAACACTTCCTCAAGTTCCGAGGAGATCATCAGCACGCCGAGCCCGTCATCGGCAAGTGTGCGGATGAGGCGCTGGATCTCGCCCTTCGCTCCGACATCGATGCCGCGTGTCGGCTCGTCGAGAATGAGCAGCTTCGGGTTCATCGCCAGCCAGCGGGCGAGCAGCACCTTTTGCTGGTTCCCGCCGGAGAGTTCCCGGACCTTCTGGTTGGGACCAGAGCATTTGATGCCGAGTTCGCGAATGAAACGCTCGACGATCTCCCGCTGCCGGGCTTCGTTGAGGATGCCGTTGCGACTGATCTTTGGCAGCAGTGCCAGTGTTATGTTCTCCGCCACCGTCATCTCCGGCACGATGCCCTCGGCCTTGCGGTCCTCTGTGCAGAAGCCCAATCCGGCCGCGATGGCGTCGGCGGCTCGCGCGGGGCGGTAGGATGCCCCTTCCATCGTCATCTCCCCGGCCTTCAGGCGGTCGGCGCCGAAGACAAGCCGGGCTGTTTCGGTGCGGCCAGCACCGAGCAAGCCGGCAAAGCCGGCGATCTCGCCTCGGCGCACGTCGAAAGTCACATCACGAACCGACTGGCCAGCTGCCAGCCCCTGCGCGGCAAACAGCACGTCGCCGATCCTGGATCGATCGCGCTCGCCGAATGCGGTCGCATGGCCCTCGACCGCCGCGACATCGCGGCCGAGCATGGCCGCGACCAGTTCCAGCCTGCCGATGTCGCTCATAGCGGCGCTGCGCACCGTGCGGCCATCGCGCATGATCGTGACCCGGTCGCAGACCTCGTAGAGCTCGTCGAGCTTGTGGCTGACGAATAGAACCGAAACGCCCTCGACCTTGAGCTGCCGGATGACGCTGAACAGAACCGAGACTTCACGCTCATCGAGCGACGACGTCGGCTCATCCATGATCACGAGGCGGGCGGAAAATCCGATGGCGCGGGCGATCGCTACCATCTGCTGCGTGGCGGTGTTGAAGTCGCTGAGTGGGTGGCGCACGTCGATGTGCATCGAAAACCGGCTGAGCAGGCGCTCGGCTTCCGCATGCATCGCCCTCCAGTCAAGCAGGCCGCGGCGGCGGTTCTCGCGTCCGAGGCAGATGTTCTCGGTCACCGAGCGAAGCGGGACGAGATTGATCTCCTGGTAGATGGTGCTGATGCCGCTGACCTGTGCCTGATGCGGAGAGCCGACCTCGAACGGCTTCTGCTCGAACAGCACCTGGCCCGCATCCCGGCGGTAATAGCCGGTGAGCACCTTGATAAGCGTCGACTTGCCCGCGCCGTTCTGGCCGATGAGGGCGTGGACCTCGCCCGGCCCAACCTGGAGCGACGCGTCTGCAAGGGCAGGGATGCCGGCAAAACGCTTCTGGATGTCACGCATGTCCAGGAGCAGCGCGGCTGGGTCCGGCTGAGCGGTCATCGGCGAACTCCGAAACCCTACCCGCCGGAGCGGGTAGGGAAGATGGCAGGAGAGTGGATATCAGAATGCAATAGCGAAGTCTTTCTTCGCATTCGTCGCGTCGAAGAAGGCATCCTCGTTCTTGATGAAGGGCGGGATCTTCTTACCGGCGGCATAGTCGGCCATCGTGGCGAAAGCCTTGGGCCCGAACAGCGGGCTGCAGGCGCAGATGGCGCCGATCTTGCCGTCGATGATCGCCTGGACGCCTTCCTTCTCGCCGTCGATCGACAAGATCAGCACATCCTTCCCGGGGGTCTTGCCGGAGGCCTCCAAAGCGGCGATCGCACCCAGCGCCATCTCGTCATTATGCGCGTAGATGATATCCGCATCGGGATGCGCCTGAAGCAGCGTCTCGGCCACCTGGCGGCCCTTGTCGCGGGCGAAGTCGCCCGACTGGGACGCCAAAATCTTGAATTCCGAGTGCTTGGCGATGAAATCGTCGAAGCCCTTCTTTCGGTCGGTCGCTGCCGACGCGCCAGTCGTGCCTTCGAGTTCGATGATCTTCGATTTTCCGTTGGCGTTCTTGACCAGCCATTCGCCGATACGGGTTGCCTCCTCGATGAAATCGGAACCGATGAAGCAGACATAGTCCTCGCCGGGCTTTGCCATAGTGTGGTCGACGTCCCGATCGATCAGGAAGACCGGGATGCCGGCATCGCGGGCGGCCAGGATGACGGGGACCAGCGGTTTGTCCTCGCGCGGAGGCAAGAAGATAGCGTCGACGCCTTGTGCGATCATCGAGTTTACGTCGGCGGCCTGCTTTGCAGACGACCCTGCGGCATCCGTATAAACCAGTTGATGGCCTAGCTTGGCGGCTTCGTCCTGCATGCTCTTGGTCTCGGCAAGGCGCCACGGATTGTTGCTTTCTGTCTGGGCGAAGCCGACCTTGTACTTGTCCTTCTTGGCCAGCGGCGGCAGCGCCGCAGAGGCGCGTGAGCCGAGCGTAAGCGCGACAGCGCCTGCGGCGGAGCCTACGAGTAGTTTTCGACGGGTAATGATCATGCTCTTTCCTCCTTGATTGTCGCTTTGTGCGACCGTGGACTTTCCTCACGATTTCGGCCTGACGGTCTTTGCATGCTCCCGCCGGCAACCTGGATCACTTCTATGCCGCCTCCAGGATGAAGTCGGCGCAGCGGTCGCCCAGCATCATCGCCGGCGCGGCAGTGTTGCCGGCATTGATGTTCGGGCAGGCCGACATGTCGGCAACCCGCAGATTGTCTATCCCGCGCACGCGCATCGCTGCGTCCAGTACCGCCATCCGGTCGCTGTCGGCGCCCATTCGACATGTACCGGCCGGATGATAGTTGGTCTTGACGAAGCGCTTGCAATGTTTTGCCAGCGCCTCATCGCTGAGATCATCCTGACTCGGCACGGCGATGGCCTTGACCCGATCGGCGAGGGGCTTGGTCTGGAAAGCCTGCAGGAAATAACGCTGACCAGAGATCATGTCCCGCATGTCGTCTGGATGTTTGAGCAGATTGGGCGAAACGACTGGCATGTCCTTGGGGTCCGCCGAACGCAGCCTCACGAAACCACGCGACTTCGGCTTCACCACAACCGTCGTGACGGTAAGCCCATAGGTGTTCTCGACCAGAGTGAGGATATCGCGGTCCAGATAGACGTGCGGAACGCAGAAGGCCTGGATCGTCGGTTCACCATCCGGATCGGCCGGATTGACGAAGGCGCCGGCCTCGACGCCGGCCGACAGGATCGTGCCGGTGCCGAAGAGTTTAAAATGCAGGCCGTTCCTGATCATTCGCCAGCCTTGGCCTTGCCTGAAATAGCCGTAAGGGCCGTTTGCCGTGGCGATGATCGGGACCTCGGGATGGTCGATCAGATTCTCGCCGACCCCGGGAAGGTCGGCGACGCAGGCAATGCCACACCCGGCAAGCGCGTCGGCTGGACCGATACCGGACAGCATGAGCAGTTTCGGCGAGATGAGGGCGCCGGACGAGACAATTACGTCGGCATCCGCATAGGTGGTATGCTCGGCGCCCGATGCATCGGAGTAGACGACGCCGGTAGCCCGTCCGTTCTCGATCAGCAGCCGGTTGACAGTGCAGTTGAGCTTGAGGGTCAGCTTAGGGTCATTCGTCAGCGGCTCGATGAAAGCGTAGGCGGCGCTGCTGCGCTTTCCGCGCCGGTTCATGAACTGGTAGAAGCCGACGCCGCGCTGCGAAGGCCCGTTGAAATCATGGTTGTACGGCAGTCCCAGCCCCTGGACCGTCTGCACGAACCAACGCGAAACATCATCGATGTGGCCTGGATCCGAGACCAGCAGCGGACCTTCGATGCCGTGCAGTTGGCCGCCCAGCCGATTGTTTCCTTCCATGCCGGTGAAGTGCGGAAGCACCGCCTGCCAATTCCAGCGTACGCCGGCATTGTTGCCTCGCAGCATCTCGTCCCACTCGTCGTAGTCGGCCGAGCGGCCTCGCATATACACCTGCGCGTTGACCGAGGTGCCGCCGCCCAGCACGTTGCCTTGCGAGATTTCATGAACGCGGCCGTCGAGGTGGGCTTGCGGCTCGGTGCGGTGATAGCGCATGAACTTCGAGCCGTTGATCATCTTGAAGATGCCGGGCGGCATGTCGAGCAGGGGGTGATGATGGGAATGGCCGGCCTCCAGCAGCAGGGCTCGCCTTCCTGCTTTGACCAACCTTGCCGCCGCGACGCATCCGGCTGCCCCGCCGCCCACCACGATATGATCGTAGGTCTGCGTCATGCCTCAGGCGCCTCACGGCTTTCGAATGTACCGCGGACATACTCCCACGCCGCCGAAAGATGGTTGAGCAGTGCCCGCTCAGCGCCGTCAGGATCGCGCTCGATAATGGCGATGCAGATTTCCCGATGGCTAAGGAAATTCACTTGGTTGCGCTCGGGCGATCGGGGCATGCGCATCCACTGTGGCGACAGCCAGGCGGTGAATGCCTTGTGCACTACAGGCAGCACTGGGTTACGGGCAGTGTCGTAAAGCACGGCATGGAAAGCCACGTCGGTTGCGTAGAATTGCTGCGAGTCTGGAATAGCCGCTTCGTTCATCGCCAGCGCGGCCCTGAGCGCTGCGATGTCTTCCTTGCGAGCATGGATAGCCGCGTTGCGAGCTAGAGATCCCTCGAGGAAGACGCGCAAATCATAGAGGTTCTTCACGCCTGCCTGGTCGCTCAGCAGATGGCCGACAATTCCCTCGAGGGCGCCGAGCGCGGCGTCCAGACCGGGCCTGCGTGCAATTGGCCTGAAGCGTGGACGCGCTTCCACCAGCCCGCGGCTGGCCAGCCGCGCAATCGCCTCACGCACAACGCCCCGGCCCACGCCATATTCGATCATCAGTTCGCGCTCTGCCGGCAGGTAGCTGCCGTCGCCAAGTCTTCCCGAGGTGATCTCGGCCTCGATGCCAGCCACCATCGCGTCGGCCGCGCGGGCGGCAGTAATTGCCACGGGCATCTCACGACGGTCTCCCGCATCCAGCAAGCTTTCTTCCTCCCCAGCAGTGATGCCATTAGAAAGCAAATCGGACTAAAGCACAAGCTCATGCATGGTTTTGTAGGACCAAATGAATGGCCATGCTCAGTAGTTGGCTCGAAGGCGGTCGAATCGGTTGCCAGATGGCAAGCTCGGTGCAATTATGGTCTGACGAAAAAGATGATTGGGAAGAAGCATGAACGGCACCGAGATCAAGGAGGTCGAGACCCGGCTGTTCCGGGTCCCGCTGCGTGAGGTGATGACCGATGCCAAGCACGGCGCGCACACGCATTTCGAGCTGGTGACCGTCACGTTGAGGCTTGCCGATGGAAGCGAGGGCACGGGCTACACCTACACCGGCGGCAAGGGCGGCTATGCCATCAAGGCAATGATCGAGCATGACCTCGCGCCGTTCCTGCAGGGACGCGACGCGACCGGAATCGAGACGCTCTATGACGGCATGCTGTGGCACATCCACTATGTCGGGCGCGGCGGCATCGCTTCTTTCGCGATATCAGCGATCGACATTGCGTTGTGGGATATCAAGGGCCGGCGCAGCGGATTGCCGCTGTGGCAAATGGCTGGCCGGGCAGGGAAGACCGCCAAGGCCTATCGGGGCGGCATCGACCTGAACTTCACCCTCGATCAGCTTCTGGCCAGCATCGATTCCTATCTGAAGGCCGGCTTCACAGCGGTAAAAATCAAGGTCGGCAAGGATAATCTCGCCGATGATGTCGCCCGTGTGAAGGCGGTGCGCGAGCGCATCGGGCCCCAGACCACCTTTATGGTCGACGCCAACTACGCGCTGGACGTCCCGCGAGCGATCGAAGCAGCGAGAGCATTCGCGCCATACAATCTGCTGTGGTTCGAGGAGCCCATCATACCCGACGACTTTGAAGGTTACGCCAGCATTGCCAAGGCAACCGGTATGCCGCTGGCCATGGGGGAAAACCTGCATGTCATCGAAGAGTTCGAGCATGCCTTTGCTTGGTCTAAGCTCGGTTACATCCAACCTGACGCCTCCAACTGCGGCGGAGTGACGGGCTGGCTGCGCGTGGCAGCGCTCTCCCGCAAAGCTGGCATTCCGGTCTGCAGTCACGGAATGCAGGAACTTCACGTCAGCCTCGTTGCAGGTCAGACAAATGCCGGCTGGGTAGAGGCGCATAGCTTCGATATTGACCAATACACACTTGAGCCGCTTAGACTTCAGGATGGTTTTGCGATAGCACCCGACGAGCCTGGCGTGGGCGTGGTCTTCGATTGGCAGAAATTGGCGACCTTCACGGATACGACCGCCTGAACCGCGGCACACGGCAAGACTTCGACGGCGTCAGTTTGCCTGGGCACCGTTCGTGCCTCTCATTGTGCATGTGTTGCGCCAGGACACGTCGCCGAGCACAGTGCCTTGTCGCTCCGCACGACTACGAGCTCGGTCGGCAGCAGGGAGCTATCTTTGGGTACGATGAGGGCCAGTTCTGAGGAACCAGACAGTGATCCTGCGCGGGTTGGAATCGGAATTGCGACCGGCTCAGGCTTTCAGGCGTCCACTTTCATCACTGAACAGCAACGGCAGCTGTTCGGCGAAATCTGAATTGGGCTGTTATCACAGTTAATTGTCAGCCTCCGGCAACTTGGGTAACTGGTATGCAGCTTTTCAGGAGAGCCGCATGTTTTACCCGGGCCGTTTTCTGGAACCGAACGACATTGAAATGCTTGCCCGAGTTGCTGAGACGATCAGTAACGAGCGCGGTGTCGCGTCCAAGTCGCCACAGCGGGAGCGCTTGGCTGCACACCTACTCAAGCTGTTCATGAACGGCTTAGCTGGGTAGTATGAATTGCTGGACGCCGAGAGAAACAGGGCTCGACCTCAAGGGCACGACTGTTCCGAAGATCTCTGACAGCGCCATTGCGATCAGCGGAGCTGATTTGGCATGAGCCCGCATCCATCGCGGTGACTGCTTGGCAAGGCAGGTCGCATTCACTGCCTTTCCGAGCGCTTTTGGCGCCGCCTCCGCTGCATTCCCACTCGAGTGTCGCCGGTAATTGGCCTGTCCGGTCAGACAACTGCTACTCCAGACCATCGGTGGCGGAATTCAAGGTGCTTCGCAGGGAACTTGGGCGCTCGTCACAGCTGTCATTGCGGTCACCGGTGGCCGCCTGATGTAGTCGGTGCAGCCGTCGCCGGCCCGCCACCAGATGCTGAGTCGGGGGCGGCTCCCAGCGTGGGATCGGCAAAGAACGATCACGTTTGGCCATGGCGACGATGATCATCAAGAAGGCGAGCATGTGATCATACCCATCATGTCGTCACCAAACTTTTTGGTGATGATGATCATCCTGCCGCCGATGTTAATTGCCGGGTTTCACACTGAGGCACAGAGAACTCACGTTTGGAACCTCAGCAGCCTTCCATCTCGCATGGGCGACAGCGGCGCCGCCATTCCAAGCAGGACTCTCCGCCACAAATATGCTGAGCGGATCAGCTCACTATGTCGGTTGGCCAATTGCGCACCATGATCCATATCCTTCCGGAACAAGTTGGATTAGCCGAAGTTCGACCCGCAGGCGCCATACTCATGCTCCCCGCCCGTGGCGCACCGGCCCGCTGCTTTCCCCTCGTGGCAGCGGGCCATTACCCAAATCAACATCTACCTGCTTCTGTTGCTAAACGCCTGCGTCGCGTGCTCCAGCTTCCAAAGCGGTCAACAATGTAGTCGAAGCCAGCGAACGGCAGCTATACATGGCTACTCTGCGGAACCAGCCAGTCCGGAATCGGCCCCATTCCAGCCATTGCTAATGATCACCGGAACTGACGGAATGGGCAGGCCTATTGACGTTATAAAAACACACAACGCGCGTTCAATGTTCACTCTTTGTATTTGAAAAGTCGCATAATTGGCAGTCTGGAATTTGCCAAGTAGGCGTCGCACGAGCCTTTTCTGACATCCAGTCTGAGCATGCGGCGAACCGCATTTTGGCGCGCAATCCCCGCGCGGCCATTCACCGCTTCAAAGCAGGCATCATGGATAACCACGCTTAAGATCGTTGCTGTGCACCATAAGCCAGGCACACGGCGAATGATGGCCAGCACAGCCATCAAGCTGCAGGCAGTTGCGCCAATAGGGTATCCCTTAGCAGAATGAAGGCTTCGGCTTGTGGTATATTACCGCAGCACCCCACGAGGTAATTCACGGATATTTGTCCGCTGCCCTTGTTCCAAGTATCAGCCGAAGCTCATAACACCGTTGGCTGAGTGCAGGGTCCTTTCAGCTTGCCTGCTTGGCGGAGGGCGGTACGTGGCGCGGCTTTTGGTCGTTGAGGATGAGAGCGTTCTGGCGCGGCATATCCAAGTCACGCTGGAGCGTGCGGGCTATGCGGTCGACATCGTCCATAGCATCGCCGACGGTATGCATGCTCTCGGCGCGGCCGCCTTTGATTTACTGGTTCTCGACAGGCAATTGCCGGACGGCGACGGCTTGCTGCTACTGGACTTTGCCCGACAAACCAAACTGGCCATTCCAGTGCTATTCTTGACAGCGCGTTCGAGCCTTGACGACCGCGTCGCGGCGCTCAATCGGGGGGCAGACGACTATCTTTGCAAGCCTTTTGAAGGCGCCGAACTTGTTGCGCGTGTGGCTGCGCTGCTGCGTCGCCCGCGCGAGGTAGTCGCCGCGACGGTTGAGGCCGGAAACATCGTCCTCGACAAGGCAACGCATTCGGCGATGGTCGGCGGCAAACCGTTGATGATTGCGCGGCGCGAAAGCATGCTTCTCGAGCAACTGGTCTGCCGCTCTGGCCAGGTCGTCAGCCGGGAAATGTTGGACGCCAAGCTCTTTGGCTTCGGCGACAGTGCCTCGCCCAATGCGATCGAGGCTAGCGTCTACCGGCTGCGCAGCGCGCTCGGCAATCTCGGCGCGGACCGACAGATACACACCGTCCGCGGCATCGGATATTGCCTTGCGCCTTAGCGAACGCATGTTCGGCTCGATCGGGTTTCGCCTGAGCCTTCAGCTCTCGCTGCTGTTCATACTCTTCGCCGCCGCCTGCGCTGTCCTGATCGGCTATCAGTTGTCCAACATCGACGAGACTGCGAGGTCGCTTCGCCTGCAGCGCCAGGCGCATGAAATCAGGGCGGCCCTGCGCCTCGGCAACGGCGCTACCCCAACCGTGGATCTGCCCGCAGATCGCATGGTCCGATATCAGGGGGAAGCACCGGCATTCTTTTACGCGCTCCGCGACGGCGCCGGCAATCTCGTCATGACCTCCTCGAAGGCCCTGCAGGACAGATTCGGCGCGCTGTTTATCCGCGAGGTGCCGCCTGGCGAGACCGACACGGAAGGCAAGGATGGGCTCGACGATGCCTTCTACTTCCTGACGCAGCCGGTGAATGCGCCGGGCGAGAGCCTGCTTCTGATCGTTGGGCAGCATGCCTCGCCGGTAGACGCGCTGCTGCGGGAGGTGGAGTGGCGTTTGCTGACAGGCACACTGCTCGCGGCCATCCCGATCTGCCTTATTGTGTTCGCGGCCAGCCTGGCGATCGTCCGTTCCGGCTTCGCACCGGTGCGAAGACTGTCTCAAGCAACCGACAGGATCGGGCCAGGCGATCCGGCGGCGCGCATCGCCGAGGCCGATCTGCCGATGGAGTTGCGGGGCTTGGCCGAGGCTGCCAACGCTGCGGCGGGCCGGCTGCAGCAGGCCATCACCAGCCAGCGACGCTTCACGGCGGACACAGCCCATCAGCTTCTGACGCCATTGGCTCTATTGTCGGCGCGGATCGAGCAAAGCGCGGTACCGTACTCGGACCCCGGCGTGCGCGGCGATATCGTGCGCATGCAAAACCTCGTCAGGCAATTGCTCAACCTGTCGCGGCTTGCCGTGGCGCCGCGGCCTCGAGAGAAAGTGGATCTCAGAATCGTTGCCAAGGATGTCGTGACAGCGATGGCTCCTCTGGCCATCTCCGAAGGAAAGAGCCTCTCCTATGAAGCGTCCGAAACACCTTGCCTGACGACAGGAGACGCGTCGGCGATCGGCGAGGCGCTTGCCAATGTCATCCGCAACGGCCTGCGCCACACGGCTCCCAGCACCTGCGTCGACATAGCGGTCGAATTGCCGGCCAGCATCACCGTCGCCGACAAGGGAGACGGCATTGCCGAGGCGTATCGGCAGCGTCTGCTGGAGCCATTCTTTACCACCGAGGCCGACAAAGGCGGCTCCGGTCTTGGTCTGGCTATCGTCGATGAGATTATGCGTCAGCATGGCGGTGTCGTGGGGGCCGAAAATGTTCCGGAAGGCGGCGCCCTGTTCCGGCTCAGCTTCAAGGCGACTTAGAGATTCTCGGTAGGCGAGTGCACTCGGTCCCGGTTGACGTCAGCCCGGCATAATAAAAGTTCGTAGAAAGCGCGTATCGGGCGAAGTTCGTCAGGTTGTCGTCAGGTTCTTCTTGTAGCGTGAGCGTGTGAGCACCCAACAATATCGCTTCTTGGCCAGAACCTCGCCCTTCAATGGCGGGGAATCACTAAGTGTGAAGCGCGAGATTATTTGTTCTTGCGAGCAGAAGTGAGCGAGGAAATGGCTGAAGCGAGTAATGCGAACGAGCCGAATGAGGCCGTGGTAGACATCGATAAGCATGGCGAAGCAGTACAGCGGTCGATCAGCATTGTTCATTTTTGGGATAAGAACCGGCTGGTGATGCCTTGGATGGAAGGTTACCTTCCTAGTAATCGAATGTGGGAAGATGGAATTGCAACGGTATTCAGCTTTTTTGCTGCCTTTTGTATATTTGGAACGATTTTTCACGTCATCCTAAAATCAGATAAGGTATTTGCGGCGGTTTGACTCGTTGCATTTGCATATATTTTTGGCAGCTTTAACACAAGAATGGCGCGCTCACAGCGGAAATTCTTTGTAGGCAATAAAAACGAAGGAAATATCTGAAGTGTCGAACACGAATATTTCGGATGATGATTTAGATGACGGCGGTCAAAATGGCGATGCGGCGCGGGAAATCATCCGGATTGAGCAATTCTGGGGTAGGAACCGATTAGTTTGGCCTTGGATGGATACTTATCTCCCTCGCAACCGTATGTGGGCCGATATTATTGCAACGGTAATTCAGATAGGGATAGCTTTTGCGGTGTCTGCAATATTATTTCATGTAATATTTAGAATAGATAAGGCTTTATTTATATTTGGTCTTGCTTGTATTTCATATGTCTTCGGAAGTTTTAATATCAGAATGGCTCGCGCTCAGCAACAATTCATTATAGCTAAGAGAAATGGGGCAAAAAATGGCTGATGCGGATAATAAAACGAATGGCTCAAATGAGGGTATCGTTCATCTGGGCACGGCTGGCGAATGGTTGGATTACGCCATGTCAGCACAGAACAGTGCTTTGGAGGCTATCAGCAAGACATACGGCGAATCCGTAGGGCTTGCTCTCGAATCTGTGACAACAGTGACCGACGACGGTCTTCGTTTTTTGGGATCAGCTACAGGATTGATCCACTACTATTATGAAGACAACATGTCTCCCCTTGGTGCTCTTTCTGCGACAGCTACGCAAGTAGGTGCAGAAGTTGTAGGAGCCGGTGTCGGAGAGGGGTTGCTTCCTATAGGAGGGGGCTTCCTGGGAGAAGTCGCCGCAGGCGGGGTGACGCAGAAATGGATCGACAGCGATTTCGGTCCTGGTGCGACTGCCGCAGCCAGCGACCCCTCTTTTCTTTCCGACATGGCTCAGCCGGGCAATAGCGCATTCCTTATGGGGTCGGGTCTGCCGGCCGAAACGTGGCAGCCCGGCGTGACCTATTTAAATCCGCAATTCGCTTACACTGCGACTGCGGTGCAAAGTTTGCAAGACGGCACACTACAAGATTGGGCAGGATACGATTCGCCCAAGGAACAGATGACGCCTGCCGATTGGGCAACTCAGGGGAATGGTGCTGTCAATTCAACTCTATTACCCTATATCGGCACAGACAGCACCAATGACGGGAGCTATTTCGACGGCGCCGCCCCGGGTGCCATGCTGGGCGGGGTTTCCTATCCGGACGACAACAGCCCCTATGCGAGCGCTTCTTCCGTTTCAAATTATTCGAGTATCTTCGGTGCGGGGTTTGACCCTACCAATCTCGATGATCCGAGCGATCTGAGCCCGACGGGCGATTCCATTTCAAGCGACGAGGGTAGCTACGAACCGAGCGGTTACTACCCTGACCCGACTGGCGGCTACAATGCAAGTTCGACCGGCAGCTATCCGAGCGCGGATAACTCGGGTAGCAGCAGTGGCGGTTCGAGCGATGACACCGGCGATGTCGGCGACTACTATCCGTCTAGCGACGACGACTACCCCGTTTACAGTGATGGCGGCGACGATTTCGTACCCATCCTGCTTGACCTGTCCGGCAAGGGGATCAAGGTCACCGAACTGACCCGGTCGAACACCTTCTCCGACACAACAGGTTCGGGACTTTCGCACAGAACGGCCTGGGCCGGGGCGGGGACGGCGGTGCTGTTCTTCGATCCTAACAATCTGAACCAGATCGTCGATAAGAACCAGTACATCTTCACGCAGTGGGATCCGACCGCCAAGGACGATATGCAGGCGCTGCGGGACGTCTTCGACAGCAATGGCGACGGGGTTTTCAATGCCTCGGATGCCAAGTGGTCGCAGTTCAAGGTGATGGTCACGAATGCAGATGGAACGACGACAGTCGAGACATTGGCGCAGGCCGGGATCACGTCGATTAACCTGACCGGGGATACGACCGATATCCAATATGCGGACGGCTCAGCTATCACGAGCGAGACGACGTTCACGAAGAGCGATGGCACGACGGGCACGGTAGCCGCAACCAGTCTTGCATCTGACGCAAGTGGCTACGCGGTCAGCACCAGCACCAATACGTCCACGGTGGGCGGCGTCACCACCACGGCGATCACCAGTACCGGCACCAACGCCGACGGCTCCGTCGCCTTCGTGGATGTGCAGACGACAGTGGTCAATGGCAGCAGCGTTACAAGAACCACGACCTATGACGACAATGGCGATGGGGTCATCGACCGCAAGCAGGTGATCGCCACGACGGTGGATGGCTCGGGCAACACGACGGAACTTTGGACGAACCACAATGGCGGCGGAACCAAGCTCTCGGCGGTGCAGACGGTAACCTCGGCCGACGGCAAGACCATTACGATCTCGCGGGATGCAACAGGTGGCGGCTGGTTCGGCCAGTTGGAACTGCAGGCCACGGCTGGCGACGGCTCGCGCACCGATACGATCACCAATCTCAATGCCGATGGCAGCGAAATCAACAAGAGCACGACCAGCTATTCGGCCAACGGCCTGACCAAGACCGTGGCTACCGACATAGACGGCAATGGCACCACGGACCGGACTGTTACAGACAGCCTTGTGGTCAACGGCGACGGCTCGCGCAACGAGACCGTTACCACCACTTCGAATAATGGATCGGACCTGGGGACGGTGTGGACGGCCACAAGTGTGAACGGCAAGACCCAGACGGTTTCGACCGACTATATGGGAAGCGGTACAGTGGATCGCGTTGTCGACACCGCAATCACAATCAATGCCGATGGAACTTCGACCTCCACACTTCAAAACTATGGTGGCAACGGCAGCTATATCGATGGTCAGACCGTCACCAAGAGCGCCGATGGACTGTCCACCACCACGGTGCAGGACCTAAATGGCACGCATGGCGCGGACCGTACCACCACCGACACGATGACGCTCAATGCCGATAGCAGCCGCGACGAGGTGGTGACTGTCACTTCGCTCAATGGCAGCTTGGTCAGCCAGATCACCACCCATTTGGGCGCCGACCAGATCAGCAAGACAGTCTCCATCGACGGCATGGGCATTGGCCACGCCACGAGCACCGAGACGGTGAGCATTAACGGTACGACCGGCGTCAAGACCGACACGACCTCCAACCTGGCCGCCAATGGCTCGCTGCTCAACCAAAGTGTGGTCACCACCTCGTCGGATGGCTTGTCCAGGACCACGACAACGGATGTGAATGGCGATGGCGCCATCGATACCAAGGTAACCGATGTCACGGTCAAGAACGCCGATGGCAGCGCCACGGAGACCATTGGAAACTATGCCAGCAATGGCACCCTACTGGATCAGACCATCATCACCACCAGCGCCGATGGCCTGACAGTGACCACGGCCACTGATGTCAATGGCGACGGGGTGACCGATACCACGGTCAAGGACCAGAAGGTCAACAATGCCGATGGCTCGGTGACAGAAACGGTGACCGAGACCAGCGCCAATGGCAGCCTGCTGCATCAGGCGGTGACGGTGACCTCGGCCGACCGGCGCACGCAAACGATCACCGACTATGGCGTGCATACGGTGAGCGGAACCAATACGGCCTATGTCGATGAGACCGAGTCCATCACCACGGCTTCCAGCGGGACGGTGACGGATCTCACCAGTCGGTTTGCCATCAATGGCAGCCTGGTCAACCGGGTTGAGACGGTGACCTCCGCCAATGGGCTCACAACCACCACCAATATTGACGCGACCGGCCATGGCAATGCCTGGGACAGCACGACAACTGAGACCACGACCTACAATACGGACGGTTCGATCGGGACCGACCAAGCGGCCTGGGCACCCAATGGCACGCTGCTCGATCGTGCCGATACATCTGTGAATGGCACCGGAACGTCGAACAACGCCACCAAGGACGTTAATGGCGATGGCAGCAACGATCTCGATACCAAGAGGTCAGAAACCTATTCGACGAATGGCAGCCTGACCACCACCGTTGGCAACTACAATGGCTCAGGATCGACACTGCTCGACCAAACCCAGACTCTGATCTCCGCGAACGGTCTGAGCAAGACCATTAGCCATGACTTCAATGGCGATGGGACCATCGACCAAACCACGACCGACAATTTGCAGTACAATGCCAATGGCAGCACTACCGAGACTGTCACCGACTATAACGGCACCAGTTCGGGAACAGTGCGCGATGTCAGCACCACGACGGCCAATGTCCTGGTGTCCGGCGTCGGCCGGCAAACCACGACCACCTTGCAGTCCAATGGTTCGGTGCCGTTTTATTCGACCGATACCGTGACTCCTCTGGCCACCGGCGAGGTGGACGAGACTGCGCAGATCTATGCCTCGCAAGGTGGCGCCCTGCTACGGCAGACCAAACAAGCGGTAAGCGGCAACGATCTGACCGCCACGCTCTATACCGATGTGAACGGGGATGGCGCCTGGGACTTCTGGAATACCGACACGAAGACCATCGATGCCGACGGCAGCGACACGGATACGGCTTCACTGAGTAACGCCAGTGGCCTGGTCTCGGAGAAAGTCACGACCGTCTCCGGCAATGGTCTTTCAACCACCACGTCCTATGACCAGAATGGCGCGGTGAGCGGCGGTGCCGCAGTGTTCAACAAGATTGTCACCGATGTGACAGCCGTCAATGCCGATGGCAGCGAGACGCAAACCGCAACCGCCAAGGCCCAGAACGGATCAACCGAGACCCAGTCCGTCGCCACCATCAGCGCCGACCGGCTGACGGTGACCACCAACCGCTATCTCGATGAAACGGGAACGATCACCCATCTGGACCAGTCCGATGTCGACCAGACCAATGCCGATGGCTCGCTCACCGAGACCTTGACCAGTTGGGGAACCACTGCCGTGCTCCTCAGCACGATCGTGACGGCGACCACCGCCAATGGTCTGGCCAGCACCATGACCTACAAGAACGGGTCAGGGACGGTCACCGATACCCAAAGCACCACCAAGACCCTCAACACCGATGGCAGCGCGACCACAGTCTTCAGCGACAATGATGTGGTGGTTTCGGGCACGACGCTCGCTACATCCCGCACCACGACTGTGAGCGGCAATGGTCTCACGTCCACCACGGCCCTTACGATCAGCGGCCGCTTGAATTCGGCCATGGCGGCGAGCACCACCGCCTCCGAGACCAGCAGCACGGTGATTGCGGCCACCGGTACTGAAACCACCACCAATGCCGATACGGTGGGTGGCACGGCAGCTGACACCGAGACCATCACGGTCTCCGGTAATGGTCTTTCCACCACCACGTCGCTGCAGCAGCAGGGCGCGGCCAGCGCCCTCTATACAGACCAGAAGACCATCAATCTCGACGGCTCTACCACCGAGACCGAGACCTATTACGACCAGAGCGCGCTTAGCCTGATCCTGGCGCAAACCACCACGAATGTGAGCTGGGACGGGCGCACCACCACGACGACGACCAAGAGCGCCTATGATGGGTCCGGGCAGACCATCACCGCCGATGCTAGCGATCTGGGGGAAGGGGATTCTCCTCCTGCCACCTATACGCCCAGCTTTGCCACACCCTACAATCTCACCACGGATGTCTATGTTCGAAATGCAGATGGCACGACTACCGAGACCAGGAGCGGTACTGGTGCTTTCGGAGCTCCTGCTTACGAACAGACCTTCAACTGGTCGACCACGGTCGATGCCGGACAGCTGCTCGCAATCACCAATCAGGACCAGCGCGGTGTCACGGTCAGCCAGAGTGCGCAGGAGGTCTCGTCTGCGGGCCTGAATACAGGCTTTGCCTTCGACACGACCGGGCTTGAATCCAAATCGACACTGACCACGGCAGCCTCGGATATCAAAACCGGGGCCAGCCTGCCTGGCTCCATGCTGGCCACCGACATTATCGGTTCGGGCGCCACCGTGCTCAATGCTGATGGCAGCCAGACCACGACGACACAAAGCGCCTTCGGCAACAGCTTCAGCAATCTGCGCCAGAAGATCGTCACGACGGTCAGCGCCAACGGGCTGGTGACTGTCAAGCAGGTCGATAATGATGGGAATGGCGTCGTCGAACAGGTTGATACCACAACCGTCAACCCGGATGGCTCCTCCACCACGATTGACAACTACTACAGCAATACGACGGGGCCGGGCGGAGCCGTCACCGGCAGCAATACCTATACCCGCAGCGCCAATGGCCTGGTCACGACCCTGGTCGCCTCGAGCGGCATTACCGATACCACGGTGGACTTTGCCAATGCCTATGGCAGCTATCAATGGTCGCGGAGTGTGACAGCAGGCAGTGTGGCCGCCAGCAATGGTTCGGCCTCTGGTTGGTCAGCCCATAGCATTGATGCCAACGGCATGGACACCTGGACGATCAATGACGGCTTGGGCGATGCCCAGAAAACCATCACCATCTCGGTAGGACTTGAAAACCAATATATCGCCCAGGCGAACGAATTGTACCGCGTGATGATGGGTCATGCGATGGACGATTCCCAAACCCAATACCTATCGGAATACATCCCCAACGGCGTCTTCAACGAAGAACAACTGGCCTATAAAATCTACCTTGACTCACCGGAATATCACGCGAACTTCGCTTTATGGCAAACCTATCAAGGCATAGCCGGATATATGAACAGCCCTATTCCATTCTATGAGAATGCTTTAGGTCGATTGCCAACGGCGGAAGAAATGGCCAATACGGGGTATTATATCGCGCAAGAAAACTCCCAAGGCGTGCAAGGCATTTCTGATGATTGGGCACAAGCAGCCGTGCAGGTGGCCCAATATGCGGCGGACTATGACTTCAACACCAGTCGCACCGCCACGGATCCCAATGTCAGCCTGCTCTTTGCCGGTGCGGGTACCAGTGCGACCTCACCAAACTGGATCAGTCCGGGTTCAAGCTCGATCCAGGTCGGAACCGCCGGCACTTATTCCTATTCGCATGACTTCATTGTCGACATGAATGCAACGTCTGGTAACGCGGTGGCGATGACGATCAATGGCAGCGACGATCTCGTCCAGATACAGGGAGAGGGCGGCAGCGTCACCATGAACGGCTTCAACGATTCGGTTGAAGTCATGGGATACACGGTAACGGTGACGGCCTCAAATGCCGATGTTCTGCTTGATTATAACAGCATCGCCACGGTGACCGGCAATTATGACCAGATCGCCCAAGCCGGGCCTTCGAAACTGACGCTTAATGCGGGCTCCACGAACGACGTCATCGCTATTGGTGCTGGACCGTCGGGCTTTGGGGACTATCCAAACAGCGATACTTATTCGACCACCACCGCCTCGAATGCTTCCATCACGCTCGCGGCCGGTGCCGCGGACGTGCTGACCGGTTCGGGCAACCAGATATCGCTCGCCAACGGCGACACGTTGACTGCCTCGAGCAATACGATTGCCATTGCGGCGGGTACCACTGTGACGCTCACCGGCAGCAGCGACACGATCAATGTCAGTAGCGGCTCGGTCATCAACTTCGGAGCGAGTTCAACCGACACTTTGTCGACCACGGGCCTTACGCTCAATCTGACGAACGGCGATGTGATCACGGCGAACTCGGAAGCGATCGGTGTCGCCGCATCCGCCACAGTGACGGTGACCGGGTCTGGCAACACCATCACCCTCGCGAATGGCGCCAAGCTTACGGCATCAAACGATGCAGTTTCAGCTGCTGCAGCGGCATCAGTGACGGTGACGGGCAATGGCGATACTATTACCGGCGGTAGCGCCGCGGTCATTAATCTCGGTGCCAGTTCGACCGATACGGTCGCAACGACGGGATTGACCGTGAAGCTGGTGGCGGGCGACAGTCTGACAGCGTCAAGCGATGCGGTCAGCGTTGCAGCAAGTGCCACCGTTACCGTTACCGGCAACAGCGACACAATCACAGGTGCCAGCGGCACGGTGATCAATCTTGGCGCCAATTCGACGGATACCGTATCCACCACCGGTCTGACTGTGAAGCTGGTCGGAGGCGACAGCCTGACAGCGTCTTCCGACACGATCAATGTTGCCGCCGCAGCCTCCGCAACGGTTACAGGCAACAGCAACACCATCACTGGCGGCTCCGGCTCAGTCATCAATTTCGGAGCCAGTTCGACCGACACCGTCTCGACGACAGCGCTCGCTCTCAATCTCGCCAACAGTGATACGATTACTGCGAGTTCCGAAACCGTGGGCATGGCAAACGGCGCGACGGACAAAGTCACCGGCAATTCGAACGTGTTCAATGTGGGCTCCAGTGACACCCTGACGCTGTCCGGCACATCCGAAACTGTTCAATATGGCACCGTGACGGGTGCTGACACGCTGAGCGGTTTCGCCTCCAGTGATATCATCCAGCTCTCGCATCTCGACTTTGCCAACTGGACCGCATTGCAGGCCGCAATGACTCAATCGGGTTCCAACACGGTGATCAGGCTCGATGCCAGCGACACGATCACTTTGACAGGAGTCACCAAGACAAATCTGACCTCGAGCGAGTTTCGCTTCGCCTAGATCTCGAACGGATGGGGATTGGAGCGACTATGAGGGTCGGTTTTGCGCGGGAACAGAGATGTTCCTCCCCTGCAGGATCGCGCGTGCTGGGCGACATCCCCGGCGCGGGCTGGTGTTCATTTCAGTTTGATCTGCTCAAGGCGGGTTTGATCCTGTGAAGCACGCTGACGCGCCTGAGGCTGGTTCTGCTTTCGATATTGGCTTGGCCAATCTCTGCCTGATCGCAGGCTATTACCGCATTCCCGCCGACCAGGCCCAGCTTCGCCACCAATTGGCGCTATCGATTCCCTCGGAGCCTGAGGATCTGATCCGCGGCGCCAAGCTGCTGGGTCTGAAAGCCCGTACTGTGAAACTGGCCAAGCCTGAGCGCCTCGGAGCCATTCCGTTGCCCGCCGTGCTGTTCCTGAAGGACGGAGGCAGCGCGGTATTGGCGGCTGCTTCGGAAAAAGGGAAAGTGCGGCTGGTCGATCCCTTGCGCCGTTCGGCCCATGAGGCAGACCTTAAGGAGGCATTTGAGCTTTCCACAGGCAAGGCGCTTCTGGTCACCCGCAGACTGGGAGGTGCTGGCAGCGATCCCGACCATTTCGGGTTCTTCTGGTTTTTGCCGTCGCTGTGGCGCTACCGCAAGGCTCTGGCGCAGGTCTTCACCGCCTCGCTTTTCATCCAGGTTTTCGCTCTGATCACGCCGCTATTTTTCCAGCTCGTCGTCGACAAGGTGCTTGTGCACAAGGGCATTTCCACCTTGACGATGCTGGTGATTGGCCTTCTCACTTTGGGCTTATTTGAATCTATCCTGCAATTCCTTCGAAGCTATACTCTCAACCATACGACCAACCGCATCGACGTCGAGCTGGGGCGGCGGCTGTTCCACCATCTGTTTCGCCTGCCAGTTGGCTATTTTGAAACACGACCCGCCGGCCAAACGGTAGCGCGAATGCGCGAACTGGAAACTATCCGCAGCTTTCTGACAGGGCAGGGGCTGACGGCGGTGCTGGATTTTCTGTTCACCCTCGTCTTCGTTGGCGTGCTCTTTATCTACTCCAGCACGTTGACGTTCGTCATTCTCGCTTCCGTCCCGGTCTACCTGCTCATTGCCCTGTTGCTGCGACCTCTTCTGCGGCGTCAGATTGACGAGAAATTCAACAGGGGTGCAAGATCCCAGCAGTTCCTGGTCGAATCGATCGTTGGCGCCCAGACGCTGAAGTCGGCCAGCGTGGAACCGATGATGCAGGCGCAATGGGAGGAGCGCCTTGCCTCTTATGTCAGCACGTCGTTTGACGCGACAGTGACGGGTTCTCTGGGCCAGGGACTTATCCAATATGTGAGCAAGGCGGTTAATGCGCTGATCCTCTTTCTCGGCGCAAGCGAAGTTATGTCTGGCAACATGTCGGTGGGCGAACTCATTGCCTTTAACATGATCGCCGGCCAGGTTGTCCAACCCGTGCTGCGGCTTTCGCAATTGTGGCAGGACTTCCAACAGGTTCAGGTCTCGGTGGCGAGATTGGGGGACATTCTCAATGCCCCACCCGAGCCCAGCCCGCAGAGTGTGCTGACGCTCCCGCCCATTCGCGGCGACATCGAGTTCCGAAATGTCACGATGCGCTATCGTCCCGATGCGCCGGACGTTCTGCGTAGCGTCACACTTGGCATTCAAGCCGGTGAAGTAGTCGGGGTTGTCGGTCTTTCGGGCTCCGGTAAATCCACACTGTCCAAGATGGTTCAGCGTCTCTACGGCCCCGCTAGTGGGCAGATTCTCCTGGACGGCATCGATATTGCCCAGCTCGATCCTGGCTGGCTGCGTCGGCAGATCGGCGTGGTGCTCCAAGAAAATGTCCTTTTCAATCGCACCATTCATGAAAATATTGCGCTCAGCGATCCTGCGATGTCACGTGCCCAGGTGATAGAGGCTGCGCGTCTTGCAGGCGCGGACGAGTTTATCGCCCAGCTGCCGCAAGGCTATGACACAATGATCGAGGAGAGAGGTGCTAATCTCTCTGGAGGGCAGAGGCAGCGCATAGCGATTGCCCGGGCCCTTTCCACCAATCCGAGGATCTTGATCCTCGATGAGGCTACGTCGGCTCTCGATTACGAGAGCGAGCGCATCATTCAGGACAATATGCATGCGATCGCGCAAGGGAGGACTGTGCTCATTATCGCCCATCGCTTGGCGGCATTGCGGCCTTGCAACCGGATCATCGGCATGGCCAAGGGCGAGATCATCGAGAGCGGCACGCATAGCCAGCTCGTGAACAATCCCAAGGGGCTTTATGCCGGGCTGTGGACGTTGCAAATGGAGCAGGCAAGACCAGCATGAAGCACGCTCCGGGAACTGCGGACAAGGAGAGAACCGGCCAAGCGCACCAGTCAGGCCAGATAAGGGGGCGTGATCTGCAGTTCCTGCCAGCCGCTCTGGAAATTCTGGAGACACCGACGCCGCCAGTGGCAACCGCGTTCATGATGACTATCTGCGCGTTCGCGGCGGCTGCCATTCTCTGGTCTTTCATCGGCCATCTCGATGTCGATGCCGTTGCCCCGGGCAAAATTGAGGCCCTGGGGCATGCCAAAGTCATTGAAGCCATCGATCCGGGCAAGCTCGCTTCCATCCATGTCGAGCCGGGATCAAATGTTCATTCTGGCGATCTCCTCGTGGAATTCGACCCAGCTGAGAGCCGGGCCGAGCTCGACGCGGCCCAAAGCGAACTCTATGCAGCCCAGGCTGAGATCGCCCGCAGGCGATTTGCCATCGGGCAGATTCAGGGATTGGCGGTGAAGTTGCAGTCTGATCCATCCCAAACGGCGCCTTCGGCACCTTTGGTTCCAGTTATCCAAGCCTCGGCGGATGTGCGGTGGAACGCCTCTATCCCATCGGAAACTCGGCAACGCGAGCAGACGGAGCTTCAAGCCGATTTTGCGGTTTTGGCCTCGACATTGGAGAGCCTCGACAAGCAGTCAATGGGCAGACAAGCCAGTCTGTCGCGTCTGCATATGAGCATCGGTCATGAGAATGACCTGATTGAAACCCTTTCCCAGGCCGCTGCAATGCGCCAAGAATCTGTGGTTAGGCAGGTCGATAGCAAGATCAACCTTTATGATGCCCAAGCGGAGCTGGAGAAATCTCAATCACAACTGGCTTCCGACACAGGACAGTTAGCCGAGGCACAAGCGGCGCTTGACGAGACTTTCAGCGACAAGCGCAAGGCGGTGGAGCAATTCCTAGCCGATTATGCCGGCAAGTTGGCTGACGCTGAGAAGCACGGCGATGACGAAGCCCAGGCCGTCAACAAGGCCGAAGCGCTTTTGGCGCACACAAAGCTCACCGCGCCGGTCGACGGGATCGTTCAAGATCTCGCTGCCACCACGCTCGGTCAAGTCTTCACCACCGGCCAGCAGATCATGACCATAGCCCCCGCGAAGCCCAGCCTCCAGGTGGAGGCCCTGGTTCCCAACACCGACATCGGATTCCTGAAACTTGGCCAGTCCGCTGTCATCAAGGTGGATGCCTTCCCGTTCACCCGCTTCGGCACCGTGCGCGGTCATATCGTCAGGATCGCGGCCGGAGCCGTTGAAGAACAGGAGGCCAAGCGGCAGTTGGCCGATGCGGTCGCAGCCGCCAACGAGGCTACAACTTCCGCCGGCGCATCGCCGGGGGCCGCCCCAAACTTTGTGTTCCCCATCACCTTAGAACTCGATCAGAGCAGCATTGCCGTTGATGGTACCGATATCCCGCTCGCCTCCGGCATGAGCGTGGTTGCCGAAGTTCGTACAGGCGAGCGCCGCATCATCGATTATCTGGTTTCGCCTTTGGCTAAGATTTCCAGCGAGGCGTTCAAGGAGAGATGATGTGGCAGCAGCGGCAGCACGCGTCTCCAACATTCGAAAATGCCAAGCGCGAGGTCCGGTTACCCACAAGCGCGAGCCCGCGAAATCGTGAGCATGTCCTCCAACGCCAGCCAGAAAGTGTCTATTTCCATGAGATCTAACACGTTTGCTGTCCTCCTTTTTTCTAGCCTTCTAAGTCTGGGCATTGTACAGCCCGCGAACGCGGACCCGTGTCCGTGGCGACTGCGCTTCTATTTCGGACAAGACGGTACCGGCAGCGCAATGGCACATAGCGGCAAAAAATGCGCATTTCCCGTCTACGCCCATGGAACCAGTAGCAACTCAAGTCTGAAAATCATTTCCGCTCCTCAACACGGCGTCGCTAGTGCCACAAGCCGATCAGGCTTCACTTATCAATCTCAAAGCGGTTACAAAGGTAGCGACACCTTTGTTTTCACTGTTACGGGAAAAAGCGCCGAACGCTCAGGTACCTCGAAAATCACCATGAACATCAAAGTTGACTGAGGCAGTGGCCGGTTCGGTCCTTGATTGCGCCCTCACGTGATTCATGCAAGGCCGGTTTTGTGGCAAATGTCTCCGACAGCGCACATTCCGCTTCAGCCATTCACAAACCGTCGGTTCGCCGGATGGAACCGGAGCTGAAGCATCGAAAGACGTAAGCTATGCCGGATGTTCGCTTTTTGTGCTCCGAAAGTTGCACAAAAGGGGCAGTCTGGTGTGATGTCCGGAATTATCAGGCTTTTCGTGGGGTTTACCAGTCCGGAACTATGGCTTGCGTGTGTGTGGCCTATGCGATTGAGAACAAGAGGGTTTTCAGGCCGAGGGGAGGGGTTTCCGACCGTAAGACCAGGTTTACCAATGGCCTCAATGACAGTTAATTCTGGACTGGCATTAAGTGATTGGATTAGCATCGAATCTGTCCGCCTTGTTGGTAGCCCCCGCTTACTGTTGGCAGCCGATTGGTCAACCCAAGACCCCAGGATTGGTAAACCAGGGCGTGGCCCTATCGGTCAAAGCCCATCTCTCCCTTCCACTGTCACCGGCCACCTTCCACACCCTCGCGAAACTGCGGCCAATGGCTGACATCCGTACGGCTTCCTGAGGCTGCGTGGAGATCCAAGGTGTGCCTGTCACGCCAGGGATAACTCGAGCTGCTACCCGGTGGTTTCCGTTCCGCCGCTAGGACTAGCGCACGATGTCGAGGAAAGAATTCGTCCCACTCAATCTGCTCGCCAAGTCGGCAGGAATCTCGCGGCAGGCAGTTTGCAAGGCCTGCCAGCGTGGCCACTGGCGAGGGCACGCCCTGGATATGCGCGTTGTTCAGGGTAAGGGTGGCAACGCGGGCAAGCATTATCTCGTGAGTTTGGCTTCACTCCCACCCGAGTTGCAACTCCGGTTGAAGCCCATTGAAACGACGGTTCAAAATGGTCCGAAGCCGATTGCATGCCGGGACCGGCACGGCCGAGCCGACAAAGGCAAGAAACGCGTAGTCATCAGTCGGCAGTGGGATGCTTTGGTACCCTTCGACGCTGGCACAAAAGCCAAAATTGCAGAGGACCTAAAACAGGAAATCCGAGGGCTTTTGGCAGCCGGCGCAGCTTGGGGACACGTCAAGCTATTGGCTCGTAACTTCCTGGTCGAGACGACCAGGTCATGGGGGTTCCGCCCTAGCGATTTTTCGAGTTTCGAGCAAGCTTGTTCGATCCCGTGGACGCTCGTTTCGGAAGAGCTACATTATCGGAAGGTCCACCAGTTCCGCACCAACCGCAAAGCCTATGAGGACAGCCGCCCGCGCGGTCGGCGCTCTATCGAAGGCATGCGCCCGATGGAGTTGGTTGTCGGAGACGTGCACCCGATCGACATCCACCTGACGCGGGCTGAGGGCTCGATTTGTACAGCGAAGTTGATCGCGTTTCTCGATTGGGCGACTGGCCGCGTCTGGTGTGATCTGATCGCATTTGACAAGCGCGGCGGCGTCAACAATCGTGACGTGATCGAAGTCTTCGGGGCCATGGTGGAGCATCCTGCCTTTGGCCTGCCTGAAGCCCTCTACATAGATAACGGCAAGGAATATGGGTTCGCCACGTACCTGGCCCCCGCAACGACATTGACGGTGCCCGGGTTCCATGGGCCGGCTCGCACGGTGAGGGTTATCAACGCCTTGCCTTACAACGCCCCGGCAAAGCCAATCGAACGCTGGTTCGGTGACTTCGAGTCTCGCTATCTGAGTTCAGTACCGGGTTGGATTTCCGGCAATCGTATGAACAAGCGCCAGGAGGCGATCGGCCGGACGGTTGCGGCCTATGGCACCTTTGAAGATTTCGTTCCGGCGTTCTTCGGTCTCCTGAAGGCCTATCACAGCGTGCCCACGGGAAAGCAGAGCGGCCTCAAGGGGCTTTCGCCCAACGCCATTTTTCAACAGCACGTTGCTACAGGGTGGTCAGCGATCACCATGAGTCGGGATGAGGTCCGCGCGTCTGTAGCGCGCCGCGTCGAGCGCACTGTGATTCAAGGCGCGTTTCAGATCCGTGGGCGTAGGTGGTCCTGCGAAGAGCTGTGGCAGTATACGCACGATAAGGCTCTGGTCTGCGAGCCGGTCTATCATGCGCCGGCCGAGCTGCTTGTGCTGGACATGAAGGGCAACAGGCTCGGGATCGCCACCCCCGATGTTGCACTTCATCCGCTTGATCATCGGGGCGCCCAAAGCACGGCAGCACGGGCGAGGGCGCATCGCAGTGCGATCGTGGACATGGCTCGCTCGGCCCCGAAAATCGACGTTGCAGCTCGGCTGATAGCGCTTGGTCAGGCTCAACCTGAGATCATCCCCAACGAGCCGGCGGGCAAAGTGTTGCTCGATCCGTCGGATCGGCCGGCGCGGATGGTGATGCCGAAGAAGCCATCGAACTCCGAAGAGCGCCGACGCGAACAGGACGAGCGTATAGCCGCTCAGATGGACCTAGTGAAGAGGATCGTCGGATGACGATGTTTGTTGAGACTCGCGCTGCGCTCACTGTGCGCGCCGCCTTCGACACCGCGGTCAAGATGCGATATCCGGTGCTTGCGGTCGGCAAAGCCGGACTCGGAAAGACTGTAGCGCTCAACTGGATAGCCCAAAGCGGAGCTGCCTATTGTGAGGTTGCGCAGCATACCAAGGCTATCAGGCCGATGTTCCTGATGCTGCACGACGCCTACGGCGTCCAAAAGGACAGCAAGCACACATACGACCTTGCGAAGGATTGTATGAACTTTCTGGGCTCCCGATATGGCCCGACGCGTCCGCTGCTGGTAGACGAATATCAAAACTTCACACCCACTGTTTTGCGTGAGCTGCTGCACCTTCAGGAGCACTGCGGTTTCGCTTTGCTGCTTGCCGGCAACACTCATCGGTTAGCGGGGACGCGGCGTGATACCCACGCTATGGATCAGATCGAAAGCCGCATCGGCATGCGTTTCGAGATCGGGCAGCCGACGCGGGAGGACTGCGAGAGGATAGGCGCCGAACACAACGTTCAGGGAGCTGACGCCTACGAGGCAATCGCCACCTATGGTCAGAACACCTCCCTTCGCGCGCTTTGCCACCTGCTCCAGAACTGCGCTGCCGCTACCAGCGGCGAGGACAGCATTCGTCTTCCTCGGATCGAGACCATGCTTCGCGGCATGTCGTGCGGCAGCGACGCGCTCAAGCTTCTACACGAGCCCCGAAAAGACTTCGCACACGACGTCAGCGGCCCCACTTAATTCCGGACGACGACAGATAATTCCGGACATCACACTGGAACCCTTGGTTGGGAATTCGGCGTGTTCGTACGGCGCTCCTCGCCGGGGGCAGTCGGTCCCGCGTCCCGCCTTCGGCGGCGCTATGCTGACGCTCCTTCGGCTACCCTTTTAACCGGTCTCGTCGCCGCAGTCGGTCCCGCGTCGCGCCTGCGGCGCCGCTATGCTGACGCTCCTTCGGCTGCTTCATTCTTGGAGGGAAGCCGGGCCAAGGTGCTCTTTGCGCATGAGGATATCCAACACGGCCAAACAACCGGACGACACTCACACGCGAGGGGAGAGATGGTCTTGGCCATCCCTCCCCCGCGAATGCCGTCTGCGCAGAGCGAAGCCGCCCGCTCGCAAGGCGGCAAATGATCCCCATCACTTAAATTGATCCGAGCCGCCCCGCTCGCCGCGCAGCCCAGCTCCGCTCGTCGGCATTCGCCCCCCTCTCTGCCGCGCGCTCACGCGCCCCCGGAAGGCATGCCGAGGGGCATGCCTTCGGCATGTTAAGAGAAAGGACCCAGAACCATGACCATCCATGCAAAAAACGTCGAAACCGGCACCGTTAGCCAAAGCGGCACCGAGGCTTTCATTCCGCTGAACAAGCTGAAAAAGTCGCCGCGCAATGCGCGCAAGACGCCGCATAGCGAGGCGATCATCGAAGCTTATGCGGCAAGCATTGCCGCCAAGGGTGTCCTGCAAAACCTTGTGGTTGAGCCGGAGCTTGGCGGCGAGGGGACTGAAACCGGCTTCTATCTCGTCACCATCGGTGAAGGCCGCAGGCTGGCTCAGCTTTTGCGCGTGAAGCGGAAGCAGATCAAGAAGACCGAACCGATCCGCTGCGTCATCGACACCGTGAACGATGCGCACGAGATCAGCTTGGACGAGAACGTTACTCGCGAGGCGATGCATCCCGCTGACCAGCTCGAGGCATTCCGTCGCCTCAATGAGGAGCGCGGATGGGGAGCGGAAGAAATCGCCGCCCGCTTCGGTGTGACCGCACACGTGGTGCGGCAGCGTCTGCGACTTGGTTCTGTCAGCCCGAGGCTGATGCAGGTCTACCGCGATGGTAATCTGACCCTCGACCAGTTGATGGCCTTTGCCATCACCGAGGATCATGCACGGCAAGAGCAGGTTTTTGACAGCCTCACCTACAATCGCGATCCGTACATGATCCGTCGCCAGCTTACACAGACCCATGTTGCGGCTGCCGACCGCCGCGCCATCTTCATCGGTGAAGAGGCCTATATCGACGCCGGCGGCATGATCATCCGCGACCTGTTCACGGATGATCGCGGTGGTTTTTATGATGACGCGGCCTTGCTCGACCGAATGGTCATCGAGAAGCTGCAAGGCGTCGCGGAAACCGTCAGGCAGGCCGAAGGTTGGAAATGGGCGGATGTCCATATCGACTATCCGCACGCGCATGGTCTGCGCCGCACCTATCCGCAGCCGGTGGCTTTGTCGGAGGAGCACGAAGCTGCCTATGCGCAGGCGTTGGAAGAGTTTAATCGGCTGACGGAAGAATGGAGCAGCGCCGAGGAACTGCCTGACGATGTCGATAAGCGTTTTGGCAAGCTTGAGGCTGAGATCGAGCACATCGACGCACTGCGCCACGCCTACGATGCCGATGTCGTTGCGCGCGGCGGAGTGTTTGTCGTGCTTTCCCATGACGGGACGGCGCGCATCGAACGCGGCTTCATCCGGGGCGAAGACGATCAGCCGGAAACGGAAGTGCAGGAAGAGAGCGATGGCTACACCATCAATGGTGATGGTGAGATCATCGAGGAAGGTGTCGGTCCGGACGGTGATAGCGACGACGAAGCGGAGGATTCCGGCAAGCCTCTTTCCGATATTCTCGTGCGCGACCTGACCGCGCACCGGACACTCGGCCTTCGCCTTGCGCTTGGCGAGCAACCGGACATCGCGCTGATCGCCGTCACGCACGCACTTGCCGCGCAGGCTTTCTATCAGGGTGCCGAAGCTCACTGCTTGGAAATTCGCCCCACCAGCACTTACTTGGCCGGCCACGCGGATGGCATCGAGGACACGGCGGCGGCCAACGCGCTGGCGGATCGTCATGCGGGATGGGCGGCGGATATGCCGGTCGATGTGGCCGACCTATGGGGCTACATCGCCGCGCTCGACCATGTCAGCGTCATGGCGCTGTTTGCGCATTGCGCCTCGCTCACGGTCAACGCCGTGAAGCAACCTTGGGAGCGCAAGCCACGCGCTCATGAGACGGCCGACATGCTGGCAGCGGCGGTCGCGCTCGACATGACGGCACATTGGAGGCCGACCGTGAGCTCCTATCTCGGGCGTATCACCAAGGCACATATTCTTTCCGCCGTATGCGAGGCAGTGAGCGACGAGGCGGCCGAGAGGCTTGCTGCCTTGAAGAAGCAGCCGATGGCCGAAGCCGCCGAGCAGTTGTTGGCCGGAACAAGCTGGCTCCCGGCACTCATGCGCACAACGGAGCCCGCTGCGCTTGGAGAGGCGCATGACGTGACCGGTGAGGCAGCGGCGGCAGCAGACGAACCGTCCGGGGCGGACTTTGAGCCTCCTCAGGGCGAGACGGACTTGGCCGCAACGGATAGCGGGAGCGTGGCCGAGGAAGGCGAACCGCTCCACATTGCAGCCGAGTGATAGGCGCAGGCCGGAGCTGCTTCGGCGGCTCCGGTTTAGTTGCTTTGACAGGTACTAGAAATTTCCGGCCGCGCTTCCGCGCGGCCGGAACCTCGACAGCACGACACCATCAATCGGAACAACGAAAAGCCATTCCAAACGCGACACGCTTCAATCCCACGACGCGGCGGACGGCGGGGGACTTTCCCGCCGAAGCTCCGGCGGGGGACGCAGGTTTTTCGGTGGCCGATCATACTGCAACGCTGGGGAGGATCATTTGGGCATCGTCCGCGCTCTGGTCTCGACCAGGCTCGCACAGACCGGGCGGCGGTCGGATATCCCGCTGGATGTGGCAGTAGTCGCTGCCCTGGCGCGGGTATGGCTTTCCGTGCCGCTTCGAATGCAATGGGTTTCAAGGCAAAGAGCGGCGAAAGCCTGGATCTTCCATCGTCACCATCATATTTCCGCGGGGCAGGATCCCTCCCTTGCCGTGTATTGGCTTCCCTGATCCACGAGCCCTTTGCGCTGTGAATCCAATTGACCGCCATTGCGGCGGTTCCTCTTTCGTCTGCCGGCAAGCCACGCCCACGGCGTCCTCGAATGGATTGGGTCTGACCGAAGACCGGCTTCGCCTCGATCGCTTCCCGCAACGGCGGCGCTCCGTTTTCTTCCCCTGGCCGAACCACCCCACCACGAAGCGTGGCGGGGACCCCGGTTTGCGCGGCCATTCCTCGCGGTCCAAGAAAGCCTCGCCCTGCCGTCTTCCACTTCGTTTCAGCCCCTTCGGTATGCGGACCGATCGTCTCCAGTCTCACGACCACCATCGAGGCCGCGATGGGCGCGGCTCGAGCAATAGAAGGAACCACCGCAATGGCTACGATCGGCATCTTCACCAGGACCGCAAAGGGCTTCAAGGGCTCAGTCAAGACCCTCAACCTCAACGTCAAGACCGTCGATTTCGTCCCCGCCGACGGCGACAACGAAAAGGGCCCGGACTACCGCATCTTCGCCGGCGCCACCGAATTCGGGGCGGCATGGAAGAAGACCTCGCGCGAAGGCCGCGATTATCACTCCGTCAAGCTCGACGACCCGAGCTTCCCCGCTCCGATCTATGCGAGCCTGGTCGAGACCGAAACCGAAGGCGAGTTCTCACTCATCTGGTCACGCCGCACCGCCGAGTGAAATCAACACCGCCAAGAAGCCCCGGCGCGCCGCGCCGGGGCTTCACCATGCTCAGTCCGCCACCGCCCGATCGTAGTCAGTTCGATGGAGCAGGCTAGGCCTTGGCAACTTTCCGTGTTTTCTTGACCGGCGACTTTGCAGCAGGCGAGGTTACGGTCGCGGCAGCTGCACGAGTCGTCCGTTTCGGCTTCTGCGCCTTGGTTATTTCTGGTGCAACCGGCTTGCGCCCGAGACCGACCGCCTTCGCCAACGCCGAGCGGGTAGCGGCATAGTTCGGGGCGACCATCGGATACTCGGCAGGCAGGCTCCACTTCTGCCGGTATCCCTCGGGGCTCAGATTGTAATGCGTGGCCAGGTGCCGCTTCAGCGACTTGAACTTCTTTCCGTCTTCCAGACAGATGATGTAGTCCGGCGTCACCGACTTCCTGATCGAAACGGCAGGCTCCAGTTTCACCGCAGGTTCGGCCACGGATGTGCCGACGTTCTGCAGAGCGATATGAATATCGCCGATCAGTTTCGGCAGCTCTGCCGCCGGCACCGGATTGTTCGACACATAGGCGGAGACAATATCGGCAGCGATCGATACGAGATCGGCTCTGGTCTGTAGGTCCTCGGACACGGTCATGAAATCTTCCCTCTTGATTCTCTTGGGCAGCAATTAAAAATTTGTGTGGCTGTCTATCTGATCATCAAGCAAATAATTCGTTATCATCTGACGATCGCCATTCTTGCGAATATCAACTCGGCAAGCACCACTACCATGATCTGATCGCAACCGAACGACGCTGGCGATCGTTTTCAGGGAAGCGAGGAGACTTCCCCCTCGCTTCCCCGCCATTGCCGCCTGTGCAGAGCAGGACCGCCGGCTCGCAAAGCGGCCGACCGGTCGCCAACCATCAATCAATCCATCCGCTCCGCTCGACCGTGCAGCCCGGCTCCGCGCGCCGGCAATGGCCCCCATCACTCCCGCGCGCTCACGCGCCCCCGGAAGGCATGCCGAGGGACATGCCTTCGGCATTGACGGAAAAAGGAGCGACCCCAATGAACATGACCACGAACACCAACAGCATCGACAACAGCCAGCAGCAGCCAGTTTCCGGCGGCTTTCGCGTCGACATCTCGCGCGGCGAGCGGATCGGCCGTGTTTCGTCGGAATGGTTCTCGCGCCCCGACGATGAGCGCTATCTGTCGCTGACCGAGCTTTACGATGCGGTGCGCGCCCGCACGGATCACGCCACAGCCCGCACCGTTGAGAGCCGCGCCGTCCGTGTCGAGGCGAGCCGTGAGAATGCGGAAAGGCTTTCGCTAATTGTTCCCGGACAAGACCAGCCGATTGCGCCCACCCATTGGAGCTTCGGCCAACTTTGCAGCCTTGTCGGCGCTCCCGCGACTTACATGCGCCAGCTTCCCGCGCCGCTGGCAGGCATCAACCTGCAGCACGGCCTGCTCAATCACCGCGCCGAGCTTGTCAAAACCTTGGAGGCAGAAGACGGACGCGTCGAGCTTCGTGCCGTCACCGGCCCGGACTACGGGCGCATCTGGGATCACGAGCTAGTCGCCGCCGTCATGAAGATCGCAGGCAACGGAATCGGCGACACCATGTGGAAGGTGCCGGGCATGCTGGATTGGGCGACCATGACGCACAATCCCTTCATGGACATCACCAAGGACACCACCACGCTTTACGCGAGCGATCGCGACGTGTTCCTGTTTCTGGTCGACGACACCCATCCCATCGAGGCGGGACGCCTGCCGAACGGAGAGCCGGATTTGTACTTCCGGGGATTTTATTGCTGGAATTCGGAGGTCGGCAGCAAGACACTTGGCATCGCCTCTTTTTATCTTCGCGCCGTGTGTATGAACCGCAATCTTTGGGGCGTCGAAGGTTTTGAGGAAATCAGCATCCGTCATTCGAAATTCGCGGCGCAGCGCTTTGCCCACGAGGCGGCACCTGCCTTGACCAGTTTCGCCAACTCCTCACCCGCGCCGTTTATCGCTGGCATCAAGGCAGCCCGCGAGAAGATCGTCGCTCGCTCTAATGACGACCGCGAAACCTTCCTGCGCAAGCGCGGGTTCTCGAAGGCTGAAGCCGGCAAGGTCATCGAAACCGTCTTGCAGGAGGAGGGTAGGCCACCCGAAAGCATTTTTGATTTCGTGCAGGGCATGACAGCGCATGCGCGCACCAAATCCCATCAGGACAGCCGACTTGAGCTTGAAGGAAAGGCCAAGGCATTGCTCGAAAAGGCAAGCTGATTGTCCGACACTGCGCGGTCGGATATCTGGCCGCGCAATGGCCACGCAATTTGCCGTCGATCCGCGAACGCGGATCGACCGTCGCGGTGGCGCTTGGCTGGCTGCCCCCGCTCGCCGGGCTCCGCCCGGCTCGCGATGCGACTACGGTCATGGTTATCAAATGCATTTCGGACTTATGTACCCGTCCTGCCGATCCGCACGATCCGCTAAGCGGTACCCAGCGTCGACTTACCGTTTTGATATTCTGATGAGCTCGCATGGGTCCACATTCAGCGCAGCGGCGATTCTGCCGAGAACACTGACGCTGGCCGAAACTCGAGCACGCTCGATCGAGCCGACGTAACGCATGCTCAACCCAGAGCGGTCCGCCAATTCCTCCTGCGTCACATCCTGATCATGGCGCAAACGACGCAAATTGGTCGCCATGACCTCCTTGAGATCCATGACGACTACGGACCAGAAGAGGAACTATCGTTCTAGGAATGATCGTTCCTATTCGCTACAGTCAGATCCGGTCTGAAGAATGGTCTGTTGAAGCGGGACAGTTCACACTATGCTTAAACCTCTGCTTGATCCCGACGTCGCCGACGTTGCGCCGGTCGCCTCGATCCTGACCGGCTACGATGAGGAGCGTCTTCTCACCTACATCCGGCTTCTTGATGCGGCAGCTGAGGATGCCGACTGGCGCGAGGTGGCCAGGATCGTTCTGCACATCGATCCCGAGAAGGAGCCCGATCGCGCTTTCAGGGCTTGGGAAACACATCTCGCCCGTGCTCGATGGATGACGACCAACGGCTATCGGTATCTCCTGGCAGGCGGTGCACCACACTAGGCACCGTTGACCCTCTAGCTGTGCTGAATCAGCAAAGCGGTTTGCCGACTCTCTGACTACCCAGCCGAACTGGCGTCTCGGAAGCTGATTGCGAAGCTCGCTGCCGAACGCGAGCCTCCGATGAGGACCGTTGCCATGTCGCACAGCGATTGGACCGATCCGGCGGCATACGAGCACATGCGCGGCTACGAAGCCGATAAGTTTGCCGCCGAGTACCTGATCCGGAACGCTGATTTCGCCGCCGAATGCGACCGGCTGGCGTCACGTCCATTGATGGCAGGAGAACTCGCCGGTCCGCCAGATTTCGCCGCTCGTTGGGGCGCGCGATTTCGCGATCGTTGGTGACGAGCCTCTATCTCCTGAACACATCGTCTGGACCGAACAGGCTTCGCCACGAGTTCTTCGCGCAACGAAGTTGGCAGCTGCCGCCGGTTCCTCGCAGCCGGCCCTTCAACCTACCCAACTCAACACGGCTCACAGCTGGACCGAAGCCGAGCAGGTTCATATGATTCTCTGGCCGCAGGCGCCGGAGGCATGTCACATTGTCTCTGGTGAACCTGACGGCCTGCTCGACATTAACGCCATTGTCCTGCCGCTCGATGCGAACTTCGAAACCCGCCTCGACGCCGCGCGCCGGTTCTGGCGTGCGGCGAACGGTCGTCCACTCGGCACCCTCTATGGTTCCTTGCCTCAACAAACCAGGCTGAGGCACATACTCAATCTGCGCGTCTTTGATGGAAGAAGCACGCGGGTGCCCTATCGCCGGCTGGCCGAGGAACTCCTGTCGCGAGAACCTATCGCACCGCGCGACTGGCGCGATCATCATCTTCGCCACAAGCTACGGGCGATCCTGCGACGCGCCGACCGCCTGGTCGCCGGAGGCTATCGCGACCTTCTCCTCTATCCCCAGAGCCGCAGCCGCAAATCCGACTGCTGAGATTTTCAGCCGGGGGGTAGCAAAAACGCGCCCGCGATCTTTGCCCTCCTCCCATTTTCTCAATTCGGCCATCGTCCGTTTCGCGCGTCCCGGCAGGCCAGGGCGACAGCAGAACCCAATGGAGATTAAGCGATGTCGAAGGCGGACGCGCCCCAAAAATATCTTCGCACCAAGGAGGCCGCACCTATCGTTGGTCTCTGCGCCCGGACACTGGAAAAACACCGGACCTATGGCACTGGTCCCAAATACCGCAAGGTCGGTGGCCGCGTTCTCTACGACATCGCCGACCTGCATGCCTGGATCGAGCTTGGCGCGCGCACATCCACCAGCGACATAAACGCCGCCTATGTTCCGCCCGCCAAGCCACATGCGGCGCGCGCGCCCGCCTACGCCGGCAAGTCGCGCTGAGATTTCGAGCTGCGGGATCTGGACATGCGCCCAACACCGACAGACCTGGAGCCGATTGCGATGTTTCATGCGCGGCCCGGCAAGATGGCGTTGCGCGATGCGCAGGACTTGATGGCCTGGCCATTCTTCTCGCTTGCCAAATCGCGGCGTATCACGCCGATCGATTTCCGAGTGGGTGAAATCGCCATCCGTGTCGAGGCTACCATCGAGCACGGCATGGCAACTATCTGGGATGCCGACATCCTGATCTGGGCCGCCTCGCAAATTGTCGATGCCCGTGACAAGGGGCTGCGGACCTCGCGCATGATGGCGGCGACGCCGCACGAAATCCTGACCTTCATCGGTCGCGGTACGTCCGCCCGCGAGTATCTGCTGCTCAAGGCAGCGCTCGACCGTCTCCAGTCGACCACCGTCGCCACCTCGATCCGCCAACCCACCGAGCGGCGCATGCACCGCTTCTCCTGGATCAACGAATGGAAGGAACGGGCCGACCATCGCGCTCGACCGCTTGGCATCGAGCTTGTCCTGCCCGACTGGTTTTATGCCGGCATCATGGTCATGTATGCTGGCAAAGTCGTCGAGCAGCTCAAGGCATCGGAATTGAGTCAGGCCCAGCATCCCTACACGCGCGGGCTGCTCAACTGCATGCCAAAAATCGGCGCCGACCGTCACCCGCTGCCGGTGCTCGACCGCAAGCCGGAGTGGGCGCAATGACCGCAGCCATCGCCATTTCCGGCCTGGAGGTCACCTTCAAGAGGTTTCGTGCGTTAAAAGGCGTGAGCCTTGTCGTGCAGCCCGGCGGATCATTCGGCCTTGTCGGCGAATCTGGGGCTGGCAAGTCGACGCTGCTGAGGGCTATCGCTGGGCTGGCGCCGATCACATCCGGAACTGCGCTGGTCCAAGGCCGGCCGCTTGGCCACCACCGCGACATTGCATTTTATCGGCAGGTGCAGATGGTCTTCCAGGACCCGTACGGTTCGCTGCATCCGCGCCAGACAGTCGATCGGCTGCTGCAGGAGCCTCTCGCAATCCATGGCATCGGCGATGGCGAGAAGCGGATCCGGCGAGCGCTAGACGAAGTCGGACTGGGCTCTGGCTTTCGTTTCCGCTACGCGCATCAGCTGTCCGGCGGCCAACGCCAGCGCTTGGCAATAGCGCGCGCCCTTATCCTCGAACCATCAATCCTGCTGCTCGACGAGCCGACCTCGGCACTCGACGCCTCCGTGCAGGCCGAAGTGCTGAATCTCCTGCAAGACGTGCGGCAGCAGCGCAAGCTCACTTTCCTGGTGGTCAGCCATGATCTCGGTGTGATCCACCACATGTGTGAACGGCTGATGGTGATGCAGAACGGCGAGAGCGTCGAAGAAGTCGCAGCTGAAGACCTCGTGGCCGGCCAGGTGCGCCAGGAATACACGCTCAATCTGCTTCGGGCCAGCAAAGGTTTCGAGCGCAGCCCGAAAGGCCTTTTGGACTGAGGCGCTCCGAGCCGAAATAGATCAATTCCATAACCAATTAGGTGGGAGATGATGAGACAGGGCCAGATCCTTGAAGGCCAAATTCTTGGCTGGATGAGTGCTTTACTGTTCGAAGTGCCGCTCGTTCACGCGACGGACGCCGTATCTCTCAGGGATTACGATCCCTCTCAAAACGTAAGTATTTGTGCTACAATGGGGGAGGGGTTTGTTCAGCTCCCGCAAAGCCCCACCTGCGTTAGGATCGGCGGATCCGTCGAGTACGAAATTACAGCCGGCGCCGACCCTTCCTCTGGTGAGCGCCGAAAAACTTGGGGCCAATCTACCAGCGCTACCCTGTACGGTGATGTCCGGACCCAAACTGAACAGGGGATGCTGCGCGCACATTTCGAATTGGAATCCAACATCGTTGACGGCGTCAATGAAGGCGTCACCTTTTCTGAGGGGGTGATTGGCCTGGGTGGTATCCAAGTCGGCGCCTCCAGCTCGCAATTTGATAGCTGGCTGGATTCGGCCGGCAATGTTCTAAACGACGATGTCATCCCCTACGCTGGCGGCAAGACAAATCAGCTGAATTACACGGCCAGCCTCGGGAGTGGGATTTCCGCGATGCTTGGCGCCGAGCAAGGGGACGAAGGCGACGATGAAAAGGGCGATCAAGGGCATGCAATCGACAGCTATATGCCTCACCTCGTCGGCGGGCTGAAGCTCGAACGGAACTGGGGGGCGATTGGCACGGTCATCGGCTACGACTCCATGGCTGAAGAAGTCGCGGCAAAGGCGCGGCTGGACCTCAAGCTTGGCGACACCTTCTCAGTGTTCGCCATGGGTGGGTATCAATCAAATCCTGGAATCCCGAGTTACTTTGGAGCGTGGAACGGGAGTTACGCGGCCTGGGGCGGCCTTTCTGTATTCCTGTTGCCAAAGCTCACCCTCAATGGCCAAGCGGGCTATGAAGATGCCGGCACCTATGCCTTGGCGTTCAACTTTGACTACGAGATCGCTCCAGGGTTCACCGTAACGCCCGAACTCGATTACACCGTCTTCGGCAGCGATCCCTCGAAGCCCAGCGACGCGCTGGGCGGCATGATCAGCATTCAGCGTGATTTCTGACGGGAACATGTCGCCAAGCGATTGCTCCACTGACGCCACTGATGCGCGGACCGGCCATCAGAAAAATCAATCTGCCAGACACTTCAAGACAAGGAGAATGATCATGACCTCAACCCGGCGTTCGCTGCTTAAGATGGGACTGGTGGGCTTGCTTGTGCCGCAGGCGAGGGTTGTTTTGGCGGATCAAAAGCCAAACCAGACCTTCGAGACCTGGCGCCGCAACTTCGAAACCGGAGTTCCGGCACGCATGGCCGTGGCCAAGGTGTCAGGAGCCGCCGTGGGGATAATTTCGAAAAATGGCTCAACCAGCTATTCGGCCGGCTTTGGCTTTGCCGACATTCAACAGCAACGAAAATTCACTGCAGACACTCCAACGCATCTGGCATCGGTCAGTAAGTTGTTTACGGCCTCCGCCCTAGTCCAGCTGTTTGAGCGCAAGGGCCTCGACCTGCATCGAGACGTGAACGAGTTCATCGACTTTACCGTTATAAATCCCCACCACCCCAACATCCCGATCACGCCCCATCAACTCATCACCCACACGTCCAGCATCTCTGATGACGGATATGGAGACTACTCCGTCGTGGGAGATCCAACGCAAAGCCTGGCTGACTTCCTTCGCGACTATCTTGTGAAGGGTGGGGACACCTATTCGCCCAGGAAATCGTACTACAAGGCAAAACCTGGCAGGAAGTGGTCCTATTCCAACGTTGCCGTTGCCCTGGCAGGTTACGTCGTTGAGTGTCTCAGCAAACAGGGCTTCTCCTCTTATGTGGAGAAGCAAATATTCGAACCGCTCGGCATTCGCAACGCGCATTGGCATCTGAAACAATTTGCGCCGGACGTGATTTCGACACCTTACAGGTTCGAAAAGGGGGCTTTTGTTCCACTGCCTCAGGAAGGATATCCCGATGTCCCTGCAGGCATGTTGCGCTGTTCGGTCAGCGACCTTGCAAAGATGCTGCGTGCAATGCTCGGGGGTGAAACGGCCAGTCAGGCAATTCTATCGCCTGCCGCCGTCACCGCCATGCTGCGCGACCAGATCGACCCAGCGATCGTTCATTACCAGGGGCTTGGCTGGATCGAGGAGGAAATCAACGGGACACCCTTTGTTGGGCACTCCGGCAGCGATTTCGGCGCTTCCAACATGGTTATCCTGACGAAGGACCATCGCCATGCAGTCGCTGTGCTGATGAACATCGATGGAACGGAAAAGACTGACACGTTCAGGAGTTCGGTAATTGAAGATCTGCTGGCCGGCGCAGACCTCGCAACGTGAATTGGTCCAGAAGGAGACTTACTCCGAATAGCGGAGATTCATGCCTCTAGCAGGAAGAGCAAATGACGCATTGTGTTTTGACGGCCGAATTCACTCACGAAACGAACACCTTCAACGTGATCAAGACGGACTATGAAGCCTTTCGGAGCAGCCGCATCCTGGAAGGCAATGACGCCATTTCGGCTCGCGGCGATGCCAATACCGAATTGGCCGGATTTCTGGATGTTGCGCGCAAATACTAGTGGGATCTGGTGCATACGATCAGTGCCGATGCCGAACCTGCTGGTCCGGTCACGCGTGACGCGTTTGACCGCATCACCGATAAGATACTGGCTAAGGCGGCGGCTTTGGGCGACAAGCTTGATGGCATTTTGCTTGGCGTGCATGGCGCCATGGTGACCGATTTTTCTTCAGATGGCGAAGGTGAATTGCTTGAGCGTTTACGTCGAGTGCTGAAGCGCCGCATACCGATCGCCGTCACGTTGGACCCGCATGCCAACGTTACCGCCAGCATGTGTGAAAACGCGGACGTCCTGATTTCTTTCAAAACTTATCCACATGTCGATATTCGCGAAACCGCTCGCCATGCCGCCGAGTTGCTGCACAAGGCAATTCAAGGTTCCATCAGACCCAAGACTCTTTTGATGCGAAGGCCAATGCTGGAGGAGGCAAATGCCGGCCGCACGGATATCGGGCCAATGATTGATTGGATAGAAGAAGCAAGGGAGCATGAAAGGAGTGCCGGTGCACTCGCGGTCAGCATCAATGGGGCCTTTCCAGGTGCCGATGTGAAGGAAGTCGGCCCCACCGTGGTGGTGACCTATGACGGCGAGCCCGACAGACACATAGCTTTTGCGGAGCGCATCGCCGACAAAATCTGGGACAATCGCGAGAATGTCCTCAACAAGTTCTACACGCCTAAAGAGTCGGCCGAGATTGCTCGCTGCTACATGGGTGAACGGCCGCTCATCATCGCTGACTACGCCGATAATCCGGGTGCCGGCGCGTATGGCGACGCCACCGCGCTTCTCGATGCACTCTTGAAGGCGCGCGTCCAGAATGCGTGTTTTGGCCCAATGGTTGATGCCGGGACAGTTAACCAGCTATCAAATGCGAAGATCGGTGATACCGTTTCCGTTTCCCTGGGCGGCAAGATGGACCCGCGCTTTGGCGGACCACCATTGCAGGTTGAGGCTAAGCTTTTGCGTCTAAGCGACGGAAAGCTTGTAGGCACCGGGCCGCAGTTGGGCGGGCTCCAATTCAGTTTTGGTCCCACGGCCGTCATCTCGGTCGGTGGAGTGAAGGTGCTCGTCGTCACTGAGCGCTCGCAGTTGCTGGATCAGGAGCAATTCCGAGCCTTTAGCATAGAGCCGACGGCACACGACGTCATCGTTGTGAAATCCCAACAGCATTTCCGCGCGGACTTTGAATCTATCGCTGGAGAGATCATCATCTGCGATTGCGGTGCCCTGTCGACGATGGACTACGTCAAAATGCCGTTCAGGAACGTGCCGCGGCCGATTTACCCGCTCGACAAATTCTAGTGCGAGAACACGGACGATCCCGAGCGCCGGTACTATGTTAGGCGTGCTCGCGTCGTGCGCGGCGTAGCTAGCAGAAGGCTGGTTTCGCTCCCGGTTATGCCGCCAATCAGACGGATGCGGCGCAGCACCGCATCGAAATCAGTCAGCGAGGCGGTTCCAAGTTCCACAACCAGATCCCAGCGGCCGTTGGTGGTATGGATAGTCGACACTTCGGGAAACCCGCCCAGTGCCCTGACGACGCGGTCGGCGGCATGACCCTCAATTTCAATAAGCATGATGCCCCGAATGCGTTGATCGACGGCGTCCGCGCGCAGCACCACCGTGTAGCCGATGATGTCGCCGGATCGTTCCAGCCGCTCCATGCGCGTCCTGACCGTGGCGCGCGAGACGCCGAGATCGACGGCAAGATCAGACACGCTGCGCCTGGCGTCATGCCGAAGCAGGGTCACAAGGCGTTCATCGAGAGCGTCCATTGAGGTACCATTTTGATCAATTTCGCTGCCATTACGATAAACAATGCTTTTCGGATTGCCAATTCACCTGCTTCATATCGCCGGCTCACCGTGATCTCATCCCGGCCATTCGAAACTTGGTCGTCGGGAAAACAATGCGTTGCAAAATCGTCGGGGCGCCAGTGCAAGATGGCGCTGGCAGGATGGGATGCGAGATGGGGCCGAGCGCGCTCAGGACCGCCGGGCTGGCCGAGGTGCTGGCCGGCCTTGGCCATATCGTCGAGGATCTGAGGGCCGTCCAGCCGCTTCCGGCAAAGCGCGTCGTGCATGGCAATCTGGCCCTGAAGGCCCTGCCCGAAATATCGGCCTGGACATCTGCCATCGCCGAAGCCGCCTATGCCGCAAGCGAGGACGCCATGCCGATCTTTCTGGGTGGCGATCATTCGATCTCGGCCGGGACCATCGCAGGCCTCGCGCGCCGCGCCGCCGAAACCGGACGTCCGCTGTTCGTATTGTGGCTCGACGCGCATCCAGACTTCCACACGCTCGACACCACCGCCAGCGGTAATCTGCATGGTGTTCCGCTTGCTTACGCCAGTGGTCAGCCCGGCTTTGGGGGCTATTTTCCGGAGCTGCCGGCAGCGGTCGATCCCAAGCGTATCTGCACCATGGGCCTGCGCAGTGTCGACCCGGCTGAGCGAACGGCGCTCAATGAGGCCGGAGTAACCGTGCACGACATGCGCGCCATCGACGAGCATGGCATCGCTCCGCTGCTGCGCGCTTTCCTGGCGCGCGTGTCGGCGGAAGACGGCCTGCTGCATGTCAGCCTTGATGTCGACTTCCTCGACCCGTCGATCGCTCCGGCAGTCGGCACCACCGTTCCTGGCGGCGCGACTTTCCGCGAGGCACATCTGATAATGGAGATGCTGTCCGATAGCGGCCTCGTCTCAAGCCTGGACCTTGTCGAGCTCAATCCCTTTCTGGACGAGCGTGGCCGCACCGCGACGCTGCTGGTCGACCTGACGGCCAGCCTGATGGGCCGCCGCATCATGGACCGCCCCACCCGCAGCCATTCCGGGAGCTTTTCATGAACACGATGAAGCTGAACGTCGTCCCCTTCGTCAGTGTCGACCGCATGATGAAGCTGGTGATCGCCATCGGTGTCGAGCGCTTCCTGACCGAGCTCGCCAGCTACATCGAGGAAGATTTCCGTCGCTGGGAACTGTTCGACAAGACGCCTCGCATCGCCTCGCATAGCCATGACGGCGTCATCGAGCTGATGCCGACAAGCGATGGGCGCCTCTACGGCTTCAAATATGTCAACGGCCATCCGAAGAACATGCGCCAGGGCCTGCAGACGGTGACGGCCTTCGGCGTGCTCGCCGATGTCGGCAACGGCTACCCGATGCTGCTCACCGAGATGACCATCCTGACCGCGCTTCGCACCGCTGCCACGTCCGCGGTCGCCGCGAAGTATCTGGCGCCGAGCGGCGCGCGCACCATGGCCATCATCGGCAATGGGGCCCAATCTGAATTCCAGGCGATCGCCTTTAAGGCGCTGACCGGCATCGATCGGCTCAGGCTCTATGACCTCGACCGGTCCGCCTCGCTGAAATGTGCGAAGAACCTGGCCGGGATGGGCTTCGACATCACCATCTGTGGGAGTGCACAGGAGGCGGTTGAAGGTGCCGGGACTATCACTACCGTTACCGCCGACAAGCAGAACGCCACCATTCTCACAGATAACATGGTCGGGTCCGGCGTCCACATCAATGCCGTCGGTGGCGATTGCCCCGGCAAGACTGAACTGCACAAGGACATCCTGCTGCGCTCTGACATTTTCGTCGAGTTTCCGCCACAAACCCGCATCGAGGGCGAAATCCAGCAACTGGATTCCACCCATCCCGTCACCGAACTCTGGCAAGTGATCGCTGCCAAGGCGCAAGGTCGGCGAGACGCCAAGCAGATCACGCTCTTCGATTCCGTCGGCTTTGCGATCGAGGATTTCTCGGCACTGCGATATGTTCGCGATCAACTGCAGGCGACCGGCCTCTATGAGGAGCTCGATCTGCTGGCCGACCCCGACGAGCCGCGCGACCTCTTTGGCATGCTGCTGAGGGCGGCCCTGCAGCCGGCAGCTTAATGAATCGGCCGAGCTAACGGAGATCGGTGACCGCGCTCATTGGTGTTTTACCTTAGAAAGAGACCTTGTCGCCGCCCTTGAGCTGCAGGATCCGCCGCGCCTCGTCGGGGGTGGCGATGGAGGCGCCGAGCCCCTCGATGATCTGGCGCACCTTGTTCACTTGCTCGGCGTTGGATTTTGCCAGCTGGCCCTTGCCGATCCACAGCGAGTCCTCCAGCCCAACGCGCACATTACCACCCAGCGCTATGGCCTGCGTGGCGATCGGCAACTGGCTGCGGCCGGCGCCCAGCACGGACCAATGATAGTCATTGCCGAACAGGCGGTCGGCGGTGCGCTTCATATGCGCGACGTCCTCCGGATGGCTGCCGATGCCGCCCAGTATGCCGAACACGCTCTGGACGAAGAACGGTGCCTTGACCAGGCCGCGCTCGACGAAGTGGGCAAGCGTATAGAGATGGCCGATGTCGTAACACTCGATTTCAAAACGAGTGCCGCTTTCCGCGCAGGTGCGCAGGATGTGCTCGATGTCACCAAAGGTGTTGCGGAAGATGCGGTCGCGAGAGCCTTCGAGATAAGGGCGCTCCCAATCATGCTCGAAGGTCTTGAAGCGCTCCAGCATCGGATAGAGACCAAAATTCATGGAGCCCATATTCAGCGAGGCGACTTCCGGCGCGAAGGTCGCGGCCGGCTTGACCCGCTCCTCGACGCTCATCGTCGCGGCGCCGCCGGTGGTGATGTTGATGACGCAATTGGAGCGCTGCTTGATCACCTTCAAGAAAGGCGCAAAGGCCTCGGTCGACTGGTCGGGCCGGCCGTCGGCGGGATTGCGCGCATGCAGGTGTACGATGGCTGCACCAGCCTCGGCCGCCCCGATCGCGGCGTCGGCGATCTCTTGCGCGCTCACCGGCAGATGCGGCGACATTGACGGCGTATGGATCGAGCCGGTGACCGCGCAGGTGATGATGATCTTGTTCTGGTTCGCCATTTGAAGGTATCCTGGTCCTTTGAGCGCTTGGTTCACCGCGCCTTATTTCACCGCACCTTGCGTGATGCCTGAGATGAACTGCTTCGACAGCACGACATAGAGCAAGGTGATCGGTAGGGCCGCCAGCGTCAGCCCGGTGAACAGCACGCCCCAGTCGGTGGTGAATTCGCCGACGAAGACCGTGAGGCCCTGCGGCAGCGTCTTGAGATCGTCGGACGTGATCAGCACCAGCGGAAAGAAGAAATCGTTCCAGATCGGCACCGCATTCTGGATCGCAACGATAACCAGGGCCGGGCGCGCCAGCGGCAGCATGATCGAACGCATGATGCGAAATTCGCTGGCACCGTCCATACGCGCCGACTCCTCCAGTTCGCGAGGCAAGGTCCTGAGAAAGCCGGTCATGATGAACACCGCGGAGGGAATGCCCATGGCAACATAGACCAGCACCAGGCCGGCATAGCTGTCGACCAGGCCAAGCGAATCCAACTGGATGAACAATGGAATGATGGCCAGTTTCAGCGGCACGGTCATGCCGCTCAGGAAGAACATCAGCACCAGCGCGCTCAGCCTGAACTGGTAGCGGGCGATGGCATAGGCGGCCATGGTGCTGAACAGAAGGATCAAGGCCACGGCGGCCATGGTGATGCCGAGGGAATTGGCGAGGTAGCGGACGAAATTGGTTTCGCTCCACACACGCTCGGCATTGGCCAGCGAAAAGTGCGCCGGCAGGGCAAAGGGCGACGAGAAGATCTCGGCATTGGTCTTGAAGGATGACATCACCATTACGAACAGCGGATAGATCATGATCAGGGCATTGATCGCCAGCATCAGCTGGATGGCCCCGTTCTTCAATAGCTCGCCGGGTTCCCTGGTGCCGACCGCTGCGCTCACAGTTCGATCTCGCGACGGCGCAGATAGCGAAGCGCGATTGCGGTAACGCCGGCAACGATGACGAACATCATCACCGCCAGCGCGCTGCCCTGGCCGAAATCTTGAATGCCTGTCGTCGTCGAGCCGAAGGCGGTGCGGTAGAAATAGAGGCCGAGCACATCCGTCGCGCCGCCGGGGGACCCGGTTAGGCCGGCCATGACATAGGGGATTTCGAACCAGTTGAAGCTGCCGATGAAGGTCAGGATGGTGACGATGGTGACGCTCGGCGCAATCAGCGGCCAGATGATGCGCGTCATCAGCACATAGTCGCCGGCGCCATCGAGACGGGCAGCCTCGATCACCTCCTTGCCGATGCGCTGCATGCCGGCGAGCAACACCAGCGTCGGGAAGCCGAGCCAGTGCCAGACATTGGCGAACAGGATGCTGCCCAACGCGGTGTTTTCATTGCCGAGCCACGGGATGGCACCGATGCCGACAAGCGCCAGCGTCTGGTTCACAAGACCAAACAGCGGATGCAGGAACAGTTTCCACAGGAATCCGACGATGACGGCCGACAAGACGACAGGCAGAAAGACGATGACTTGGTGGATGCGATGGCCGGGCAGCGCCTTCAGCAATGCGTAGGCAAGCAGGAAGGCGGTGCCGTTCTCGAACACCATCAGGGCCACGAAGGCGATGATGTTGTGTTTCAGGGCATTGTAGGTCCAGCCGCTATAAGGCTGTTCGAACAGCGCCTTGCGGAAGTTTTCGAAGCCGATGAATCCGGTCGGCTGCAGGCCGTTGAACTCATAGAAGGCAAGCCGGAAGGCCGAGAGCAGCGGCCACAGCACGAACAGCACCATGACCACCAAGGCCGGTGTCAGCAGCGACGCGATCCAGAGTGACCGGCGCCACGGGAAAGCTTTTGGGGTGTGGCGCCGACCGCTGCTCATCTCACTTGCCCTGGAAAGGCTTGTACCATTTGGCGAGGCCGTCGGTCAGGTCGGCGGCCAGTTGGTCCGGGGTGATCGAACCCGACATCATCTTGGTGATGTCGCCCTGAAGCAGCTCCGATCCCGTCGGCTTCTCGAAACGAAAGTAGACGACATTGATATGCGGCATGGCGGTCTCGTTCAATTTGGCGACCTGGGCGAGCAGCTCGTCCTTAATGACCACGCCCTTGATCGGCGAGATGTTGCCGAGCAACGCCGAGAACTTGTCGCCGAATTCCTTGGTGCCCATCCAGTTGACCAGCTTGAGCGCGGCCTCCTTGTTGGCCGACTTGGCGTTAACGGCGTAACCGCCGTCAAAGAACTTGGTCGCCTGCGGCACACCGCCGGCCTTGGCCATTGGCGGGGCGACGAAGTCCATGTTCATGGCGGGGTTCTGGGTCCGGTAGCTGGCGATGTCGAAGCTGCCGCCGGCCAGCATCGCCGCCTTGCCGCTGATGAACAGCTGGCCAGCGGTGTCGTAGTCGATGCCTTCAAAACCGGGAGGCATGTAGTTGCGCAATTCGAGCAGCTTGCCGAGTGCCGCGATGTAGCGTGGGTCCTTGAAGGTGGTCTTGCCCGACGTCAGATCTGTGACAAAGTCCTGGCCGAGGAACGGGTTGGTGAAGATGGCGACGAACATCTCGTTGAACCAGCTTGTCCCCATGCCGTTGGCCAGGGGATAGATACCCTTGTCCTTCAGCGCCTTGCTGACGGTTATGAATTCGGCCCATGTGGTCGGCGGGGTCAGTCCGGCCTTGGCGAAGACGTCCTTGTTGATGAACAGACCGAGCGTCTGCGAGGCGAAGGGCAGGGAATAGACCTTCTTGTCGGCGCGGTAGGTGCCGGCCACCAGCGCATCGGCGGGCTGGTTGGCGAGTGAAGGAACCGTGGTCAGATCCTGCGGCTCGAAATAGCCTGCTTTCACGAACTGCTCGAGCCAGCCATAGGCGTGGGTATGGATGACATCGCCACCCTTGCCGGCGGCCAGCGCCGTGGAGACGATGGTCGGATAATTCTCGTCCGGGAACGACTCGAACTTCACATGGATGTCCGGGTTTTCCTTGGTGAAGTCGGTGAAAAGCTCGTTGTAGGCGGCCTTGTCTTCCTGACGCCAGGTCCAGAACGAGATGTCGGTAGCGTGAGCCACGCTTGCCGTGAGTCCCCATGCGAAAGACGCGGCCGCGAGGGCCAGACCAATCCTTCTCCTGCTCATGTTGCAATCTCCCAATCGCGCTTGATGCGCTTTTTACGACGATCACCAAATCATAGTTGTTGCCGTCTGGGAAGATAGTTTGTAAAGTTTCCTAACTAAATGATCGGACGCGGCAACCCGCTCTGTCCGGCATGCGCGGTGGATGTCTTGACCCAGAAAATCATTGCAGGCGTGGATATAGGCGGCACCAAGACGCGCATCATGGCATGCCTGGGCGAGCGCACGATCGCCGACGAGGTGCTGGTCACGGAGAGTTGGCGTATTCGGCAGATGGAAACCGATGCCACGAGGCTCGCCGACATCGTCGCCGGGTTGTGCGGTGGCGTGGCGCCCGTTGCGCTGGCAGTCGGCGCGCACGGCTGCGACACGGGTGAACAATGCCTGCGCTTCCAGGCGCTGCTGGCGAGCAGGACCGGCGGCGCGGTGCAGGTGGTCAATGACGCCGAACTGATGGTGCCCGCCGCCGGCCATAGCGATGGCATCGGCGTCGTCGCCGGCACAGGTTCCATCGCGGTGGCGCGCACGGCCCAAGGCAAGATGCTGGCGGCCGGCGGCTGGGGCTGGATCCTCGGCGATGAGGGCAGTGCGCCGGCTTTGGTCCGCGAAGCCGCCAAGGCGGTCCGCCACAGCCTCGACAGGGGCGAGGATGGCGACCCGCTGATTGCCGCACTGATGCACGAACTCGTTACTGACGACCAGACCAAGCTCGGCATCCTGCTCAACGAAACGCGCGGTGCCGCGGTCTGGGGGCGCTATGCCAATGCCGTGTTCGACGCGGCCATCGCAGGATCGGCTCTGGCCATCCGCGTTATCAGGGAAGGCGGGGCAGGACTTGCCGCGCTTGTCGAACTGTTGATCCAACGCGGCGCCAATCCTGCTCTGGTCGTGGCTGGCGGCGGTGTCATCTCGGAGCAGCCGATGCTGATGAAGGCATTCGTCGAGGCCATGGCCGAAGTGTCGCCGGCGAGCCAGATCGTGCTGCTGCGCGAGCCGCCGGTGCTCGGCGGCGTCGCCTTGGCCCGGCGGCTGCTCGTCGGCCAGGGCTATCCTCCCACATTGGAGCTGTTTGAATGATGAAGCGTATTGGCTATCGCCCGGCGGTGACGCGCCAGACGGAAAGTCTCGAGATCGGCAGGCGCTCAGTGGCCGCGGCACTCGATGGCCTCGATCTGCGAGCCTTTGCCGGCAAGACGATCGGGCTTGCCGGCATCGGCGCCAGCTACCAGGCGGCGCTGGCCGGCGCGCTTTATCTGCGCGCCTCAGGCATCAGGGCCTTCGCCTATACGCCGACAGAGCTCTATGGCCGCACGGATGCGGCCGCCGATGCCTTTATCGCATTGTCGGCCTCTGGGCAGAGCCGAGAAATTTTCGATGTCATGCGCGAGGCATCCGCGTCGCCACGCGTGGCAGTCTGCCGTGGCAGCCACAATCCGCTGGCTGATTTGACCGGCGCTGTTCTTGCCACGGAGTCGGGCGACGACAATGGCGCCAGCTCGACCGGCTACACCGGGACCTTGCTGGCGCTTGGCATGCTGATCGACAGCCTTGCCGGCAACAGCTTCGACTGGACGCGTTTGCCCGGCGCGGTCGCGACCGTCCTCTCCGGCTCGGAACATGCTGCCGGGCAGGCGGCGCGGCTGCTGCAGGGCAGAACATCCATCGACATCGTCGGCGCCGGTGTCAGCTTCGCCAATGCCGGCGAGGCGGCGATGCTGATCCGCGAGGCTGTTCGCTTGCCGGCATCCGGATGGGATACGCTTAACTATCTGCATGGACCAATGGAATCGCAGGATACGGCGACCGGATTGATCGCCATCGGCGATGGTCGTGAGGTGAAGATCGCGCAGGATGTCGCCGGCTTCGGCTGCCCATCGGTGCTGGTCACGCGGCGCATGGACGTCGTTTCGGCCGACAGGCTGGTGGTGATTTCCATCCCAGCCCTTGGCAATACCATCGCCGATGCCATTCTGGAGATCGTCGCCATCCAGCTTGTCGTCGGCGATATGCAGGACGCCGCCGGCCTGACCGACATTGTTTTCCGTTACCGGCAGACCGATACCAAGCTGAAGCCGTGGTCGCCGACGGAAGTCTGACATCCTTGTAAATTGCCAAACCGGTCACCAATGGGGCATTGAGGACGGGATGCGACTTTGAGTCGTGGCGGCGTTGTCGCTGCACCGACCGGAGACAGGATTTCAGGGCAAAGGTCGAACGGCTTAGATGACGGCTGCGGAAATCCCCAATCTGACCGACAGCGCCCGAGCCGTGCTGCGCGTGCTCGCCGCGCATGGGCCGGTCACGCGGCCGAAGCTCGGTGCCATGCTCGACCTGTCGAAGCCGACGATGTCGGCAGCCGTGTCGGAGCTGAGCGCGCTCGGTCTCGTCGCCTCACGCGGCCTGGAACGCGGCGCCATTGGCCGCACCGCGACCATCTACGGCATCGGCTCGGGAGCGGGCTACGCGATAGGCATCGATGTCGGCGCCGCCCAGGTGCGGGCGGTTGCCTATTCGATGGACACACAGAAGCTGGCATCTGCGGAAGAACCGATTCCGGAAGCCAACGTCGGCGATGCCGACGAGGTCGGCGCCATCGTCCTGTCGGTGGCGCATGCCACGATGGCCAAGGTCGGCAAGAGTTTTCGCGCGCTGCGGGCCATCGCCGTGGCGGTGCCGCGCATTGTATCCAATGATCGTTTCGACCGCCCTGGTGGGCCGTCCGCGGTGCTTGACCTGCTGCGCCGTAGCATCGAGGTGCCGATCATCCTGGAAAACAACGTAAACTGCGCGGCTATCGGCGAAATGCATTTTGGCGCCGCGCAGGGCCACCGGACCTTCGCCTTCCTGCAGGTGGGCGTACGGATCGGGCTCGGCTTCATCACCGAAGGACGCTTGTTTCGCGGCGCCGGCGGTGCGGCCGGCGAAATTGGCCGCATGCCGTTTCCGTGGTCAGCCAGCGAAACGCCTTATCGTGAGGGGCTCGAACATTATCTCGGCTCACGGGGGCTGATCGAGCGTTGCCGTGCCGACTGGCCCTCCGGAGAGGGGGCGCCGCCGGATTCGGCCAAGGGTCTGTTCGCGCGCGCGCTTGAAGGGTCACGGCCGGCCATAGTGGCCGTCGAGGGTCATGCCGCCGATATCGGCAGGCTGGCGGCCGGCTGCATCGGCATGCTTGATCCCGGATTGATCGTGCTTGGCGGCGGGGTCGGCCGAAACCCGCTGATGACGGAAAGTGTTGGAAGGGTGGCGGCGGAACTTGCATGGCCCACACGGATCGCCGTCAGTTCGCTTGAAGATGGCGGCACCGCGCTGGGGGCGGTGAAACTGGCCATGGACTACAGCCTCGGACTGATGCTGCGCGAAGGCCGGCATCCGGCTGTCGTGCTGCCGCCGCTGTCCGAGTTGCAGACGGAAGCAAGGAACACTTGATAAAAAGGAAAGGCAGGCCCGGGGCGCGCCTGCCTTCGATGCGGGATGACGCCGTGCCCTACGCGGCCGCAGCGGCTGCGCGTCGGGGCCCACAACGGCAGAAGCTCGATGCCTCGTGGAAAAAGAAGCAGAACTATGCAATCGCGATGAAATCTGACGAGCCCTGGAGTTGTCAGGCATGCGTTTAGGTGCCTGCGTGATGCCCGCAAGGTGAGACGCGCGCGGAGTTCGCAGCCTATGTGCGCGAGCACGTTGATCAGCTTGTCGGTCGAGCCTTCGCGCTCGACAGGCGGCTGCCGTTGAGTAGACTGCCGCCGATCGGCGCGCCCGAGGCGCCGCGTCGCGCCCTCAACAACTGCCAAAGCAGAGACGCGCCGAAAACCGCACGCGAATGCGCTCCTCCCGGCTCTTGCGGCATTTTCTCGTGCAGAAAACGGGGCGCCGCGCGGGTGTTGCTCAATGCGGTTCCACAGTGAACCCTGCCGTCTGTTCGAATGACGCCAGTCCACAGCCACAATGCTAGTGTTGTCGAAGCTTGGGCGGTTGTCAGTTAGGCTCGGTGGCGTGGCGCCTTGCGCCGCGAAACCGCCTCGCCGATGCTTTGCGTAAACAGATGCCGAGGCACCGCCATGAAACGAATCTATGAAACGCCTGTTCTGACCAGGCGTGAATGCTTGTCGGCTGTTGCGGCCGCGATCCCGCCGTCGGTTTTGATACTCACTCCGCCCGGCTAAGGAACCGCCTCGTTATGAAGAGGCCAGCTTGCGGCTGGCGGCGTTTTGACGCTTGGGCCGCGTTGGCGATGAGTTCCCTGAGCTTGACACCAAAAGCGGTAGTCCACATTTCGACCGGCGAAATTCGCCTCCAGTGCGCAACAGGCCGCGGAGATAGCCGCCTCCGGTCCGCAGAGTTCGATTGCTGCTCTGACGGCGCGCCCATCTCCCACCGTGCCATGCGGCCGACAGCGCGACCACCCTCGAATCTCGCGCTGCTGGCTCCGGTCGGCGGGCAAACTCGTGACTCGCCATTCTAGCTATGGCAGCCTACAGAGCCACTGATCCATACGGAGCAGCGGCCTTAGTCAGAGGTATAGCACTGACCGCCGAACGTCCGACATCCTCATCTTGGAGGACGAACCTCTGATCGGGCTTGAAGTCGAGGCTTTTCTGGTCGAAGCGGGCTTCAACGTCGCCATGGCTGCAAGTTGCGCTGAGGCAGAGAAGGTATTGGAGGAACTCCATCCGGACGCTGTCGTACTCGACGGGCGGGCACTGCCGCCTCTGCGCTTCCGTACCTGCCTGCCCGGCGGCTGCATTGTCGACCTGAGTCTTGATGGGACCTTGGCCACCCTGCCGCGACGGCACCAGCCTCAAGGTCAGGGGGGCCGCGGACGGAGGCAAGGAGACGGTGCTTGCCCTGGCGCTGAACGGCTTTCCCAGCGCGATCGACAGGATGGTCGCGCTGTTGAAGTAGACGTTCTATTCCCCGTATCGCTGCTCCAGCGCTTCGGCAATTTGTTCGCAAAGCAACTCCCCGCTGACAATGGTGACGTGGAGACGCATGCGTGCGCCCTGGGGATCGACCATCGTGACCACCGCGCCGCGGTCGGAGTATTCGAACGTGTCCAGAACCTTGTGAATGACGAAGTCAGCTACATTGGGCTCCGCGCCGGCGTGGTCTTCCACGGCCTTCCTCCATCCCGAAATCACTGGGCATCCCTTTGGTCGGAAGTCGTCTGCCAAGGAGGTCTCCTCCGACAGCTGCCCGATGCGGATGTATTAGCGTCGATAAGAATATCAACCGCTCCGCAGCTAATTTGCGTCATGTTTCTGGCGCGGGCGGCCTCTCGGCAGAAGCCAAGCCGGGAAACCCAAATCTTTGACGGGCTGCTTTATGGATAGGTCTGACAAGCGCCAGGTCGCGGTGATGTGCAAGCCTGCGGCGAATGGCTCGAAATCATCGAGTTACCGGATTTGCTAGCCCAGCACCGGCTCACGCCTTCCCACCATCAACATTTAATTGTGCAGCCGGTTGGAACCTGTTGTGACGTCGGGCGTTGATGTGCGTTTAGGGGGAATTCAGCCTTTCATGGAACAACGAGCTTTGCCCTCCAGCATTTCTGGCGCGAAATCCTTGGGCCGTGGAGAAGTGGAAGGGCACGGTGCGGTCCTGCTCCCCGCCAGCGAGACGGAAGATTTCTTCGAGAATGCAGCCGTTGCTCTCCACCTGGTGGCGCATGATGGCACTATCTTGCGCGCCAATCGAGCCGAACTGAACTTGCTCGGCTACGCCTCGGAGGAATACATCGGCCGCAACATCCGGGAATTTCACGCCGATCCTACCGCAATCGACGATATTTTGAACCGTCTCTCTCGGCATGAGCACCTTCAACATTATCGCGCGAGGCTGCGCGCCAGAGACGGCTCCATCCGTTGGGTGGAGATAACATCGAACGTGCGTTCGGATGACGGTCGGTTCCTCAACACGCGCTGCATCACCATCGACGTGACTGAAAAGGTCGAAGCAGAAGAGTTGTTGCGCGAACAGCAGCAGAGACTTGCCCTGACTTACCACAGCGCTGGTGTGGGAATAGTGGAAGCTGACGCTGAAGGTCGGCTGCTGCGTGTGAACGGACATTTATGCCGTCTTTTGGGCTATACGCAGGAGGAGCTTGTTGGTCGATCGATTTTCGATCGGACCTTCCCTTCCGACGTCGAGGCGGATCGCGCGAAATATTTCCAACAGGTTGCCGGCGAGATCGAAAGCTACACAATCGAGAAGCGGTTCGTCCGTAAGGACGGATCGCTTTTCTGGGCTGTCGTGACGTCTTCCAGCGTTTACGACGGCAACGGACGGTTTCGTTACGCAGTACGGGTGCAGCACGATATCAGCGAGCGAAAAGCGATTGAGGCGACACTCGCCCAAAGGGCCGAGGAGCAGGCTGCGCTGCATCGATTGACGGAAATGCTGCAGCACGCCCATACCCGGGAAGACGTCTACGAGGCTGCGCTCGGCGCCATCCAGCGCGGTCTAAGATGTCAGCGCGCTTCCATTCTGCTTTTGGAAGGCGGGATCATGAAGTTTGTCGCGTGGCGCGGCTTGTCGGACGCGTATCGAATCGCCGTGGAAGGCCATTCGCCCTGGTCCGCAGCAGACCACGACCCGCCGCCCATTTGCATCCGCGATGTGGAACAGGCAGAGCTCCCCAGCACCTTGAGACACGCAATCCGAACAGAAGGCATCGGCGCAGTTTGTTTCATTCCGATAACCGAAGGCGGGCGTCTGCTGGGCAAATTCATGGCCTACTTCGACGAGCCGCATGATTGCTCGGCAGAAGAGATTGAAGTCGCTCGGACAATCGCGCGCCAGCTCGGGTTCGGGATTGAGCGTGTGAGGACACAGGATGCGGCCCAGCGACTGGCGGCAATCGTGGAGTCGTCCCATGACGCCATCGTGAGCAAAGATCTCAGAGGCATCGTCTCGAGCTGGAACCGCGGTGCCGAGCGCTTATTCGGTTATACGGCCGCGGAGATGGTAGGCAAGCCCATCACCACTATCATTCCCGAGGATCGGCTGGATGAGGAGCCGCTGATATTGAGTCGCATCGCAACGGCGAACTCGTGGATCATTTCGAAACGGTTCGCCGCCGCCAAGACGGAACGCTGGTGGATATCTCTCTTACAATATCGCCGGTGCGGGATGCGTCAGGCCGTACCGTCGGAGCTTCCAAAATCGCCCGAGACATAACTGAAAGAAAGGTAGCGGAAACGAAGATACGAGACAGCGAGCGCCACCTTCAAGACCTGCTCGCCGCCATTCCTGCCGCGATCTACACCACTGATCGCGACGGGAAGATCACCTACTTCAATGAAGCGGCGGTGCAACTCGCCGGCCGAACGCCCGTGATTGGCACCGACGAATGGTGTGTGACATGGAAGCTTTACTGGCCGGATGGGACGCCGCTTCCCCACGATCAATGTCCGATGGCTGTCTCACTACGTGAGGGGCGGCCCATCCGGGGATATGAAGCGGTGGCCGAGCGGCCGGATGGTACCCGGGTTCCCTTCATCCCATATCCGACCCCTATGCGCGATGCGGCTGGAAACATCACCGGCGCCATAAACATGCTGGTCGATGTGAGCGAGCGTAAGCAGGCCGAAAGCCAGCAACGGATCTTGCTCGACGAGCTCAATCATCGCGTCAAGAACAACATGATGATGCTGAAGTCCCTGCTTTCGGTGGCCGCGAGGACGAGCAAGAGTTCGGAGGCTCGGATCGTTCTGGATGAGGCCAGCAAGCGCGTGGCCGCCATGGCTGCCGCTCAGCGGGTCCTCTATGACACGCCCGATGCCATCAACTTCGGTGCTGAACCTTTCCTGGGAGCTGTTTGCGAGACGGCAAAACAGATGTTCCCTCCAGCCGTTCAATTGGTCTGCCAGGCAGATCCGATCCAACTGCCAAACGACATTGCGATGCCGCTGGCGCTCATTATCAACGAGCTTTTGATCAATGCCGTGAAGTATGGCTTGCCCGGAAATGGGCATGGAACCATTCGCGTTTCCATCAGGCAAAACGGCCGACGCATTGGCCTGGTGGTCGAGGATGAGGGCCCGGGCTTCGAATTGGATTCTGTGCGCTCCTCTTCGTCAGGCCTGCGACTGGTCGAAGGCTTGGTGCGACAGATCGGCGGGACTTTCGAAGTCAGCCGGCACCCGTCCAGATGCACCGTGACCTTTCGTCAGATGCCCCAGGAGAATGGCCTTGCCAGCTAAAGCAGCAATACATGAGTTGATCCACGCGGCGGACGTCAATCGATCCTTCAAGCCGCGGGTGGTGTTCTCCCGGGATGATATGAGCGGCGGACAGGCCGAAACCACTCGGAGCCAAGTGATCTTGGTCGTCGAAGACGATTATCTGATCGCGCTGGACATAGAGGCCGGACTGCTGGCCGAAGGCTTCTCGCTGGCAGGCCTCGCCACCAACGCCGATGAGGCGATAAGCATGGCGCTCTCGACCAAGCCGGTGCTTGCCCTCATGGATATCCGCTTGCTAGGCAAGCGGGACGGCATCGAGGCCGCTCTGGAATTGTACCGCGACCATGGCATACGATGCATCTTTACGACGGCGCATGGTGATCGCGACGTGAAGCTTCGAGCTGAAGCGGCCAGACCGCTGGGATGGGTGCAGAAGCCTTATTCGATAGCGACGCTAGTCGCAGCCATTCGAAATGCTTTTCAGGAGCTCGAGAAGGAGAGCTGAACGCGGGGGGAGGTCATTAACAGTTGGACGCGCCGAGCGCGCCACGTCAGTGCTTGGTCCCTGCAATATCCGCCCCTCGGCAGCACGGCTGAGGTCACTGTGCCGAAACAATTCGCCTGCTGTGCGGACCTCCGGATCCTTAGAATGCTCCATTCAAAGTTTCGGAGGCGGAGGTTGGGGCTTGGTGGCAGCCTCTCCAGGCTCGCCGCTGGTTGAGGTCCGGGCCTCAACACCCCGCGTTTCTGCCGAGGGGCGCGGCCGACCTTTTTTAGGGCCAAAGATGCCACGCAGGTAGACAGGCTCAGGCACGTACGAACCGACCGCCAATCTCGCGGGGTCATCGACGCGGAGCGCAGAGCCGGTGAAGCGAAGACAGCTCGTCTAAGCGCCCATCGGCTGGCGCAGCGTTCCGTCCTGCATGCAAATGTCGAGCGGAAGACATGTATCGTGGGCAGGCTGGCGGCCTGTCATGCAACGTCAGGGACAGAACTCTCGCGTGGCTGGGCATGTAATTTACGGAATGGGCGCTGCTCTTCCTCGCCGTAAGCACCGTTTGACACAATGACCAATCCGGCGCGATCGAGGATCTCAACCGCACCACGTTTGGCGCTGATGAGGCCTCGATATTCCAGCATTTGCATTGCCGTGGTCACGCCGGGGCGCCTGGTTCCAAGCATCATAGCCAAGAATTCATGGGTCAGTTCGATCCTATTGGAATCCACGCGGTCATGAGCCATCAGCAGCCAACGCGCCAATCGCTCTTCGATGTTCGAGCGGCTGTTTACGAGCGATGTGCGTGACGACTGAATCATGAAAGCGTGAGCATATCTCAACACGGTATCGCGGAGGCTCGAACTTTCGGCCAGTGCCGTGCGGAGCATTGTTGCTGACAGGCACGATCCGTTGCTGGCGATTTGGATAAAAGTTTGGTCTGGCGACCTGTCTTGGCCGAGCGCCAGTGCAAGACCAGTCATGCCCTCGCGTCCGATGACGCCGACTTCGCTTTGATGTCCGCCGGCCAGCGTGGCGACGACGGAAGCAACACCCGCCTCTGGAAAATAGACAAGTTTGATGGGCTCATTGGCCACCACCAACGGCGTCTTGATGCCGAGAACGACAGGGTGCAATGAAGGCCGCACCAGCGCGAAGTCCGCGGGCGTTAGTGCCTTCAAGATATGATTGCGAAAAGTGGATTGCGGCATAGCTCTCTTCCCATTTCGGGCAAGAGCATGGTTCTCTCTCACGGTCGGACGCATCCGGCGAAAACGGCGGCCGATAGGCCACCGTATACCCCCTGTGCTGCGAATGCAAAAACGAGGATCGACGCAAAAACTGCTGATCTCACGACGGGCGATTGACAAATCTCGCTGCCGCAACGCATTTTGGGTTCGAGGTAAGCGAGGAGCACCACCATGAAGAAAACCTATGACAAGCCTGCTCTGACCAAGCGTGAACGTTTGTCCGCTATTACGGCCCTGACTGCTTCGTCGATTACCGTTACAGGCCCGGTCGACTAACTGAAACATCTGCCTTTCACCACCCGCCCGCTGGCTCAGGCCGGCGGGCTTTTTTGCTTGCGGCGGGAACCAATTCTATCTGGCCAGGTTCACTCCCCGGCGTCCCTCGACACCCCCCGGACAGGAGCGCCGGAAAGTTGCTCGACAGCTTTCAAACAAAGCCCGCCACCGTCCCCTCAGTGGCGGGCTCTGGTGTGTTTAGCGCGGCGAGGTGGGCTTGAGTACGTGAGACAGCGTCTCGCTGAAATCAAAGCTGATCCTTCACTTCGGAGGCGTTCCCGCGTCAGGCGACGGCTTAGGCTAAAACAGATGTCCCTTGCTTCGGAGCTGTTTGCACCCTTAGGTTTCCGCAAACGGCTGCTGATCGTCATCTACCTCGTTGAGGGGGAGCGATCCGTTTCCGACCTGGTGGCACTGATTGGTGGGTCACGGACCGCCCTTTCACAGCATTTGAGCGGTATGGCCAAGCTGGGTATCGTCCAAGCCCGCAACCAAGGTAGCCAGCGCTGCTATTCCTGTGTTTCGAACGAGGCGAAGATGCTTGTGCGCGCTCTCAGCGACATCGCTGACAGAGACAAACTTCCGATGGGAAGACGGTCGGCAAAGAGATCATCTTCGTGGCGCCAGGGATAGTGCGATGACCAAAGCCTGTTAGCTCCGGCCGGCGAGCTTTTTGTGCGCGGGAACATTGTCCGGTAGCGGAGGTTAAGTGGTCGATTCCTTACAGGATGCATCCACTCCATAAAGAAGCCCGTCGCGGGAGGCCACGCGGCGGCTTTCCGTTTCATAGCGGCCACAGTTTCCATTGGCACCGAAATTGCAGCGTCTATCTCAGCTTGGTTCACCAACGCCCAGGCAGTCCCTTTTACTCATCCCCAGGGACGCCCGCCGCTGCCGTGAATGGGGCGGCGGGCAATTTGGGCAAAACACGTCGAAGTGCTATTGTGATCCACAACTGGACGGAGGCGTCGCATGCGAATCCTCGTGGTTGCAATCGTGGAGCTTGTCTTTATGGCGGGCGGCTTCTGGCTGGCGGCGGACTGGGTAGTTAGCCGTCCTGCGCTGATCATCATTCCCGGTTGACAAGCGCCGACTGAGCCGCTTTACGCTGCCCAGCCATGGAAAAGGTCGATCCTCCCGAACCGATACCGGACAGCATTCTTTTGGCCGCTGCAAGGTTGCAGGCGGCTCTTCAAAGACGGTCCGGCGCCGGTAGCAAGGGGAGTGAAGTCGGCCGACGCAGTGCCTGAGAGCTACCCGTCGGCCAGGCGACCTACAGGTCCGCCGCGCGCTGACAAGACAGAATGATGGTCACGCCGTCAACTAATTGCTGGGACTTCAGTCGGACTCGCTGCAGCCAAGATTCGGGGTATTATCCCGTCTTCTTCTGTTTGTCAGCGAGGGGTCCCGATGGGCAGTTTGAAGCGCATACTTCCGCCTGGATTCACCACTCAAGAGCTTATACGAGCTGTACGTCCCGACTGTCGCCAAGGGGATGTGATCTCTATCGGGGAAACCATCCAGGAGCTTCGCGCACGCGCGCCTGGTTGCGCCGATACCGACGAGGCCCTTACGGCTGCTATCGTGAAATTCGCAACTGGTAGGGCCATGGCGGTCAGCTTCGATGGGCGAGAGCGTCCAACGTCGCATTGACACTGACCAAGAACCCCCATCCGCCGCCAATGTGTCGTTCTAATACGCATGTCCTGGCACCAGCCTTGCACGGCCATTTCATCTTGGGAGAAGATGAAAATGGCTCTATCCAATCAGCTGCTCGACAAAAACCTGACCTTTCAATGTCCGAGCTGCAAAACCCCACTGGTCAGGAAAGGCTCGTGGGTCAAGTCCGTAACGACGTTCACCTGCAAGCGATGCGGCGAAAGGGTACGGCTCTCGTACAGCGAGAAGCTTGAAATTTTCAGGTTGGGTGCCGCTGCGCTCGACACTGGAACCTGACGTCGCGTTGTCTTCTTTGTTCGTCCGTTTGAATGACCCGGGTCAATGGCCACGATGCTAATTTCAGATAAGCTGGCTACGGTTTTGCCAGTTAGGCTCGGTGGTTTTGCCCTGCGAGATCAAACCACCGAGCCGCCGCGTGGTCAGATGGGCCTTTCCATGCGGGCTGCAACATACCATGCAAAGGTCTAGAGCTAATTAGCTATAACTAATTGAATCGCGGTTGGGTAACAATCGCGGACGTGAGGGTCGGAGTATCGAGTTGAGATTATGGCCGGCGGGTCGTTGTGTCTTCGCAGGTGGTCATGGCCCAGGTGCCATTCAAAGCGGCAGAAGCACACCTCGGCCAGCCGGTCACATTGAGGCATCAGGAAGAAAACTGGCTGCGTGTCACCGAAATAAGAGGCGGGAAGCGAACCTTCGCTTATGTTCCGTCGGGTGAGGGCGGCATGAGCACTCGCCGCGTCAAACTTCTCGACAAGGCGGCTGAGCAGCCAGTCCAAACGTGATCTCGGTCTCGGAGGCTATTCAGAAGCTTTTCGCCGACGCCAAGGCGATCGGGATCAGCAGTACCGAGTTAGAGGATGGCTGAAATGGGCGGTCCGGACGGTCCGCTATCGGAGGTCGAGGATCAAATAGCGGCCGTTGAAGGGCTCCGATTCAGCGACGGCTTTCGACCTCATTTGCGTCGGCTGAGACGCGGGAGGCGCATTGTCGTGGGAAAGCGGAAGGCGGCATAGGACGGCGTCGCCACGCCGATCAGCCATTTGCCGTCGCACTGAGAGCGAGGCTCTCTTGCCTGAACCATCCCGGTTGGCGGCAACCTCGCGTTCGAGCGCGAGCAGCGCCTGCTCGACCTCATCGAGACGCGACGGCCGACTGTTTTCAGGCATGCCCTCATTGGTCGCCTGGTCGATCAGGTACTCCGTCAAGACCCAGTTCATCAGGATCGAGCGCTTCGCCTCCAGCGGCAGCGTCAGATCGCGGACCAGGTCCATAGGCGATGTCCAGCCATCCGATCCGGAGGGATCGTTGCGATTGGCGGCACTGTCGAGGGCGCGCCCGTAGCTCTCCTGAAGGACGGCAAGTCCGAGCCGCTCAAGCACAGCATCTGAGGAAGCGCGCGTAGAACTCCCGGCCTGTGCAGGCATCTCATCGAGCCGCAGGCAACGGCCCTTGCCGACCAGCGCGGTCGGCGTCTGGACGACATAGGTCAGGCCCTGCCGCTCGGCGTAGCGGATGGCCGATTCCAATGTCGGAAAGCCAAGCTCGACCTGGGCCAGCGTGTCGTCGCCGCTCGTATAGCCCATCAGCGGCTCGATGAACGGCGCTGTGCGTCGCTCGAAAACGAGGCGCCAGCCCTTCGAGCGTGCCTTGCCGAACGTGGTCACCGCGCGCGACGGCTTGTAGATGCGCGCGACCGCATCGTCTGTGAAGAGCGAGCGCCCCATCGAAAGGGGCTTGTGCAGGTTGTCGTTCGACGGCCACCCCTGCGGGTCTGGCATTCTGGTTGATCTGTCCGGAACTCGACTGGGTGCTGATGTCTTGGCACGTCTTCACCAGCCAGACTTCAGCGACTGACATAAAGATCGGACCTGCCCCTCGGCGACGCCCGATTGAGATCAGCACTCTGCGATGAGCAGACCAGGGCTCGCCCGCTGCCGTACTCAAGCAGCAGGCCCAGCGCATCGCGTCCCACCTGCTCAAGCTATTTTTGAACGGCCTGATAACCTAGGAGCAACTTCTGGACGCCGAGAGGAACCGGGCCGGACGGCTAGAGCATCCGCTTCCGCCCCAGAACGTTGTGGCCGACAGCCAGCTGCACGTCGGCTAGGAAGTTTGCCCAGCTCCCCGGCCGGGTGCCGCCTGCCTTTTCACAGACGGAAGGGAAGCAATTGAGGAAGCGTGTGTGAAGGCTGGAGCAGGCGCTGAAGCCAGCCAGTTCACAGCCGCTGTCGTGAACGAGACAACTGAGATTGGTGATGTCGGAGCTCAAGTTCCGCACCCCGTCGAGCGAGAGCCAGGTAGCGCCAAACTCACGGTCTGGATGGACGTCCGCCCGGCCTTCACATTGTTGGCCATTTGGAAGGCGGCGCGGTGGTGCCGCGGTGCCCGGCAAGACCGGCCGTAAGCACAGAGGCTCTCCCTGTGCTATTTGCTTACGATCAAGTCCACCAACCGAGGATCTACGATCGGGGAGCCGGTATATACCCGGACAAGTTCCTCAGCGTATTTTCGCCACTTGCTCTCCGGGATGCCTTCTTCCAAGACCGATTTTTGGAAGGTCGTCCTCAGAATATCCGCATCGAGTGCTGACAGTCCGTGTTTCGCCATGTTTCCTTCGTGCCCCCCGGCCCGGCTGCATCTCGAATGTAAGCCCGTAGGGGACCTGTTTCCCGAAGCTTCAAGCCGCGCGGTCAAGCGGCCTTCCTTTTGATGGACCGCAACCTCCAGGAGAAGGTGTCGGTCACCGAGATGGCGGCCAGATTGAATTGCTCCGGGCGCCAGCTGGAGCGTCTCTTCGGCATAGAGTTGGGCGCAAGCCCCATGGCCGCCTATCTAGCTCTGCGTGTGCACGATGCGAAATCGCTTCTCGACGCCAGCGATCTGCAGATCGGTGAAATCGCGTTCCGATGCGCCATCTAACGTGAGCGGTCCGGCATAAACCCCGCGGAACGCCGGACCGCTAAGGAAGTGCTCGCGCGTTCGCACTTCCTCGATCGAAAAGGCTTAGAGCTGCAACGCCGCAGTAACCGTATTCATTGGCGCCCAACCGATGCGCTGAATTTTGCAAGGCCTCACGTCGACCGCAAGTTTGTGTCCTGCGAAAATCAGGCCGATACCGCTCGCAAATTCCAGTTTTCAGTCACCTACTGCCAAGCTTCCAAAGCCCTCAATGCCGTGCTCCTGAGCCATCCGTTCGTCCCTGCTACGGCCGATCAGCAGCTTAACCTCTGACCTTGGGGGCGACATTCCTGCGGCTAGCCACTTCGATTTCCTTTGCTTCCTTCTCTAGGCGATCCGGCGTGGCAGAACCCATCAGCGCATATGCCGTGCCACCTGACTGCCAGTACACGGTGGGCACTCGACCATCAGTGGCCGGAGTTGGGGGGACGGCGTCTTCCCCGTTCATGGGAACTGCCACCAGCGTAATGCGGCCGACGCTTGGGGTATCCGCCGTCACAACCAGGCTCTGCTTCCCGTTCCAGGGTTGAACCTGAACGTCCTTCACCTGCCAAACAGTCGGAAGAGCGGGCATGCTTATGTTTACCGCTCCGATCAGCCGTTCGATCTTATCCTGCTTCGGCTCGCTGCCCTTCTCAGGGCCGGCATTGAGCTGGGCGACCCGTAAGGCGTCCCGCGCGGCGAGAATGAAAGTTTCATCCGCCTTTTGACCGCCTTGGCGAAGCGGCTCGGTCAACGAATTGGCTGACCAGCCCAAGAAGACCAGCGCCGCCGCAGCCAGCTGCAATTTGAACACGGCAAATACTTTCCTTCGTCGGAAGGCGTTCTCCAACTCCTGGGCCCTGTCCAGGCTTGATCGAGGGGGAAACAGGCGCTGGGGCTGTAGATTGCGCAACGCTTCCATGCGCTGTGCTTGTGCGAATACCTCCGCCGCTGCTTCGGGCTCGCGGGCAAGACGCGCCTGGAGTTCAGACCTCCGGGACGGCAACAGCTCGCCGTCAAGAAACCGGTTTATCTCCTCTTCGGAAATTCGGTCACTTGGCCACATCACGGCCTCCCACTATCTTCAATTGAGCACGTGCGGCGTCGTTCGTCTTTTCCATATTGAGTTTCAGGGCAATCCGGCCGCGGCTCAGACGAGACATCACTGTTCCCACGGGAACCCCAAGCACCGCGGCAGCATCCGAATAGGTGAAGCCTAAGACGGCGACCAAATGAAGCACTTCGGCTTGGTCAGACGGTACTCCCTCTAGCGCCCGTTGAACGTTGGAGAGCTCCGCGCAGTGTTCTTGTGATGGCATCAGCAACGGGTCGCATTGTTGGGCATAAGCGGCCAAGCGACGGCGCTCAGCATCAGCTCGGACAGCGCTGGTGAAAAATGTGTTCCGCACGATCGTGATCAACCACGGCATAAGCGGGCGCGACGCGTCGTAGGTGCGCGACAACCCGAGTGCCCGAACAAGCGCCTCCTGCACCAGGTCATCCGCGTCGGTGTCATTTTTTGTGAGCACCCTGCTGTAGCGCCACAGGTCCTCCAAGTGTGGAGTGACGTCGAAGTTCACCTTCATGGCCCTATATACTGACTGGGAGCCGAAACTATTCCAACCCACTCGACTACAATTTGCTTGGCTGCCGGTCTGATCCTGCCGATGGGATCAAATCGTCGCCTGGGACTGGATCCATCAACCGTGTTTCCAGCCACTCGCTCTCTCAATGAGATAATCGCGACTGACATTCATCTGGCTCGCCAGAGTTGCCAGCCCATCTACAGTTTTTGGCGCCAGTGGCACACCTAGCGGATTCCGCAACATAAAGGCTGCGCAAGGTCCGAGCGCTGCAATCCGCTACTTCGTGGCCGGCCGTGTCATTCCTGGCGCCAGACAGTGGATGATCCTTTCGACGAGGGAGGCCCAGCAGTGAAAGGACAACCAAGGAGGGCCTGCTGGGCCTGACAGGCGAGGGGCGACTAGCTTGCCTGTCTTGGAATATACCGGACAGCACCGGAAACTATTCCAAGGCCGCCGGATTTTTGCCCGCCCATGCCGAGACGGATCACAGCTGTATCTCCTTCTCGGGGGACGAAGAGATCGGCGCGGGCGTTAAAGAGATTAACGCCCCGACACCTTCAAGCGTCGTGCTTGGCATCGGGAGTGAATGGGTGCCGCCAAGCTGGATGATCACCAGCTCAGGCCGCTCTATCAGAGGCTGCGGGCAAACCAAGGCCGATGTCTGCAAGAGGCAAGCGAGAATGACCGGAACTAACAATCGGATCGGACGGACCGGTGCGAAAACCTCTTGCTGCCAGCAAAAGCAGGACAACTGCGAGCGCGACCAACGTGATCACGATAGCAGTTTTGAAAATCTCTCTCATGCCTTCCCGTTCAAGATGGTGAGAGTGAGCCTGCTGACATGCGCGGTGGCTCCCAGTCGATGTCGAGGCCATGAAGGCCTCTCACCAACCCGGTCTTTGACGAGGTCAGCAGCACAAGCAGGGCCATTGGAATTTCTATTTGCACGCGCTACTCGCCTGCAATGCGGCGCTCAATCCCATCAGGGAATATGCGTACTGGGTTTGGGTGCCCCTCCAAGACGTGGCGAAAAGCTTCATGTTGCTCCCGGCCCGCATGGCACTGACCATTGACCGATCCTCATTGGCGTTCTGAAGCCAGGCATTGTTGTCCTGCGTGAACATCGAGAAGCGCTGGTCTGCGATCACCACATGGATGTCTGACCCTGGCTTGAGCCGATACCCCATGATTGCGTCGGGCTGTTCCTCGACCGGTGTGCGCGAGACCGTTATGAAATTTTCGCCATGATCGATACCGGCCGGCAGTTTGGAAACGGGGACACTCAAGACATAGCACCTTGTCTTGTCAGCGCGATAAGAATAGACGCCCCAAGCGCCGTGCTGCGAGAGGAGTCTTGGGGCAGCCTGCACCCAAGTGATGGAAACTAATAAACATGCGACGCCCGCTCCAACTGATTTGATGCCCATTATTCCTTCCAGCTTAGCAGCGCCATAGAGTCCCCGAAGGGTTTTCGCCTGGCAAAATCGGCTTTCGGCTCCACTTGGTGATTGGAGGCTCGTGACCCCGTCAGCTTGCCATCACCACGATTCACAAAATGGTGAGTGGAAGGCTCCGGCCCGGAACAGGCAGCACGTTGTCCACAAGATAGGGGGTCGCTCAACAATCCGTCCTCTGGAATGCTTGCCTGTGATCGTCTGCAAAGCCACTCGACCCGCGTGGGCCACTTCAAAGCACCTCGCCGGGATAGACGCCCCACATACTCGTCTGCCTGATGAAGCCGGATTTGGGCCCTAGTCCAACAGCACACCATTGTCCGTCGCATCGGGTCAGTTCTACCCGCACGCAAGGCTGCAGCCAGGCAACAACCGAACTTCCAATGGACGGTTTGTCGCGCAGGGCAACGTTGTCCTTGGCCCAGGGCGCGACAACGCCCGCCCTGCGGCCTGACAGAAGCGCTCCATAAATCCATCCGCTGGTTCCGTCCCAGTCTCTGCCCCGTCGCCAATTGTCATACTGTTGATAGACTTCCAGCGGCATTCCCGGGCGCATAAGGACCCATTCAACTTGGTACCCCATGCCAGGTCCGACACGAAGGTTGGCTGATGAGGCTCTAAGCGTGGCAAAGCGAGGCAGAACAAGAAGACTAGCCTTGGGGTGGAGTCCAGTCGCCGTTGCGGATCCTGCGAGCGATGCAGCTATCAGAATGAACCGGGCAAGAGAGATAGACCAGTGATGCCCGGCTTTGCTGAGGACCTTCGGGCCGAGATTCGCCGTCGCTTTCATGCAATCTGCCACGGAATGTGGAAAGGCAATCTCGCATAGCCACAAACGAGAGCGTTGATTGCCGGACGCCGTCCTATGCTCTTGTAGAAGCCCGACTGAGCTTTGAGGCGAGGTGGATTCCAATGCCGCGAGAAGATGCACAATTCGTCGTCCAGGTAGCGTCTGGCTCGGGCCACCGCACTTCAAGTCACCACGGGTCTCAGGTCAGGGCTTACGGGTTGCGACATACGCCTGTGAGGTTCTCGCCAGCAGACGTATGGCATCAGCCCTTCGTCTGATCCTCAGACACAGTGCTCGTCGGAATCGCGTCCAACGCGATCAGTTTTTCCGCGCACAGATCGGCGGCGCCCGGTGCATCCTTTTTTATTCCGGCGAATTTGACCCACCCACCGTCAGTAATGAAACCATCCCTCTGGTAGGAAGACGTTTCCTTCAGCTTGGCCAGATTTTGGCTCGCGTCGGATGCCGTGATAAACTTTTGGACACACAGATTGGCGGCCAGTTCTGCCCTGGCTTTTATGGCGGAGGTCTTGGCGATTTCCGCCGCCCTTCCTGCCAAGGTCCAGCCGCCGGCAGTGAATCCGATGATCATGGTGAGGACCACGGCGCCTACCAGTGACCAGAACCAGAGCGTCTTGGAAGGCCGATATTCTTCGAAGGGTTGCGACATTTCCTGGTTCTCCGTTTTGTTTGTTCTCTGTGGACTGGGCCAACCCCGGGTCCTCAAAAGCTTACTGCTGGCTGTCCAGCAGGTGGAGGGGTGGGGCATCTCACCGGCAGAGCTTCCGATTTGTCTGATGCACAATATACTTAGCAATCGCGGAATTTATTCCACGCCGGTCACATGTTTCCGAAGGCAAGCGCTACAGCCCTTGCCCTCAAGACGCGGATGGGCCTAGTGATCTGATAATAAGAACCTTTGCAAATCCCCGGCCTGGCGCGTCTGGCGGTCAGCAGGGAGATACCGATTCGCTCGAACTCCCAACTATCCGTGGCCGGCCGCAGTGGATTGACGAGACCCTGACTTGGGCTTCGGCGCGCAATGTTCAAGCTGCCCGAACAAACTGCTTCAGCTCCCTTCAAAACGCGAGCAAGGAAAGTGCCCGCCGCGGCACATTCCCGAACAGCCTTTCAGGATGGAATAGTTTCCCGGCATGCTCAGTAGATGGGGTGCGAGTAAGTTTCGATGTGCCTCGAGGCCATCGGCGGCCGCAAGGAGTGGTAGCGCGGGCTAAGTCTTGGGTAGCCAGCGCTTTGCGCTTAGGGAGGAGCGCCTTCCTATCAGCCCAGCGGCTGTTCCCTGGCCGCTGGGCCGGTCCGCATTTGTGAACAGATCGGCAGTCTTGACCATGGATACATTGCTCGAAAGCAGAAGATATTACCCGTCTATTTGCCCAGTCTGCGCGGGAACGGCACTCGAAGCCGATCTCCTGACGCAGCTGTGCGAATTTCAGTGCGGCTTTTGCGGGGCCTACGAAATCACTGGCGCCGCGCGCTCCGTAATGAAAGGCATCTCCCAGGAGTACAGGGAGTTGTGGCTGTCTCAGGCCCGAGACCGGGCTGTGGGTTCGCGGCACATCCCTCTCCTGGCTTGTATCAACGAAGAACCGGAGACGGCAGGCCGTCGTTGACACAGGGGAATGCTGCCGAGAAGTCCAACGCGCGAGCTCACGGCGGTTGCAATCCATCAACCAATGGAGACTTCAATGAAAAGATATTCGATGATGCGTAGCATGCTAGCAATTGTAGTTGCCTTGGGAACCGTCGTTCCGGCCAGTGCTGTGCCGGCGTTTGTTCCAAAGGTCCAGTCCGCTTCCTCGGACGTGGTCCCTGTTCGGTACGATCGAAATCGCCTGATGTTTAGAAGAAATCACGGGTACTGGCGTGGTCATCGGGGCTATAGACATCACCGTCCCGGATATCGGCGACATAACGGCTGGTGGTTTCCTCCGGCAGCATTTGCGTTGGGCGCCATTATTGGAGGCGCCATGAGTCAGCCGCACGTGGTCGGCAATCGACACATCAGCTGGTGCTATGATCACTATCGCTCATACAGGGCATCCGACAATACATTCCAGCCATATCACGGTCCGCGCCGGCAATGCCGATCGCCCTACGACTAAGCCGTCCATAGGCTTCGCCAGTTGCCCAGTTTGGCTATGGCTCAGCGATCGTAAAGGGTGGCCCGGTAATCTCCATATCGAACTGGGCCGCAATCTCCTTGATAGCCGCTAGGTCGCGGGGAATCTCCAGTCCCTGCACGGCAACCGCCGGGAAAAAACTTTCGAGACCACCCGGGGACAGAATGGCGATCCATCGCGCAGGCTCGATGACGACGAACGTGTGTTCAACGCCAGCGGGGATGTAGAATATTTCTCCGTCGGTACGTTCGGAAATTTCCCCCGAGCACCAGAAGCGCAGCCGCCCTTGGAGAAGAGTTCGCCGGACTGGAGATGGCGGTGGCGCGGCGGTCCGTCCCCCGGGCCAGCAGCGGATGCAAATGCCCCGAGCTTGCCGCCGGTCTCGCGTACCGTCAGAAGCGTTTCGTAATGCGTACCGTTCCAATCGGTTCGAGTACCAGGTGCTGCCCACGTTTGCATCGTCGCCACATGCGGTTGGAGTGAAGCTTGACGGCGTCACGAAAGCTACATTCAGACCCTAGGCCGTCGCCTCGTATGAACATATGAGATGCGGCGAGGAGTGCTTGTCAGCAAAGCCGCCTTCCGGCAAACTGTAAAACCCCTTCAGGCGAGGGAGCGGTGAATCCGGCACGCATGCACGACTTCGACGGCATGGTTGGGCAGATCTACGATGCGGCGGTCGAACCTGGCCGCTGGCGGCAAGTTCTCGAGACGCTGTCGGATTTCCTCGAGGGCGCCGCCACCAAGCTGACGTTTCAGAACGCAAGGACGTTGCACAGTGAGGCGAACTCGGTTCGCATGCCGCCGGAGGCGGACCTCAGCTATGCGCAGTACTACTACAAGACCAATGTGTTCCTGCCGCGCATCGCCAGGCTGAGCGCCGGCACGCTGATCCCGATTTGGGACCTCCTGCCGCGCGAGGTGTACCAGCGCTCGGAATTCTATAACGACTTCTGCCGGCCCGGCGACATGTGCCACTCGATCGGAGTGGTGTTGGCCAACGGGCCGGACGTGCGCGTCGTGTTCACCTGCGGACGGGCCGACGCGACAGGAGAGTTCGGCCCCGAGCACCTTGATCGGCTGCGCCGTATCGGGCCGCATCTGGTCCGGGCGGCGGGCGTGGGACTGCGGCTCTCGCGTGCTGAGATCGTCAGGAGTGCCAATGTCGAGGCGCTCCACCGCATCGCCCAGGGCGTGCTGATCGTGGCGGCGAACTGCGAGATCCTGTTCGCCAACCGGGCCGCCGAAGCGTTACTCACCCAGGCTGACGGGATCAGGATCGAGAAATCGTCGCTGCACGCGACCAGCCCTGCGCATGCCGTGCAGCTTCGCCGGTTGATTGCCACGGCCGCAGACCGGTCGGAGGCCGCGGGCGGCGATATAGCGCTCACGCGCCCGGCGCCGCGCCGGCCCCTGAGCGTGCTGGTGGCGCCGCTCAAGATCGAGTTGACGTGGTTCGTGCCCGGCCGCCCAGCCGCGATCGTGTTCGTGGCCGATCCGGACAGCGCGCCGCACACCCTGCAGGGCCAGTTGCGCGATCTCTACCGGCTAACCCCGGCCGAGGCGGCCGTGGCCACTGCGGTCGCCCGTGGTGAAGGGCTGCAGGCCGTTGCAGACGAAGTCGGCATCAGCCTGACCACGGTGCGCACCCACCTGCAGCACGTCTTCGAAAAGACTGAGACGCGGCGACAGGCAGAACTGGTGCGCCTCATCGCCGCCAGTGGGTTCTACGAGCGACACTAGCTGCACCGAAGCGAGGCTTGGCCCAAGCTGGTAGCAGAGCCTTCTGCAACTCGACGATTAGCACTAACGCCGATCCAAGGTTCTGATCCTCACTGTCCCTCTGCAGACCGGCCGGTCTGCTTTCGGGCTCCAATCAGCCGAAGCGTATCCTCACCATGGAGAGAGGGGCCGACCTTATCAGAAGGACTCGTTTGGGGTAGTTTCCCGCCGCACGCTCTGGCCGCGGGTTATGTCTGGACGGCCTTTTGCCAAGCGTGCTTACGCGCGCGTTGTCAAAGTTGAGAGCTGATTGGTGTCGTAGCGGTTTCGCAATTCGGCAAGCGCTTTTGGATTTGGCGCACCCTGTGCCGTCAGTTTGGCGAGTTCCTCGAAATAATGCTCATGTCCGGGCGGCGAGACGGTCATCAGGACACGAGCCGGACTTTCACTGATATTGGTGATGTTGTGCGGCACCCCCGGCGGGATGAACAGATAAGTTCCGGGCATTGCGCGAATCGTCCTATCGCCGACATGCCACTCACACTCGCCCTCAAGCAGGTAAAAAGTCTCTTCCTGCACTCGGTGAACGTGCAGCCCAGTGGCGAAACCCGCCGGAATCGTCCAATCGAACATGCTCGTGTGTTTGGAATTTTCGGCGGTGACGAGGAAAACCATAGGGTGCCCACGTAGCATGACGCCCTTCTTCTCATCAGGCATGCGAACAACGGTTTCGGCGCTCATTTGATCCTCCACCCAAGTGCTTACCATTGCAAGCACCTGTCCAAGATCTGCGGTTCGCGCCGGAAAGTGGTGAATTTCTTACCAAATATCTGCTAAAGTCGTCGAATGACAGTGGGGAGCGACTTCTACCAGTTTGGCCCGTTCCGCCTCGATGCGCAGGTGGGCCTTCTATACCACGGGACCGAGCCGACGATGCTTGGGCAGCGTGCCGTGGCGTTGCTGTGCCGGCTGCTTGATCACGCCGGCGTACCGGTGTCCAAGGATGCGCTGGTCGAGGCCGCCTGGGGCGGATTGGCGGTCGCCGATAACAATCTAACGGTGCAAATCGCATCCCTGCGCCGGGTGCTGGCGGAGACAGGAGATGCCAAGCCCTGGATCGAAACGCTTCCGCGCCGCGGCTATAGGTATGTCGGACCGGCCGTTGCCACAAATGCTCCTGACGCTTCAGCGGCCGCCCGGGCCATATCCGCACCGATATTACCTGACAAACCGTCCATCGCCGTTCTGCCATTCTCGAACCTGAGCCACGATCCGGAGCAGGAGTACTTCTCCGATGGGATGGTCGACGACATCATTACTGGTCTCGCGCGCATCAACTGGCTTTTCGTCATAGCGCGGAATTCCACCTTTACTTACAAGGGACGCGCCGTGGATGTGAAGCAGGTGGGCGGCGAGCTTGGCGTGCGCTATGTACTCGAAGGCAGCGTGCGGAAGGCCAGCGATAGGGTGCGCGTGATCGGCCAGATGATTGACGCTTCGACCGGCATGCACGTTTGGGCAGAGCGCTACGACCGAAGTTCCCGCGATGTTTTTGCGCTCCAAGACGAGATCGCGCTGTCCATAGTGGGCGCGATTGCGCCGAGCTTGCGGAAAGCGGAAATCGAACGTGTCAGGCGGAAGCGCCCTGATAGTCTCGACGCCTATGATCTCGTTCTGCAAGCCCAGCCCGACGTCGATTCAGGTATGCCGGAGCAGGTAGCCAGAGCTTTGATGCTTCTTGAGCGCGCGGTTGCGCTCGAACCCACCTATGCGCTTGCACATGGCAATGCTGCGATGTGCCACCACTGCTTGTTCCTTCGCGCCGGCCTGCAGGAGGCCAACCGTGCTGCTTCGATCCGCCACGCCCGATTGGCCATTGTCCATGGACAGGACGATGCACTTGCCCTTACGTGGGCCGGCTTTTCGATAGGCATGGATGCGCACGATCGCGCCGCTGCGTTCACGGCATTGGAAGCTGCCCTCGGCATCAGCCCGTCATCGGCGCTGACCTACATACTTGGCAGCGTCGTTCTCGGATGGGCAGGCGAAGCCGAACGCGCCTTAGAATGGAGTGAGCAGGGTATGCGGCTCAGCCCCTTCGATTCCTGGGCCTGGGCCGCATTCGATGCGCAAGCAATGAGTCACCTGCTGCGCGGCCATTACGAAGAAGCTTGTCACGCAGCCTATAAATCGGTTCAAGCCAATTCGGCACATAGCATCACTTATGTGCAATTGGCCGCTGCGCTAGCCAAACTTGGCCGGCTGGACGAAGCGAGGGCCGCCGCCGCGCGTGTCCGTGAACTGCATCCAATGTTTCGCTACAGTCGACAGTTCGCCGCGGTTAACTGTGCCCCGGCGCTCGCGGACTGCCTTGGTCACGCGCTAAATATTGCCGGCCTGCCGGAATAGCGTGCATGGATTCTGCACGTCTTCATATTCACCGACTCGCGCCATCATTCATCATCTTGGAGGGCTGCGGCTCAGGCGGCGATGTCGGGCCCGGACAAATCGGTCTGCTTCTGAAAATTTATCCCCAGGAACTGGAAGGTCTATGCTCGTCCCCACTCAAGTCCGACAATTAACCCCGGAACGAACGGTAAGTTTCGGGCAGTGACAGCATAGCGCCAAACGGCGAGGAAGAGGCGACTGAGAACGGTAGCCTACCGCGGAGCGTTCCCCATAGACGCACCGTCCGGACACGGCGCCGAAGCGGACTTCCGCTGCAATGCCAGCATTGCGCCTAAATCGGGACAACGAGCAGAGCACGGCGCATCAGAGGAGCGCATTAGGCCGCGTCGCGGCAACCGCAATGGGAACCAGCGGCTCCTGGAATTTTGCGTCAGCTGGACTTCAAGCATAAAGCGCCGGCGCAGAGCGAAGTTGGCCAACGCCGCCTCAAGCTGTCGGATGTTTCGCTAACCAGACGAACCGCTGGCGCGCCTGAACGCGGCAACGGGAGGCTGGTTTTCTGAACTTTGGCCGACTAATAAGCCGAGCCTTGATCAGAAACCGGCCGCATCGCTGTTTACGATCGATGGAGGATTTCCTAACCGGTCCGAGCCAGCATCGCCTGCAAAGCGCTCCGCATGCTCCCGCTGGATATGCTGAAAAATCCCCCGTAGGGCTGACTAAGGTCTGCGATAACGAACATAACGCTGCTGAGTGAGATCGCGCTTAGAAGCATGAGGGTCCATGTCAGTTTCGTTCGTGGAGCGATGAGACCGTGGCAGGCGAAAATAATCATGAGCCACACGATCAGAATTCCGTAGAAGGGTTGCAGCAATTCACTGCGTGCCGCCTCGATCACGCCGAGACGGGCCGTAGAGACGCTATCATATCGCGCACGGCACATCGCTGCGATCGCCGTTTGTTGCGGACCGGCCGGCAAGAGTTCGTTCACCTCGAGACCGATCTTGTTCATTAGCTCTTGAAGTTCCGGTGTGGCGCCCACAACAGGCATACGCGACGTGTCAGGGTAGGAAACACCGGTGGGCCGAGCTTCGTTAGGCCAAGTGCTCGCAATAACGGCAGCGGTGTAACCTGCTAGGTCGACGCGAATGCGCGCGGCGTCAGTTCCGTAGTCATGTAGGCACGCATCCATGAGGTCAAGCTGCAACGCATATTGCTGCCGGTCCAGAGCCGAATTGTCGTAGGCCTGCTTCACCGACGCGGTGAGAAGACCGAGAACAACCGCCGCAAAGGTCGCAAGCAAACCTACGGTTAACTGCATCAGCAGCGTGGCTTCCGGAGTCTGGTGCTGCGCGGGAAGCCAATCCCGGATAAGGATGCCCAAGCCTGCTCCAACGCATAGCAGCAGAAAGACCACTATTGCTGAAAACACCTCTATCACATTGCGCCTCCATCGACTGTCCAATCCGCCCGCGATCACCGTACCTTCGTCTTTGTCGCGCGTAACCTCTCATTCTGCCACAGGACCCAAGGTGATATAGCCGGTCCCGCCCGCTGCCGTTCCACTCCGGTACGTGAGGGTAAAGTCGTCGAGCGTATGCCGGCCGGCGCCATGCTGAACCGTTGCGGGCATCGGCGATTCTCGAAGACGCGTTTCGAAAATTCGATGTCGGTCTCATGCCGCCGTGGGCGGGCCATCCTTTTAGTTGGCTTTACCTCGGTGGAATACTCTCTTCTCACGTGGCTTTCGGGAGAATGTTTAATGACTACAGCACTCATGATCATCGATGTGCAACAGGGGATCCTCGCGAATCTGGTCGATGGCGGTCAGCAGGTCGTTATCGACCGCGAACTCGAAGCCGTTGCGGCCCGGCTTGGCCGCTTGAACTCGCTGCGGAGGCGGCTGGCGTACCGGTCGTCGTCGTTCAGCACGACGGGGACGCAGGGCACCGCCTCGAAGTTGGGTCGCCGGGCTGGCAGCTGCGCGAGGAGGTGTCCGCGATCCAGGACACCATCCTCATTCGCAAGCGGAGCTGCGATGCCTTCCACAACACCGATTTAGCCTACCGGATTCGAGAGCTCGAGGTTGACCGCCTGGTTATCGGTGGCTGCATGACTCAATTCTGAGTTGACACGACCACGCGCCGCGCCGTCTCGGAGGGATTTGATGTGACGCTCGTCCGAGATGGGCACACTACGGCGGATTTCGGTTCCCTCTTGGCCGAGCAGATCGTCGATCACCATAATCGGGTGCTTTCGGGGTTTCGACGCAGGCCTGAAGAAAGTAGGCCTTCTGCATGCAGATGAGATGCGCTTTTGACGATTTCGCGCTGATGTGTGGCCCCGACGCTCTGGAATTGAAACTCCATTGCGGTGCCGGCGGCAAACAGGACAGCAAGGATCACCCAGCGACTGCGCGCGGCTTCCCCAACAAATATTCGGAATTTATGCAGGCCTAATATTCTGGTTCAACCGGAAGAAGTTGGTCGGGTCGTACTGCTTCTTGATGGCGGCGAGACGCGCATAATTTCCGCCGTACGCTTCGCGTACGCGCTCGTCACCCTCATCACCAAGATTGTTGGAATAGACACCGCCGGTAGAGAATGGCCTGACGGCATTCCACAAATCGCGCGCCCAACGCATATTTGCCTCGTCATCGGCCGGATCGTCCCAGATGGCGACGGGAAAGCAGTCAAGCGCCGCATCGCGATTGCCGTAGGGTGAGTGCGATGCAGGCACGCGAGCGATCGCGCCGCCGACCTGCTGGAAAACCAGCAGGGAGTAGCGATTGGGAGCTCTTGCGTAAGTGTCCAGCAGCGCGTCAATCGCACCATCACTAATCTCCCGCAGGAACTGCGCTTTCCAGTAATAGCGTCGTCCGCGTGGAAAGAGGCTGTCGCCGGCCGATTGAATCTGAAGATAAGGAACGGCTTGAAGTCGGCTTTCGATGGGAGATCCGAACTTCATCAGCGGTGCGATGACGGGTTCGCCCGCTTCGGGTGATCCGATATAGCAAGCCGAGATGCTGAACGCGAAGTCGCCCGAGGGCAGCGTGACAAGTGCTGCGTCGACGCTCGCCTCGTCCGGAGCGTCACGGGAGAATTCGTGGTAAAACCGCATGGCCTCGCGCGCTTGATCGTAGGCGTACAGCACCGACCCCACCAGAAGAGCCGGGCCAAGCGCGTGTAGCCGGTATTCGAACGCCGTAACTATGCCGAAATTGCCGCCGCCGCCACGCAAGGCCCAGAACAGCTCGGGATGCTCGCCGGCGCTGGTTCGCAACAGTCGTCCGTCGGCCGTGACGATCTCAGCCGCGATCAAATTGTCGCAGCTCAGACCGTGCTTTCGTCCGAGCTTGCCGAAGCCTCCGCCAAGCGTGAGACCGGCAATACCGGTGTCGCTGTTGACACCCATGGTCGTCGCAAGACCGAAGGCTTGTGTGGCTGCGTCGAACTCGCCGAGGTTCACACCGGCTTCGGCTCTGGCGATGCGGCGCTCAGGATCGACGACAATCTTCTTCATGTGGGAAAGATCGATCACCATCCCATAGTCGCAGACGGACAACCCGGCGACGTTATGGCCGCCGCTGCGAATTGCGACGAGAAAGCCATGTGACCTGGCAAATGCCACGGCATGCACGACATCTTCAGGAGTAGCGCAATAGACGATTGCCGCAGGGCGTTTGTCGATGGCTCCGTTCCAAACCGCGCGCGCTTGGTCGTAGCCGGGGTCTCCCGGCAAGATCACATCGCCCAGTAGGCCCTTCCGTAGCTGTTCCATCGCCGTACTCGAAAGATGGGATGGTTCCAACAGCACATCGGTCTGTCGTGGCATCTCCATTCCGCCGCCCTCGTTCCAAGAGGATTAGGGTCGCACAGGGTCCACCCTTCTGCAAAAGCGAAATTCTTAGCTGCTAGATGAGGGGAATTCATCTAGACTGACGGCATGACAAACGGCCCGCCTCTACGCGCTTTACACGCCTTCGAGGCGGCCGCTCGGCACGGCAGCTTCAAGGCGGCAGCGGTGGAACTCGGCGTGGTGCCAACAGCGATCAGCCACCAAGTCCGCCTGTTGGAAGAGATATGCGGTCGCAAGCTGTTCCAGCGCCGACCGCGCCCGCTCGTGCTGACGAGCGCGGGAGCGCGACTGTTTCCTATCCTCCGCAACGGCTTTGATCTGCTCGCCGGCTCCCTTACCGCAGTCGCCGAGCCGGATCCTCAAGCACCATTGCGGGTGACAAGCCCGAATGCTTTCGCGAGCCGATGGCTGGTTCCTAGGCTCGAGAAGTGGCGAGAGGCCAACCCGGCGGCAGTGCCGCTGGAGATCATCGGGACGGACACAGTTCTCGACCTGCGCGCCGGCGCCGCGGATGTGGCGATCCGCTACACACGAAGCCCGCCTTTGGGCCTCGCGGCGCAAGAGATCTGCCGCGATTCCTTCTTTCCCGTTTGCAGCCCCCGTTTGCTGGCAGGCGATAAGCGGGAAAATAAGCGTGCCGCCGATCTCCTGCGTTATCCGTTGATCCATTTTGACTGGATGAACCGGGATCCGGAGGCTCCCACCTGGCGCCGATGGCTAGCGACGGCCCGTTCAATAGACCCGGAGCTAACTGCCGACAAAGCCTGGGATTTGAGTTTCCGCGAGGAACTGCATGCGATCGATGCGGTTGTGGCCGGGCAAGGAATAGCGATCTGTAGTGACGTCGTGGTCGGTCGTGAACTGGACAACGGCACGCTCGTCAAAGCGCATCCATTGTCCTTGCCGGGCTACAGTTTCTATGTCGTATGGATGCAGCACAGTCCGCGATCCGCCGTGATAGAGTCGTTTCTGGCGTGGATGAGAACCGTCGCATGATACTGGCGGACCGGGTGGGCAGCGCGACTTTGTGATCTGACCCGGGCGAGCAGCACCCATTGCCTGAGGGGCCCCGGGCAGAGCGGGGAGCCTATGCCTCAATCGCCGACATAAGGCGCGGGAAGCGAACCTTGCCTACGTTTGCCTGAGGAGGCTGGCACTCGCGGGGCGGTCCGCTTCGCGCCCTCATCTCGGACGTTCGGCAAACTTTACCTCGCTCGAAAGCGACGGTCTGCCCAACGCAACATGAGTGCGTTGCTCGATGATGGGCCTGATCCAGCAATGACCCCGCATGTCGGGTTCCAACATGGAGGTTCTCATGTCGATGATCATTGCCGTCGTCCTTTTTACTGCTCACATGCATCCAAATGCAGCGATGAGTTTCTCGGACCGACTGAATCCTAGAAAAAGCCGGCCTTTCTGAAACCGGAGAGGAAGAGCTCGAAGGATGACGGGTCTGCGAAGGGAAGGTGGGCAATGTAGCCAAGCGAGAGGTCCGGTTGCCGGCTCAGTGTGGCCTCGACTGCGACATGCGCGTTTTCCATCTCGCCCAGATGTGCGTAGGCCGCCGCAAGAAAGGCATGGATGAAGAACTGGTCGCCGGCCTTCCGATAGGCGTCGATGGCCTCGGCATATCGGCCGAGCAGGAACAGCGCGCTGCCCTTCACCTCCCAGAACCAGACCGGGGGCAATGGGTCGAGCAGTATGGCCCTTTCGAGGACCGCCAAGGACTGCTGCGGCTGGCCGCCGTAGTTGAGCCAGCTTGCATAGTCTCCGGCAATGTTGACGTCGTGCGGATTGAGCGTCCGGGCCTGCTGGAAATACAGTCCGGCATCCCCATGCTGGCGCATATGTACAAGCACGAGACCCATGCTCTGGTTGCAGATGCCGTCATTCCGGTCGAGCAGGAGCGCCGTGCGCGCAGACTGCAAGGCACTTTGCAGCGTACCAGGATCGCGGTCGTACCAGAAGCGCGCAACCAGGCACTGCGCCAGATAGGCATGACCTTGAGCAAAAGCCGGATCGAGTTCGGCGCTCCGGGCGAACATGGATTCGCCCTTGTCCATTTCATACTGATGGTAGTGCGCGCGACCCTGCAAGTAGTAGTCGTAGGCGGCCCAATCGGCCGGCGGCGTTCGCCGCGAGCGGGTAGTCGCATCTGCCTCGGCGGCGCCTTGGACAGTTGAAGCCACGAGGGCCGCCACCTCCTCCTGAACCGAAAAGATGTCCTCAAGGGCCCTGTCGTAGCGTTGAGCCCACAAATGGAAGCCGCTGGCGCCGTCGATCAGTTGCGCCGTAATCCGGATGCGGTCCCCCAGCCGTCGCACGCTGCCCTCGACGAGGCAGTGCGCGCCGAGTTGCCGGTGGACTTCCGCAGGGTCCGGCGCTGGCCCACGAAACTGAAAAGATGAATTGCGCGCGATCACCAAGAGCGACCGGTATCGAGCAAGTTCAGTGATGATATCTTCGGTGATGCCGTCGCTCAGATATTGTTGGTCCTGATCGCCGCTCAAATTGGCGAAGGGCAGCACCGCAATGGCGGGTTTACCGGATGGCGCGATCGGTCGCTGCGCTGAACCTTCCACGCGCTCGACAGGCGCGGTGAAGCGGTAGCCGACGCGAGGCACGGTGGCGATCCAATCGCCACCTTGGCCGGTAGGGCCGAGCGCCTTCCTCAGCGTCGCAATCTGGACGGTGAGATTGCTTTCCTCGACCGCCAGGCCCGGCCAGGCAGCTTCCATCAGCTCGGCCTTGGTCAGGATGTCGCCGGGCCGGGCCGCAAGCGCGGCGAGCAGCGTGATGCCGCGATGCCCGATGGAGATCGGTATGTCCTGCCGCAGGAGCGTCCCCTTCTCAGGGTCGAGCACGAACGGACCAAAGGTAAGGTGAACCCGTTGCATCGCGCCATATTAGACGTTTCGGAATTTTTCGGAACAGTTTCGGCCGCGCTTTAGTACGCAGCTCCGCTCATCCGCCACAGTAACGTCGTCGTTAGCAGCACCAAGAAAGGATGAGCCAAATGAGCACGCAGCTTTTTCTTACCTCAAGATTATGCCAGTCTTTCTGGAGCGAACAGCCGACGTGGACGACTGGACCGGCATCGGTCTGGGCGAGACTCATCGCCCTGCGCGGCCTGGTCGCGGTCTGGCGCGAGCGCATGTACTATCGCGAGGAGCTGAAGCGACTGGCCGAAGATGGGCCTCAGCGGATCGACGACGTCGGTCTTACCCTGGCTGCCGTCGAGGCGGATCTTCAAAAGCCGTTCTGGCAGGCGTGATTTGGATCCATAGCTGTGAACTATTATCTGCCTGACTAGCAAAGTACTTGGGGACTTCAAACTCGGGGTGCCGCACTCGAAAGTGTAAGCTTATTACCGCTGCAAATGAGCCGCTGAGCAGCGGCTTTCGGGGAGTGCGGTGGGGCTTGGAGAATCCGCGATGGGGGTGATGGCGGCCATTTCGCTTGCATCGGCTAACGTCTGCTCCGCTATTATCGTCACATTGAAGGGCCCAGTCCGCACGCGACCCCGCCGCAGTTAGCTCCATCTAGTTACCCTCCCGGCCAGTCAAGGCCGAGGAGAAATGAGATGGGTCACTCTCACTATCATGCTGCAGCTCGTGACCGCCGCCTGGAAGGCGGGAAAGACCGTCGGAAGAAACGCCCTTTGACACTGAAGCAGATATGGTCAATCCGCTTCTTCTTGGATCGAGAAGGGAGGGTTCGCGATTGCGCTCTTTTTGATCTAGCCGTCGACAGCAGGCTTCGTGGCTGTGATCTGGTTAAGATCAAGACGGGAGACTTCGAGCCCGATAAGCGCGGCGATGAGACCACATTCGACGGGCGCACCAGAACCGCCGCGGATGAACTTATCAATGTGCTTCTGCATGTTTCATTTCTAGTTTCTCCTCATGGCATAGGCATCGACATTTGCCGCTCCGTTAGGTTCGTCTACCTCTTACACTGCAGCGCTTTTCAGCAGCCGGATCTTTCGTCGATCGTAAGAAATTTAATGATCGCTTTGAGACTTCGGAAGCCTTCTTCTGAATTAAGCCTTCCTGCTCCGCACCCGAGACGCTCGGCGGCTCTTTGCTATTGACACAGTCAACTTGCGGCTGGTGCAAAGCAACAGGAGAGTGTCATGAATTCTTTCGTGAAAACCTTCGCCAACATTCTTGCGAGCAGCGCAGTCATGCTTTCATTGTCGCTTCCGGCAACGGCTGCTGGTGGCGTCGGTGCTGGTTCCTCGGTCGGCGGCGGCGGCATCAATGCCGGAGCTGGTGCATCGATCGGCGGCATCGGCGCTGGGGATGGCACGTCGATTGGCGGCGCTGGTGGCGTAAACGCGGGTGCTGGAGCCAAAGCCGGTGGCCCCAGCGGCGTCGGCTTAGTGCCAATGTTGGTGGGACGGGCGGCATCAACGCCGGGCGTGGCGCCAATGTCGGCGGCACAGGCGGTGTCGGCGCAGGCGTGGCCATTGGAAACGAAACGAATCCCAGCAATCCGTCGAACCCGAGCACCCTCTCGAGCGCCAACATTCGGGGTGCAGTGGCTCAGATGTCAGGCTCGCAGGTAACGCGCATGAAGAAGCGGTGCTCCGACGTCCTCAGCGATGAGGGGACTTATGACCGGGACCTGCGCCAGCTCTGCCTGGTGATAGCACGCCGCCGAGGCTGAAGGGGAACCAGCCGTGAGGTTTTGGCCGCACTCTCCTGGCCTCCGGCCGGTCGGAAAGCCCGCCGTCCAGGCGGGCTTTCTGTTGCCGTTTCACTGCGGCACATTTGGACGGGCACCGAAAATTGCGTTCTTATCCTCAATGTATGGAAGCCATCCGCCGGCACGGCGACCGTCAGAAGCCTTGCGGATGACAGAGACCGTTGTCTCGTTCCTAAGCCGCCTCGGCAGCGACGTTCACCGCTGACTCGGCGAGCTGCGTGAGGGTTTCGTCGGTGTCCTTTTCCTCGCCAAGGGTAAGCTCAAGAAGCTTAACCGCTTCGGCCATGCCGAGCTCGCTAGCCCAGGTGCGCATCGTACCATAGCGGGAGATCTCATAGTGTTCGACTGCCTGAGCCGCCGCAAGGAGACCAGCATCGAGAGCCGGAGAGCCCTTGTACTCGTCCATGATCTCGGCGCCTTCCTCCGTTATACCCATGATGGCGGCGCAGGTCTTGCCCTGGGGTTTCTTGCCGAGAGCGCCGAATATTTTTTCCAGTCGCGCTACGTGCTCCTGGGTCTGGCCGCGGTGCTTTTCGAAGGCTGCCTTAAGGTCAGGGCTTTGTGCCGCCTTGGCCATCTTGGGAAGTGTTGCCAGGATCTTCTTCTCGGCGAAATAAATGTCCTTCAAAGTGTCGATGAAGAGTTCGTTCAGGCCTTTCGTCGAGGCCTTTTTGGCGGTGCCATGACTGTCTCCCTTTTTTCACTGCCTCACAAAACGGGGGCGGACGAGAAACAAAATTGCGGCAATCCAGTTCCATCGGGATTAGACTAGCGTGCCGAACGGCTTTTGCCGGCTGCGCGCGCAGATCCGGGCATCAACTGCAAGGAGCCGAGTTGAATGCGCCTGGCGTTAGCCGGCGCCCGTTCGCGGGAGGGCATCTGGAGAGCCTTTGGGTGCGAAGCGCCATCACCAGCCAGGTGAACCCCGAGCGCGTAGATACCAACGCGAGCCATGCAGCCGATAGCGAACACAATCGCCGATCGGCCGGTTCACAACAGACCCCGGCCAGTCAAGTACAGACCGTCTCGCACCGCAATATCATGCCGCGTGCACCATGTAGCCTGTCCGACGCCCGATGAACCGCGCCTTCTGCCGGGTACGGCCCCCTCCGTACCCATTTAGGATGACCGGAGGTCCGGCTCGGTGGTACTCATTGAGGGACCGCTGGGGGAGAAATATTGTGCTATCGCGAATGCTTTGAGGTTATCCTCGCGAAGTTGGTGCGAACCTGTTAGCCCTAGTCGATGCATATCGCGCACGCTCAGCACGAACATGGCCCTTTCTTCGTCGCTATCGGCGCATCTGGATCGGATGGCCTCAGCGACATCAAAGACCTCCTTAGCAACCTGCCCAATGACCTGCAGGCCATCGTCCTCGTGGTCTTGCATCGGCCCAGCGATAAAGTGAGTCACCTGAGAGAGGTTTTGAGTAAGAGGTCACTAATGCCGGTTATGGTCGCCGATGAAGATGACGTCTTCCACGTCCGACGCTGCTACATCGGCCAGCCAGACGCGCACCTGTCATTAGCCGCTAGAAGCAATGTGAAACTTGTTGAGGGCGCTGGACACATACATCGCGGGCAGACCGTCGACATCCTCTTCAATTCTGTGGCCGTTCACGCCAAGACGTGCGCAATCGGCATCGTGTTATCGGGCTCGCTGAGTGATGGCTCACGTGGACTTGCCGCAATAGCCCACGCCGGCGGTGCAACGATGGTCCTTACCGAGGCCGGCGAGATCAAAGCCGGGATGCCGATGAACGCGGCAATGTATGATGGGCCGCTCGACTTCACCGGTTCTGCCGATCAGATCGCCGGTGAGGTCATCCGAAGAGTGCGGCGAGCTCAGCCCCAGCCACTAATTGTTTAGATCCAAGACGAGGGGCAATTGAACCTGATATTTCGGCTGGTTCGACGGTCGGCAGCTCGCGTGCTGCTGGTCAGGGTCCCCGAGACCCGGCCGGGCTCGCTTTCCCGCCAGTGAGGGGGGCCGACTGGCGATCGGCCAAGGCGGCCGGCGCGTATGCTGGGTTTGGACCAGCGCAGCGCACTCCGACGTCCTTCGCGCTGCTGGCCAAGGGCAAACTTGGTCGGCCCGCGCTTTTTTTGAGGGCGCGGGCTTCCAGGTCGCAGGACGCGCTTGTTGGTTAAATCGAGCGCGGCATGCGATCCTGGGCATAGATGGAGCGTGCCAGCACGTCTAGGCGCTTCAGAGCCTCACTCGGTTGATCTGAAACAATCATGTCCTGATCTCTTGCGGCTTTGACAAAGGCTGCGAAAGCGATGGATTGCCGGCAGGTTCCTGCCTGAGCCTCCTCCAGCAAACGCAGTGCCTGTCGATAGGAATGCAAGTGCTTGTTCTTCCATGCGGCCGCATTCATTGCCGCTCGGGCTTCGACCACTGACTGGATGGCCGTCGCCGCTTGGAGGTTCGTAAACCTAATCTTCACAGGCAGGAAAGCACTCAAGTCAGACCCTCCTCCTTGACGGTGATAAGGCCTTCCAAACTTTTCAGGCTGAAATTGGTTGCAGTAGCCGCTCCTTTTGTGCAGAACGGGTCTTGCTCGTCGCGATCTGGTGATCGCAGCGGCGCGGCTTTTTTACTTGCGCCACGTGCCGGTGGTGCGTGCTTCGGGGCGGGTGAGCGACTTCCTGCGGGCCTGCATTCAACCCTTTTGCCTAGGCGATTTCCCACCGGCTCCCTGGCGCGTTCAATCAGCTTCGTATGGCTGTCGCGACGATCCTTGCCGTTTCCGAGGTCGGTCTGCGAATCTCGAATTCCTTGAACCCGGCATTTCGTAGCGCAGCAATTACGTCATCTGGGTCGCGCGGAGTAAAGATATCCGCCGGCATGTTCAGCCGGTCCATATGGACCTTGGGGAGGAAGCCCAACACGATGCGCCCGCCTGGCACCAAAACGCGCGCAAGCTCCGCTGATCCAGCTTCAAGGCTTTGCCAAAAGTATACCGTATGAACGCTTAGTGTCTTGTCGAATGTCGAATCCCGCAACGGCAGTTTTTCTACTGTACCGACGTGGAACTCGGCTCGTCCGGCGCTCACAGCATCGGCAAACCGGCGACGGGCGGTTTTTACCACGTCTTGAGAGCGATCAACACCGCAGACCAATGTTGCGCCACGGAGAAGGCGAGGCAGTGCTGTGCCGCCCCCGAACCCGACCTCTAAAACTCGATCTTCTGGCACCAACTGAAGTTGATCGAGAGCGTAGCTGTTCAGCCTTGCGTTGCCGCGATTCATTCCTGCGCGGACAAGCCAGCCGCCGATCCCCGACGGCCAAGAGAGCTGCTTAGCGATGAACCTTGGCGCCAATAGAGTCTACCCCCCGGTGACGATCATAGAACGGTTCGCCGGGGACGAGCAACCGTCGACGAGCTTCGGCAGGGCTTCGGTGCCGTGCAACGAACTGATTTAGAGGGCGCAGCAATGGCAGCTTCGATGCAGAACATTGGAAACTTACCGCCAGCCTCCAGGCATTCTCGAAGGCTTGAGGAATTGCGAGATTCTGCCGCTGAAATCCGGAAGCGACATGTCGACGTTAAAATTTCGGGACTTGAGGCTGCGAAAGAGCTCGACAATCTGGTTAAACATACTCGAGCTTCCTAGAACGGTTGCTCGATATCTAGCAACCGACCCTGCCACCGCTCACACTCCAGAACCTGCCCGCTACCAAGACCTCTCCGGTGGCGGGCCCTTTTTTGAGCCCCACAGAATTAGAACCGGTGTTGCCGTTGGCTTCTTGTGGGCTGCGGAACATCTGGCTGCGACCATGGTTCGGGAGCTGGCCGCACCACTCCCGCGGCCTTCCCAAGTGGCTTGCCCGCTGGCTTCGGTCAGCGGGCTCTTTCATGCCCGGAACATTGTCCCGTAGGGGAGGTTAACCATACGGTGGTCGATTCCCTCTGGGATGTAGCCACTCCATAAGGAGGCCCGTCGTCGGAGCGCGCGCGGCGGGCTTTCCTCATGCTGTTTCACTACGGCACGGATCCACGGCACCGAATTTGCATCCTATGCTCCGCCAAGGCCACCAACGCCCGAGCAGTCGCTTTTACTCATCTCCAGGGACGCCCGCCGCTGCCGTGAATGAGGCGGCGGGCAAATGAGGGCGGTCCGTTAACAGAAACATTAGTCATCGCTGATATCCCAATCAGGCAGTTGAGGTGACGAGCGGTCGGAAAGATACCCGGGGACATCAGCCGACGAGGCACGATGAATAAGCAGAACTACTCTGAACCGTTTGCCGAACACGCCGGGGCGACATCAGTCGATGTGGCCATTGTCGGCGCCGGACTGGCCGGCACCACCCTGGCAACGGTGTTAGGCAAAGCCGGGCGCAAGGTCGCGCTCATTGATCCGCACCGCGTACACCACGACGAGTTCCGGGCAGAGAAGACCCGCTTGGAGCAGATGCAGTTGTCGACAAGCTGGGGCTCGGCCCTGTCATAAAAACCCTGGTCACCCCGACAAACGAAATCCAGGTCTTCCGCTTCGGACAGCTCTTTGAGCGTAAGGAGAACGCCGAGTTCGGATTCTCCTACGGTCCGCTGGTGAACGGCCTGCGCGAGGCCCTGCCGCCACAGGTGCTTCTGATGGTCGGGAAGGTTGCGGAGGTCTCTACCGCGCCGGACTGGCAGCGCCTTGTGCTCACGGACGGCACCACTATCGCTGCCCGGTTGTTGGTGGTCGCTACCGGTTATAGCGAGGCGATACGGCGCGCCATCGGTGTGGAGCGCGTTGAGCTATCGAAGGCGCATTCACTGGCGATCGGGTTCGACCTTGCGGTCTCGCCCCAGCAATTCGGCCCTCGCTCGCTGACCTTCTATCCTCGGAGAGTTAGAGACCGCATTCCCTTTTTGACCGTGTTCCGAATAGGCAACCGGATGCGGGCAAACATGTTTGTCTACAGAACTGTTGCTGATCCGTGGACCCAAGCATTCCGCGCGAGTCCGCAACAAATGCTTCTCCAGTTGATGCCCGTGATTGCTGCTCATTGCGGCAACTTCGCTATCGCTAGCCCGGTCGAGCTGAGGCAGGTCAGCCTGACGGCCACGAGCGGACACCGGCGCAATGGTGTCGTCTTCATCGGCGACGCGTTCTCCACGACATGCCCGGCGCAAGGAGACGGCATCCATCGGGCGCTTACTGACGTCGATCGCCTGTGTTCGACGTACATTCCGCGCCTTGGTTGGCCACACCGGGGATGGGATCAGAAAAGATTTCTGCTTTTTACGATGACCCGATCAAGATTGCGGCGGACGAAAAGGCGATGCGTTCAAGCCTCTATGCCAAGGCGATCGCCACCGAGACGGCATTGGAATGGCGCATCCGCCGGCTGCGCAACAACACCGCTCGCAAACTGATGATCATCGGGCGCAAACGCACCGTTTTGGACAGCGGCGGCCAGGGGCCGGTATTAGCGAGGTGACCTAAACCAGTCGGCAAGCCCCCTCGCGACCGCGCCGGCGGAGCGAGGCGTTCTGGCTTCTGGCTGGCGGCACTCGTGGTTAGCCGTTCTGCGCTTATCCTTTGCAGGCCGCTGCCACGACACATCAGCGGCATAGAATGGTTTCACCGGCTGATCCACGTCCGAGATTTTGCCGTTCGTGAGGTGCGTCTCGATCTTGCTGAGCGCCTTCCGAATGACATCGACCGCCTGCTGGTTGATGGCGAAATCGAAATTACCTTTCGCCGTCTCGAAAATCAGGACGCCGATCTTCGTTTCGTCGTCCCCCAGCATGCCCATGCCGATGCCTGTGGGCATATACGGTGGTCTATCTGCCATGGTTTCCTCTTTCAGAGATAGCGTTCGACGTCGCCTCGGTGCTCGAAACAGAACCAATGCGGCTGATGGCGATGCCGAGCAAAGCCGGACCCTCCGTGCTTCGCGCAACCCGTGTGCTCGCACAGGTGCCCTAGCACTCTGGCGCGCTCGCGCGGCACGGGCGTTATGCCGTCGGGAAGCCTGATTGGTTCGTCGCTCATCTGCGCAAAGATTCCATAAGGCCGCTGGACGGGCAAGGAATTTGTTCCTTTTCTGTTCTCATGGCGCACGACCCGATCGACACGCTGGGGAAGGCGACCCGGCACAACATGCTTGTGAACGGCGTTGACCCTCCGAAGCTGAAATTCGATTGCAACCGGTGCAAGCCCTCGGTCGAGATTACGCTCCTCGAGGTCCATCCCGACCACCTTCCCAAGAGGCTGATGATCTACAAGCCGATGAAGGTGGACGGCAAGATCACCCTGGTACACCGAAAGCTTTCGGGGATGAGCGAGCGCCTGAGGGTCCGTCTCGCGTATCATCGCGGCTGGCAGGTCGTCGACGGCAGCACCATCGTGGACACCTTTGCGACTAAGGAAGACGCGTTCTGCTGCCTGGTCGACCGCGGCGGTCGCGTACTTCTGGCGTGGCGGCGAACAATCCTAGGCGGTCAATCAAAGCCGTGTGATTTCTCAGCGGAATTCCAGACTGACAACGCCGGCCGTATTATGAAGGAATTCCAAGGGCCGTCGGCTGGCCGATGGTTCTGGTTTAGTGGCTCCTCGAGCGGGAGCGTTGAGACCAAGAATGAAGCCGTGTTCTGTGTTGAGCGCCTACACCCGCAAGGTCGCCGGGGCGGATTTGCCGCGCTAGATCCAGCCCATCGCCCAGGCACCCCACCATGACGGCGCCGGCGCGTTGGTCGACAACACGGCCGTCAAGGCCCTCGCCGCCGCGATCGAGGGCTACACCTTGGAAGCATCGCCCATCGTGTTGAAGCCGAGAAACAGCGACAGGTCGGCTACCGCATCATCGAGGTCGCCAACCGCGCAGCCGATGAGATTGCCGAGCTGCGCCGCGAGATCGGCGACTTGGCCAAGCAAGTGGCTCGGGGGAAGTGACGCCGCGCCCGTGTTCCGGTGAGACCTATCCCGACTGAGATGGTGCGGACGCGGCACCTCGCCTGAGCTTGACCCGACCGAGTAATGCCCCCATCACCCGCTCGAACCGCACCGCGCCCTCGTGGTGGCTACCATACTCTTGACGCTCGGAATATGTTCGCATGGTAAAATGCCGGTGAACGATGACCGCAACCGCCAGACGGCCGTCCGTTTATCTATGCTGGTTGATCCCAGCGCACTCCTGCACCTGCCCGCTACCAAGACCTCTCCGGTGGCGGGCCCTTTTTGGGCCCCCACCAGAACCATCAGAATATGAGCCGGTGTTCGCCGTAGGCTTATCGAGGATGCGTTGGGCCTCCTCACGGGTGAGGCCGCACTTCGATCTCGTCGCAATCGGTAGCTGTTAACAGGCTTTAGAACGTCTGTAATATTCTGCACTGCAAGACAGGGCAGAGCGATGATCCTATTTGGAGAACGGTGAGATGCGTTTTGAAGACAAGGTCGTAATCGTCACTGGGGGCAATTCCGGAATCGGACGTGGAATAGCGCGGTACTTCGCCAACGAAGGGGCCAGACTTGCTCTTGTCGGTCGTGACGGCACCAAGGGCTCGGAAGTGGAATCGGAGATCGCGTCTGCCGGGGGCAGAGCTAAGTTCTTTCAATGTGATCTGGCAAGCGAAGCGGCAGCGGCGGAAATGGTGGACAAGGTTGCTCAATGGGGCAGCCTGGACGTCGTCGTCAACAATGCCGGGGTCGGCTCCCGCAGGTCAGGCATCGAGGGTGATGAATCGCCGGGTCAGCGCTGGTCGAAGTTGCGCGGCCCCAATCTCGATTCGACCTACTTCGTCTCCTCCTACGCGCTTCCGGTGATGCGCGACTGCGGCGGTGGGTCGATCGTAAACATCTCGTCGACGGCCACACTGCACGGAAACTGGGGACTGTACGGTGTTGCGAAGGCGGGAGTGGAGGCGCTCACACGCTCGCTGGCGGTGGAAGGTGCGCTATTCGGAATTCGGGCAAATTGTGTCAGCCCCGGCTGGATAGCCACAGAGCTCGATGAAAAAGAACCTGCGTCGAGCACGAACTCCTCGGGCGAATGGGAAGTCCCGCCGGGTGTCTTCAACCGCATGGGAACCCCTAGCGAGATTGCTGCAGCGGTGGCCTTCCTCGCAAGTGATGAAGCATCCTTCATCACCGGCCAGACGCTTGTGGTCGATGGCGGATTGTCGATCCTCGATTACACGTCCTTGTCGCTGCTCAAGACGCGCGGTCCTGCGCTGTTTTCGGGAAAATTGGCAGACACGTCCAACCAGCAAGGACCAAACTAAGAAAGTTGAAACCGCCCATCACCCGTGCGGCGAAAGATGGATTGGTTTTGCCAGTCTCACGGTTGCGCTCTCCGCCACCACAGGCGCGTCGCCGCTGGCGTGACATGCGAGCCTAATGAGTTGATGGCGAGGACCCATGAACCCGGTGCTCCTGGCGCCGGCCGATTACATGCGCCGGCTTGGCCCAGACCCGCCTGCGTGAAGCCATTCAGCTCTGAACTGATGAAGATATCACCGATCGACAGCAAGGTCGGATCGCCGCGTCACAACACGCCCGACACCATCGACGAGATCGGCGTGGGGCCGAGCGATCTTTTCGATGTCTGATCAGTCGACCAATTCCAGTAAAAGATAGTTTCCTGGCACGGCATCGGCCGGCCAATCGGCGCAACACGCTTCAATCGCAGCCTTATTTGCCTGCATCCACAAGCTCGCCGCCTCATCCTCGTCTTCATCCGGCTCCATGTCATCGCGAAAACTGGCGTCGTCCCAGCCTTCCAGCGCGAACATTCCATCCGCTCCCTGTTCAGGCGATATCCCCGCCGCGGCAAAGACCGCGCTTGCTGCGTCGATGCCGCGCTGCTTCTCTTCCGGGGAAGCTCCTTTGATTTCCAGCCGAAGCCTCATGGCGCGCCTCCTGTGGCTATCTTGCCGACAGTGAACAAAATGGGAACGCTTGTGTCAAGAGACTCCTGATCAGAGAGGAATATGGTCCCTCTCCGAAAGCACTGTGCTCGGGCCTACCCCGCGGCGAGAGCTTCGCTGGAGATTTCTACGATTCCCCTCCAGGGGTGTCGTCACTGTCTACCGCGGGATCGACCTCAGACGCGGAATTCACGCGCATGGTGCAGACCAGTCCCGATTTCTGAAACTTCAGAGTGACGCGCCCTGACGTGCCGGACGCAAACACGCGCTCGAGGAGCTGCGTGCCGAAGCCCTTTCGCTCGACCGGTTCAACAGGCGGACCTCCCCGTTCGCGCCATTCCAGATTGAGCCAGCGATGCTGTTTTTGCCCGAGGAGCCTCCACTGAATCGACACCGTGCCGGTCTCGTTCGACAGTGCTCCATACTTGAGCGCATTCGTCGTAAGCTCATGAAAAGCCAGAGCGGCCGAAAGAGCGACGTTCGGCGGTAGCCAGACCGACTCGCCGCTAATCTTGAAGCGGTCGATCGGCGCGTGTGAGCTGACCGATGTGGCAACCAGATCCTTGACGTCGGCGCCACTCCAGTTCTGCTGGATAAGCAGGTCGTTGGCCCGGGCCAGCGAGACGAGACGGCTGGAGAGCGTGCGTCCTGCTTCAGGCAAACTTGTGGCGTTGCGCAGTGTCTGGGAGGCAATGGACTGAACCACGGCAAGGATATTCTTCACGCGATGGTTCAGCTCGTTGGTCAACAATTTGAGCTGCTCCTCGCCGCGTTTGCGTTCTGTGATGTCGAGACTGATTTGTACGGCCCCTATGATGCGGCCACCGGGGTTGCGAATTGGACGTGCGTTGGAAAGTAGAAAGCGCTCCACACCTGACGGCAGCGTGTAGGCGAACTCTTCATGATCCGTCAGCTGCCCGCGCATGGCGCGGCTAAGAGGGCGGTCTTCGCGGCTCACTATGTGCCCGTCCTTGACGGCCACGGTCTCGATGACGAGGTCGGGTCTGCCGAAGGATTTGTGCGCGTCGGTTGGCAAGCCCATGAGTTCGGCCGCGAAGCGGTTGCGGATAACCTGAAGAGCCTTCGGATCATAGGTAAACCAGACTGCCGCCGGCGCTGTCTCCAACACCGCCTCCAACTCGTAGCGCCGTTCGGCGATCGCCCGCTCTGCATCCACCATCGCCTGGGCGATGCCAGCGAACTCCGTAACCGAGGTCGACAGGGGTTCGACGCTGCGACCATGACCCAGCGCTTCGGCCCGTGTCGCCAGTTCAGCGGTGGCCTGGGTAAATCTCTTGCCGACGAAATACCCCAGAGCAACGGAAACAACAAGCGAAAGAAGACCTATCCCGGAGATCGCGGCAAGCGAGCGCCAGAGCGGCGCCTGCGCTGCTGAAAGCGGCACGTTTGCGGTGTAGAACCAATCAGAGTGCGGAGACCTGTAGTAGCCTGCCAGCAGCGTCGCCCCTTCGAAGTTGCGGGACGTGAATGAGCCCGAGCGCCCAACTATCTTTTCCACGTATTCGGGCAATCCGGGCTTTCCGGTCCATTCGTCGTGCAACTTGGAACGGGCAACGTAATTTCCGTCGCGATCTCCCACACCCACCGTCCATCCTTCCGGGACGGCCCGCATCAAAACATCGCGGATCCGGGCAGTCGGTACAGAAAGTGCAAGAAGCAGGTCCTCCCCCTTAGGAGCGGGCACCCGAATGGCAACAGCCACGCGGTATTCGCCTGAGCTTTTGTCGGTGAAGACATCGCTGACGAAAACTCCGGAATGGTTGAGTTTCTCGCGGTCGACAGCTCCTATCGGTGCGACCGACGGCAAGGCGGCACCGTATCCGATTTCAGTGTTCATCAGCTGATTGCGGCCAAGATCACGCAGGATGATGGTCCGGTCCGTCCCGTGGACAAGATCGAGCGCCTCGCGGTGGAAGCCTTGCAGATCGCCACTGGCGAGCGCGGGGGATTTGGAAAGGCCGTCGAGGATGGTTTGGAGATTTGCCAGCTCGCCCTCTACAACAAGCGACACCTGGCGAGCCGTTTGCACGGCGTCCTGCTCAAAACGATATCGTTCCTGCAGTGCATATTGGCCTAGCAAATAGCCGGCAAACAGCCACACCGGGACAACTGCGGCGGCGATCAATCCAAGCAGATGCGATCGAACTGATCGACGAGGCAAGTCCATATCCCGTGCCGGCTCAGGAACGCTCAACCATAATCGGCGGACCAGGAACAGCAAGCGTTAGTTCAAGCGAATATAATGCTTCCGCTCGTCGCGGGAACCACAAGGATGGAAGCATCACGTGGTGCGGCATAGCGCCAGCGCTCCCCGCTCCAGCCACAGCCGTCCCCTTCGCGACCGCTGTGCGCGGTGGCGCACGCCATAAGGAGCCACGCCGCCGGCTACTGCCGTGGGCTACTCTTTGATCGCGCCGGTCATTGACGACACGTAGTGCTCGACGAAGAAGGAATAAAGGATCACCACCGGCAGCGAGCCGATCAGGGCGCCGGCCATGAGCGAACCCCATTCGTAAACGTCGGAGCGGACGAGCTCGGTCAGCACGCCCACCGGCACGGTTTTGTTCTCGGACGACTGGATGAAGGTGAGGGCGTAGATGAACTCATTCCACGACAGCGTGAAGGCGAAGATACCCGCGCTGATCAGCCCTGGCACCGACAGCGGCAGCACGATCTTGGTCAGCACTTGCCAGCGGCTGGCGCCATCGATGAGGGCGCACTCCTCCAGTTCGAAGGGAATGGAACGGAAATAGCCCATCAGCAACCAGGTGCAGAAGGGCACCAGGAAAGTCGGATAGGTCAGGATCAGGGCAAAGGGCGTGTCATAAAGCCCGAGATTGAACACCATCACCGACAGCGGAATGAACAGGATGGATGGTGGGACGAGATAGGCGAGGAACACGGCCAGCCCGACCTGGCGCGAGCCGGAAAAGCGCAGACGCTCGATCGCGTACGCAGCCAAGACTGCAGCGATCAGCGACAGCACGGTAGCGGCGACCGAAATAATCGTGGTGTTGAGTAGCCAGCCGGGGTAGGAGGTCTCGAAAAGCAGGTAGCGGATGTTCTGCAAGGTCGGGTGGACTACCCAGAACGGGCTCGATGTGTCGTAACTGGTCATTTCCGCGTTGGGTTTGATCGCGGTGATCGTCATCCAGTAGAAGGGAAAGAGCAGCACGATGACGAAAATGGCCAACGGGACATAGATCGTCACTACGCGACGCGGCATGCTTTGCAGATAGGTCATGCCACCTTCGTCGTCGCCGGCTGCATTTGCCTTGGGATCGATCAGAGCCATCTCAATCTCCGCCGCCTTGCTGCCACCTGCGTCGCTGCAGGCCGAAATAGCTGAACAGGATCGCGCCCAGCAGGAACGGGATCATCGCAACGGCGATGGCTGCGCCTTCGCCGAGCTGCCCGCCCGAAATGCCACGTTGGAAAGAAAGCGTCGCCATGAGATGTGTGGCGTTCACCGGGCCGCCGCGCGTCAGCACATAGATGAGCTGGAAATCGGTGAAGGTGAACAGCACCGAAAAGGTCATGGTGATGGCGATGATCGGCGTCAGCAGCGGCAAGGTGACATAGCGAAACAGCTGCCATCGACCGGCGCCGTCCAGCGTGGCGGCTTCGTAGAGTGATTGCGGGATCGTCTGCAGGCCGGCAAGCAGCGTTATGGCGACGAAGGGAATGCCGCGCCAGACATTAGCGGCGATCACCGAAGCGCGCGCGTTTTGCGGATCGCCAAGAAAGTTGATGTTGTGGTCGATGAGGCCCATTTGTTTGAGAGCCCAGGAGATGATCGAGAATTGCGAATCGTAGATCCACCAGAAGGCGATCGCCGACAGCACCGTCGGCACCACCCAGGGAAGAAGCACCACGGCGCGGAAAAAGGATTTGAACGGCAGGTTCTCATTCAGCAGCAACGCCAGCCAAAGGCCGAGGGCGAACTTCAGGATAGACGCGCTCACTGTGTAGAGAAGCGTGTTGAACACGGACAGCCAGAACACGCTGTCGTCCCAGAGGTATTCATAATTCTCCAGGCCGATGAAGACGCCCGGCCTGCCGATGCGGGCGTCGGTAAAGCCGAGCCAGACGCCGAGCCCCAGCGGATAGGTGAGAAAGACCAGCAGCAGCACCACTGTCGGCAGCATAAAGCCAAAGCTGAGCAGCCCACGGCTTTCGGCAATGCGCGACAAGAAGGAGGGGCGGGGCGGGGCGGCGGTTGTCACGGCCATGAAAAGGCTCCTGTGGCGGTATCGAGTGGCAAGCAGTCCTCCGACTTTCGTGGACTGCTGGCGCGCGGGCCCATTGGTCCGCGCTCTCTCCTTGTGGGCGCGTGCCTTTTGGCGGCACGTCGCGACGCCTGCTGGGGCGACCGGAAAAACAACAGGCGTCTTCCCCCCTCGAATGGAAGAAGACGTCCAGACTACACCCGGTAATACCTGTTGGCGCGCTTTTCGGCCTCTTCCATTGCCTCCTGCGGTGTCGCCCGACCAGTCACCGCCTTGGCGAACATGTCGACCAGCACGTAGTCGGCCATGGTCGCTGCGGACGCGTAGCCGAGCGGCCCTGCATAGCCGTTGTTGCGCAGCGTCGCTGACGCCTTGGCATAGGGCGCATAGTTTGGATCGGCCTTCCAGATCGGATTGTCGTCGTAGGCCTTCAAAGTCTGGCAGCAATAGCCGGAAGAGCCCTTGATCCATTCCGACATCTGCGGTTCCTCGAACATGAACTGCAGATAGGCCTTGGCCGCGTTCGGATAGGGCGTGTAATTGAAGATCACCGCCGAGGTGACTTGGTAAAGCTCTACCGCCTTGCCGATCGGACCGATCGGCAAGCTGGCCGTGCGGATGTCCTTGGCCATTTCAGCCAGCTTGGGATCCTTGTCCTTGTTGATCCGGGCTGTTTCATAGGCCGAGATACCGTTGGCGATGACCGACAGCTCGCCGGCCAGGAAGGCACGATTGTTGTTCACGTCGAGCCAGCTTTCGGTGCCAGGGATGAAGGTCTTGTAGAGGGCCTGGGCATATTTGATCGCCTTCAGCGTCTCGGGACTGTTGATCACCACCTTGCTGTTCTCGTCGACCATCTGGCCGCCATGGCTCCATAAGAGCCAGTGGGCGTAGTTGTTGCCGTCGCCGACGCCGTGGCCATGGGTGAAGCCGGCGGGGTGGCCTTTGGCTTGCAGAGCCTTGCACAATTCGAGGAAGCTGTCGGTGTCCTTCGGGAACTCGGAAAAGCCGGCCTCCTTGACCCAGCTCTCGCGGTAGACGATCGCGTTTCCTATGGTCGCCAGCGGCAGCCCGATGAACTTGCCGTCCTTGGTGGCGTAGCTCTTTGGGCCCTCGTGCCAGCCGCCATATTTCTTGCCCAGATAATCTCCGAGATCGGTCACATCGAGGAGCTTGTCGGGATATTGGAACGGATCGTCGAACCAGACGAACATCAGGTCGGGACCCGAGCCGACATTGGCGGCGACCGCCGCCTTGGGACGAATGTCCTCCCAGCTCTCCTTGTCGACGCGCACCTCGACACCGGTGGCGTCGGTGAATTTCTTCGTCTGCGCCAGCCAGGCGTTCTCATCGCCCTGGACGAATGGTGACCAGCGAAGGAGCCTGAGCTTGGCGCCCTTTTCGGGCGTGAATTTCGGCCCATCCTGGGCAAGAGCTGGCGTGCCAAGCAGCCGGCTACCGATTGCCCCGGCCGCCGCAGCACCGGCACTGGTGCGGATCACGTCTCTTCTGGTGTATCTCATGGCCATTTCCTCCTGTTTGATTGGCTGACCTCGGCATGTTCAAAGCCGGCGACCCGTATCTGCGTCAAAGAGATGGACCAGGCCTGGCTCGGCGGCGAGCCTGACAGTTTGGCCCGGCTGGAACGGGTGGCGCTCCCGAAAATTCGCGACGATCTCTTCGCCACCGGGCGCGCGGCCGATGATCTGCAACTCCGACCCGGTCGGTTCGATGACGGAGATGGTGACGGGAAAGCCTTGGTCGCAGAGGCGCAGATGCTCTGGCCGGATGCCAAGCACTACTGGACCTCCACTCAGGCCTTTCGGCGTCCGCGGCAAGTGTACGGCGACGCCGCCGCTGCCTTCAAAGCCACTGGCACCAATGCGCCCTGTCAGCATGTTCATGGCTGGAGAGCCGATGAACATCGCGACGAAAAGATTGTCCGGGCGGTCATAAAGATCGAGCGGGCGCCCGATCTGCTCCACATTGCCGTCATGCATGACGACGATCTTGTCGGCCATCGTCATCGCCTCGATCTGGTCGTGAGTGACATAGACAGTCGTGGTCTTCAGGCGCTGGTGGAGTTCCTTGATCTCAGCGCGCATCTGTACGCGCAGCTTGGCATCGAGATTGGAGAGGGGCTCGTCAAACAAGAACACCTGCGGGTCGCGAACGATCGCCCGGCCCATCGCCACGCGCTGCCGCTGCCCGCCCGAAAGCTGCCGGGGATAGCGCGACAGAAGCGGCGTGAGGTTGAGAATTTCCGCGGCACGTGCAACCTTGGCATCGCTCTCCTGCTTCGAGGCACGCTTCAACATCAGGGAGAACGCCATATTCTCTCGCACCGTCATATGTGGATAGAGCGCGTAGTTCTGGAACACCATGGCAATGTCGCGCTCCTTGGGGGCGACCGCGTTGACAACGCGCCCACCAATGGCGATCTCGCCGCGCGTGATGCCCTCTAGCCCCGCGATCATGCGCAACAGCGTCGACTTCCCACAGCCCGACGGGCCGACGAGCGTGACGAACTCGCCATCTTCTATGTCGATGCCGACGCCATGGAGAATCTCGGCGGCGCCGAAGGACTTATAGACATCGCGGATCGCAACGGACGCCATCGATTACCTCCCGGCGATGAGACGCCTGCAGGAAGACGTCCACTTACATACGCAGCCTCTGGTCTTGCCGCGCCCCTCCATCTGAAGTGGTAGCGCTACCAGCAGTGCGTGTAAAGCACGGCCAGATCTCCCCCGGACTGAGTGATCTAGATCGGGTTTCCAATATTTCGAGAGGCACTCGGTCGGCCGCTCGGGACAGCGCAGGATTCCATCGGACATCGCGGTCTCACCTTGTGCACTCCGATTCTCCAAGTATCGCGGAACGAGGCGGCGGCTAGGGGCGGCACCCTCAAAGCAATCGAATGGCCGCTGATGGTCGGCGACAAGTTGGTTCGGCCGGCGAGACTCCTAACGAGGGCGCTCGCGGTCGACTGCAGAGCCCGGTCGTCCTCATCCATGCCGCCCGTCGCGCCTCTCGTGATCGCCTTCGCCGCATTGGTCCGCATCGCCGCCGCTGTCCGGAGATGCCCGCCGGAGCGCTCGCGCGGTGGAATCGGGGCCGTCCAGCCTGATGCAAATTCTCGAGCCTTTCTCCAGCCGAACCAGTGGCAATGTGATTGTTTTCCAGCCCCCGAGCGCGGGACCGTTCCCTGTCGACGCGCGCGCTGTCGACGCCGGTGCGGGTGATCCATGCGCGACTTGGCCTTCGCAGTGCCGCAGCAAACCGCTTGCACGTCTAGAGCCGTGCCAACCGGCCGCCATCCACGTTGAGCGCCGCGCCGTTGACAAAGGCGGCGTCGTCTGAAGCCAGGAAAGCGGCGGCCGCGGCAATCTGCTCCGGCTTGCCGACATCTTCCGGGCTGATAGATTCGACGCCTGACTTGATGTTCGGATTTTCCCAGAGCATCGGTGTGTCGATGGCCCCAGGCAGGATAGCATTGGCGCGTATGCCACGCGCCCGGCCTTCGATCGCAGTGGACCGGGTGAGCGACAGTAGCGCCGCTTTCGCCGCTGCGTAGGGGGCGACATGCGGCGTCGTTTCAAGCGCGTGCACGCTCGAGATGTTCACGATCGACCCGCCATGGGTCATGTGCGCGAATGCCTCACGCGTGAAATGGACTGCCCCCAGCAAGTCAACACTCAGCACCTTCAGCCAGTCGGCGCTGGTGAACGCCTCGATGGGCTTGAACATTATCAGGCCGGCGTTGTTGACGACGATGTCCAACCTGCCAAATCGCGCGAGGGCCAGTCCACAGCACTGCCCGACGGCAATCTCGTCTGAAACGTCGCAAACCGAGACGGCGGTGTCCGGCGCGCCGGCTTTTCGGACTGCCTGTGCGGCCGCCTGCGCACTGCCTCCATCCAGGTCGGCGATGATAACGCGGGCGCCTTCGGCGCCTAAGCGGGTCGCGATGGCCAGCCCAATGCCGCTTGCGGCGCCAGTCACAATCGCGCTCTTGTCAGCCAGGCGCATCGGGTTTCACCTTGTCCTTGGAGGGTTCCAGCGGTTCGGCCCCAGCTTCGGCGATCCGGTCCACATGCAAAAGGCCCCCCGCATAGTCCTGCTGCGCGCGAACACTTGGGTCGTCCTGCTCGGACGGCAAAAAGATGGGCAAAGCGAGGCAGACACTTTGGGTGGCGAGCAGCTTGTTCCAGTTGGCGATGAGCGCCTTGTATGCGGTTCCCACCGCCCTGGGGTTGCGGTCCAGATCATAGAGGCCGACCGCATTGACCCTTCCGTTGTTCTCGCGCAGGGCGCTATCCCAGTCCACCTGATCGGTCAGCGAGTACCAAGTGAAGCCCACGATAGGTATACCATCGTTGCGGATCCTAAGCACGTTGGCCCACTCCTTCCACAACCAGTAAACGGCTTCGTCCCCGTTCGGCCCTTCGCGGATGTTTGTCTCTGTATGCATCACAGGCAGGCGGTAACGGTTGAAATACTGGCGCGTAATTTCGTCATAGCCGAACACCTCGCCGGAAGCCGACGTGGTTCCGTCCGCCCAAACCCGGTGCTCGTTGGTCTGGTAATAGTCAGTGCCCATCACGCAATGCCTGCGCAAATGGTTTTCCAGGAAAAAGCTGTACTCCTGCGCGGTCATCCCGTTTTCGAGCAGGTAGCGATAAGTGCGCGCGTCGACGTCATGCCCGTAATTGAGGTCGAGCGATAGGAAACGCTGGCTATTGAAGCGCTCCGCCTTGCCGATGGCCTCGGGGGAGTCGGCGTGGAAGTATTCCGAGGATTCACTTTGAATGAAGATAGCGTCGGGCCTCACTTGCAGGATTGCCCGCATCGCCACCACGTTGCCCTTCACGATATGCTTGAGGGCGGTGACGAAGGCCGTATCGGTGCTCAGTTGCTCGTTCCACCAACCCCAGCGCGCTGAAAAGGTGGCGCAGATGAACATCTCATTGACCGGCGTGTAGAGCTGGATCCAAGGAAAGCGGGTTGCGAAGTCGTGCGCGTAACGTTCAAACAGCCGCGGAAAATCCGGGTTCTGGAAATTGCCCACCCAGTCTGGAACGCCGAAATGGCAGAGGTCGACGATCGGAAGAACATCCCTGGCCTTCAGGTCAGCGAAGGTCTCATCGGCGAAGGTCCAGTCATAGTGTCCGTCGCCCAACCAGGTCTTGTGAATTGGAGGCCCGTAGCGGAGAAAGCGAAGACCCAGTTCCTGGAGCAGCTCGAAGTCGGTGCGCCATTGCTGGTAGAAGCGACATTTCTCCATTTCGTCGACCCGCTCCCGTCCTCCATTGATCGTGGGAGCGCTGTTTTCAATGCCGGTGGCAAAGACGAAATTGAACATCAAAGGTCCTGAGCAGCCAAGCTGCAGCAATTTCGTAACGTCCAGCTTGCAACGCAGTTCCGGGCCGGCAGGTCAGCACGACTTTCGGCGATACGCGACTACGGTACCGGACGGACGGCGGGTCTCGCCAGCTATATGCGACCTGCGTGTTCAGTTCCTGCCGTTCGAGCCCGGGTGAAGCGGATTGCCGCCGAAGGTGATTGCGTCACATATCCACGCGACGAGATCGCCAGGCGATGTGGGATTGCGATCGTTGATTTTTCCGCCTGGATGGACGGGCGCCAAGGGGAATGCCAAGCGAGGCAGGCATTTATAGGACCAATCTCCCGTTCGATCGAATGATGGCAACTGAGGAACCACCAGTTAGGTTCCAACTGATGCTTTGGCGCGCGCGGTGGTGTTTCGCTCGCTTCGCGCTTTTGCTCGGCACCGGAAATTTCGACAGGTGGAGATGCAATGCGGTGAGGCCGCAGTCTCGAGGTTCAGCGATGGGTCATGTGCAGAGCACGAGGGCGAATTGTCTCCTCGATGCGTTCAGCTCGATTGGACGATGGACTTCTTTTTTGCCGCACGAGACGCGCGGAAGGCGGGCCGAGGCCATCGTCACCCTCTTTCCGTTATGCCTTGTTTTGCTGTTCGCATCTCCCGCACACAGTCAGCGGGCGCCTGACGCCTCAGCGCCTCTCCCAGCCAGCGACAGTTCGTCCGATGCATTTACGGAACACGTCGATGTCGGCAAAGAGCCGGGCAAGGCACCGGCAAGGGCATTCGGATCCCACGCAGTTGGAGAGCTGGTGCCCAGCGAAGCACAGGCACCCGACGCAGAGGCACAAACGCCGCCAGGCGAAAATCAGGAGATGTTACGACGCGAATTGGCTGCCGCGCGAGCGGAGCTAGCCAAGCAAGCACAAGCTCTAAAAGAGCAGCAGCGAAAGGACGAAGCCCTTTCGCTCGATCTGCAGACGGCGCAACGGGCCATCGAAAGCTTCAGGGCCGAAGCCACTCTCTGGGGCGGTGACAAGCCCGCCGCCGGTGCAGCCCAGCCCTCCAAGGACGTCCCCGAGACTGCGGTGACGCAAGCTCTTGACGACGAACGGCACAAGGTTGAGCTCTTGGGACAAGAGCTCACAACGGCTCACCGAACCATCGAGGCCCTCAAGACAGCCGCAAATGCGGCCGCGGTCGAGCTGGCCAACGCCAATAACAACCGTGAGGCGGCCGAAGCAGGTCTACGGCAAACTGGAGAAGCGCTCGAGCTGGAACGCAACCGAGCCGATTCAGCTGCCCGTGACCTCGACGTCGTTCGCAAGGAGCGCGACGCTGCAAACCGGACCTCGGTAGGGTTAAGCGCGGCGCTGGAAGAAGAACGTGAACGGGCGACCGGTCTGGCTCTGAGCCTGAGTGCCGCGCGCGAGGCAATCGACGACCTCGCGACCAGGAACCGGCCTGCGGCTGCAGCGCACTCGCGAATGATCCATAAGCCGGCAGGTGTGGTTGCACGTGCACCACCCAGATCAGGTGTTGAACCGAGGCGCAAACCGGGCTCGCGAGAAAAACAGAAACAGGCTGCTGTCTTGGCCCCGCTCTCTCTTCCCCTCGCATTGCTGCCGACCCGACCACCGAAAGGGCTCGACCCGCGCCAGTGAACAGACCGTGGAGCCGAATATATGCCGAGGTCAACATAGCAATGAAACAGTACGTCGCCGCCGCCCTGATGATCGGGATTGAAATCGGACCTGCCTGCGCTCTCGACAAAGGGGTAGGCGCCAGCGTCGGCGGAATCGGAGTCGGCGCCGGAGTAAACGCCGGTTCGCAAGGCGCTTCGGTCGGGGTGGGAGCGAGGGTCGGCGATGCAGGGGGATCACATGTCGGAGCTTCGGTTGGCGCGGGCAAGGGAGCAGTCGGCGTTGGCGTTGGTGCCAGCGGCAATGTCGGCGACGCAGGCGCAAGCGTTTCGACCAGTATTGGTACGGGCGATGATCCGGCGGCCGACGACGGGTCGCCTACCGGCAGCGGCAGTCCAGCCACCACACCCGAAGGAACGGCTGGGCCCACCGCCGCTGCGGCCGCCAGGAGTGGTAAGCAATCGATTGTCTTGCCACCGATTCTTAAGCCATCCATATCTGCTGAAGGCCGCTTCACCGACGGCTATCCTGTCAAGCCTCAGAGACCCCTGAGATCGAAGCCCGGTATACCAGCTGCTGTTGTGCAAGCCTGCCGCTCCGCGATCACATCCGCCGCCACACCGCTTGGCGCCGTCCGCGTCAGGGCCTTAAGCGCAGGGTTGTTGCATCGACGTGGGGGTACACTCACGGCACCAATCAAGGTGCAAATAGATTATGCAGGGCAAGGGGGCGTCGAGGTTCGGCAGGCCGAGGTCGATTGTCGACTGGACATGGCGGGCAGGGTCACGGCGATAAAATGAGAACTGGTTGGCCACGTTCGAACGCCGCGCCGTTCGGCTGAATGGGAACTACCGCATTTTGCGATGCTTGTTGCAAAGCCAGTGAACATCGTGATTTCTAAGTGACCACCGGGGGCGGGCCATGGGGCATGTCAGGTACTTCATTTCAAAGACCGGTGACCAATGGCTGGTCCGGTTTGACGGCAAGGACTATCCCTATTCAGCGTATACGGAGGCCGTGCGTGCGGCTGTCAAGGCAGCCAGCAGTGTCTCGGCCACTGGCTACGGTGCCGAGGTATTGGTTCAAGGCGTCGACGGGAAGTGGCGAACGGAATGGCCCATTGATTGAGTCGGAGCGTCCTGCGCTGACGGCTGTGCTGCGCGTTGGCGCTCATCTGTTCGTGTTTGCGGCCGCGCCTTTGTGGCGACCTTTTGATCGGCTCACCTTCGATGGGAAGCTATAGGTCAAGCTGTCGACCAACATAGCTATCCTCCTGACACACGCCGGCGATGCTTGGTCTGCCCGGTAGGCTGCACAATTCAGCTGCGGCACAAGCGCCGTGTGCCTCGTCTCAACCAATATTTCGAAGAACCGATGCGCGGCTTTACTGCGGTAACCAGCCCGGTTCGAAAACATCACATTGGAAACCTTGTAGGAAGTCGGGCGTTATGGCTGACCTCTATCAAGTGAGCCCTCTATCAAGTGAGCAAAGAGTGCCTGACCACGCCAAATCATCGTCAGCCCTCCATGGCGATCCCCCGGCGGCGGCAGCCACCACCGCATGGGCGGATCGCAAGGAGTTGGCGTCGGCGGCGTTCGAGCGCACGCGCATGCCCATCGTCATCACCGATGCTCGGCAGGCTGACAATCCCATCGTGCTGGCCAACAGGGCCTTCCTGGATCTGACCGGCTTTACATCCGATGAAGTCCTGGGTCGAAATTGCCGCTTCCTACAAGGGGAGGGAACATCGCCTACGGCCGTTGCGGAAATTCGAGCGGCGATAGAGCGTCAACGCGAGGCGAATGTAGAGATACTGAACTTCCGCAAGGACGGTTCGCCGTTCTGGAACCAGCTTCATCTGAGCCCCATCAAGGACGATGAAGGCGGCCTCCTCTACTACTTCGCCTCGCAGATCGACGTAACCAAACATCGTATGATCCAGAGCCTGGAGGCGTCGGAGCACCGCCTCCTCATGGAGGTCGATCATCGCGCAAAGAACGTTCTAGCGGTTGTCGATGGTATCGTTCGGCTGAGCAAGGCAGACAGTGCACCGCTCTATGCAGCGGCCGTTCAACGCCGGGTCCAGGCTTTGGCGGTCGCGCACGCCCTATTGGCCGAGCGCGGCTGGCGCGATGTGCCGCTGGACGAAATCGTCTCCAGGCAGGTCGCCCATTTCGCGTCTGGCAGGACAGCAATGACTGGTCCTGAAGTTCTGATCCCAGCGGTGGTCGTTCAACCACTGGCTCTCGTCGCCCATGAATTGATCGTCAACGCCGCCACCCATGGAGCTCTCGCCCAGGATACGGGGCGGCTGCAGGTCAGCTGGCAGGCGGCCGGCCATCATGGCGGCTTTTACCTGCGGTGGGAAGAAAGCGGCAGACGTAAAGCTGGATCTCCGCCAGGGGAGCCCGGCTTCGGAACGACCATGGTCAATGCAATTGTCCAGAAGCAGCTTCAGGGTGAGATCCTGCGGGATTGGACATCGGACGGTTTGAAAATCAACATAAGCATCCCGGGCACGGCTGCCCTTTCGACAGCCAAGGGTGCCTGAGACGCTCGTTGATCTCAGCCCATTTTCCCATAGCGACATGGCAGGCCGGGCCCCGCTAGACGAACGTTTATCAACAAGTCTGGCCGTGAACTATTTCATCAAGCCGGCAGCGCGAAGGGCGCTTTCGATATGCTGACCAGGCAAAGCCGTTGGACCGCTGCGTGGTTCGAAGGGCGCGTGCGCGACCACCAAAGGGGAGTGTCCAACCGACGTTGCCGGTAAACGCGCATCTGGGGAGGGGCCCGCAGAGCCCGCATCTTCAAGTCCCCAGAATCGGGAGATGAGCGAGGTGGACGATATGCCAGTGTCGATCATAAAGGATCCAGCCTGACTCAATCCGTCCGCGGAGTCCACGGGTGTCCCGTGCGCCATGCCCGAGATCAGGTACGACTCGATGACTTCCTCATTTGCGGCGTTCTTCCAGACATCGCGGCGGTAGCCCTGATGCACCTGTGTCTCGCATTGCCCTCTACTTTGCCCGAACAATGTGAGCCACTGCCCGACGAGCTGATCGGAGTTGATCGGACTGACTGTTGTGTCGGCGCTTCCATGCCACACGGAGAGTTTCGGCCATGGTCCGCAGTGACCGGAAGCTTGCTGGACGGTCGTCGCCAATCGCCTTGCGGTGGGGGCGCCTTGACCTCGCATGCGGTCGAAAGCCTCCGCCAGGTTGTTGGCGCTGCCATAGGGTAGACCGGCTACGATGGCCCCGGCCGCAAAGACTTCAGGGTAAGTCGCCAGCATAGCGGCGGCCATTGCCCCGCCGGCGGAGAGTCCGGTGATAAAAATCCTGGTGCGGTCGATGTCGTGAGCGGTGACCACGGCCTCTATCATTTGGCGGATCGAAAGCGCCTCACCGGAGCCCCGTCGGGTGTCGGCCGGGACAAACCAGTTGAAACAAAGATTGGCATTGTTGCTGCGCTGCTGTTCTGGAAAGAGGACGGCAAAGCCCATGCGATCTGCCGTCCTCGACCAGCCGGCGCCGCGGTCATAGGATGCAGCCGACTGTGTACAGCCATGCAGGACAATCACCAGAGGGGCCTTCGCCGCAAGGTCCTTGGGGCGGTATGTCCAGGCCCGCAACTTTCCGGGGTTTGACCCGAACACCTGGAGTTCGGAAATGCGCTCGTTTTCGTCAGGACCATTCAAGACGCCATCCATCTGTTTTCGCCGAGCTGCCAAGCGTGCAATGGTATCGGCGAGACTTCTCATGTCGGTATCCTTTGGCGGGCGGGTCCAACAAGCGGAACGCCGTGTTTCCAGGTTGGTAGCTGCAGTGCAGCATAATTGCTTGCAACCACGATCCGCATGGGGTGGTGGGGGGCCTCTGCCTCCGCGAGATAAAAGCCCCGCGCCTTTCTCAAACCGTGCTGCGTCAGGCCTTCCACAAGTCCGGACAACTTTGCCTCAACGGGCCATCATCCGGGCTAGACATTGCGCCGAGGCCGCCGTCCGACGATCGCCAAAACGGCTTTGCCGCGCCGGCAATGATTCCGGCTTCGGTCGAAGCAAGTCGAAACGGGTTGACACGGGGCATGCCGTCTCGCCGTGGACGACGGCCAGAAGTGCCACGCGGGAGCGGAACATCAGAGCTTGCTAACGGTTCTACTTGGTGGATTTCCAATTGAGAGGACGATCGTGTCAGCCTTTGAATTCGTCTATTTTTCTGGTCTCACGGGGAATGATCTCCTGGGCGGTGTCGTCTCGTTGTTGGCGTGCTGTGTTCTCTACAACGTTATCGCGGAGGATCGCCCGCACCGGTGAGCCCGGACCGCAACAGGTGGATCCTAGATCGGCCGCTCTCCACATTCGAGGTCGCATGCGGATGATTTCTATTTCCCATCGTGGGACCCACTCCGTCAGCTCTCGTCGGCCGATGCCAGCACTTGCGGACTACCGCAGCCACCCGCCCGCAGTTTCTCTCCGCATTGAGGACCCCCCCGCTGCAGCCCGTGAGGAAGACTTACGAGGGACGCGTTCTGAGCAAACCTGCACGCCTGTCTGCCTTGTGAGCACGACATCTCCGGCCATGATCGTGACCAACCGGCTGACACAAACAAGACCGTGGCATTCCGCCAATCAAGCCCGCTGGCGGCCTGCGGAACTTTCCTGCGCGGAGCGAATTGAGCCACGGCGGCCGATTCCCTATCAGAATCCGCCGCTGACCAAAGACCCAATCTTGGTCGGCCCGCGACTCCTCAGGAAGGCGCGGGCCAATACTTTGGCACTTTGGCAGGATTCGGGTGCGCGGCCTCGGGGTGATTTGAGTACCATGTGAGACAGCGGCTCGCGGAAATCAAAGCTGGTCTTGCCCTTCGCAGAGACCCGCGAGCGAAGGGTAGGACTTCGCCAGGGCAGGGCAGTTGGCGCGTTGCCTCAGGGCTGCCGAGCAGGCGCGGAGCCCGGAGATCTGCCGTGCTCTCGCGAAAACAGAACCGTCATGAGATCAAGATTGTGTAGGACGAGGTGCGCTTGCAGGAACTTTTCGCACCCATTTCTGAACTACAAGACCGATATGCTCATTCTGGATGATGAACTAGCCGGCGGCGGCCGCAGGGCCGTCGGCGTCACAGGACAGGATGACGGTCACACGACCGAGCGCAGGCGCATGGATTAGGCGTGGCTGTCCGGGGAGGATCGCGACGATGATGAGTCCCGCTCCTCCTCGACGTTGAAAACGATGCTTGCTCGAAGGCAAGATCGCCGCCCTCGTCTCGTACAACGATCGCCAATTTGTGGTGATCACCGTCTGGAAGGGCGTCTTTGGTCATCTCCGCCAAAGCTTTGATCGCCTCATATTTGACCGCGGCAAGGTCTTGGCATTCCGTTCCCTCATCGTCAGGGAATATCGTTCCGTTGTCGTCGAAGTCGAAATAGTAGAGCGCCATCGCCGACCGAACTGGAGGGCTCGGCGTTTGTTCCTCGCTCTGGCCCTGATGATCCATTACAGGAGACAGCGTCAACCACTCTCGCACGCGTGAAAAGCGCAACACCAGCCCTCGGCGAGGCTCCGCGCCCATTACGCTCCAGTGCCTTCATTTGTGCGACTATGAGAAGCGGGTGCGCGGCCAAGTTCAGCCCAGTGCAATGCCTGTGCGGACAATCCCGAGCTTCAGTGTCGCGAAAGATGGTATCGTGCCAAATTGCCCGTAGCGGCGTCGAACTTCTCCGGCCAATCAGCTGGACCCCGTGTCTGGTTCGGTTTGGCCGACCGTGCGGATGCTCCGACTAACCGATCGAACATTCGACGTCCGCTGAAATATCCCCGAGATGAGGGCGATCGATGGCCGATTGACTGCGGGGCTGGCAAGCAGAGTTTCGTCGGCTCGGCGCCCAGAAGGAGAGTTGCCTGAAGACGCCGAGCCTAGCCAGCGAGATTAGCGGGGGGCCGCGTCCTCTCGCCGGCTAAGAGGTTATGCGCTCTCTTAGGCACTCGTGAAGCATTCGAATGCACTAAGAGGCCGGGACATTTCTGCCTGAAATCCGACTTGCTTAGCCATTTCATCTCGGGAGGAATAAACTGGGCTGTTCAATCGTCTGCTCGAGAAGGACCTGACCCTATAGTCTCGGCACTGCATAGCCCAGCTGGCCCGGACGGGCTTGGATTAAGGCCGTTACGACGTTCACCTGCAGTCGCTTTACCAAAGGGTAGGCTTCTCTCACCAGCGAGAAGCCTGCGATGTTGCCAGGGGGGCAGCGATTTCTGATCTCTCCTGGAACATTGTGGGGGTCGAAGCACTTCGGCAGTTGCACTGTTCTCCATTCTCAGTGCGTATTCCCATGGTGTTTGTCTCGCCCGCTGCTGAAAGGTGGCGGGCCTTTTTTATTTTCGGCCGAGAAATGCTTGAGCGTCTTTCTGAGGACTCCTGGTCAACCCTCTGGCCACACCAGACCGTCATAGTAATGTTGCAGGGCGGATGATGCCGCCCGTCGCGCGACATGAGTTTCCATCCTGATCGCGTTGCGCTCGATGTCGATAACATCCCGCAGCCTGAGTGCGGCCGCTGGACCCGAGCTTCGACACGTGCGTAACTGCCAACCCTGCGGTGCATGAGATTGGTGCCGCAGGCGACCTCCTGAACATGCGCAGCCGCGGCCCAGTTCACGGCAATGCGGCCACCGAGCTCGTTTCTGGAACATGTGTCGGGACATCCCGGAGCCTGACGCTTATCCTGCTGCGGCGCCTTCCCCATCTGCCGCGGGCCAAGCCGCTGCCTTTTATGCAACATGTGGGAACCTGATATTCGTCGGCTGGTTCGAGAGGCGGCAGCTCCCGTGCTGCTGGTCAGGTCCCCAATACTTGGCCGGGCCCGCTTCCCTCGCCAGTGAGGCGGGCCCACTGCATCGGCAAAGGCGTCCGGCGCCATCGTTTGGAACCTAGATGACCATAACTGGTTGGGCGCCCGTGGGCGCGGGTGACGATTTTTAAGGGACCGATATGCGTCGCAAGATCGACAAGCTAAAGCACGAACGGACTGACCGGGAATCTCGCGTCGTCATCGATGCGGAGCATAAAGCTAGCGAAGCGAAGACGACAAACGGGTCGGTTCTGACGTTGAAGAGGAGCCAATGGTACTGCTCGATCTAGAAGAAGGTCTCGAAGAAGCTGGCTTCCCGTCTGCTGGTATGAGTAGCGCCACGTAAGATCTGTCTTCGATTCCGACCCGGACTTGATCAGCGCTCTTATCTCGGACATCCGGCTGGGTGATGGACAATCCGGTTGGGAAGTTGCCCGGCATGTGCAGCAATCCAATGCGATGATCCCGGTTGTCTATATAAGCGGGGACAGTGTTCCTGGCATTGGGGCGCCGAGGGTGTCCTAGAAAGTATCATCACGAAGCCGTTTTGCTTTGCCTCAGGCCATCACCGCCCTTTCCATGCTGCTCAACCAGCAACATCCGCACCAAACGAGCCAGGCGCGTAGGCGCTCTCGATTGCCTCACGCGCGTACGCGCCAAAAGGTCGAGGCGGTGCCTTCTGCTAATCTGGCAATGCCTTACCAGTTGTTTGGTGAGTAGCCCGGGGTCTCACCGCGCAATACGGCCCACAGCCCACCCGAGCGAGATAGCCACGACGAACCCCAGAAGTACGGCCGTAAAGAACCACATGAGGCGTTCCTTCGCTCGTTGTACGAGCATCAACGCGGCAAGCGATTTATAGTTGCAGGTCCGCGGGGCAGCGGTCCGCTCGGGCGCCCGCCGACGCCGTGGAGCCGCATATCTGGTGGTCGGTCTCTCAGTGGGTCCTTGTTGGACGTAGTTGCCACCCCTCGATGGACCGTTCCAGGTCGGTGGATCTCGATTGCGTGGTGGTAGGCGTCGCCCAGGAAAGCAGGGCAAGGCTGACCGAGAAGGAGATCAGCAAGGCGAAGGCGGTCGCGAGCAAGACATGGTCCCTGTTGAAAGCGGGTACAACCACCGCCAATCCGGTTCGTTCATTCGCAGTCTGCTTGCTCGTGAGTCATGGTTACCGCGCCGTTAAGAACGGCCGCGCGCCTTTGCAACTTGGAGGCAGCCTAGGGCTGGGCGGCGAGCCCCTTCAGCAGCTTTCTAAACGCCGCCGGATTGCCAATAACCGCTCTGCCTCACTTGGAACCTTTTTTCGCCGCGCGGATTGCTGTGCATGACAAAAACCCCAGAAGTTGCTCCGCCCATCCTAGCCGAGACCAGCCCGGACCGTCCTGTCAATTGCGAGGTCGCTCTGGAATCCGCCTTCGCGGCCCTTGTCGCCACCTCCATCGGCCAGGGATGGACCCCGGAAGAGACGGCCGAAACGCTGCACAAGCTGGCCATGGAGCATCTCGAACAGCTCAAGGCCATAACGGCCTAATCGCTCCGGCGTGGCTCCGGAATTTTGACACGCCACATGTCGAATTATTTGCATTCAAATGAATTTCACGACGCTATAGATGCTGCCTCAACGTTCTGGGAGGAGAGCATGGCTCCGCATGAGCAGCATGCCGTTGAAATTATCCGCGAGAAGAAATGGACCGTGCGTGTAACCGCCTATGGCAGCGCCATCACGTTCACTTTCGAATCTGAAGAGTACGCTCGCTCATACGCGGACGGGCAGGCGTTCCGCCTCGGAGTCGACGTTGTCGAATTCAAGAAATGCGCCTAGCTGCAGATCAGCGAACTTTTTCCCGCAGTTCCTGTTGGCCCTGAGGGGGAACTTCGGACGCAACGGCTTCAGATCGCCACCCTGCTCAGGCCCAGCCTGCGCAGGCAGTCGGCCGGCGCCAGGATGCGGGCAGGCGGTCGTAACGGTCGCCATCTGTCGTTGGGCTCACAGCTCGCGATCGCCAGCGCGCGCACGAGTTCGCCGTTTGCGTTATCGGAATACTTCCTCTCAAACTAGACTTCGGGAAACTGTCATGGACTTCATGGCCCTGGGAGGGTGTTTCCTTTTATACCGGCTCCAAAATTCTGCCGTTTGAAGTCGCCGTCGACGGTACCAGAGAACCCGGGCTTTATCGCGGGGAAGTATGCCATTGCTGCCGATGGGCTCACGGCGAGCATTGACGGCTAGTTGGCCAGCCCCTTCCCGAGTTCAGCCCCGCGCCGGACTCAGCCCGCCGAGGCGAAGCGGCATGCTGTGCAACAAAGCGAAGCGAACCACGTTGCCCCCTCAGGAGTGGAGGAACGAAGATGGCAGACGACAAGAGCAAGAGAGACTCTCGGGATCGGAACCGCGTCTCGGTCGAAGAAGACTACGAGGTGCGATATCTCGCTGAGAAAGCCGCGATTACAGCCCAGCAGGTCCGCGACCTCATTAAGCAAAACGGTAATAACCGCGGCACGCTGGAACGCGGAGCGAAGAACTCAAAGGCTCGCTGAGGCCAAGATGGCAAGGTACCAGGTGGAAGAGATCTACGGTGACACCGTCGTGTCGTCTGGCGTCGTCGTGGAGGACGATCCGATGAAAGCAGCCGAACAGGCTGCCGGGCAAAGAGTGTCCCTAAGGGCACTGCAGGAACATTGGTTCCGTGTGGTTGATGAAGAGCAAGCCGCCGTCTACGAGTACAGTCTGGCCGCACATGACGAGCAAGATGCCCAAGTCTGAACTCGCGGACGAGCACAACCATTTCCACAATTGTCCAGTATGCGGTCGGCAAGTCGATCAGCGGGACTTGCGTCAACCCTTATGGCATGAGGTGCCTGAGCATGACCCCCTGGAGAAGGAGCCCGCTCCGATCCTCGACTTGCCACCCCGAAACTGGCAAGCCCGCCGACCGGGGGCGTCGATGAGTTTCTTCGCGGCTTGGACGAGCCGGACGCAATAAGTTTGTACGGCAGAAAACCAGACCTTCACACAGGCGCTCAACGACGCACCGCGCGACGTTCTACACCGACTTTGCCCAAGATTGACCAGCGGCGACGGGCTGCGCTTGAAAGTTGTTCAAACAACTCTCCAGCGCCTCGATCCGGTAACGCATCAAAAGGGCGCAAGACTTGGGCCGGCGGCACAAAAAGCTTGACGCACCTTCGATGCGGGCGAGGTCTGCCGGCGCGCTCGACCTAGCCACCAGCGGGGCAGGATGCCGCCGCCGAGTTCCTGCTTGGTCGTGTACCCGGACTTAACTATGCGGGCCTCTTCCCAGATGCTCTTCGACAACTGCATGACACGCCTGCTGAATGGGTAAGCGCAGTCAATCCGGCTCCCGCGTTAGACGCATGGAGCCGGACCAAAGAGCGATCAGTCCTCCTGCTGGATAACGACGGGCCGATTGTGGTGGTGACGGTGCATCGAGCGAGTGATGACGACGGTATCACGGCGGTGATGCCGATGGCGCCACGAGCGATGGCCGTTGTCATAGAATGCTTCCTGGCCGTGATGTCGGTGGTGAAGACGGCCACCTTCGTCATTGTATATGACGGTGGCACCATGGTGATGTCGGTGATGTGTTGAAACCACCACGTCAGCCTCGGCAGCAGAAGCGACCACCGGAGCCGCAAGCGAAAGAGCCAAAGCGCTCAGAATCAAGACCTTCATTTTGCTATTCCTGTATGCCTGAAACACGTCCCTTCACGAAGCCAACGAGGCAGGGGTGTCTTTGTTCCGGTCTGTCCCCCGGGTTCGTAGGGGCCATCCCTCCAAAGCTGACTCGCGTCGATGCGCACCGTTTGATCGGTTAGGCCACGTGTGGACGAAGCCGATGCGGGGGACTGGAACAGGTGTGAAGGTGATCCCGGTTTGCGGCTTGGGTTCACCGGTCTGGCGATGCGGCGGGCGTTTCTTGTCAGCCCGCGGCAGGCGAAGCGGGCCCGGGTGCGTTGCCGCCTTGGTTCTGCTCGGGGGCAACCTGCGGTGTCGGTTGCCGCGAAGCGTTTGACAAGGGTGCGAATATAAAGAAGGCGAGAAGGCCTAGAAAAACCAGGGCGATCACGACCACGGCCCAGCTCGCGATCCGAGCTGTACCTCGCCGTTCCTGATTGCGTGAGAGATCGTTGGTCATTGAGTGTCCTTTCGGGATCGAATGGTCGGATCCCATCGGCGCCCGAACTTCAATTGAGCGCTGATGTTCCTTTCATTCGGAAAGACCAATGCTAATGTCAGGCTGATCCCGAAGGATCACTTGCCAAGGGAGAGAGCAGCGCGCCGCGCCGAGCAAGAGGTCGACGTGAAGGCTTCCCGCGGAAGCGGCTGCATGGAACAATCCATCATGCCCAGATTTCTCGGAGCCGCCGGCCACAGCGTGGAGAATGCTCCAAGCCATTGGATGGCCCCAAAAGTGACGGCGCTGCTGCGCCGCGAACTCCCGCCAGCCACATCCGCCTCACCTGGCATCGTCAACACCCCTGATTTGCGCCGGGTTGCCCGGTGTTCTTTCGGCGATTTGAATCGGCACACCAGTCCACTGCCAAACGGTCGTAGCTGGTGTGCGAAAGAACTGGATGTGGCCACGGGTGCCGGCAACCTCTATCCGCGGCCATGACTCTGCGATGCTGTTCCGGTCAGTGCCGTAGGACCGTATTGCCTGAGCAAGGACGACGATCGTGTCGTATCCTTCCAGAGCAACGAAGGAGGGCGCCTCGCCCAACTTCTCCCGCAGGGCCCTTTCGACGCGTGAGCCTAGCGGGTCGAGGTGTCCGGGTCGATAGCGCAGGAAGGGGATCGCAGCGCTATCTTCGCCTAGCAATGTGGCCCATTCAGCGAATTCTGGTTGCCCAGCTGGAGCGCCGATCTTGATCGTGGACAGGCGACCGTCATTGCGAACTGACTTGACGATTGAGATTGCTGGCTCTGGCTGGCCTACAAGAAGAAGAAGCACTGTCGCGCGATGGTGGATGAGTTGGTCGCACAACATTGACGGGTCCAGCGAGCTCATGCTGATGTCCGATAACGTCGCGCCGTTGGCTTCAAGGTGATCACGCAGAATGTGAACGCCAGATGCCCAGTAGACGCTCTGCTGCGATGCAACGGCGATCCGATCGTGACCAGCGCGCGACAGGAAGTCGGCATATGTTTGCCAGCCGCGAGACTGCGGCGGGGCAAGACGTGCGACCCACTTGGTTGCTTGATCCGTTAGCCTGTCGAGTACCGCCGACGAACAGAGAAAAGGGAGTCCGAGCTCGTCGGCCCTGACAGCCGCCGCGCGAGCAACGACACTGTGATACTCTCCCGCTATCGCTACCACGCCCAAACGGGCCAGTTCATCCACTGCCGCGACGGCCTTCTGTGGATCGGCTGCAGTGTCTCGCACGAGCAGCTCAAGCGCCTTGCCGCCGACGCCACCAGCGCTATTGATTTCGCTGACAGCTAGCTGAAGGCCCGCAAGCAAATGTCTGCCTGCCTCAACCCAGCCGGGGCGAGTCAAAGGGACGAGTGCTCCGATTGTGGTCGTTTCTTCGGAGCCCGGATCAGTCGATGCCATTCAGTATCTCCTGGTTACGCAATCCTCACCGCGTGCCCAGCTACAGCGCACATGCCTCGACCGATAGAGACAGTCGGACCTAACTCCAACGATCTGTACCATCGCCACTACCGACACAGTTCCGATGCGGCAGGTCTTAGTGGACTGGCTACCGGCGTCGACAATCCCGCCGCCACCGACACGAGGCAAAGTTCGATGGCCACTGCTCGCAGATCCTAAACGCTTGTACTGAGTGACGCTTAGCGGGTTGTGAGGCAGAGGGTGTGCCAAATTCACCGTCTGAGCAGTAAATGCCCGAAAAACACTTGGTCGTTGACGCCTGTTTGGGCATCTGGTCCGGGCTGATTTGCGGCCAATTCCAGGCAGCTAGTGGAGACTAGGTGTTGAGACCCCCGGAACGGTGAGTGTGTTGTGTTTGCTTGGGGCGCGGCGGTCGATTGGCCTTCATCCTGCCAAAGGAGACGGTCCGGAACCTTGCTACCCCGATTACGTTTTGACTTCATATCAGACGAAGGAGGCCACACATGGACTGGAACCGCGTCGAAGGGAACTGGAAGCAGGTCAAAGGCAAGGTCAAGGAACAGTGGGGCAAACTCACCGACGACGATCTCGACCGCATCGCCGGCAAGCGCGATCAGCTCGAAGGCAAGATTCAGGAACGTTACGGCCTGGAGAAGGATCGCGTCCGCCGTGACGTAGACGATTGGTACGGCATGCAGGGCTGGTAACCATTCGCCAAAGAAGCCCCACAGCCCGCGGCTCTGGCGGACGATCTGCGCCGATGGGATAGCGCGGGCTCTTCGCCTTTAGCATTTTTTACTCGTCCACGAGGCCGGGCTTCAGCCATTCGGCCTTGTCACTCACCGGGTCACCAGCCTTGCCTTGCACGCAATTGTGGAAGCGATTGCGCTTGTCTGACGAACGCACCGCAGGCTGAGCGGCTGCTCAAGAGCTTATGCGAAATTCCGCGCAGGCCGCTTTCAGCGGCTCGATGACCATCAGTCATACTGCCGCTCGGCAGCGCCCCCTGTGTCCTTCCAGCACACGCACTCTGGCATTCGTCTTGCAAAGCCGCTTCATCTTGGGAGAAGATGAAATGGCTCTATCCAATCAGCTGCTTGAGGAAGACCTGACCTTTCAGTGTCCGAGCTGCAAAACCCCACTGGTCAGGAAAGGCTCCTGGGTCAAGTCCGTAACGACGTTCACCTGCAAGCGATGCGGCGAAAGGGTACGGCTCTCGTACAGCGAGAAGCTTGAAATTTTTCGGTTGGGTGCCGCTGCGCGCGACACTGGAAGCTAACGTCGCGTTGTCTTCGTTGCGCATGTGTTTAAACGACGCCGGCCGATGGCCACGATGCTAATTTCAATAAGCTGGCAAAGGTCAGTTAGCTCGGCGGTTTGCCCCTGCGAGAGAAGCCACCGAGCTGCCTGTCAGACAGGCCTCCCACGCGGGCTGCAACATCCGGCCCTGCGGAAGTTCCGGAAACGGCGGACCGGTTGTGTGCTCGCAGGTGCTCATCGCCCAGGTGCCGGGTGCGGTGGAATGAGCCGTTCAACGGGAGTTAATCAGCGTCGATAATGCCGTGACAATCTGTGCCATGAAAAACGGTTTCCAGATGATGATGCTATTCGACGCCCCTTCCGCGCCCCAGTGTGAGGCAGTGTCGCCGGTCGCGTAAACGACTGGCAAGTTTGGATTTGCCTGCCGAATATGTCGAGCGACGTCCCAACCTCGCTTTCCCGGCCCAGACGGATGTCCGCGACGAGAACCCGGATTCTTGAGGGGTCGACATCAAACGCCTCAATCGCGCTCGCGGCGTTGCAGGCAGCAACGACGTTGAAGCCGGCCTTGGTCAGCGCGACATCGAGGCCAAGCAATATGACAGGCTCGTCTTCAACCACCAGGACTTTGCCGTCATGCATCATGGGCCATCCCTTCATGTCGGCTTGTCCGCCAGCGGCGCCTTTCTGATCGGCGCCTTGTACGCGCTCACCAGCCTGACGACGGCGGCATCGATTGTGACTGGTACGCCCAGATTCACCGTCACGCGGTTTTCGTCGATGTGGGTGACGTTGCCAATCAACTCGATATGCTGCCCCTTCTGTACCTTCGTTGTATGGTCGATCACCGAGTGGGGTTGCCCATAGGAAGGGATGGAAACGCTCACCCGGTCCTCAGTGACCCGCTTGCGCACGGTTGCCGTGATCACGACCTCGTCGCCGATATTGATGCCCTTTGCCATAGCCGTGAGTCTGGGGCGAATAACGGCTTCGTCAAGCAGATGCTAATATGAATTGTCTGGCGAGGCCGAACCGCCCGCTTGCCGGCCGTCCAGTATGTCGCTCCAGCACACGCGCTCTGGCATCGTCTTGCACGGACGCATTCGCCGGCTGCGCAACAACACCGCTCGCCAAACTGATGATCATCGGGCGCAAAACGCACCATTTGGGAGGCGGCGGCCGACGACTGGCATGAGTCAGGCTACCTAGCCAGCCAGAGGAACAACTGTGTCCAGCCCGCGAACGACCCGCGCGAGGCGCGCGTCTCTCAAGTCCTTCTCCAAGCAACAACAAGGCGGCTACCCTAGCTTGGAGGGCCGAGGGATTCGTAATGAAGCCGACGCTACCTGGCCGCGCCTGGAGGGGGGCTCAGCAACCGACCCAGTGGAGAAGGATCGACCCTGCCGACCAAGTGCACGAGACATTTGTCACATCACTTCCTATCCAACAATCGACCGATATGCTCTAGCGACGTCAGTTTGTTCATCAGGCCAGCCTTTGAAAGCCTAGGTGCATGGTCGAGACGCGGTCCGTGTTGGGGTCGCCTCGATGAGAGCGAGTTGATCTTGGCACCGAGCGTTTCCTCAAGCGTGCGGGCAACGCCGTCGGCCCCCAGCAGAAGCATAGGCAGACGGTAGGCCACGGCCCAGGCACGCCAGTCGGTGGCAACAAGCTCGAGCTCGTCGGACACCAGTAGCGGCACCGTCAGCATCGGATCATTGTGCAGAAGCTTGAGCTCCGCTGTGAATCTTCCATTTGGATCCTCCATTGCGCAGGCGGCCACTCCGCGGAAAACCTTGGCGGGGAGGGCAATGATTGCCGGCACGCTGCTCACATTTTGCGTGCGGCGGACCACCACACCACGCTGGTTGAGCGTAAAGGTCACGTCGCCATAGTTGTCACTTGTGGTGTAGCTCACCTGCTCCGGCAGGCGCGACGGGTCGAGACGCCTGTTGCGGCCGGTCCAAGAACTCTTCTCCGGTTCAGTATGAGTCCGCTCACCGTCGTCCATCATTTTCACCTGGAGAGAGAAGGCGCCGGAAGCACAGCAGCCAACCAATGCCCAGAGTGAGCCCCCCTGCGGCGCCGCCGTCTTCGGCTTGCATCCAGCAACGGCAGCGTGCCTTGGCCATCTGTGCCTCCTATTGAGGCGGAACCGGACGTACCCGGCTCGAACGCTCAGCACATGTCCTAGTGCCAGATAAATAGGAGCGGATTCTGTATTAGCCACTACTAATTCATGTCAATTTTTTGGTAACTCTCGGCGTCGGCCCGGTGACGGCGCTCTCCTTCCAGACGCGATCGACCATCGGTCGCGCTTCCGCCTTCGCGTGATATCGCGGCCTCACGTTGAAGGTCAGCTGTCGTGCTTCCCTGGTCACAAGCGAACCGACCGCTTCGGCCCCCAAGCTGTCGGTCGGCAACGCGGCGATGTCGGCCGTTGAGGCCCGCTGCGCCGATTCTCAAAAGCGGACATCATCAACGACAGCGCAAGGATGCAGCGCAAGGATCACATCGCTGCTTCCTGCTCCATTTCTTTCACGTCCTGAAAGCGGTCTGCAATCCGTGGGTGAACCCGTCCGCCGTCCGCCGCGCCGATGGCCACGACGATCTCGTCGGCTGCCGGGCCGTCGGCGATCTGGAAGTTGGCGGTGATGAAATGCGAGCGGCGGCCGTTCTCGCTCTTGTGCATCATCGGCAAGGACAGCAGCGCGCCTGGCGCGTTGCGCGTGTTGCAGAATTCGAGATAGGTCGTGCCGCCGACCGCGTCGCGAAACACATTGCCGAACCGCAGCGTATGGATCATGGCGGAGGCGTGTTCGATCTCGCCTGCGACGCCCACGGCGGCGGCCTTGCCGTAGCTCTCGATGCGCTCGGCACGCATGAGCTCGAGCAGGCGCCGCGTGAGCTCATGCCCCAGGCGCGGTGCGATGGCGACAATCTCCGGCCGCAGGTTCTCGACGAAGCCGCGCCCCGCCCATGGATTGCGTAGCACGGCCGCGACGACGATCGACTTTACAGGCTTAGCGCCCGCCTTGCCGCCTTCAATGTGCACTTCCTCGATGAAGGTGCAGACTTTTCGCAATTCCATGATCTCAGGCCCTGTTGGTGGAAGCCCAGCCTAATCAGGCCCGGTGAGCTGGTATTCCTCCGGTTCGTAGGAAGAATCGGCGTGCACCCCGCTTGGAAGCGGTGTAGCATTCGTATATCCGCGACGGCTTAAATGGCCCCTTCGCGAGGCGGAAGACCGGGCGTGGACCACGAGTCGCAAATTCTCTCTTTGCGGGACGCCGCCAGCCTCATCAATTCGGGTGGCGATCTCCAGTCCGTGCTGCGCGACCTCGTGCTGGCAGCCTGCCGCCATGCCAAATGGACGCTGGGCTCGATCATGAGCATCGATGCGCCGCATGGCCACGCCTATGTCATCGTGCGCCATGATCCGACGCTCATCCAACGCGCGCTGCCGGACCGCTGGGAACTGGCGACCAGTCCTTCGATCGTCGCGCTCAACCGCAATGAGCCGGTCTATATCAGGGATGCGCGGGTGTCGGAGGAGTTTCCGGGTTATCGCCGCGAGGCGTTCGAACGCGACTATCGCAGCGTGCTCGTCATGCCGATGAGCTGTGTCGATGAAGACGGCCGGCCGATGGTGCTGACCGTGGTCTCGCGCGAGATCACCGAAGTGAGTGCCGAGGATATCGCCTTCATCGGCATGATCGTGCATTTGGGCGAGATCGCGGTGGAGAAACAGCATCGGCTGCGCCAGGAAAAACAGGCGGGCGAGCGTCTGCAGCGCGCCTTGCAGGCGCATACCTCGCTTCTGCAGCAGGCGCTGTCGGAAGGATCGGTGGTCTCGCTCGCCGACAAGGTCGGCGAGCTGTTGCCCAACCCCGTGGTGGTCATCGATTTCCACGCCAATCTGGTCGTGGCCGGTCGCTCGCCGAGCCAAGCGCATTTCGATGCCGCGACCTGGCGCCAGGCAGTTGGCGGAGTGCTCAACCGGCAGATCGTCAAGGTCGCGCGCGGCGCGTCGGAAGCGCGCCAGGACGAGACTTTGTTCGTCGACGACGGCAAGCATCGCCTCAAGCTTTCGGTGCGCGTAGAGCCGTTGACAATCGACGACGAAGTGGTTGGCGCGCTGATGATTTTTCCGACGCCGCAGCAATCCGGACAGCTCGACCAGATGCTGATCGACAGCGCCAAATTTGCGCTCAGCGTGCAAATGATGCGCAGCTTCGTCCGCTTCCGTTTCGAGACCAGATCGCTGACCGAGCTTTTCCTGGAAGTCGTGGAACGCCGCTGGCGCGATGAGGCCGACATAGTCAACCGGGCACGGCGGCTGGGGCTCGACCTGACCGTGCCGCAAAGACTTATTGTCGTCGACTACGCCGATACGGCAAAGGACGGCGGCGGGCTTGCCGATCCCCATCATGCCCTTGTCCGCCTTCTGGAACAGGCAGGCGTGGCGGGCACGGTTGTCGCCGTGGAGGGCGGTCTTGTCTGTCTCGTCGCGGGCGATGCCAGGGAGAGCATGCGCCTGGCGAAATTGCCGAACACAATCGCCACGGAGTTTGGTCGCCATCTCGGCCGTGAGCCGGCGGTGCTGGTTTCCGAGGTCTGTGCCTTGCTGGCCGATTATCCCACCGCCTGGGAGCGTTCCCGACGCATGATCCGCATCGGCCGGTCTTTTGGGCGCACCGGCGTTTTCGCCGGCCAGGATTTCGGTCCGCTGCCGATGCTGGTCGCGGCCGCCGATGTGCCCGATGTGCGCAACTTCGTCGACAAGAGCGTCGGCGCCTTGATCGCGCATGATCGCGAGCACGGCACGCCTTATCTGGACACGTTGTTTGCCTTTCTGCGTGAAGGTTGCCGCAGCCAGGCTTGCGCCGACGTGATGGGGCTGCATGTCACCACCTTGCGCTATCGCCTGTCGCGCATGGAAGAGCTGTTCGGGATCAAGCTCGACACGCCAGAACAACGTTTCGCGGCCGAGCTGGCGATCCGCCTCAGCGGCATCATCGACAGCCGCGTGCCTGAAACCCGCTAGTACCACTCCATCCCGACATTGCCGTCGCTATCCGCCGCCAGGCGCGGGCTTATCGCGCTCCTGCTTGCTCGGGATGGCAGCAGCCAGTCGCGAACTCTTTCCTACAGATCCGAGGAAGAACCGGTGCCGCCTCCTGCCTAGCCTTCGTCCGACGATGTGGAGGAAGATAATGGCGGACGCGGTGGCACAAAGGATGATCGACCCGATCGCTTTGCGTCGCGCCTTCGGCACCTTCGTGACCGGGGTTACGGTGATCACCACGCGTGACAGCGACGGCAATCCACGCGGCATGACGGCCAATTCCTTCACCTCCGTCTCGCTCGATCCGCCGCTACTACTGGTCTGTGTTGGCAAATCGGCGGCGAGCTTTGCGGCCTTCAGTGAAAGCCGGTCCTTTGCTGTCAATTTCCTACATGAGGGGCAGGCCGATGTCTCATCGGTGTTCGCATCGAAGGCTGCGGACAAGTTCCAGTCAGTGAACCATGATCGCGCCCACACCGGCGCGCCGATCCTCACCGACAGCCTGACTTGGTTCGATTGCACCGTTCACAATCGCGTCGAGGCCGGCGACCACGTCATCCTGATCGGTCAGGTGCAGGCGTTCGGAACCAGCCCGTCAGCGCCGCTCGGGTTTTGCCGCGGCCGCTACGCCAGCGTGAAGGATCCCCTGCCGGCCGGTTGGCTGGCCTCGCAAGACATGATCATCGGCTATCTGGTTGAGGCTGGCGATCGCATCCTCTTGCGCAACGACGGTAGAGGCGGCTGGATGTTGCCGACGGCATGGCGCCGCAAAGCGGATAGCAACCTGATCCTAGATGGCGGCGAGGCGCTGAGCCTCGTTCCCGAAAACACCTTCCTCTATTCGGTTTTCGACGTCGCCGACAGCGATCCCGGCTATCTGATCTACCGTGCCGAGCTGAGCCCCGAGAGTGCTGAAGCCGCCCTGCCGGATGGTCACGCCTTCTTTCCAGTCGACATGCTGCCGTACGAGCAGATCGCTACGCATGAAGTGCGCGTTATGCTGCGCCGCTATGCGCGCGAGCGGCAGGACAAGCGCTTCGGCATCTACATGGATACCGGCGACGGCGGCCGTGTCGCAATGATCGACGGAAAGTCGCAATTGTGGACGCAGGCCGCGTCCAAATGACGAGACACGCGGGACAGACATGAAAACGACGGTCGCATCGCTCGAAGGCTCGCGCCAGAACCTGTTCATCAACGGCGCGTTCACGGCGCCGAGGAGCGGACAGTATATCGACAGTTTCGACCCGACCACCGGCAGGCCCTGGTACCAGTTTGCCGAGGCTGGGGCCGAGGATGTCGGCGCGGCTGTGGACGCGGCGCGCTCTGCTTTCGCAAATCCGGCCTGGCGGCGCATGACCCAGACTGATCGCGGCAGGCTGGTGCGCCGCCTGGCGGAACTGGTCCTCGACAACGCCGACGCGCTGGCGCTGATCGAGACGCGCGACAATGGCAAGCTGCTCAAGGAGATGAGGGCGCAGATGCGCGCCATGCCCGACAGCTACACCTACTTCGCCGGCATGGCCGACAAGCTGCTCGGTGACACGATTCCCGTTAACAAGCTCGACATGCTCAACTTCAATGTGCGCGAGCCGATCGGTGTCGTAGGCATGATCACGCCGTGGAACTCGCCGCTGATGCTGCTCACCGGCACGCTGGCGCCGTGCCTGGCGCTCGGCAATACAGTGGTCGTCAAGCCATCGGAGCATGCCACGGCCTCGACGCTGGCGCTGGCTGAACTGATCATGGAGGCCGGCTTCCCCGCCGGGGTCGTCAACGTGGTAACCGGCACCGGCGCTGTCGCCGGCGACGCGCTGACCAGGCATCCAGGCATCGCCAAATTTGTCTTTACCGGCTCGACCGGAACCGGGCGGCGCATTGCAGCCAATGCGGCGCAGAACCTCATCCCCTGCTCGATGGAGCTTGGCGGCAAGTCCCCTCACGTCGTCTTCGGCGACGTAGACATCGAGCATGCCGTGAACGGCGTTGTGTCCGGTGTCTTCGCGGCCGCGGGCCAGACCTGCGTCGCGGGCTCGCGCTGTTTCGTTGAGGCGAGCGTCTATGAGCTTTTCATCGAGGCTCTGGTCGAACGCACAAGGCGGGTGCGGGTCGGGCTGCCGATGCTGGAGGACACCGACATCGGCCCCCTCGCGCTCTCGGCACAGCTCACCAAAGTGGAAGGCTATGTCGCTTCCGGTGTGCGCCAAGGCGCGCGGATCGCGGCCGGCGGCAAGCGTCCGCAGGCGGACGAGCTTGCCGGCGGCTGGTATTTCGAGCCGACGGTGATGACCCGCGCTGAGAATGGCATGGAGTTCATGCAGGAGGAATTGTTCGGTCCCATCGTCGGCGTCATCCCGTTCTCGTCGGAAGACGAGATGATCCGGCTCGCCAACGACACGCGCTACGGGCTCGCCTCCGGCATCTGGACACGCGACATCAACCGCGCACTGCGCTTCGCCCGCGATGTCGAGGCGGGCACCGTCTGGATCAACACCTATCGCGCCTCCTCCTTCATGTCCGCCAACGGCGGCTTCAAGGAGAGCGGCTATGGGCGGCGCGGCGGCTTCGACGCCATGGAGGAGTTCTCGCGCCTGAAGAACGTCGTCATCGACTATTCGGGTGCCATGCAGGACCCGTTCGTCATCCGCCTTCGCTGACCAAGACCCCGACCCAACGACCGGGAGACCGACATGAAATTCGCCGTATCGCTCACCATGGAGCGCTTCTCGCCCGATATCCCGATGGAGCGGGTGAAGACCAATCTCCTGGACCTCGCGCGGATGGCTGACGAGGGCGGTTTCGAAACGCTATGGACTGCGGAGCATCACACGATCGAATGCACGATCTCGCCCAACCCGCTGATGACGCTGACCTGGCTTGCCCAGCACACCGAACGGATCCGGCTCGGCACCTCGACGCTGGTCGCGCCCTACTGGAGCCCGATCCGGCTGGCCGGCGAGGCCGCGCTTTGCGACCACCTGACCGGCGGACGGCTGGAATTCGGCATCGCGCGCGGCTCCTATCAGTACGAATTCGACCGCATGGCCGGCGGCATGCCGCAGCAGGAAGGGGTCGCTTATCTCAAAGAGCTGGTGCCGGCGGTGACGAGGCTGTGGGCCGATGACTATGCCCATGACGGTCACTACTGGAAGTTCCCTGCGGCCGCCGGCGTACCGAAGCCGCTGCAGAAGCCGCACCCGCCGATCTGGGTGGCCGCTCGAGACCCGGGCACATTCGACTGGGCGGTCGGCATCGGCGCCTCGATCCTGTCGACGCCGCTCTCGGCACCGGCGGCGGAGATCGCCGTGCTGGGCGAGAAGTTCCGCAAGGCCGTCGCCGATCATCCGGAGGTGCCGCGGCCGCGCCTGATGATGCAGCGTCGCACCTGCGTCTACGAACGGGCGCAGGACTGGGAGGTCGCGGTCGGGCATGCCATCGACTATGGCCGCGCCTTCGAGAACCTGTTCCAGAACATCGGCACGGTGCGCAGCGGCTTTCCCGAAGCCGTGCCCTACGACAGCGTCAAGGGCAAGGACAACTACAATCCCGAAAACATCCGCCGCAACCTCATGTTCGGCACGCCGGACGAGGTGATCGAGAAGCTGCTCGACTATGAGGCGGCGGGCGTCGACCAATATTGCCTCGGCCTGACGTTCAACCTGCCGTTCGAGCTGCAGAAGAAGACGATCAAGCTTTGGGTGGACGAGGTGATGCCGGTCTTTGCCGCGCGCGAGCGCGACAAAAAGCGCCATATGGCGAGGGCGTGAGGATGGCACGTTCCGGCCAGCTCGATGTCGAAGGCGTGCTGCTCAACTGGCGCCTCGAGGGCGAGGGCGGCGCGCCGTTGGTCTGCATCCATGGCGTCGGCTCGTATCTCGAAGCTTGGAATGGCGTGGCCGAGCGGCTGAGAGACCGTTTCGCGGTTCTTACCTTCGATTTGCGCGGCCACGGCCGCTCAAGCCGGGTCAAGGGCCGCTACGAGATCGATGCTTTCGTCGCCGAGACGCTCGCGCTGGCCGATCATGTCGGGTTTGCCACTTTCAATCTGGCTGGGTTTTCCTTGGGCGGTTTGATCGCGCAGCGCCTCGCGTTGACGCATGCCGAACGCCTGCAAAAACTGGTGCTGCTGTCGACGGTCGCAGGCCGGACGCCAGAGGAGCGACACGCCGTGCGCGGCCGGCTGGCGGAGCTGATGGCGAGCGATGCCTCGGCGCATCACGCCGCCTCGCTGTCGCGTTGGCTGACGGAAGATTTTCAGAACAGGAACCCTGAGATCATCGCAGAACTGCGCCGGCGCGACGCCGAAAACGACCGTGACTGCTATGTCGCTGCGTATCGCGTTCTCGCCGAAACCGATTTCGGCGGCATCCTCGACCGCATTACCTGCCAAACCCTGATCGTGACGGGCGCGGACGACCAAGGGGCCAGTCCGCGCATGGCGCGGCTGATGCACGAACAGGTGCAAGGTTCACAAATCGCCATCCTGCCCAGGCTTCGCCACTCGATCCTGATCGAGGCGCCGGCTCTCGTCGCCGACACGATGGCCGATTTCCTGCTGGGCGTCGATCGCGCGAGAGCGGCCGTCGCCTATGCGTAGCGATCTTCGCGGGGCAGGAGAGGGCGTTTTGGCCAAGGCGCCGGGCGACACGCGTCGGCAACAGGCCAAGGCTTTCCCCGTGAGCGAGGGAATGACGGCCGCAGACATCCTCCGCGGCAGCGGAAGACCGGCTAGGCCCGGGCGTCGCTAAATCCGCGAGCCAATCTCGTCGGCGAGGGATTGGGAAGTCATGACCGCCTGAACGGCCATGAGCGCATGGGACTGAACAAACAACAGGGGAATACGCACATGACATTCTGGAACAGACGACAAGTGGCGATGGCCGCGCTGGCGCTTGCGCTTGGCGCATATCCTGCCCACGCCGGCGCGGTGCTCGACCGCGTGACCGCGGCCGGCACGCTCAAGGTGGCGACCGATGCCAACTGGGCCCCGCAGTCCTTCGTGAACGCCAACAATGAACTCGACGGTTTCGACGTCGATGTGGCCAAGGCGATAGGCAAGCATCTCGGCGTCAAGGTCGACTTCGTAACGCCTGGCTGGGACATCATCACCGCCGGCAACTGGGCGGGCCGCTGGGACATGCATGTCGGCTCGATGACGCCGACCAAGAAGCGCGCCGAGATCTTCGATTTTCCGGCTGTGTACTACTACACGCCCGCGGCGGTCGCCGTGCACAAGGACAGCAAGGCCAAGACCCTGGCCGATCTCAATGGCAAGGTGGTTGGCGCCACCAGCACCTCCACCTTCGAAGCCTATGCCAAGAAAGATCTGGCGCTCGACGCCGCCGGCGCACCGGCCTTCGAGTACAAGCTCAACCCGAAGGAGGTCCACGCCTACGAGAATTCGACGACCGCCTTCGACGACCTTCGCCTCGGTGACGGCGTGCGCCTGGACGCCGTGGTGTCGTCGCTGCCGTCGATCCTCGATGCCGTGAAGGCCGGCTATCCGATCAAGCAGGTCGGCGATCCGGTGTTCTACGAGCCCCTGGCGATCGCCATCGAGCACGGCGATCCGGAATTGTCGGCCAAGATCGCCGACGCCGTCAAATCGATGAAGGCGGACGGCACTCTGAGCAAGCTCTCGGAAAAATGGTACGGCCAGGATTATTCGAAGACGAACTAATCTCTCAAAAGGCGGCCTGCCACTGCAGGCCGCCGAACCGCCGGTGCTCAAATATGCTCTACCCGGATACCGTCGAGGCCGAACGCCTCGTTCACAAGCCCTGGTTCGTGGCGACGATGTTCGGCATCGTCCTGCTGGTCTTCATGGCGTTCAACATGTCTGGCACCGGCTTTGCCGAACTCATGCGTCCGGTAATCGGTGAGCCGTCGATCAGCGGCCTCTACGGCCGCTTCGCCATCGGCTTCGCCATAGCGGTGATCTTCACGCTGAACGTCGTCCTGATCGGCTTCGCACCGCTCAAGCTGCAGATCGGCATCGTCTGGCTGGAACTGCTGCTCCTGTTCATCGCGTTCTTCGAAACGTTCCACCTAAGCCTGCCATTCATCCGCGAGAAGCTGCCGTTCCTGATCAGCCAGGGCGTCGTCACGACGCTCTACGTCTCGGCGATCTCCATCGTCATCGCTTCGCTCATCGCGGTGGCGGGCGCTGTCGCCAAGCTCTCCAACAATGGCTTAGCCTACGCGATCGCCAGCTTCTACACGTCCTTCTTCCGTGGCCTGCCGCTGCTGATGCAGGTCTACCTGATCTATCTAGGGCTGCCGCAGCTCGGCTTCGTGATCAATGCCGTTCCCGCCGGCATCCTTGCGCTGTCGCTGTGCTACGGCGCCTACATGACCGAGATCTTCCGCTCCGGAATCCAGAGCATCGATCGCGGTCAATGGGAAGCATCGCGCTCCATGGGTTTCGGCTTCGCGCTGACCATGCGCCGCATCATCCTGCCGCAGGCGTTGCCGGTCATCATTCCGCCGACGGGCAACCAGTTCATCTCGATGCTGAAGGATTCCTCGCTGGTCTCCGTCATCGGCGTCTGGGAATTGATGTTCCTGGCCCGCACGCTCGGCCAGAAGACCTTCCAGCACATGGAGACACTGATTTCGGCCGCCATGATCTACTGGGTGCTGTCGATCTGCCTTGAGCTGATCCAGTCGCGCATCGAGCACCACTTCCGCAGGAGCAAGGTGCGATGAGCGCTCAGGCCATAATCGAAGCCAGGACCGTATCCAAATGGTACGGCCAGTTCCAAGCGCTGAAGGACATCAACCTGACGGTCCACAAGGGCGAACGCATCGTCATCTGCGGGCCGTCCGGCTCGGGCAAATCGACATTGATCCGTTGCTTCAACCGCCTTGAGGCGCATCAAGCCGGCGACATCGTCGTCAACGGCGTTGCCCTGCATGGCAGGATGAGCAACGTCGCGGCCGTCCGCTCCAACGTCGGCATGGTCTTCCAGCACTTCAACCTGTTTCCGCATATGACGGTGCTGATGAACTGCATGGCCGGGCCGATGTGGGTCAAGGGCGTTTCGGTGGCCGAGGCGCGCAAGACCGCTCTCCAGTTCCTCGAACGGGTCCGCATTCCCGAGCAGGCGAACAAGTTCCCGGTCCAGCTTTCCGGCGGCCAGCAGCAGCGCGTGGCGATCGCCCGCAGCCTGTGCATGAAGCCCGATGTCATGCTGTTCGACGAGCCCACATCCGCGCTCGATCCTGAAATGGTCTCCGAGGTGCTGGAGACGATGACCGGACTGGCGCGCGACGGGATGACCATGGTGTGCGTGACGCATGAGATGGGCTTTGCGCGGGCAGTCGCCGACCGCGTCATCTTCATGGACGCCGGACAGATCGTCGAGGAGGGCACGCCCGACGCGTTCTTCGGCAACCCGCGCCACGACCGAACCAAGCTGTTCCTTAGCCAGATTTTGAAGCATTAGCCATCTTGGAACTGGCTGCGTTTCGATTTGAAATGCGGGAGACGGAAAGTCCACTGCCGGCCCCGGAGCGGAATGTCAACTTTCTGGCCCATTCATCAGACAATCGGACAGTCCGCTATCGACCCCGTTCCAGCCGTCAAGGGTTCGTCTTATCTTGCCCGCCCTATACCCTCGACTGGCCGGGGGCTCTCGTGCGCCGAGCCGGAGCACTATCCGGCGGACAAGGACGCCAGGGGCGGTCACAGCCCCAGTGCCGCAGCGACCCGTTCCTGGAAATACTGCACTCCCCGCTCATGCCGCCCCGAGAGTGGGCCGGAGCTATAGGCCCCTGCGGCATAGTTGCGATGCGTATCGGCGCAGATGGAGTAGTCCTCGCGTACCACGGCCAGGGTGCCTTGCACGGATTTCGCCCTGCTCTCGGTTGCTTCTGCAGAGGTGTCGGCAAAGAAGAAATGGTAGTGCTGGTCTGTGTGATGCGGTGAGGTCGGGTTGATCCGGCTAACGTTCATGCCGCCATCGAAAAGCGACAGCGTCCAGTTCGGCCACATCCAAAGCCATTTACCGCGATAGAATAGACCGTCTTTCGGCGGTGCGGTCATCCGGACATAACCGGGATGGGCAGTGGTCTGGAAAGCTTCGAAGTCGATGGCAGCGTAGAACGAGGGATGCGTGCCAGGGATGTGGTAGCCTTCGACGAAATTGTCGGTGTAGATCTTCCAGTTCGCCGCAAAGCTGACGGTGGCCTGATCGGTGGCGGCATAGGTCTCCAACGGCTCGTCCGCCAGTTCGGCGGGCAGAGAGCCAAGTTGCTCCAGAAGACTTTCCTTCGGGTCGAGTGCCGCGAAGAGCAGCCCGCGCCACTCGGACAATTGCACCGTCTCCAGCGGCCAGTCCTCGGCGATGATCGCGGGATCCTTGCCATACCATGGGGCCTGCACCAGCCGTCCGGTGTCGGCAAAGGACCATTTGTGATAGGGACAAACGATCAGCCCACATTTGCCCTCGCCATCGGCCAGAAGTTTCGCCCCCCGGTGGCGGCAGACGTTCTTAAATCCGCGCAAGGTCCCGTCCCGGCCCCGGATGGCGAAGATCGGCGTACCGGCGATGTCGATGGCAAGGTATTGACCGGACGTCGCGACCGAGGCGACTGGCCCCATGAACTGCCAGGTGTGCGCGAAAATGTTGCCCCGTTCCTGCTGCCAGATATCATCCCGGACATAAAGCGAAGGGTCCAGATTAAGGTATTGCACGGGCGGAGTGTCGAGTGGCAGGTGGTTGGGCCGCAAGGTGTCTGGCGTCATAGGCTAACCCTCGAATTGCTGCAATCCTGTCGTAAGTGGGGCGACATCGCAAGGGAATTGGCTCTGCTGCGCACAGCCTGCGCGGTCCCAACTCGGCTGCTCTAAAATCATGCTGATATCTGCCCCTAAAGCGGGCTTCAAACCCGCTTTTTGGAGAAGGTCCACACCATCAGCGGATATTCGTCGTCGTTGGTTAAGTCTCGCCATAGCCCATACGCCCTAACAGGACCGCCAATATGGGCTCTGGCGCAGGCTTTGTTGCCCCAACCAAAGGCCTGCACGTCGTCCGGGGCGAAGCCGCCTTCGACCATTAGCTGCTTAAGCCCCGCTGGCGTCCAACGGTTGTAGTCATGCGGGCGCGCATGCACGCGGAACAGGAAGGGTGTGGCCACCATCGCCCAGCCGCCGGGCTTGGTCATGGCGTGGATGTTGGCTGCGGCCGCTTGCGGGCGCTGCACATGTTCCAACACCTGGTCAGCGATGACGATCGAATATTGCTCCTCGGTCCGATCCCGGCAGATGTCGAAGTCTGGAAAGTCCACCGCGCGATAGTCCGGGCACAGCGCCCGCCAATAGCGGTTCCAGCCTGGCGAGATCTCGATCACATCTCGCGACTTGCGGTTGGCCGCTTCGATGAACGCGGTAAAGGCCTCGATCTGGCGTATGCGCAGCCAGTTGCGGCTGTCGTAGCGAAGCAACCGCTTGGCAACGTGTTTGCCGCGATTCCTCAGGGCGCCAGCAAAGCTAGTCATTATCGACCTCCTCCTGTCCGCCTAAGCAAAATATAGCAGCACGAAGTGCGGAAAAGATGACGTCCTCAATCTTTCACGGTCGCGGAGCTGAAGGAGATGCTGCCCCCTCCAGCCAAGCAATCTCGTAATCAGTAATTGCGGTTGTAATGGCGCGGTCGTCACAGGGTGCGGTGCCGATGCGCCCGTAGCACTCCTGGTGGCGGCAGAGCTGGTCTTCGCGCCGCTGCGGCGTTGCGGCGGAGCCGACCACCGCACTGATCAGGGCGCCGCCAGCGGCACCGATCACCGTGCTCTGTGTCGCCGCCGATCGCCTGTCCGAGCAGCGCGCCTCCCCGGGACCAACACGGGGGAGAACGAAGCCGAGTGCGGTTGCATAGCGCTGAACGGCCGCGCGCCGGCTCACGAGGTGAGACAGGTTTTCCGATGGTTGAAGGCAATGGCTTCCAAAGCGGAAAGCGTCGCCCGGATATTATCGGCTGGTCTTCAAGGCCTACGATGGTGGCAAGCGCGCCATGAGCACCGGTGGTGGCGCATGATCCAGCGACGACGGCGCGGAATAGCCTCGTCATCCCAACCAGGCCGGTTGCGTGCAGCGCAAGTACCCGCACAGCGAGCCTGCGTGCTCCTGCGATGTCGGAGTCGGCGGTGACCACCCGGAAGTCGCGAAAGGACACGAGTAGTGGATGGCTTGTGCCCTCGTTGTGAATCCATTCGAAAGTGGGGAAACGATGCGGCTGCATGCTCGGGCTCTGCGCTCATGACGGCCGCAACAAGCAGGTGGAACAAAACAAGATCAAATGCATTCCCCATGCCAAGACAGGAGATCGCAATGGAAGACTCGCGCGCAAAACCCGATGCAAACGTCGAGAAAGAACCCGACGAATGGGTGAGTGGTGACGACCCGATGACCCCATCCCAAGCGTCTTATCTGAAAACCCTGTGTGAGCAGGCTGAGGATCAGGAAAGCTTTGCAGACAACCTCAGCAAGGCAGAGGCCTCCAAGCGCATAGATGCACTAAGGGCAAAGCTGAAACTTTAAGCACCAGCTCGGGCGCTCTGTCTTTACCGCCTCGACCTTCCATCTCGCGCGGGCAGGCCTCATAGTCGGCTGGGGAGCGGGTCGGGATTGCCAAGCCCTTCCTGATATTGCTGGCAATCGCGGAACTTTTGGCAAGGCGAGACCTTCTCCATATTCGAAACCACAGGAGGAACGAGTGGCCAATCTAGGAAGACTTGCGATCGCTATGCTGGGGGTTCTGGCTTATCAAAACCGCGACAAGATTGCCGAGGCGATCCGCGGAGCGGGCGATCCCAATAATCCCCAGGGCGGGATACTGGACCAGGTGTCCAAGGGCGTATCCGGCACGGCGCTCGGCGATATTCTCGACCGCTTTAGAAACGCAGGTGCCGGGTCGAAGGTAGACTCCTGGGTCGGCACCGGGCCGAACCAGCCGATCGAGCCGCACGAGGTGGTAACGGCGATCGATGCGCCGACGCTGGAAGCACTCTCCCACCAGACCGGCCTCTCGCGCGAGGAGCTGATTGCAAGGATCACCAGGGATTTGCCCGACGCGGTTAACCAGATGACCCCAGACGGCACCCTCCCAGCAGACGACCGAACAAATGCTCCAGACCAGCCCAACCTGCTCGACGACGTGCCTTCCCGGCCGATACAAAGCTAATTCCACATGACGGAAGCGGACTGGAGAGGTGCGAAACCGAGGAGATTGGATCGAGCGAGCAATGGCAGCCGGAAAGTAGGGACAAGCGAAACGCCTATTGTGGATCGCCAGACTGCGAGGGCAATCGCCGAGCTCGACCTCTTGGCAGTGCTGCTTGATTCGCGCTGGCGAATCCCGAGTACGCCAATTCGGTTCGGACTGGATGCTCTGGTAGGCCTGGTGCCTGTGCTGGGAGATACAGCAACCGGGTTGATCTCGGCTTACATTGTGCTGCGAGCCCGCAAATGCGGCGCTGGGAAGCTGTTGGTTGCTCGGATGTTGGCCAATGTGCTGTTTGATACCGTCTTGGGAAGCGTGCCCGTCCTCGGATCGATCTTCGATGTTTACTACAAGTCGAACAACCGCAACATCCGCCTGCTTCGTGGCCATCTAAGCCGTCAGGTTGCTGAACGGTAGTTCGCAGGGCATCACCCATGCGGCGTTCGCGACCGGGGAGCGGCCGGTGTTGGCCGGAGACGATGCCGTTGCCGCCAACTTGGAATGTTTCATCCAGCCGCACTCTCGGAACTGGCTGCGGAATCTGCGCCACCTTTGTCGATGTGGGTTCAATGAGTTCGGCAAAATCGGTGAAGACCGATCTTTGTTGCGCCGCTGGCAAATCTGCGCAGCGATCAGGTGATCGGTAAGGTCGATTCCGACAAAGACAGCCAGCGCTTTGCTGAGGTGATCGGAGCTATACCGCTTTTGCGCCCGATGCCTAGGAACCATGAACCGAGCTGCTGGTTTGGACAGCACGCCGGGTGGTCGGCGTGGCAGTTAATGGAGAAACCCAATGACACGAGCATTCACGACTACAGTATTGGCGGCCGCGTTCGCTATGCTCGCCCCGTCCGCCTTTGCGCAATCGGCGGATGTTCCCAAGCCCGCATCACCAGCCCAGGATCGGACGGCGGACGAAGCCGGACAGAACCAGCAAGCAATGCGTCAAATGATGCGCGAGATGATGGATGAGATGCTGCAGGAAAAAACAGCAAAGGATCGAGACCCCGAGGCAGATTGGCGACACAGGGGCCCAAGGCTTCAGGACGACGAGATGAGCGATCGTGATACGGGACGTATGAAGCACGGCCGCAGGGCGGGAGCCGATATGATGCAGGGTGCCAAAATGAGGATCATGTTCGCCATCATGGACACCGACGGTGATGGTACACTGTCGCGGACGGAGGTTCAGGATTTCATCGGGCGAATTTTCAACGCTGTCGACGAGGACGGCGATGAAAGCGTCGACATGCAGGAACTCCAATCCTTTTTCCGTCCCGGAGGAGACCAGGACCGACGTTAGCACCGACAGGTTGTACCTCGGCCTGCTCGACGTCTGAAGCTAGGGCCCACAGGAGATGGCTCGGAGCACGGTATTTGGCTCCCCACCGTCTCATGCTCCGCCGATACTCGGTAGGATCAACGGGGTAAAGACCTGCGCAGAGCTCGCACGAGGCTGGACGGCTGTGCCCGTCGACGACCATAGGCCAAGCGTTCCAAAGAAGTGGCTCTAGGCAAGCATTGCGAGGTTTAGGGGCAAACATGCATCTGGTCCAGATTCTGCTACCTCGCGCCGACAACGCAGGAAAGCCCTTCGCCAAGCAAGAGTTTGACCGTGTGAAGGAGGAGCTCGCGCTCCGCTTCGACGGTGTCACCGCGTATTTGCGCGCGCCTGCGGAAGGTGTGTGGAGGCAGGGAGCAGACGAGATCGTCATCTTCGAGGTTATGACTCACGAAGTCGATCTGCCCGATTGGCAAAGGCGGCGTTCGGAATTGGAGCGGCGGTTCCGCCAGGAGCAGGTTGTGATTCGATATCTGCCGATGGCTTTGGTCTAGCGCCTGCGGCAATGGTGTGGCCCAGACGATGACCGAGTGCATGCCGCTTCACGTCTGAGGTATACTGCAGGGCAGCTTCGGACTCAGTGCGCCAAACCGCTGATTCAAACTCAGTCAACGGTGGCTCGGCTGTCCTCAAAGGACGATGGCTAGCTGACGGTCTGCACTTCCTGACGGCCACTTTGACAAGATAAACGCCTAGCTCATGCGAGCGGTGCGCATATCGTCAACGACGTCTGGGGTCTGCAGCGCGAGCCCGACATTGCGCGGGTGGCGGCCGATACCGGCGCCGGGCTCGTCATCATGCATACCGGACGGGATCGCGACAAGCTGCCCGATGTGATCGCCGACCAGCTGGCGTTCTTGGGAAAATCGCTTGAGATCGGGCGCGGGCAAGGTGTTGCCGACGGCATATCGTGCTCGACCCCGGCTTCGGCTTCGCCAAGGAGACGGCGGAGGAAAACCTCGATCTGATGGCACGGTTTGCCGAGCTTGGCGCGCTCGGCTTCCCGCTGATGGCCGGTACGTCGCGAAAGCGTTTCATCGGCACCGTCACCGGCCGCGACGCCGCTGATCGGGCGGCCGGCACGGCGGCGACCAGCGTCATTCTCCGGCTCAAGGGCGCGCATCTGTTTCGCGTCCATGATGTCGCAATCAACGTGGACGCGCTGGCGGTGGCGGATGCTATGCTGGCGCGGGAAACCGGATCGGAACGCTGAGCCATGTATGTCATCCGCATGAAGAATTGCGCCTTCTTTGCCCGGCACGGCGTGCTGGACGAGGAAGAAGCGCTGGGGCAGCGCTTTTATGTCGATGCCTCGCTCACCGTCGAGCCGGGACGCGCGCTCGTCGATGACGCCATCGGGGAAACGGTGAATTACGGCGTCGCCTTCACCGTCATCGAGGAGATCATCACCGGACACCGGCGCTTCCTGATCGAGGCGCTGGCCCTGGAAGTCGCGAAGGCTCTCAGCGGGCGCTTTCCCCAGATCCGGAAAGCCGAGGTCACCGTTCGCAAGCCCAATGCGCCGGTGCCTGGCGTGCTCGATTACGTCGAGGTGACCGTTGTCTGGCCCGAATAACACCGTCTATCTGAGCCTCGGCGGCAATCTGGGCGATCCGGCGGCGTCGCCCTCAAGCTCATTTCCTGTAAATTTGCATGTTGGAAGATCCCTCTGGACAGGGTTCGAACTGCCTCAACCCTGGCTTCGTCACCGCACCGCACCTTCTGCCGCCCAGCGTCACCGGTCAGCCGCCGGCGAGACGGACGACGTGTCAGGGCTCGTTGTTGCCCAGACGCACTGCTACTTGGTGGGGTATCACAAAGATCCGCTTGCCTTAACACACGTTAGTTTCTTCCGCTTGCTTCCAACTTATAAAGTCGAGCGATGAGTGATCCCCGTCAAGCACGCAAGGTCTATTTGGAAGCAGCTCACTTCGCTAGCCGTCGGGCCCGGGCGAGCGCTGAAGACTTGCTTCGTACGATTGAGGAGACAAGGCGCCTTATCCAAGCGTCCCGCGACTTGCTGTCGCGGCTCAAAGCGGCTGAGCTTCGAACCTGATCACCACCTCCAGAACCGCTCTGATCTGCTGGCCGACTATGTGGAAAAATTCGCGTGCGGCAGGGCGTCCCTGCCCATCTCAGGCCAGTGCTGTGATTGGCTTTCGCTGGGCGGCTTCCAACCGGGGAAGCACTGTGCCCTCGGTACCAAAGACTTTGCCAGTGTCTCCGAGGTCGAAGAAGCGGGCCTTTCGGGCGTGCGAATGAGCCGATAGTTGGAGGTTGGTTGCGTGGAAAAGGTCACGCTCATCGGTTCGCTGGCAGCACTGTGCTCAATGACCAGTTTTGCCCCGCAAGCCTGGAAGATCATCAAGACCCGGGACACGGCTGGCATATCGGCGTGGATGTATGCCATCACTGCGCTGGGCTTCGCGCTGTGGCTGACTTTCGGCATCATCAAAGGCGAATGGCCCATCATAGTCACCAACGCTGTCTGCCTCGTGCTCGCCACTTTTATCCTGCTGATGAGGGTCCTTCCCAGTTCCAAGAGGGACATGGTGGCGGACGCAATCGATCCTTCGCCTGGCTCCGAGAGGCCTCGCCCGCCCGCGTCCTGAGGCCTGTCTCGTTAGCTTGACCCCCGGCCCTACAGAGTTCGCCCGCGTTGGTGGCGTCTCGCCGGTATGGCGGGGATGTCACGTGCCACAGAAGGTCTGCAGAACGCGCTCGTGCGGCTTGGGTGGTTCCGCGTAATAGGACAGTGTGGGCTGTTCCTCGAACGGCCGTGACACGACTTCCACCAATTGCTCGAAGATTCGGAAGTCATCGTCCTCCACCGCAGCCTTGATCATTGCCTCGACGCGATGGTTGCGAGGAATGAACTTGGGATTGCTGCCGTGCATCGCGGCTTTGCGCGTCGAGGTGGCGCTGCCGTCCCGCGCCAAGCGATTTCGCCAGCGCATCGACCAGGCATCGAAGGGGCCGGGATCCTCAAACAGCCGCCTCGCGGTAGCTTGGGCGCCAGGGATGTCGAGGTCATCTCCTAGCAAGCGGAAGGTGAGCGTGAAATCCGCTCGCCCACGCGCCATCACATCCAACAGATCGTTGGCAAGGTCCAAGTCACCGTCAGCTTCATTCAGCAGCCCAAGCTTTGCCCTGAACCCGCGATGTAAAATAGCTTCGTAGCGAGCGTGAAATTCCCCTAGTGCCTGCTCGGCCTGCGAGATTGACTCACCCTCGCGCTCGCTCAGGAGCGGCAGCAGAGTCTCGGCGAAGCGTGCCAGATTCCAGACTGCCACCCGAGGTTGGTTGCCGTAGGCGTGCGGCCATGTTGATCGATGGAGCTGAACACCGCTTGCGGATCATATGAATCCATGAACGCGCACGGTCCATAGTCAATCGTCTCTCCGGATATCGGCATGTTGTCGGTGTTCATGACGCCGTGGATGAAGCCGAGCAACATCCACCGCGCCACCAGTTCCGCTTGCGCCGCGATCACAGCCTCGAGCAGAGCCAGGTAAGGTCTCGGTTTCCTGGCCGCCTCAGGAAAATGACGCTGGATGGCATAATCGGCAAGGAGCTTCAGCGCTTCTATGTCGTTGCGGGCGGCAAAGTATTGGAAGTGCCGATACGGATATGACTCGCTGCCACCCTGGTCAGCACGGCCCCTGGCAGCCGGCGCTCCCGGTAGACTGGGTCCCCGGTAAGCACCGCCGCAGGGCCTCGAGTGGTCGGTCTGCCGAGCGCAGCCATTGCTTCGCTGACCACGTATTCACGAAGCACCGGACCAAGCGCAGCACGGCCATCGCCGTTGCGCGAAAATCGGGTCGGTCCTGAACCCTTCAGCTGGACATCCCGACGCACTCCGTGCACATCGACGACCTCGCCCAGCAGTGCTGCGCGTCCGTCGCCCAGTTTGGGGACGAAGTTGCCGAATTGGTGGCCAGCGTAGGCTAAGGCTATAGGGTGCAGTCCATCTGGAAAATTCTTCCCGGCAAGCACGGCGATCCCAGCAGGGCTCCCGAGCTGATCGGGATCAAGCCTTAACCCCAGAGCTAAGGGGCTCGTTCAGCCGGATTAGCCTGGGGTTTGAAACCGGGTGGAGAGGGGCACGCGCGAAGAAATGATCCGGTGACTGGGCATAGCTCTGCTGAAAGGGCCAGATCGGGCTCCGCACGGCTGATCCGGCTGTGGATGAAGGCATGAGGTTCTCCTTTGCTGTGGCAGAGGTCGTAACCATGTCGATCACTGCGTCGATGCCGATGTCAACCCGCGGCCGCCGGCTCGCTCCCGGTTCATCCCGCGGCTTTGTTGGCTTTCCCGAACTTCTGCTCCGGTGCTGCCGCCGCACCCGCGCTCCAAACGCCCGCAGCGCGCCCGGCTCGCTAAGGCGTCGTTCCCTGCCCTGTGCTACCGCACGCGCGGCTACAGCATTTGGTCTGCTTGGGTTTCAAAGGGGCGGCCTGCATTTCCCTAACCGCCTTCTCGGGTCGCAGGGCACTGCTCCAGTGCTCCTGCTTCACCTTGTGCTTTGATCGGGCCATCTGTGGAGAACCGAATGCCGCCCGCTTCAAATGCATTTCGAATCGCTGAAAGTTTACGAGGGCCAGGCACTCGCCGACCGCTTTCGAAATCTCGTATCGCACCTTCGCTGAGGCCTGACTTCACGGCGAGCCGCACCTGCGGCCAATTCAGCAGACCTCGCGCTATCCGCGATTGCTCCGGCGTCAGATCAGTCACTGAACTCTCGCCATCGAGCCCGACATGCATCGAACGGCCCCAGGCTGCTCCCCAGGATGCGTCTCAGCGCGGCCAACCGCGACGACGGCGACATCACGGCCGCCCATATCTGCGCGAGCCAGGTCTGCCGGTTCCTAAACAGTTCTGAGCCTCTCCGAGGAGGAGGTGTCTGCCGCTGCGAGACGTCGAGCGAGAGGGCTGGGGTTCTACGTCTCGTGCGCATCGGGGGCCCGGAGATGAAAATTGGACGCATTGGCGAATTGGAGGTGGTGGTCATGAGGTCCTCGATCAGGTTCTCCGAACCGAAATCAACCCGATTTGTTCCGGCTCGATGCCCATGACGGCCGCAGCATAAAGAAAAGCCCGAGCGGAAACTGCTTAGCATTCCTCGCTACGCACTTCGACGCCCTCGGCTTCGCCGCGGGGAGAGAAATGAGCCTGGAATATACGTCAAATGTCTATAGTCAGGATCCCGTCCTATGACGCTTGAACCTGATCGCGGCATTGTTCAAAAGCTCGTGAAAGGGACTGGAATCACAGCGCCACAGCGCGGGAGTTCATATCGCTGCTCGGGACGAATTGCGCATCCTCGTCCGAGAGGCAAAAGCTCTGGCGAAGGGTCCAGGCGCCCCGGAACTGCAGCCGGTGAGTTGGCAAACGCCTCGGGCCCTTTAACAGGTCCTTCCCAGACCGGGTGCAAGGAACATTAGCGCCCGGCCCAAGTTCGGCACGTAACGCAATCCGGTCACAAAAATTGACACAGGCCACTTCCCCGAGCATTTTGACCCGTAAGCTTCAAATAATCTGTGATCTGACGGACTCAGATATCGGTGTATTGGAGGGAATTCAATTCCAGAAGCGGGACTTTCAGGCCAATCAGGACATTGTGCGCGAAGGAGATCGTCCCACCCATTCATTTGTCATCCTGGAGGGTCTGGTCGGGTCCACAAAATTGACTGGGGAGGGTAAACGGCAGATCACGTCGTTCTTTGTTCCGGGCGACATTCCTGATCTCCACGGAATGCACCTGTCTGTTTTGGATTGCACCTTCACACCACTCACGCGCGTCAGGGTTGGCTTCATGCGGCATGATGCGCTGCGGGCCATTTGCGACCAACATCCTTCGATAGCGACGGTGTTTTGGCGCTCGACGCTGATCGACGCGGCTATATATCGAGAGTGGGTCACCAACGTTGGAAGGCGCGACGCGTATGCCCGTATGGCGCATATTCTGTGCGAACTCATCGTCCGCCTTCGCTCTATGGGGCTTATCAAGGACCATGTGGCGGAGCTTCCGATTAGGCAGGCGGAACTTGCCGACGCCTTGGGCTTGTCGGCCGTGCACGTGAACCGAACGCTGCAGGATCTTCGAGGCGACGGACTGGTTGTTACCGAGGGCTCCCGATTTCACGCTGTTGACTGGCCTGGCCTCGTTCGAGCCGGAGACTTTGAAACCGGCTACCTTCACCAAAGGAACGCGACGAGCTTGTGAGGGTGGAGGTGGGTTCGATGGCGAGATATTTCTTTGACACCTATGAAAGCGATGCGCTCATCAAAGATGAGACTGGCATCGAATGTGGGGGGATCGAAGCCGCACGAAACGAGGCGCTAGCAGGTCTAATCGACTTGGCTAGAGACTCGCTGAAGGGCGTCGACGGACATCAATTGGCGATTGAAATTCGGGACGAGAATGACAAGAAGCTGGTCAGGCTGAGCCTCTCTCTTCAAATGCTGCTAACGCGCCGTCCTACTGCTCCGACTGCCGAGCGGTGATACGCGACACAGCGGGGGGTCGAGACGTCATTACAGCGAGCAGGTTTTGCGTAAGCCGACCGGTGCTGGCGGCAGTCGCAGCCCAAATCAAAAGATGTCAAAACATCTGCTGCAAGCGCACAAGGCTCAAAAGCAGCGAGAAAATCCAAGTGAAGACGCTTCAAAGCAAGCCGGCAGCATGTTGGTAGATGGCACGCCCTATTGCGGTAATCCAGAGCACCAGCTGGGGCGCGTGGCAGAGGCAATTCGATTGTCGGATTGATACCAACTACCCTTCACTTATCATTTGAGCTTGCTCGGTCCGATGCCCGGCTTAGTCTGTAAACGGCTCTATCAGTCCGGCCTGCGGACGCTTCAAAATTGACTCTGGTGCTTTATGCGTTCGCGCCTCCGTCGATGGTCAGCGCGGCTCCGGTGACGAACCGCCCCAGAACAGGCATGGAAGTCATGCTTCAAGACCAAACCGATAGCCGAAAAATTCTCCAGTTTGCGGCAGATGAACTTTCCGACGCAACAGATCCACGCCTGATTGCCGCGCTCAGATTGGTCGCCCGCTCCTATCGAGCGCAATCCGTCGAGGCTGCAGATGATCTGGTGGAGCTCACGCTGCGCACCGCCATTCAGGAGGTGGAGGGGCGACCCGAGGAAATCAGTCTGTTCAACTGGCTCAGCGCTATTATGGCGCGATATCGAAAGTGAGAGTGACGGGGGCCGCCGGCCCGCTCCCAACCTGCAGGCACGTCAAATTGCCTTTCCGATGCACCCAGAAGGCGCCGCGTCTTGCTCGTCCAGGCAGGTGGGGCATGCTCGTCGGGAGCGGTGGTTGCAAGAGTGCGGCTGTTTGAGATCCCACTGCCGGATCGTGACCCTTTGCGAGCGCCACCCAATGCTGAAATTGCCCGGCATGATGGAAAACCAAATTTAAGTACTTTCTACTAGGATCGGCCGAGGGTTAGTCCCGGGAAAGGTATTTGGGTCACTTGGCCAGCACTGCATCCAGTCTCAGCCGGTTGAGACACTCGGTATTTTCTTTCGCGAACCTGCCGGCGGCGATCGCTTTTGTGGTGCTTGTGATCTGCGCCATTCTCGCCGACCGCGAAAACAGGATCGTTTCAGACCAATTGGCGCGCGCCGACGTCTTGGCCAAGGTGAACATCATAAGGGCCAAGCTGGAAGGCAACATCAACGGTAACCTCCAGCTTACGCGCGGCCTCGTTTCGGCGATCGTGAGCGAGCCCTATATGGGGCAACAGAGGTTTGCGGCACTGGCAAGCAACCTGTTAGAGCAGGAATCTCAGCTGCGCAACGTCGCCGGCGCGCCTGACCTCGTTATCTCGCTCATGTATCCAATGGCTGGCAACGAAAAGGCCATCGGCCTCGATTACCGCAAGAGCGATGCCCAACGCACCGCCGCCCTCAGGGCGCGCGACCTGCGGGTGCCCGTGCTGGCCGGTCCAGTCGACCTGGCGCAAGGAGGGCAGGGCTTCATCGGCCGCTTTCCGGTGTTCGTGAAGACGGCGGGGGGCGGCGATCGCTTCTGGGGCATCGTCTCGGTCGTCGTTGACGTCGAGCGCCTCTACAAGGCAAGCGGGCTTACCGACGGTGATCTCGACATCGAGATCGCCCTGACCGGCAAGGACGGCCTTGGCGGGACGGGTGATCGCTTCTTCGGTGGCGAGAGTATAACGCGCGCCAACCCAGTGACCGAGACAGTGCATCTGCCGTCCGGTTCCTGGCAGATCGCGGCGATCCCAAAAGGTGGCTGGGCCGCATCGGCGAAGAATCCCTGGACCTTGCGGGCCATCATGGCATTGGCGGGGGCGCTTGTCGTGCTACCCATTCTCGTTGCGGGGCGGCTGTTCGGCGAAAGGCAGAAAAACTTCGCCGAGCTCAGGCGATTGTCCGGTCGCCTTGAACTCGCGCTGGATGCGTCGGGGATCGGTGTCTGGGAGCACAACATCGCTACCAACGAGCTGGTGTGGGACGACCGTGTCAACGAAATATACGGTAAGCCGGCTGACCGGAAGCCGCGCGGCTATGATGACTGGGCGTCAGTGATTCATCCGCACGACATCGAACGGGCGCAGCAGGATTTCGATGCCGCGGCGGCGGTGAAGGGACCCTATTCCTCGCAATACCGGATTGTCCATCCGAATGGCGAGATCCGGCATGTGCGCACGCGCGCGACCTATTTCCAGGAGCGCAACGACACGCCCAGGATGATCGGCGCCGAATGGGACGTGACAAGCGACGTCGTGCTCAACGAAAACCTTGTGCGAGAAAGGCAGTTGTCGGAGCTCAGGAACGCCGAGCTTGAAGTGGCCAAGGCGCGCATCGAACATGTGGCGCTCCACGATTCGCTTACCGGTCTGCCGAACCGCCGCTATCTCGACGACATGCTGGCGACGAGCATGCGTCCGGGAGAACGAACCGCGCTCCTGCATTTGGATCTCGACCGCTTCAAGCAGATCAACGACACGCTCGGGCACGCCGCCGGTGACGCCATGTTGATGCATGCCTCGAAGGTCATCACGGCTAATGCGGGACGAGCTGACTTCGTCGCGCGCATTGGCGGCGACGAGTTCGTGGTCATCTGTGCCAGGCGCGACGACGCCGAGCTCGCCGCACTGGCCGACCGCATCATCGAGGAGATGCGGCAACCCGTCGATTTTCGTGGCCACCAGTGCCGGTTCGGCGTTAGCATCGGCATTGCGACGAATACGGGCGAGGGGCTCGACGCACGGCAGCTCCTGGTCAACGCCGATCTTGCCCTTTACCGGGCGAAGAGCCGGGGCCGAAACCGCTACGAGTTCTTCAATGATGAGCTGCAAAGTGAAATCGTGGAGACCAAGCGGACCGCGGACGAGATCCTGGGTGGCCTCGAGCGCAACGAATTCATCGTTTTCTACCAGCCGCAGTTTGACGCCGGCACGTTGGAAATTGTCGGCGTGGAGGCCCTGGCACGCTGGCAGCACCCGACGCGCGGGATCCTGGGCCCTGACGTCTTTTTGAGGGTAGCGGAGGAGCTGAACGTCGTCGCGCTGATCGACCGAACGGTCCTCAAAAGGGCGTTGGCCGATTTTGAGCGCTGGCAGCTTCAGCACCTCGACATTCCACACGTTTCGGTCAACGTCTCGGCACGCCGGCTTGAGGACAAGGACCTGATCGATGGCCTTCGCAAGCTCAACATCGGCGAAGGCACGGTCTCGTTCGAACTTGTCGAGTCCATCTTCCTCGATGAGAATGACGACCTCGTCGCCTGGAACATCGAGCACATCAAGGACCTCGGTATCGACATTGAGATTGACGACTTTGGCACCGGCTACGCCTCGATCGTCAGTCTGCTCAAGCTTCAGCCGCGCCGACTGAAGATCGACCGCCAGCTGATCACACCCATCACCAGCTCGCTGCCGCAACGGCGTTTGGTGTCATCCATCATCGAAATCGGGAAATCGCTCGGAATCGACGTGGTGGCCGAAGGCGTCGAGACGATGGAGCATGCGCGCATCTTGAAAGATCTCGGCTGCGACCTGCTGCAGGGCTACGCGCTCGGCCGCCCGATGGACGCCAAGGCTCTAGAACGCTTTGCGCAATCTCGCAAATGGCCGGCCACGGGATAGGTGCTTCTAACGACCTCCGGGCGTCGTCGCTCCGCTGGACGGCAAGTGAGCGTACGGTCAGGGCCTATAGCTGTGGTGGACTCACGGATGTGGTGGACCCACCGAGCCTCGCGTGATGATTGCGGTCCGCAGGACCAGCCTTTCCGGCGGTTGGATATCGCCTTCCAGGCGAGGAATGAGCAGTTCCGCGACGCTATGGCCAAGTGCATAGACCGGCTGGTCGACGACGGTGATCGGCGGAGTTGTGACCCCGGTCCAATCCGCATCGTGAAAGGTGATCAGCGAAACGTCGTCGGGAATCTTCATGCCGCGTCGGCGAATAGTCCGCAGGGTTTCCAGTGCAATGACACTGTCAGGCGAGTTTGCCACGGGAAACGAACATCCCTTGTTGGCCAGATTCCGCCCAGCCCGGTTCGGTTGAGGAACCGTCGAATATGCTATCGACTCTCAATTCTTGAGGGACGGCAACGATCTTGTCTATCCATCCTGCGTGAAAACTCGCTGGGCCGAAGCCGCCCGAGGGTGACCTCGCAACGACCTGCGAAAACATAGTCAGACCGGACTAATGTCCGAGGCTGCAGCTCAATCACGGGTAAGGCCTGGATGCTCGCCGGGGGCTCTGAGGTCCCCCAACCCGGGAACAAACTGGACCGTCCTGCGTTGGGCAGCAAATGGAACAGCTTGGATCAGATTTGGCGGCGATGGCGCAACCTGGCTACTGGTTGGCTATGGTGTTTTTGTTCGCCCCTTACGCAATCGGCGTTTTGTTGCTGATCAGGTCGTGCCACTGCCTTTGACTTATCCGCCGGCGTTGATCTGCAGAGCGCCACGGTGATAGTGCAATGCACGACTGACCGAGTTCGCGCGATTAGTCACGTGTGACGAGCAGTCCGAGGTCTTCTTGCAGAGCTATCCGCACCCGCGCCCCAATTCCAGCCGGCTGGCGACTCCCTGCCGTGAGGATTGGTCGAGCTACCTGTGTCGATCGGCCCTATGCCGTCTGCGCAGGCTCATTGAGGTCGAACTCGATAACCAGTCCTCGATCGATCGCAGCTCTGGCAATAAGCGTTGCCAATTCACGATCAGTAGCGAGGCTTTCGCGGAAAACTGTTCGTATCGCCACCACGGCCGCCGATACTGACAGCGGCCAAGGTTTGCCTCGCCTGCAGTCAATATAGTGCTGAATAAGGTAGTCCAGATCACGGCGCTTTTGGCTCATCGCAGCCTCCATTCCTCGTGAACGTACAAGAACGAGCCCCGGCCGCACTTAGATTTGTTAAGGGCCCCGATTTGTTTTGCTCGAGAACAATTCAGCACAAGGGTGCTTGGCTAAGGAGAAGGTCCATCGTCTGATCGGAACCTCTCGCCTTGGCTGCTTCTGGTTGTCGCCTTCCTAGGTGGTTGTCGCCCCTACCATTGGGAGCCGCTGCCCTGCTCGTCTCAACTCGTCACCAAACGCGACGGCGCTGACGGCAAGTTTCGGACCGCGTCCTGGAACACAGCGTGGCTCTCTTGGTTTGGTCGCCAACGAATGCCAGTGACGCGAAAGAGAACCTCGATGCCCTCTGCGACGGCCGCAACTGTTTGGAGCGCCTCAGCCAGCACCGGCACCTGTTCATGAACGATGGTCTCGAATCACTGGCAAAAGCTATCGGCCGCGGTAGTGCAATCCTCTTCGTCGGGGCGGGTGTCTCGATCAGCGTTGGGCTTCCGACTTGGGAAAAACTGATCGAGCAGATGGCAAAAGAACTTGGGATCGATGACGAGTTTTCGATGCGCCGCGACCGATTTCAAACTCTGGCCGAGTACTATCGGATACGGCATGGCAGCATCGGACCACTGCGCAGTTGGATGGACAGAAACTGGTCGGTCGCCAAGGATCGGATAGAAAAATCGGAGTTGCATCGCCTGATCGTGATGCTCAATTTCCCCATCATCTATACCACGAATTACGACCGCAACTTGGAACTGGCGTTCGAAATATACGGTCGACGATACGTCAAGGTGGCCAATGCACGGGATGTAGCTCAAGCCCGCCAGGGGGTTACCCACATCGTCAAGTTCCATGGCGACTTCGACGAGGATTCTTCTCTTGTCCTGACCGAAACGGATTATCTTGACCGGCTTTCCTTTAATTCCCCACTCGATGTGCGGTTTCGTTCCGATGCACTTGGTAGCACGATCCTGTTCATAGGCTATAGCCTCTCCGACCCGAACATCCGGTTGCTGTTGCATCGCCTGTGGCAAACCTGGCATCGATCTGGGTATGAAAAAGATCGCCCTCCTTCTTTCATTTTCATGACCAGCCGAAATCCTGTGGAGGAGGCGGTGCTTGGGCGTTGGGGTATTTCAGTGGTCGTCGGCGAACTCGATGATCCGCAAGCTGCTCTGGTGAATTTCCTCAGTCAATTGGCGGAAGCGGTTGTGCATGAGCCGAAGTTTCACCTGGCGGAGCCTGGTGGAACAATGCCGGCCGGGCGCACAAATGGAACGTCCGGCTCGGAGGGAGGTTAGGCGGGCCTCTCGAAGGAGCCCGCTAGATGGCAGAGAATTCCGTCCGAAATTTCAACATCAATTTCGGTCCCCAGCATCCTGCGGCGCACGGCGTGCTACGCTTGGTTCTCGAGCTCGACGGCGAGGTCGTCGATCGTGTCGACCCTCATATCGGCCTGCTTCATCGCGGCACCGAGAAACTGATCGAAACCAAGACTTATCTCCAGGCGCTGCCATATTTCGATCGTCTCGATTACGTGGCACCGATGAGCCAGGAACATGCCTGGTGCCTTGCAATCGAGAAACTGATGGGCCTAGCCGTGCCGCGGCGTGGCCAGCTGATCAGGGTCCTGTTCAGCGAGATTTCGCGGATACTTTCTCATCTGCTCAATGTCACCACCCAAGCCATGGACGTGGGAGCACTGACCCCGCCCTTGTGGGGGTTTGTCGAACGCGAGAAACTGATGGTCTTCTACGAGCGGGCCAGCGGCTCTCGGATGCATGCCGCTTATTTTCGTCCAGGCGGCGTGCATCAGGATCTGCCGCCAGACTTGATAACAGACATCGGCAATTGGATCGACCCGTTCCGCAAAACCGTGGATGACCTGGACAGGCTGCTGACGGACAACCGCATCTTCAAACTTCGCAACGTTGACATCGGTCAGATCTCGCAAAGTGACGCCTGGGCGTGGGGTTTTTCAGGCGTGATGGTGCGGGGATCAGGTGCCGCCTGGGACTTGCGGAAGTCCCAGCCATACGAGTGCTATGCCGAGATGGACTTCGATATACCCGTCGGCAGGAACGGCGATTGTTTCGACCGCTACCTGGTGCGCATGGAGGAGATGCGCCAGTCGGCCAAGATCATGCGGCAATGTATAGACCTGCTCGCAAGCGAAGGACCTGGGCCGGTTTCCAATAACGACGGCAAGGTCGTCCCGCCCAGACGTGCGGCCATGAAGCGTTCGATGGAGGCTTTGATCCATCATTTCAAGCTCTATACGGAGGGCTTTCGTGTGCCGGCCGGCGAGGTTTACGCGGCGGTGGAAGCGCCGAAGGGGGAGTTTGGCGTCTACCTCGTGGCCGACGGCACGAACAAGCCTTACCGATGCAAGCTGCGTCCTCCGAGCTTCGCTCATCTGCAGGCAATGGACCTGCTCTGCCGTGGCCATATGTTGGCCGATGTCACGGCCATTCTAGGTTCACTGGACATTGTCTTGGGCGACGTGGATCGATAGCCCTGCGGATCCGCCAGCCCAGCCGATGGCGATAGGTTTTCAGCAATGATGCCGGCGGTATCCTCAAGCTGGCCGCCGGATGTCTTTATTGCTCTTGAATTGCGCCGACCATGGCGGGCTTAGCCCGCGACGGCATGATGATGGTGTGCGTCACGCATGAAATGGGATTTGCTCGCGCGGTGGCCGACCGCATGACCTTCATGGATGCCGGCCAGATCGTCGAGGAAGGCAAGCCCGACAGCTTCTTCGGGAGCCCGAGCATGCCCGGACCAAGCCGTTTCTCAGCCAGATTTTGAAGCAACTGACGCGAATTTTGCTAAGCCGCAGCCGGCGAGTTAGTGTGTCCGAGACACACTCTCATTTTTATGCTTTCCCTGGACATTCGCAGGGCGGCACAGCATTCATTGCTGTCGCATGTGAGGGTGAATTGGAAATCGATGGCCTCGAGGCTCTGATAGACGTGCCCAACGCGGCAGCGGTGGAGCACGCGCGAGAGCTGTTAACACGGCTAAGGAGAGGTCAGACGCTGCAACCGACACGATCGATCAGTTTCTGCTCGATCTGATGACGTTGAACTTTGTCGTCGAGTCCTGCCACCCGCAATTCCATGCGCCGGTCCGGAAAATGGCGCGAATTTGAGTGACAATGCTCAAGTTACTATGCGGAGCTCCCGCCTGAGAGCGCCCGCTGCGCCCGGCAACAGTTTCGACTTGCCGCTATCCAGCAGGAACTTGCCGACACGATGGGGATGTCGCTCGTCCACATGACCCGGACGCTTGACCCATTAATACGGGGATGTCACCCTCGGCGATTGAACTGCCCGAAGAGCGGGCGACCGATGCCGGGCTGGGGAGCGGGGCAACGTCGGTCGCCGTCAAGGACAGAGACCATTGATTCAGCAAACTGCGTTGCGATTGGTCCTTGGAGAAAAAGAGGCGATTCGCACAGGAATAGCAACTGGACCCAAGTGCACGTTTGAACGGAGCGAGCTCGTCTCGTCTGTTACCTGCGTGGGTTGTTTCAGGGCCGCGCGTCGGACACTGTTTAACCGAATTGCCGCCTGTCGACGGACTTCTGCACGTCGAAAGATATGAGCTTGCGCGGTGATTGGCGCGGCCTAAGAAACGAGGGCCATGCTGACCGAGCATGAAATCAGTGAACCAAGGCGGGTCGTCAGTAAGGGCAGATCCGCACGCGTTCCAACACCCGGTGGTGATGGTGCCAGTGCCTCAACAGCTTGACCCGGCAACGGCGGTAGTGATGCCTGGAGTAGCGGTGCGGATACCGTACCATATAACCAGGATAGTCACTGTAGTACCGCGGGCCGTAATAACGGCCGCCATAGTCGTAGAACGGAGCCCCGTAGAACGCGCCGCCCGAAAATGGGCCGAAGCCACCGAACGGGCCAACGCCGAGGCCAGGCAATCCCCATGCATCCGCCGGGGCGACCGTGGCGGCCGCGGAGGCAACAGCGATCAATGAGGCAAGTAGCAGCTTTTTCATGGCAACCTCCTAAAGGCTGATTAACTGCTAAACGACCGCAGGAGGCCTGAGTTCCCGATCGCTAATGTTCGCTGGGTTCGCTCGAGCCCATCGGCTGGCTTGCCGCACCGAGGACGCAAATAGTTCCCCAGGCGGCGTTTGTCGGACGGTGGGCGACCGGGCGCGCAGCCTGTCGGTCGATCATCACCATCGGCGTGCGTCCATCCGTTGCCGGAGGCTGAGCGCCTGCAGGTGAAGGCTGAACCAGACATGCCGAGTCGTGAGTGGATCGGTTCCGATACGTTCGGAGCGCTGTCTTTCGCCGCGCCGAGGTGGACTTGAGCTTTCACCACGTCGACCAGACAGGCTCGAAGGCATGGTCGCCAGGCGTCCCACCAGCGCGTATCGCAGTGGGCCAACGATGAACCGCCGGATGATCAAGATGGACATCATCCGCGTGCAGGGCGAGTCCGGCAAGCGTGCCATGGTGCTCGTGGCCATGGACTGCTGCGCCGGTGGCGTCTTCGTCGCTTTTCCAGGCTGACAAACAAAGCGCTTGCAGGAGCCTTGCATGGAAAGCTCGGCAGTGCAGCCCTTGTCGGTCCTGTGAAGGTCCTGAACCGCGAAGAAATGCTGCTCGATGCAAGGCTTGGACGACCAGTAGAGACACTGCGGTTCGGCCAACGGCCTACGCCGGCGCAAGCAGCGACCTTGTGATGAGCGTTAAGCTCGCCTCATAGACGCAGCCCCCGGTGTTGTCGCGGACCATACCGCAAAATCGTTGAGGTCTGCCGGTAGCGGATGGTCTGCCACTATTGCAGGCAGAAGCCGCTATCGCTTCCTCGCGCATGTCGCACGGGCTCATGTCGACGCCCAGATCGTCGCGGGTGATCTGTCCATTCTCAATCGTGTCGAAGAAGTACAGCGTCATAGCGTTGGTGAACCCGCCGGATTGGGCTTGGTTCCATCATGGTTTTGTCCGGCACTTACCGCTCGTATCGCCGTCTGCTAAGATTGTCGCGTTTCTGGCGGCCCGGTATTCCGATTCCCAAGGCAGCACCTCGAAGTCGGGCTGGTATCTAGACGCTCTGTAAACGTCCTGCGATAGGTAACTGCACCCGGTTCCCTCTCTCACGCAGACAAATGCTGGGACGCCTGGGCACCGGTAAAGGCCAATCGTGTGCGAAACGAAACTCTTCATAGTTGTAGGCTTTTCATAGCATGCGATGCGTTGAACGGCATCAAAGAACCGAACGACCTCGGTGCGCGCCTGGTCTGTGTCATGGCCGCGTTCAATAGCGACTGACAACAGATGCTTAGCCGTTTCGTCCCAAAGAAGGGCCGCTTCATCGTTCGGAAGCCGAGCTATTGCGTCCGCGACGACTTTCACGGAGGAAAGCTCTCGGCTGACGGGAAAGGCTGACACTGACATGGGCTGAACCCTTCGAGTCTGTTACACCCGCGGGGCGTATTTCAGGTGGCGGGAACAGGCTAAAACAACAGCCTCTGCCAGAATACTTCAGCTCGACAACTATCCACCGCTTTCATCAGCCCCATGCCAATTCGACGCCTCCTCGTGCTCAAGGAACCCGCCGGGCTGGCACCGGATGCATGCAGCGGCCGCTGACCCAATCGGTCCAGCCGTCGGTAGGCGAGCCCGTGCGCGGCGAAGGCTTCGCACACGTCCACGGGCCCCTGGGCGACTACGGCGCGCGTTTGTGAGTCCTGGATCGGGGCGGTCGATCTCTTGTTTAGCGGGTTGAAGGTCCTACCCGCGCGGTTTGTAGCGCTATGGGAGCGGGTGCTTGGCCTTACCGAGGCGAGGAGGGAGAGACTTACGATTTCACGCAACCAAGTCAGTTTGCCAGCATTGATATCTGGAAACGCCGGAGGAGGCTTGTGCTACATCATAGCGTGCCCCGGGAATTTGAGATCGGTGACGAGGTCGCGTTGACAGGCACCGTCACCTCGATACTGCCTAGCGGACGCGCCCAAGTAAGCATTCCGTCCTATGAGCAACCCTATTCGGTTGACCCGCCACCCAAAACCCGCGCTGGAGATGAGGTCATTCTCGTCGGCGACATCATCCGCGTCGATCACAAAGCCGACAAGTTGACAGTGCGGATTGATTGCGGGGGTATAATCACTGTCGGACACTCTGCGATCATCAGGTTGAGAAGGCACCGTCGGCCCTTGTCACGCTGACGCCCACAAGCTGCAAAGTGCAGCACGATGAGGTGGATTTGCTCGAGCGCCATGCCGCGGTAAGGTATCGCCCAGCTTGAGGCCGACTTTCCATGGCCGGCAGTGGCCTGTGGCGGGTTCGCAGGTGGCCGCAGTCTGCAAGCGCTAACTTTGTTCGTTGGGCTCACTAGCTTGTGCGGTACCCGCGTCCGAAACGGAGCCTCGCCGCGGTTCGCCTGTTGGTGAAAGACGGCCCTGCTCACGGCCTATTTGTTTGCCGAATTTATACGCCAGACAGAGGGCACCGAATTGAACGAGTAAGCGTATCATGGAGGTCTCCTTTCTGGCCATCAAACCAACCCTGTGCGTTTAGGTTCCAGTTCTTTGCTGGAGGCTGAGTGCTGAGGCGCAGGGCAACGAGTTCGGTGGGTTGTGCGAGAGGAAGTCGACGACGGCCCGGCGCTCGCGGGGGGGTCGAAACGACGGGTGAAGTTCCAGGTCGCGCGTGGTCACGTCAATGTTCATAGCCCTGGGCTCCGTGCTCGCTCCAGGAGCGACAATCCCGCACTTTTGCCAATCGCGTTCTTGGCCACGTATCGGGCGCGCTTTGCGGCCGTCGCTCAACCCGGTGAAGCCTCACCCAAGGATCGCTGGCTTCCGTGTTCAAAAGAGTAGGCGTGAGTGAATTCGGCACCCAGAAGAAAAATCAGCGACGAGTAGTAGATCCAGAGCAGCACAATGATTAACGCGCTGGCGGCTCCGAATGAAGATCCTATGGCGCTGCTACCCAGGTACAAGCCGATCAGGCTCTTGCCGACCGTGAACAGCGCGGCTGTCACAAACGCTCCGAACCACACGTCGCGCCATTCCAGATGGCGGTCCGGAAGAACCTTGTAGATGGTGGCGAAGAGCACTGCTATCAGCAGGTAGGAAATCAAGACATTCAGCCCTTCGATCAAGATGGATCCGAACGGCAAAGCCGGTTGATCGTGCCCCCTAGCGCGGTAATGGCGGCGCTCACAGCAAGCGAAACGATCAGCAGGAAACCGAGGGCGATCACCAGTCCCAAGCTTGCCGTCCGGGCACGAATCAAGCGAGAGACAGAGCCTCCCTGGGGTTTTGCTTTCCAGATCTCATTCAAGGCCGTCTGCATCTCACCGAACACGCCCGATGCTGTCAGCAACAGCGTCACCAGGCCCACAATGGTAGCGATGGCACCAGACGATGGGTTGGATGCACTTTGCAGTGCGCTTTGTATGACGTTCGCGCTTTGACTGCCCATCAGCCCTGTCAGTTGTCCCGCGACGGCATTGCGCGCTGCGTCCTGTCCAAATACCAGGCCTGCTACGGCCACCACCAACAACAGAATGGGTCCCAGAGAGGTCACCGCGAAGAACGCCATTGCGGCGCCATGACTGAAAGCGCTGTCGCCGATGAAGCCGGCCACGCTCGATTTCGTAATTCGCCAAGCCTTGTCCAGCATCTCTTTTTCCCGCTACCGATTACGAAACCTAAGTGGTCAGAAGTTTCGCCCCGCGCGGTGACCCTCTCAGGCCCGATCACCTATGTATTTTGTTCCGCGGCAGCGCAAAGGCCTGATGGTCAACCGCCATCGCCGTCCAACAAGAAGATCGGTTGATTGTTCCTGTCGAGTTAGCGTCAGTGCGGGTTCAATGGCGCTGGAGAACCACATGCAGGGCGTCACGTCGGCGCGTCCGCCAGAGTTACACGGCGAGGCGTAGCTGCCGGGCTCCGACATTTTGCCGGTTTGGGCTCCGACAAGATCAGGATGCGAGCCACCGGTTTGGAACGCAACTCCCCGAGCGGGTTATCAGCCAACACTCCCCGGAGCCGTGAGATCTGAGAATTCACAGAATTTCGGTGGTGACCACCAAGACGATTCCGACCGCTGCTACGGCCCTGATCAAGATCATTGCGGCCTCGAAACTTCCTCCGACCCGGCGTATGCGGTCCATCATTTTGAGGCTCCGCTACCGCGGCCTATTTTTCAGTTTGCGAACAAGCACGGAAAGCTGCTCCAGCGGAATCACCAATGTTAGCGCCTCCGAAAAATCAGGCCGCACACGACTTGGCGCTCGCCCACCGCGATTCTGCCGGACCCTTAGCATAGGGGTCGCGCCGCGCCCTGAAGGCCGCTTCCGCGACACACTGGGCATGCCATCGTAGAGCCGTTGCACTGGCCCTGGTGGACGCCGTGAGGGCAGCAAGTCCCTCTGGAGGCCGGCCATTTGATGCAATCAAACACCTTGCCGGCCAAGACATTGCCGGCATCGAAACTTTCTGAACCCTGCCATTTGCAACCTGCCCGCCGATCGGAGGAGCAAGAATGCAGCAGGAGGAATTCGTTTCGGCTAATTCACGTCTCCGCCACCGGCCGTTGAGAGAGTTGGAAGCGGATCTGTGTAGGCGCTTGCCCTCCTTCGCATGCTGCAAGAGAAACACGACTGGGACAAAGCGGGTCGGTGTCACAGCCAACGAGCCGCACGCCCTGGGCTTGCCGCACCTCAAGCGCCCGGGTTCGTCGGTGTCGGTGCCTATGTCAGTTCATAGTAGAAATCGCAGATCAGGTCCGCCACCTTGACGGTTTCAAAGTCCGTCATATGGGCGGTCGTCTCGATGGCGACCGTTTCAATGTTGTCTTGGTCGGCGGCAAGAAGGTCCAAAATCCTGGCGAACTTGAACTTGAGCTCGCGGTCGCCCTCGAATTCATCGAGCGTGACATGCAAAACGTTCAGGTTTGCATCGATGAATCGTGTTTGGATGGGATCGGAAGAGGCGGCTAGCGTGCGAACTGCCGCGAAAAAATGCTCGCGCGCATTGGCGTATTTGTCGTCCATTTTGTCAAACCTTATGATCAGTCGATGCGCCCTGGACGTGGGCGGGAAGGTCGGCTTAAGCCTTGGCTCAAACTGAGTCAAATGTGGCGCACGGTGGGCACGTGACCGGCAAACGCCGGTGCCGGCCGCGCATGCTCGAACGAGGCCGGCTACTGGTCCACAGCATTTCCCGATGATGTCCCGCTGTCGCCCAACCATTCCGGATGGCGGCGACCGAGTAGTGGAGCCCTGGTGTGCCGACGGAACGGGTGGCGGCTTCGTGTGTTCTTACTGACGGCTGACAAGGAGCAATGTCATGGCGGCACCCCGCGCGGTTTGGAATGGTTTCCTGAAGATCGGGTCGGTTTCGTGCGGCGTAAAGATTGTCGGTGCAACCAGCGAGGCCTCCAAGATCCATTTCAAGATTTTGAACCGCCAAGATGGGCTGCCCGTCAAAAGCGCGTATGTCGACGAAGAGACTGGCGATATCGTGGAGGGCGAGGACCAGGTCAAGGGTTACGAGGTGGACAAGGACCATTTCATCAAGGTCGAGCCGGATGAGATCAAGAAGCTTAAGCTGACATCGAACCACACGCTTGAGGTGGATTCATTTGTCGCAATTGAGGACGTCGACACCCGATATCTGGAAAAGCCCTATTATCTGATCCCGGCGGACGGCGCTTCGCTCGAAGCCTTTTCGGTTCTTCGTGATGCGATGGCGAACAAGCGCGTGGCCGCGCGCTCTTGCGTGGTGCTCTATCAGCGCGGGCGCGAGGTGCTGATCCAGCCCTTCCAGAAGGGGATGCTGCTGACCGAGCTGCGCACTCACAACGAGATGACGTCGGAAAAGACCGTGTTCAATGGCTTGGAAAACCCCAAATACGATGAAGACCTTCTTGAGATAGCCGGGCTGTTGATCGACAAGAAAGTCACCAAGTTCGATCCGTCGAAGTTCGAAGACACATACGAGGACGCGTTGATCGCCATGATCGACGCCAAGCGCAAGGGCAAAGCGCCGCCCAAGCCCGCCCCCGCGCCAAAAGAGAACGTCATCGACCTGGCCTCGGTGCTTCGCAAGAGCCTTGCCAAGGAAGGCATCAAGGGCGGCACCAAATCAAAGGGCAGAAAGTCGGCATAGCGATGATGCGTAGTCGGGCGTACCCGGTATCTGCTCTGTTTCCGTACGAAACCCGCAGGCGACAGACGGATCCGGGTTTGCCGCCGGCGCTGTCTTGTTCGGCCACTCTCTTGGTGGAGACTGTGCGACTCAAAGCTCGTGTCAGGGCGGCGCCTATTCCATGTCTGGAACATCGCCGATGACGAAATGGTTGTGGCGACCGTCGTCGCCCAATGCACGGTCCGCGTCTCGGCTCCACGCAATCACGCCGACATGCTTCGAGGCGAGCGTTTTGGCGGTCCTGATCGCCCGCTTCTCGCTTTGCTGATCAGTCTGGCCATCACCGGTGAACAGTTCGCCATCTTGGCCGCGGTCGAATGCCACGACAATGATGAGTTTCGGCCTATTCTGACAACGCGGATCACAGTGGGACACCCGGCATAGTCCCAGCTTTCGAGCGCGAATATCTCAGCTGCTGCCGCTGCGGAGATGCGCGCTGCCGCAAACTCATTGGCGGCTTCGATGGCGCGCTGCTCCTCTTTTGAGAAAGCTCCTTCGATCTCCAGCTGAACCTCATTGTTCGGCGCCTATCGCCAGTGGACGAGTGTGAACAAAATGAGAACAAAGAGTCGGGCACGGCCTTGACGGGGAAGGAATATGTTCCTTATTCCTGGAACAGATGAGAAGCAGAGGCTTATGCCAAGACGCCAAACGCGCTCGGGCGACGGCCAGGTTATGCCCCAAAGAGGTGGCCTCCGACCGGAAAGATCCACCCGCCACGAACCAAGAGGATGTACAAAATGCACGACCTGATCGCCTTCTTCCAAACGAATGCAGCATTGGTCATCGGCAACCCGATAACGTTTGCCACTTTCTCAGTGCTGTTCGGGAGCGGAGGATTCGTCGCAGGGCGCTACTTTCTGACCGAGCGCATCGCGAACTTGGAAAGCCGGATCATAAGGCGCGATGAAGAAATCGCAGCGCTGAAAACTGGAGGTAGGAAAAAGGCTGAAGAGCCGTCGCTCATCCCAATAATCGGCACGTCGGTGATTGAGAGCGATACAACGCCGCTGCTGGGAAAATGGCCGGACCGGCGCCAATCAGGGAAACTGTCAGCACCGCCACGGGAACGTCGTGCCTAACAATCTGGCTGATTAGGGCCCGTTTTAGATCAACGTTCAACCAGCGAGAAACCATGTCTCACTTCGTGAGACAGCCCGCCGCCGTTCCGCCGCAATGCCGCAGCACTTGGCGCGGTCGGCCCTCGCGGCCTCAAGGAGGTTCCTCAGATGAGACTCAACAAAGCGGTTTTGGCTGTCCTGATGACGGCAGCTCTGGCAGGCTGCGAAACGCAGACGGAAGGCCAGCAGCGGGCAACTACGGGCGCTCTGCTCGGCGGCGCCGGCGGCGCTCTGGTCGGCCAGGCTATTGGCGGCAACACGAAGAGCACCGTGATCGGCGCGGCCGGCGGCGCGTTGCTAGGAGCAGTGGTCGGCTCCGCCACCACCCCGCAGCGTCGTGAGGATCAGCTCTGCCGGTACCAGGACCGCTACGGCCGAATTTACACCGCGCCGTGCGATGACCGGTACTACAACGGCAATTATTGAGAAGGCGCGGTAGGCTGGCTCGATGGTATGTTAATGCGCCACGCATCTGTGGCGGATGAACAGGGACACCGCTATGCCTGTACAGGAGGGGCATATGCGAGGCGGTTGACTGGGTATCTGGCGGGATTTGCTTGGCATTGTGAGCCAATCAGGTCCTGGGCCAATGCGATGTTACGATTTGCGCAAGGAGCCAGATCGAACTGAATTGAGACAACTTCCGACGTCGAACGCCGGCCCGAGACCGTTCAGCGCCCGTCCCCGCCAGGTGAGGTCCGCAGCCAGGTGTTCGGCAAGGCGGCAGCGGCGGCAAAATTGGACAGCACTGACACAGCACAGCGGCACTGGCTTCATCTCGTTCAATCAGGCTGCTTTCCTGATGGCTGCCTTGAACGGGTGATCCATGGTAAAGGCGTCTGGACGCACCCCCCGCTCAACCTGGCGCCATGTCACAGGGTGGGCGATCGGAAATGCGGGGCGTGCGCGTGGAGAGAACGCGCCCACGGCCGTGTTGCCTCTCCCGTTGCGAAGATAATCAATGAAAATACGTCCCGTTCTTGCCGCCGGCGCAGCAGACAAGAGGTAGCGCTCAGGATGTGCGTCAGCGAGGCACCGGGCAAGCGATTTGGCGAGTTGCCGCGCGTTGTCGTGGGTCATCTTGGTCTCAAGAGGGGCCATCAAATGGATGCCCTTACCGCCGGTGACCTTGGCCCAACTCTTCAGACCTGAAGCCTCCAGGATGTCGCGAAGCGCCAGCGCCGCTTCGATCACCTGCTCCCACTCGACGCCCTCGCCGGGGTCGAGGTCCAGCACGACGCGGTCCGTCTGCTCGATGTCATCAACGGTGGCGTTCCAGGGATGAAGTTCGATCGCATCCATTTCGACCAGCCCGAGCAAACCGGCGAGAGCGTCCACCCACACGCGCACACCCTCTCCACCCTCGCGCTTTCGGATGCGCAGCTGGTGCACGGCGCTTGGGATATCCGGCAAGGGACCCTTGTGATAGAAAGTGGTCCCGCTCGCGTGGCGCACCAGCTTCAGTGGTCGGTGGCCGAGATGGACCAGCGCTTGCTCGGCAACCTGTTCCCAGTAGCGCATAAGGGCTTCCTTGGACGGCGAGACCGCGTCCGGCAGGAGCTGAAGAACGTTCTCACGGGGCACTGCGTGTCCCTCGGCCCTGTTCCGCCGCTTCGATGCGGCGGGCGGCTTTGCGGGGATCGTGACGAGATCTTCACGAAGGCCCTTGAATACCGCTTCGCGCAAGATGCCGCGGTCGGTGACGCTGCTGAACTGCACCTCGGCCAGAACGTCCGGCCTGACCCATGTGGCCTTGGGCTTGTCGATCGGGTGCGACAATGGCGAGTTGTCGACAATCAGCGGGTCCAGTCGCTCCCGGACCTGTCGCGCGATGCTCAAGCTGAAGCCACTCTGGGCTTTGCCGGCATAAAGCAGCCGGTCGCCTTCGCGCCTGCCGATGTAGAGCGAGGCGATCCGGCGCGGCCGAGCGCCAAGCTTCTCGACGAAAGCCACGACAGGAAAGGTGTCGCTCTTGATGCATTTGACCTTGACCCAGCTTGTCTGGACGCCGGAGCGATAGGGTGAATCGGCGCGCTTTGACACTATGCCTTCCAAGCCCATGCGGCAGGCATGCGCGAACATGTCCTTGCCGCTCACCTCGAGATGTTCTGCATAGGTCAGCGTCGGCGCTGAATCTTTGAGCAGCTTCTCCAAGGCGGCCTTGCGTTCCAAAAGCGGTTGCTGCCGAAGATCGCTGCCGTTGAGGTGAAGCAGGTCGAACGCGTAGAAGATGAGCCTCGGCGAACCCGGATTGCCCAGCTCCCGTTCCAACGCTTGGTAGTCCGGAAGGCCGGTCTCGCCCAGAACAACAGCCTCGCCATCGATGATCGCGGACTTTGCCCGCAGGCTCGCCGCCGTCTGAACGATTCTCTTGTACCGCCGGGACCAATCGTAACCACGGCGCGTGAAGGCTCGCGCTGTTCCGCCTTCCACAATGAGTTGGGTCCGGTATCCGTCATACTTGATCTCGTGAAGCCAGTTGCCGCCGTCAGGAGCTTTCTCGACCAACGTTGGCGATTGGAACTCGATAAATGACAGCCGGTCTTCGGTCTTACCCATGCGCACGCGAACTCCTGGAATGGGGAGTCAAAACGTGAGACGGCAATGAGTTCCGATAATTTTAGCGAAATTGCATATACCCGCGATGGTAGGTTTGCGGTCCCAGATGCCCACGCAGTTCGCTGCCCTCTCGCCGGTTTTTCATACTTTCGTCGCCGCTGCTCCGCGCGATGCGGCGACCCCGAATGCCAGGCTGCCGGAGAAGGGCAGGCACCCGGCTTCTCGCGCAGGCCTTTTAACGGTCCAGAAGTCTTCATCGCCTATAGCGATCTCATGAAACTGCTGCGACATTTTGCCGAACCGACTCGTCGTCTCTTCCTGGTGAGAACGGCTTTGCCCGTCATCGCGCTGACACTGCTCATTGCTGCGATCACCACCGGGTTATTGCTTTGGTCCACGATCCAGACCGACCGCGTCGCCGCGGCGCGGCAGAAAAGCCTCGTTGCACTGATTATCTCCAAGCTGGAGAGCGCAGTGGCACATGATCAGGAGAGCGTAACGGTTTGGGACGACGCCGTTAAAGCTCTTCGCAGCGGCGATGCGAAATGGCTTGATACCAATCTCGGCAGCTGGATGCATACCTATTTCGGTCATGACCAGGTTTATATTCTCGATGCCAATGATGTCCCCATCTATGCGTTCACCGACGGGTCGACCGCTGACCCTGGCAGCTACCGCGCCATACACGCGACCACCGAGCCTCTCGTCCAGACGTTGAGAGCGAGACTGACACGAGGGAACACCCAAGGTGTTACCGAACAGGTGCTCACCATAGGTGCGTCCGACATGGCCGTTATCGCCGGCCATCCCGCAGTCGTCAGTATCAAGCCTGTGGTTTCCGACAGTGGCCACATCGCGCAGGTGCCAGGCAAGGAATTCCTGCATGTGGCCGTCCGCTATCTCGACGGCAGTTTTCTTACCTCCTTGCGGCAGGACTATCTGCTCGATGGCGCCCGATTCTCCTGGGACAGTAACCTTGCTTCCGGCGAGGCTTCGTATCCCGTTGTCGACCGATCTGGACCTATCGGCTTCTTCGTTTGGCGGCCATATCGCCCGGGAGCCTTTGTCCTCTTGCAACTCGTGCCCGTTCTCGTCGCCTTGTTTGGTCTGGTGCTGGCGGGTGTCATCATGGCCCTGATAGGCTTTCGCAAGCGGACGTTGAAGCTGATCGAGACGGAGGGCCGGATCTACCACCTCGCTCACAACGATCTCCTTACGGCGCTGCCCAATCGCGGTCAGTTCAACGAGCGTTTGGCAGATGCGCTGGCGCGCCTGCCGTCGACGGACGAGCAGCTCGCGGTTCTTTACCTCGACCTCGACCGCTTCAAGCAGGTTAATGACAGCTTTGGCCATCCGGCGGGTGACGAGCTGCTCAGGGAGTTCGCGGACCGGCTAAGACGGCTGACGACTGAAGCCGACACCGTGGCGCGTCTTGGTGGCGATGAATTCATCATCATCCGACGCTCGGTTGGCGGCGAGAATGACGTTAAGGCGCTATGCGAGCATTTGATCGAGTCTGCTCGTCGGCCGTTCGAGGTCGCCGGGGTGCAAGTCTTTGTCGGCGTAAGTGTCGGGGTAGCGGTTGCACCCAAGGACGGGATGGACACGGTCGAGGTGGTGCGGAAAGCCGACGTGGCGCTCTATCATGCCAAAGCCGGGGGCCGCAGCAGCTACGCCTTCTTTGGACACGAGATGGATCTGACGCTGGCCATGCGCAAGGGCATGGAACAGGACCTGCGCAACGCGCTGGATGCGACCGGCCAGATCCAGGTCCATTATCAGCCGCTATACGCCGCCGACACAAACAGGATGACCGGTGTCGAAGCGCTGGCCCGCTGGTCTGATCCGGAGCGGGGCTGGGTTGCACCGGACTTGTTCATACCGCTGTCCGAGGAAGCAGGGCTGATTGAAAAGCTTGGCGAACTGGTTCTCAGACAGGCGTGCCTTGACGCGGTGGATTGGCCCATCGAGACCTTGGCTGTGAATGTGTCGGCCTTGCAGCTGAACAATCCCAGTTTCGCCATGCGAGTGACCAGTATCTTGTTGGAGACGCACATGGATCCGCGGCGGCTCGAAATCGAAGTTACCGAAAGTGCTCTGTCGGAGCGCCGGAGCGAATGCCGAAACAACATCGAGGCTCTGCGCAGCATCGGGGTGCGCTTTGCACTCGACGATTTCGGCACCGGCTTCTCCTCCTTGGGAAGACTGCAGACGCTGGAAGTCGACAGGATCAAGATCGACCGAAGCTTCGTGCAGGGCTTTGGTCACTCCAACGGTGACGAGGCCATCGTTCAGGCGATTATCAACCTGGCCCGCGCGACCGGACTTAGCACCACTGCCGAAGGGGTGGAGACCGAAAGCCAATGCGATTACTTGCGCAAGCTCGGCTGTGACCAGCTCCAAGGCTTTCTGCTGTCCAGGCCACTGCCCAAGGGGGATCTTCAAGAGCTTTTCGGGGGCGTATCAGCGCGCGCCTCCGCTTAGGAAGCCCAGCGGTGGCGAGCCACAGAAGCTGCCATCCGCAGCGGCTGGATGACGGGGCCATCGACCGGGCCGGCTTAGCAGCCCTGGACCTTCAGTGATTTGACCATGCGAACGATAAGCGGATCATAGGGGACCTTCTCGTTGCGAGCATAGTTGACCGTAAACAATGCCGCTCTGTCCCCGCAGATCTCAATAGCCCGGACATACAGGATTTGACCGTCCTTCAGTCCCGAATAGCTCGCCCATTGCGGGGTCACTCGCTTGTAGGTCACCTTCCAGCCGTTGTTCTCGTTCACGGCGATGCGATGCTCGATCTCGGTGCGAAAGCTTGCCTTGCCGAGTTGCGCCCCCCAGACCGCAAGAAATGCTTTGTTTTTGCCCTCAAAGGCTGCTCCTTGATCGGAGCGCTGAGCAAGCACAAACCCCGGGGGAATGTCGAATACGAATCCGAGATGCTTGATCCCAAACCCCTCCCATTGTTCAGCGCCCAGCAGGGAAGTGGGGATCATCATGGCCAAGCTGAGCAGAATATGGGGCAGACGTTTCATGGGTGTAATCCTGTCGTGCTTGTCGCGTGCGCCCTGCGGGCGCAGACCCGCCGGCCGTGGCGGAGGGCCAGCCATCCGCGCTCTAAAGCCAGCGGACCTTTTCAAATCTGAGGTGGCGCTGTTTGTTCCATTAGGAACTGGGAATATCCCGGTACGCGCGTCCTAGTCGTTTCGATAGGGTGAGGTTTGCTGTTGCCCCGCAGCACCCGCCACGGCAGGAGGCGATCGCCGTCACATTGCCGGACGCGGCAACGGGTTCCGCGGTGATGGCAGAATAGTAGCCGACACCAGCGAGAACATAACGATACGCTCGCCTGCTCGCGGCGCGGCTTGCGAAAGTAGGAAGGCGTGAAGTGACGGTTGTCCGCTGTTGATGTGGCGGTTGGGAACGATGCCAGCCTTTTTTAGCAGGGTCGAGACACGCCTTGCATTGAAGATTAGCCCTTCTCCTAGGACTAGCAGAGGCTCCATTTTTTCAACAGCTTAAAGGGAGTTCCGACAAAGTCGACTCAATCAATCCCAGGGGCGTGGGGTTGCCGCGGCAGGCTTCCCGTTCCGGCGTCGCCCTCAGCATCTTCGCCGTACCTTCCGCTCCATGTCTACTTCTTGTCGCGCGAAATACCACGTAGGCGCCTGCCGCCTTCGGGATGTCCGCTTCACCCTAAATGATTTCGACGGCAGACAGCTTTCGCCCCCGAAGCGGTCGATAGGGGTTCTACAATTGGCCACTGCCTGGGGTTCCTGGAAGCTTGTCGAACTTTTTGGGTCGCGCCAAAGCCCGCATTGCGTGTTCTGGTAGCACAGACTGGGACATTAGACTCGGCTCTAGATTCAGCTCTGTGAAGAATTTGAGGAGACTTCGCCTTTTTGGCGCGCTCGCTCACCCGCTCCAACCAGGCGACAGCAAGCAGCCCTGCACAGTCCGATCACGCCCGCAGGCTCGGTCGCATTCGCCCCGCTTGTTGCGGTACCCACGCCACTGGGTTATTTTAGGAGTGTGGGAACAGCACCTGCCATCCATCGGTGGTGCGACCTTGCCGTTTTGGGCAGATTGTGAAGTCTTTGACAGACCAGGTTGTTGCAAGCTGTGTGTCTTGTGCCCTCCAGGCCATGAGCAGTTAAGGATGCGCCATGCTGCGATGTTTTGCGTTCATTGCGGCCCTGATGCTCGCGAGCTTCACGGCATTCCAAGCTTGTGCCGATCGTAGGGTCGCCCTTGTCATCGGCAATTCCGAATACCGCGAGATTCCGGCCCTCAAGAATCCGGACAAGGACGCCGAGGACGTGTCGAACACCTTTCGGCTGGCCGGATTCGATGTGTTCGTCGCCAAGGATCTCACCAAGATCGAATTCGAAAAGCAGTTCCGCAACTACCTCGCGGCAGCTGACGGTGCCGATCTGGCGATCGTGTATTATTCCGGCCACGGCTTTCAGATCGGCGGAGAAAATTTCCTAATCCCGGTCGATGCATCGCTCAAGAACGCGGCCGACATTGAGGTGCAGGCCGTCAAGCTCGATGATGTGCTGCAGCAGTTGCGGACGAAATCGAAGATCCAGGTGATCATCCTCGACGCTTGCCGCAACAATCCGTTTCCGCGCAAGGACTATTGGTTGCGAGACCAGCTGATCGTTGCTGGCAACACCGGCCTTGCGCAGGTGAAAAGCTCGCTGAACACGCTTATAGCCTTCGCCACCGAGCCCGGAGCCGTCGCTTATGACGGAAATGGCGACCTCAGCCCCTTCTCCTCCGCCTTCTCCCGTCGCGCGCTGGCGCCGAACCAGGAGATACGCTCGGTCATGGCGGCCGTTCGCAGGGATGTGGTCCAGGCTACGGCCGGTAAGCAGGTGCCTTGGGAAAACTCATCGCTGATCGACGAAGTCGTCCTCATGCGTCGCGTCAACCGGCCTGCACTGCCGCCGGTCTTGGAAAAGGTCGTGCCGTCCGGCGTCGGGCCTGTCGCGCTCGACTTGCCGGAGCCGGTCGATGTCGATGGCGGTGCGGTCACCGTCAGCATTGACAGGCAGCCGGCGCTAGGGCGTCTGATTTTGGACGGCAAGCCGGTTGCGGCGGGGGAGCCGATTGCCGGCAAGGATCTCCCGCGATTGCGAATGGACGTGCCCAAAGGTGTGGGTGCCCAGGAAGAAGTCGACATGCTGGCCTATTCAACGCGCGACAATTGGGGTGGCGAATCCCAGGGCATCCTGGTGTTCCGGGTCAAGAATGGTGAGGGTGCCGAGGGCAAGCAACTTATAGCCTCGCTGGAGTCCGAGCAGAAGCAGCAAGCGGTGGAACGCGGCATTCACATTGCTGGCGCCGCCGAAGCGATCGAGAATCGTGAAGTCCATGTTCCAGTTGGCGTCGGCCCGGTTCCGTTGCAACTGGATTTCCCAACCGCGGATCCGGCGGTCAGCCTAAAACTTGCGGGCTATCCGGCAACGGGAACGCTGTCGCTGCCGGATCGGACCTTGTCGCCAGATTCGAGCCTGATGGCCGATGAAGTCGACCACTTGCGCTATGAACCCCAGATTGGCGCCGTCCAGCCACTGATCGTCGGCTTTGAAATCAGGGCCGACAACATGTCCTCGAAGCCGGCGACGATGAAGCTCTCGCCAAGCGTCGACCCATGCGACAGGGAGGCCGGTGAGCCACTTGACCTGCAGGGCGTCGTCCCCGGTTTGTTGCCGAATGAGATCAGCAGCAACGCCGTTGACGTCTGCCGGGCGGCGGTGAAAGCCTATCCCGATGTGGCTCGCTTCCACTACCAGCTCGGCCGGGCGTTGCTTGCGGTTGGTAAGGCCGATGAGGCCAAGAAGGCGATCCAGGAGGCTGCCGACAAGGGGCATGTGCGCGCAGTGTTCGAGCTGGGCTACCTCAACGCGACGGGAACGGGAATGCCCGTCAATCGCAAGCAGGCCAATACCTTCTATGCTGCAGCGTCCGACAAGGGCGATCCCTATGGGATGACCTCGTGGGGTCGCGCCTTGTTCAACGGATATGGCATCGAACGTGACACCGGCAAAGGGCTGGATCTGCTGCTCAAGGCGGCGGCGATGGGGCACACTTATGCCATGAACGACCTCGCCGCCATCTTCACCGAAGGCCGTAATGGTGTGCCTGCCGATGCAGCTCGCGCCGTGGCTTTCCTCAAGGCTGGCGTCGAGCGGCAGGACATGTACTCGATGAACCTGCTCGGCCGCAATTATCTCGCTGGCACGGGGGTCGAGAAAGACCCCAAGACAGCGCTCTCGCTTTTTCAGAAATCGATGGATCTCGGCCAGCCCTACGCTCCCGGCAGCCTTGCGCGCATGTACAGGGACGGTGTCGGCGTGCAGCAGGATCTTGAAGAAGCGCAAAGATTGTTCGAGCTGGCGACGGCGCGCGGCGATCAGTCGGCTGCGTATGATCGCGCAGCTCTGGAGATGCAAAGGGGCGAAAAAGCGGACCAGGCCGTGGCGGTGCGCTATCTTGCCTTCGCGGCCGCGCTCGATCTTCGCAACGAGACTCCCGATGCCAGGAATACCCTGGCGAAGTTTGGCGCCAAGGCGAAGTCGGCGGCCTTGAAGCAGATGCGTGGGGACCTGAAGGCGAAGATTTCGGCCAACGGTTCGTTGGACGATCAACTGATCAAGACCGCCAGGGCGGTCTGGGAGCAAGCCAACCCGCGCCGGGACTTGTTCTGACAACATGGAGGCAACAGGTGGGCTGGTCACTAAAACAGGTAATCGTCGCAATCGTCCTATTCCTTACGGTGGCAGGGTGCACAACCATCGCGCCTCCCGTTGAGCCTACGACGACGACACATCGTACGAAGTCGGTCGGTACGACGACCGCGCCAAAGGTGGTGAAGCACAAAAATGTGAGCGCCAAGAAACTGCTCACACCGGTCAAGAAGGAAACCGCGCCCGTCATTGCGCCCTTGGGCGGCGGTGGCGCCGGCGGTAGCGGCGGTGGCAGTAGTGGCGGTGGCGGCTGGGGGGGATAGCGCCACCACAGCGCACCACAAGTGCAGGGCAATCGTAGGTTTCGCAAGCGCTGGAACTGCTCGCCAAGCAGGGACAAGTGCTCTATGATTGCGCCGATGCCGTTAGTTGGATCGGGTTGCCTGGCGGGGGCGTTCCATGTTCGAAGTCGTTGCATTCTGGCGAGCGCGAGCAAAAGCGCAGCGTCCTGGCTTTGTCGTCATAGCGATATTGGGACTGCTATTCCTCGGACCGCAATCGGCGAGTGCCGCGCCGAACTGGACGCTCGATCCGGACGCTTCGGTGCTTACCTATCAGTCGGTCAAGAAGAACACGATCGTCGAAACCAACAAGATCAGGAATATTACCGGCACGCTGACTTCCGCCGGTGATGCCAAGGTCAGCTTCGATCTCAATTCCGTCGACACCGGCGTCGACCTCCGCAATGTGCGCATGCGCTTCCTGTTCTTCGAAACGTTCAAGTACCCAACGGCCGAGCTGACGGCAAAGGTGGACCCGGCGGCCTTTGCCGACTTGCCAGCCAAGCGCCGCATCAAGGCAAGCTTGCCCTTCCGGCTCAGCCTGCATGGCGTCGACAAGGATCTGGAGGCGAGCGTCGTCGTCACCATGATCAGTGATACTCAGGTCTCGGTTGCTTCCGAGGCTCCCGTTGCGGTGCACGTGGAGGACTTCGGCCTGCTGCCGAACGTCGACAAGCTGCAGCAGGCCGCCAATGTGACGAACATAGTGCCCACTGCGTCGGTGTCCTTCGACTTCGTCTTTGTTGCCGAGGGCAGCAAGCCGGGTGCTGTGCAGACAGTCGCAGCCAACGCCGCCGAAGTCGGCCCCGTGGCCACCGACGCTGCGAAAGCCAATTTCAGCGACGAGGAGTGCCTCAACCGGTTTGCTGTTTTGTCGCGCACCGGAGCCATCTACTTCCGTGCAGCCAGCGCCCGACTTGATGCCAAGAGCCGTCCGTTGCTCGCCGAGGTCGAGGGGGTGGTCGGCAAATGCCCGACCCTGAATGTTGAGGTCACCGGCTACACGGACTCGGACGGTTCGCCAGAGGCGAACAAGACGCTATCGGAACAGCGCGCCAGGGCGGTTGCCGATGCGCTGGTCGCCGATGGCCTGCAGCGCCGCCAGATCAGTGCCACCGGCTATGGCGAGGAGCGGCCGGTTGCCGCCAACGATACGGCAAAGAACAAGGCGCTCAATCGGCGCATCGAATTCTCCGCCACGAAGCTCGCGAACTGAGGTCAGGGTGGGCTCCCGTCCATTGGCGTTTTGCGCAGGCTTGTTTCGCGGCACTGGCCTTGTCACGATGGTCTTGCTTTTCACCTTGACCGCCGCCACTGCCGAGCGTCGTGTCGCGCTGGTGCTGGGCAACTCGCAATATCAGCACGCCGCGCCGCTCGCCAATCCCGCGCGCGACGCGCAGGCCATGGTCGAGCGCCTGCAGAACCTTGGTTTCGAGGTCGTCTCCGGTTTCGACCTTACCAAGCAGCAGACGCAAGCGACCGTCGCCCAGTTCGCCAAGCAGGTGCGCGGCGCCGATATCGCGCTTTTCTTCTATGCCGGACATGGCTTGCAGGTCTCGGGCAAGAACTACCTGCTTCCGGTGGATGCCGCACTCGAGGACGAAACCTCGCTCGACTTTGAGGCCGTGTCGGTCGATTTCATTTTGCGGCAGATGTCTCGCGAGACCAGCATCGGGCTGGTATTTCTGGACGCTTGCCGGGACAATCCTTTGGTCGATGTGCTGGCCAAGACCGCGGGCATCAAAGGTGCAAGCAGCGGGCTTGCGGAAATTGGGATTGAGAACGGCGGTGCGGGAACGCTCATTGCGTTCGCTGCCAGTCCCAACCAGCTCGCCTATGATGGGTCCGGCGACCACTCGTCCTTCACGACGGCGTTGCTTCAGCACATTGGCGAATCCAATGTCTCCATTACCGAAGCGATGAACAGGGTAACCAGGGACGTCTTCAGGGCGACAGGCGGTAAGCAGCGCCCCTGGACCAATGTCTCCCTGACCACCGAGGTTGTCCTGCACAAGGTCGATCTCAACGCGCCGCTGATCGTGGGTGAAGCGAGCACCCCGCCTGATGAAGCCAGCTCCGGGACGCGCAACACCGGCGGCTCGTCAGCCCAGACTGACGACCAGCTTGCGCTCGATGTTCTTCGAGCGAAGATCCCGAAGCTTGCCACTGACGGGCCAATCTTTTTCGATCGCCCGGTCACGTTCGGGGATCCGGTGATCGACGGCAAGAGCATCGCCCAATTGATCAAGGGCGAACCGCTTTTCAGTCCGGTAGAAGGTCTCGACAAGTCGGTGTGGGAAGGCAAGCACTGCGACAGCTGCCATGAGTGGAACGAGGCCCGGCTTTGCGAGCAGGCGAAGAATTTCGCTGCCAACGACGTCTCGGTCCTTCGCCTTCAGCATCCGATGGGTACCCGATTCAAGGTCGCGCTGGCCAGATGGGCGCAAGGCGGCTGCCAGTAGTAGTGCTGGGCTGGTGCCAGCGACGAGGGAGGGCAAGCAGGGGAGGCGAACGGCGAACCCGTTACGCCTCAAGCTGAGCCATCTCGATGCCCATTTCGACAAAGGCGGAAAGCAAGGTAAATCGGTCCGCCAGCGCCACGCGGGCCAGTCCCGCCAGGATTGCGGCATTGACGGCATGGGCGGCGGGGAATCCGCTGGACTCCATTTTGAGGGTCGGGTGACGCCATACCGCTGCCAGTGCGATCCAGGCGGCCGGCGTTGCCGGCGGCAGCTGCAAGGAATTGCTCAAGGCTGCTTGATGTTGAAGATTGTCAGGCTCGCCGACGCGGGCATGGACAAGCGCCAGCAATTCGAGGTCCTGGCCAGCGAGCAGCTCGGCGACATTGCTCAAGCATTCATGTCCCCACCAGACGGCGGCTCGCTCGGGTAGCAGGTAGGCACAGAACGTGACTGCTTCTTCCGGCACGCGCCCGGCAAGCAGGCTACGGCAAAAATCTAGGGGCGGCTGACCCGTGGCCCGCGATTTCATGTCCCTGGCGATGGCGGGACAAGCAATGAACAGATCCCGTGCCGTTCTGTACCCGAGTTCATTAGCCATGGCTGCCACATCCCCACGAGCCAGCAGACAAGCACTCAAGCCTGTGAGCGAGCGCCGGTCAAGCGTCAGACCTCAACAGGTGGTCGCCACGAGCAGCATGCGTTTGGTCACAGACAATCGCTTCCTGATTTGCTATGGTAGGCGCCAGCAAATCCACTCACACTGGAGTGACGGTCATGCGATGGGTCAGTTCAACCTTGGCATTGGCGGCCATGCTTCTTGCAACGCACGTCTGTGCCGATCCGCTTCAAAAGTCGGAAGACATCGTGAAGTTCTTCGCCAATCAGCCCGGCAATCTCGGTGCCTCGCGCGGCATCTGCGTCGGTACGGAGGAAGAGTGCAAGAGCAAGGCGGAGAAGACCGGCTCAGCCCCACAAAAAGCTGGTCTCGACATGATGATCAATTTCGCCCTTGATTCGGCTCAACTCGACCAGATCGCGCGCACCGAACTCGATGAGTTCGCAAAGGCCCTCAAGGACAATCGGCTGAGCACCTTTAGCTTTGTCGTCGAGGGGCATACCGATGCGACCGGCTCGGATCGGTACAACCAGGACCTTTCGCAGAGAAGGGCGCAATCGGTGGCGGCATTCTTGACAACCAACGGGGTAGAACCGGCCAGACTGGAAGCAATCGGCGTTGGCAAATCGCATCCGCGGGTCGCCAACCCTTACGATCCGGTCAACCGCCGGGTGGAGATGCGTGTCAGGACCGAGTAGGCTCGCCGACCATCCTTGACAAAGATATGCATTAGCCTGGCTCAAGCACACCTTGGACAGAATTGAGCAGCGCTGTTATTGCCTGCTTGTATTTTTCGAACTCCGGTGACGTCTGCCGAACTTCGGTGGTCGTCGCCGGCTGGCCAGCATCCGTCACCACGCGCGGCACTTTTTGACCCATCTTCCGCTCGGCCCAGTCGATGACATAGCCAGCGGTCTTGCCGATGAGGAAGGGATTGGCCTCGATCACCGCTGAACCCAAAACGGCGCTCAATTGCGACGTGCCGGACGCGGCCAGCACCTGGTGCGCTCCTTCCATGCCAAGGAAGTGGCACAGGTAAAGGCGACCCGCGGTTATCTGGTGGCCGCGGGCACGCAGATAGGCTTCGCCTTCGCGCGCCAGATTGCGCACCATTTCACGCGACAACGTCACGTCATAGCGAAGCGCGAGCAGGTCGGCGGTCGAGAGCGAACGGGCTAGATCGGGACGATAGGTGTTCATCATCCGGATCCAGGTCTTGGTGATGAACTGGCCAGCCCCGGTTGCCGACGAGTTGGGATTCTTGGCGCGGGCGCTGCCGCCGCTTTCAACATGTACGATCCGGTCGGCTAGCGTTTCGACCGCGGCATCGCCAGAGCCTGCGGATCGGCCAGAGCTGGGGGATTCAGCGCTGGCAACCGTGGTGACCGTCCCGAGCGGATCGATCGCCTCGCCGTTTTGATAAAGTTCGAAATGCAGATGCGGTCCGGTCGAGAGCCCGGTCGTGCCAATATAGCCGATGACGTCGCCTGCCTTCACTTTGGTGCCGACGCCGCTGGCAATGGCGAATTTCTGCATATGGGCGTAGCGCGTCTCGCGCCCGTTTGAATGGGTGATCTTGACCAGATTGCCATAGCTGCCGCCGTCGCCTTGGAAGCTGATCTCGCCGTCGTAGGCGGCCATGATGGGCGTGCCCACGGGGGCTGCCCAGTCGACGCCTTTGTGGATTCGAACCGTTCCGAGGATTGGATGCCTACGCGGGCCGAAGGTCGACGTCATCACCCCGCTCACTGGCGTGATCATGCCGTTGGTGACCGTCTGCGAACGAACCTGATCATCGCCGGTGACGCAGGCATACTGCCCGTCGGCTTGCTGGTACACGAAGCAGTCGAGGTTTTTGTCCTTACCGAGGACGCCGACGTAAAGCACCCGCCCGGAAATCTCGCCTTGGCCGCGCGGGGTCTGCGAGTAGATCAGCACCAGGCGTTGGTCCTCGCCGGCGAAGTCGTCCAGATCCTGCCCTCTCGACAGATACATGATCGCTTCGCCGATCACGCTGGTCGGCACCTTGTTGCGCGCCGCCGTCGAGTAGATTGCGTCGAGCAGACGGTACTGCCGCTTCGGCCCACCCTGATCCGAGCCACCGGAATAGTTGAAGAGGTCCTCGCGCACCCAGGGATCGACGCCTGCAACAAAGGCGCCCCCGGCGTTGCGGGTCAGTGTGCCGACGTAAAGGTTCCTTGCGTAGACAGAGATCTGCATCAGCGACATGGTCGTCGTCTCACGGTTCGGCCGGAGACCGCGCAGGGCGACCACAAAACCAGGCTCCAGCCGATCGCGGTTGAACACCGCTTTCAGCGCTTCGCCCGCAAGCCTGGCATCGTCCGCGGAGAAATGCGCGTCGAGCGCGACGCTGTCCAGACTGCGCTCGTTGAGGACTTTCACGAAAGTGTCCTCTGTTGCCTCGTAGCGCTGATAATCGCTGATGACGGTTGCGACCGTGGTGTTGTTCTCAATGGCGGTCTTCTCAAAGGCGGGCAGCGCTTTCTCGCCCTGGTCAATGGTCTCGCCCCAGCCGGCCTCGGGGTCGTCCGCGTCAGCTTTGAGCGCCGAACCCGGGGACATCTCCCCCCCTTCAGGCGCCGCCTGCAGGTCGTTCGCCAGATCATCGCGTTGATCCTCGGGCGCGACGGCAGGTTCGGGCGGGGTCGGCTCGTGGCCCTCGGGTGCCGCGGCGGAGGGCTTCGGAGCAGCCTGCCGCTGCGCCTGGAAGAAGGCAAAATCCTCCTGCGTGGAGGGGATCGTCGTCATGAACTTCTCGCTGGCGCTCAACATCACGTCGGACAGGATCTCGATCTGCGGCGAAGCCCCGGAACCGTCGAGTTCGGCCGGGCGCGCAATCGTGCGGCCCTTCGTGGCGGTCTCGTCATCGGGTGCCAGCGTGATCCACATCGGGTCACCGGCAAGATCGATGATGGCCGGCACATAGACCGAGGCGTCGGGGGGTATGTCATCCAAACCTTCGACGGGATGCAGCTCTTCATTCTCGTCGCCGAACGACCAGTCATCCCGGGTGAGATAAAACCCGGTGGCAATCGCAATGACGGTGAGCGCGGCAAGGCCAGCAAGAAAGCGGTGCCAAAGTTTGCGTCTGCGCTCGCTCTGGCGCGCCAACTTCTTTTGTTTGAAGCTCGTGTCGATACCGTGCGTCACGGGCCGTTTCCGGTCAAGAAATAGGTCCAGCGCACCTGCTCGAGCGTATCGACTTCGACGAAACGGGCCGCGATGTGACCGCGCTGCCAGCACTCGTCGATGCCACGGATAGAGAAGCGGTGGCGATCAACACACATTTCGGTCGATCCGCTGAGAATCGCATGGCCGAACACGTCGGTCGCGTAGAGGTATACGTACCGGTTGGTCAGTTCCTCGCGGATGACGTTCACGCATTGGTTGGCGCCAATGGTCCACCAGCCGTCGGTCTGGTCGGCATCGTCGATCTTTTGTCCGACGGCGAGATTGACGACGTCGAGGGTCTGGTTGCAGACGGTGAATTCCGCATGCGCGCTGTCGGTCGAGACGGCAAGGAGCAGTGCTGCGCCCAACAGCGCGGAAAACGCGACGCGGTTGGCCAGCAAGCGTCCAGACCAGCTACGCTTTATGCGTGCGGAAGGCGGGCAAAATAAATGCAGGGCGCGAAGGTCCATCGGCGTTCATATCTATCCGCCGAGCCTGAAATACTTCGCGGCGGCGGAGAATTGCGAGCCGTCGGACTCGATCTCCTCGAGGATCTTTGGCAAAAGGTCGGAGGCTGGTGTCGGCCTGGAGAAGCTCGCGGCCCGAATGTCGTGCGGTCCGGTGATCACCAGCATGATCTGCGGCAGGGCTTTGCCGGCCGCCTTGTCGGCGGCGCCCAAACCAATCGGTATGCTGAAAGTCGCCTTGTCGGCTTGCGCCACCATGCGGTCATCAAGGTTGAAGGCGATGCCTCTGTGGTCGATCAGCATGACGTTGGAAACGAGCCCGCCATGCGTTGCCAGCGTGCCCCTGATCGGCGAGCCGTCCGGCACCGCCGTCCGGTCGAGAACCAGTTGCGGCCTTTCCACATGGTTGCGGTCGAGCAAGCGCAGGAACCTGGTCACTTCACACTGGGGCTGGTCGATGACACGGACGCTGATATCGGGCTCGAGATGGAACCTCGACTGAAAGTCATTGAGCATCTGCTCGAAGGGCTGCACGGCGGTTGCGAAGCCTTCGATTGCGGCGGCGCTGGCGCTTTGGGATGTCAGCGACGCGTAGAAACAGTCGCCGCCACTGAAGTCGCGCACCCATGACGCACGTTGCGCCGTCTCGTCGACTGCCGCCGCTAGCGGCACCGCCGGCTTGGGCATGTTGATGGCGACGTCGGTGTTTTCGGGCCGCGTGGTCAACGGCGGCCGCGGTTGCTGGGACGGTTGCGGCGTGTTCGCCGCTTCGGACGGCGCGGCTGGCAGCGGCTTGCTGGCGATCGCAGTCGGCGGCATCGGCTGAGCCGGCGGGCTGACCGGCAGCGCCGGCACTGGGCTTTGCGCAATCGTCGGCGAGGAAGCCTCCGGCTTGGCCATTTTGGAAAGCTTATCGACCAGCTCGGTTGCGCTTGGTTTCGTCGCCGGCGGGTTTGCTTCCCGCGCCGGCTTGCCCTCTGCCTGCGTCTGGCTTGGCGCCGACGTCCCCGGCGGCTCGCCGACTGGCTGCGGCGGGTTCGCCTTCGCCTCGGGCTTTGCCACCGACACCGCGTTTGACCGGGTCACGGTCGGCGTCTCGGCAGGCTTGATCTCGACCGGCGGAGTAGCCGTTGCTTCGGGTTGAGCCATGGATGGTGCGGTCTCGCCGATGGGCGGCACCATAGGCGCCTGCCTGTCGGCGGTCACCGGCTGGCCCGTCGGCTCCTGGCGGGCGACCTGCTGTGATTTTGTTGCCGATGGCAGCTCGGGGCGCGGGGTCGGCACCGGCATTTCGGGGGGCTTGGCCTGCTGCGGTTTCTGCTCGCCTGCTGCGTCCGCCTGGTCCGCGGCCGGTATTGTGGTCTTCACCTGAGCATCCGGCAGCGCAGGTGGCATTGCCGTTTGTTCGGTGGCAGCGTTGTCTTGTTTTGACGGCTCCGGCTGTAGCGGTGATGATGGCGGCGGTTGCGATGCTTCCGGTTGCGGCTTCTGCACCACCGGTTTTGATGTCAGAGGCTTGGGGGTCTCTTCGGCCGGCGGCCGCGCCAGGATGCCACTGACATAAAGGCCGCCCCCCAACAGGACCGCCAGCGTCACCAGGGCGCCAGCGATGGCCGGCATCCGCCCCGGATTTCGCGGCTTAGCCGGAACGGTCGGGCCGGGCGTCGGCGCCGACTCTGGTTGCGACAGATGCGCCGGCCGGACATGCTCGACAAAGCGTTGTTCGCCCGGAGATGCCGAAGGCTCGAGCCTGGAGGTGGGCAGTGCCGTCCAGCCGGCGCGCGGCAAGCCGGAGCGTTCCCGCGAACCATACGATACGGGCGGCAATGTGAGCTCGACATCCTCGCCACGCGTCGCCCTGGCGATCTCGGCCATGCTGGCGGGCCGATCGCGCGGGTCGGGCTGCAGCATGGCGCCGAGGAGATCGTGGAACTCGGGATCGATGTCAGACAGGTCTGGGACGGTCCGGCGTTTTTCGATGACCTCGAACTGCGAGCCGCTCATGTCGAGTGGCTTTCCGCGCAGTGCGGCGGCGAGTACCAAGCCGAGGCTATAGATATCGGACTGCTCACTGACCTCGCCGCCATAGAGGCCGAGCTGTTCGGGCGATACGTAATTGTATTTGCCGGCGAACTTCCCACCGATCAGCGTTTCACCGCCTGCGGTCGCGGAGCGAGCGATACCGAAATCAATGATTTTGGCGTGCTCCACCCGCCCGCCAGGCAGGATGATGTTGTCCGGCGAAAGGTCGCGGTGAATCGCGCCCGCCTGATGCACAGCCGCCAGCCCCGAGGTCAAGCGATGGCAAAGGCGCCGCACGTCTTCTCCCTGCATCGCTCCGTGACGCATCACATCAAACAGTGATTGGCCGTCCACAAACTCCATTGCCAGGTAGGGGCGGCCGATCTTCGGATCAATGGTGAAGACGTGATAGCGAACCACCGCATCATGCGACAGATGGTTGAGGATCGATGCTTCCTTGCGAAACAGCGACAGGATCGTCTGGTCACGGGCGAATTCGGGCAGGACGATCTTAATCGCCACGTGATCGCCGGTTTGGATGTTGTGGCCGCGATAGACTTCTCCCATGCCGCCGGACGCGATCCTCTCGTCGAGTTCGTAGATGCCGCTGAGCTGCGTGCCGGCGCCGGCATAGGTAACGTTGGTCGATATCCGCGTCTTATCGTCGTCGCTCATCTCGCCAGGCTCTCCGGTCCGGACCGATCCGTATGGGGCGCACCGTTGCGCCCGCCGCCGATCTTCACGAGTACGATGGTCACATTGTCGGTCCCGCCGCGCGCCAGCACCGTCTCCAGCAGGCTCCGGCACGCCGCCTGCGGCGTTGCCGATCTGACTGCGGCTTCGATCTCGGCGTCGCTGACATGAGCCGTCAGTCCGTCGGTGCTCAGGACGAAAACATCCCCCGCCATCAACTCGCCCTGCTGGAAATCGATCTCCAGCTCGTCGCTCACCCCGACTGCATGGGTGATGACGTGGCGGCGCGGCCAGGTAAGCGCCTCTTGCGCGCTGATCATGCCGCGATCCACCAGTTCCTGGACCTCGGTGTGATCCTTCGAGACCTGACAGATTGTCCCGTCACGGATCAGATAGATGCGGCTGTCGCCGGCCCACAGCCCGGCGAACCGTCCATCCATGGCAAGCAAGGCGGCGAAGGTCGAGCCGATGGTGATGCCGCGGGATCGCGAGATCTCGCGGATCTCGGAATTGGCGCGGCTCAGACGGTCTTCGAAGCGCGCACGAAGGTCGGGTGCCGAGCTCGCTATGCCGATCGTTGCCAGATGGTCAACGATGCTGGCGGACGCGACCTCGCCGGCTTCGTGCCCGCCCATGCCATCCGCCACCACCCAGAGACCGGTCTGCGGCTCTATCAGATAGTTGTCCTCGTTGTGGTCGCGCACGCAGCCTCTATGGGTCACGCCGAAGCTTTCGATGGAAACGGCGACAGTGCTCAATTTGCCACCTAGCGCTTCGCGAGCGTCCCCTGTGACCAACCCCGGGCAGCGTGCCCAGGCCACTTTGCCATAAGCGGATCCATTAGAGTACCAAAATGAGTGCCCGCAGCCGGCGCTGCGCTTGAACAGGGCCGTGTCAGAACGCCTTCGGACAGCTGAAGTCGGCCAGGGCTGGCAACAGGAAGGGATTTGCCGCCGGTCCGGTCTGGATCATGTAAGCGACGTCGCGTCCGCCGATCACGAAGCGGGCTTCGCCGCTGGCGGTAATGGTCGCCTTGTCCAGCAGACGCTTGAACGCCCACGATCCCTCGAATTTGATAGCCGAGTCGCGGCCGGGCATTTGCGGCATCAAGGTGAGGCTGGCGGAAGCCGAGGCTGTGCTGTTTGGCCACGTCACCGTGCTCGGCGCGTTGCCCGTCTGGCTGCTCTGGATGGTCTGGCCGTCAATGTTGAGAACGGCGTTGTCTGCGTCTCCATTGAGCGTAGACGGCGTGATGGTCATCGAAACCGAGGGCACAGAGCCGCCGGACGGAAAGAAGGCGCTGCGGATCTCTGCGGCCGACTGAAAGGATTTCAAGGTCGACTTCGCCAAGTCGTGGCCGGCGCGGGCATCCTGTCTCCAGGTCCATTCCTGGCCGCTCATGTCGATCAGCGACGCAAGGTTCTGCGCAAAGAAACGGTCGATCAGCCCGCCCGGCGCGAAGAGCCTGGCGAAATCCGCTATCGAGATCTCTTGCGTGGCGTCCCTTGCGAAGGGATAGCGCCCGCCGACCGCCTCCTCGCAGGCTCGTGTGACCGTCTGGTCGAGGTTCTGGTTGAGGTTGGCCAGCGAGGCTTCGGCGACACTGCCAGCAAACTCGTCCGCTGCCGCGTTGACCATGCGCGCAAGCGGCTTCGGAAGACGCGAGACATTGGCGCGCAGCGTGGAGATCTGCAGCTGCAGGTTGGCGTTGACGCGTTCGGTCTGTGAGGGGTCATCGGCCGAAAGCCTCAGGCTTTGAAAGATATCGCGGAAATTCCGCGTTAACGCATCGATCGGCCGCCCTCCGTTTGCGCCGCTAACCAGGGACTGGAACGATCGAAACTGCGCCTCGACGCTCGCACCGGCAGTGTGTGCGACAGCCGAGCCAGAGCCGGCACGGCTCTGCGACTTGCCGCCGGCGATCTGCAGGCCGATGCGAGCCAGGCCTTTGGCCATGCTGGCGAGATTCTCTTGCGCCGCGCCGCCTTGGCCCTCGACCATCTCATCCTTTGTCAACGCGGTCTCGTCGGCGATCGCCGTGGAGAGCTGAGCAAGAGGCGAGTCCGGCGCGGCGAGAGCAGAAAGAGCCAGATATCGCGGCTTGTCTTCGAGCAATGCCTTGAACATCAGCTGGTCAAGGACGCCGTTCCACGCGGCGGAGAATTCCTTGCCGTAGCGGTCGATCAGTTCTAGACCGAGCTTGGGCAGGTCCTGGTCGATGCCGCCCTGTTCCCCGCCGCCGCCAAGCACCCATTGGTCGTTGACGAGGATCTGCGCGATGCGCGAGAGCTGCGGCAGGAAGAAACGGTTGAAGCCGTCGCGCGTGTAAAGCCCGGGAATGTCGAGATCGGCGAGATCGCCGCCATCCGCGCGTTCGAACACGAGCTGTGCCTCAGGTCCGGCTTTTGCTGCGACTGGGAAGCTCTCCAGCCTCGCCGCGTAGACCGCCGACTTGATCAGCGCCGAAGCGCGGTCGGCAAGGCTCATGCGGCCAAGCGAGCGCTGCGCGGCTTCGATCAATGGCTGGTTGAGTTCGAAGACGGGATCGTAGGCGTCGTCCAGGGCAAGCATCGCGCGCAGATGCTTTTCGAGCTGCGCGCGGCCCTCGCGGTTGTTCTCGCCCGGATAGCGGTTCACTTCCCAATCCTGCTTCATCCAGGAAACAATCAACTCGTTATCGACCTTCGGAGCCTTTCCGCCGAGCATCAGGTAGATCTTCAGCGGCTCGTAGAGTGCGATTGGATCGGCAATCTTGGCCTGGATGGTCCGCTCCGCCTGCACCAGGAGCCGCGAGCGGAATGTCCGCTCGAGCGCTTGCCGATAGGCATCCTTCGCGGCCGACAGCAGCCTGTCGCGCTGCCCAAGCCCGAACGTCTCCTCGATCGGCTTTCCCTGGTCGCCGGTCTCGAATCCCGCTGGCAGGTTGCGCAACTGGTCGAGCGGGCCGATCACATTTTCGAGGTCGACGTCGCTCACCATAGGGCTCTTGAGCAGCGCATCGGCGCTGTCGCGATAATGGGCCATGGACTGCCTGGTGGACGTGATCAGGGACTCGTTGGCGAAGAAGCTCAGCCCAAGCACGCCGAGCGCCGTCGACGTCGCCAGCGCAATCGCGGCGAGGCCACCAAATCTCGCAAGTCTGGCGCGCCGTTCGGCCGCCCGGTCGAAAGATACCCAACCTGACTCCGGGAAGATCACCTTGGTCAGGAGATCGTGCAGGAAGAAGCTCTTGCCGGTGCCCGAAAGATGCGCCTGCGAGGCGGTGCCGAAGCTGCGCCCGATTGTGCCCAGTACCTGGTCGAACGGTGTTCCTTCCTGAGTACCCGAGGAGAAATAGAGGCCCCGCAAGCTGACATTCACCCGCGATCGGGAGGCATCGAACAAACTGCCGATGAAATGCGCGGTCCGGTTCCTGAGGGCGCCGAACTGCGCCGGGAAGTCGAAGATGGCGATGCGCGCCACCGGGTCGGCCTCTTCCTGCAAGCGTTCGACGAGTTCATCTGCCAAGCGCTGCGCCAGAGCGTCGAATTCGGCCACTGCCTCGCCGGCCATGTTCCTTGTGCGATCGGCGGTCTGGAACGTCGCGCCCCATACCTGACGCCTGCGCGCGTCATCAAAGCCACCGAAATAATCCATGAAGCCCGACAAGAGGTCGGCCTTGGTGAAAAGGAGATAGGCGGGGAACTGGATCTTGAGCGTCTCGTGCAATTCGCGCAGACGGCTCCTTATCTCGGTGACATGCGCATCGATATGCTGGTCGTCGAGGCTGATGAGATCGGCGAGGCTGATGGCGAGGATCACCCCGTTGATTGGTTGTCTGGGGCGGGTTTTCTTGAGCAATCCCAGGAATGCAAGCCAGCTCGCCTGGTCGCGTTCGCGGTCCGATTCGTGCGTCGTGTAGCGGCCGGCCGTATCGATCAGCACGGCTTCATCGGTAAACCACCAGTCGCATGACCGCGTGCCGCCGATGCCAGTCACCGGCTGGGCGTTGCCGGAGCCCGCAAGCGGAAAGTTGAGGCCGGAGTTGACCAGCGCCGTCGTCTTGCCGGCGCCTGGCGGACCGATGACGATGTACCAGGGGACATCATAAAGGAAGTTGCGCTTGCGGCTCGTCCGCCTGAGCGTCGCGATGGCTTCGCTCATGCGCGCTTCGAGCACCGGTGAATCGTCGTTGCGCTCGTCGCCGCGCACAATGGCCGTTTCGAGCGCCTGTTGCGCCTTGCGTCTTTGCCAGAAGCGAATGCCGTAGAAAGACGCGAGCACGATGGCGGTCGTGCCGATGATGAGTGCCCTGAGCCACACCGACCCAAGCGGGCGGGTGTCGGCGAAGCGGATCAGGGGTCCTGCATACCAGACGGCGGCCGAGAAGCCGACGAGGGCAAGCGCGCTGAAGATCCGCAGCACCCAGCCGATCAGCTCCTCGCCGCGCCCGCTCATAACGCGTCCTGCTTTGGGAGTATCACGTCGACGCGGCGGTTCTTGGCGCGGCCGTCGGCGGTCGCATTGTCGGCAATGGGTTCGTCTTCGCCCTTGCCCTCGACGCTCAGGCGCGACGGGTCCTTCAATTGCTTGGCCATCATCGCCTGCACCGCTTTTGCACGTGCCACAGAAAGATCGAAATTCGACTTGAATGTGCTCGACTTCTTCGGCTTCACGTTGTCGGTATGGCCGACGATCTTGATCGGTCCGGGTTCGGCATCGAGCGCCGAGGCGATGTCTGTCGCGATCGGCTGGAACTGTGCCGTTATTCCGGCCTGGCCGGACACGAACAACAGCTGGTTGCTGATCTCGACGACGATGAAGTCGCCCTTGGTGCCGACGCTCACTCCTCCGCTCGCGACCTCCCTGGCGAGTGCAGTGCGGATGCGGTCGATCTGCGTGGTGTTTGCAGGCATAGGTGGTGGCGGGTCGGCTCGCGCCGGTTCGGCGGGTGCCTCCACGCTGGCCCGTTCAATCATAACCGGGCTGGATGGATTGAGCGCCAGCAACTCGCTGGCAGTGACATCGCCTTCGTCGGTGATCAATATCCTAAGCAAGAAAAAGGCTACCGTCACCAGGGTCGCGGCGGCGGCTGCGATCGCCCACAGCGGCAGCCGCCCTGCTGGCCTGGGCATCGCCGCCGCCATGCCTTGCCACTTGGGGGAAATCTCGTCTGCGGCTCGCGGCCTGAAATAGCGCAGTGTGTCGTAGACGTCGCGCCGGACGCGCTCGAGCGTGTTGCGCTCACCGGACAATGTTCGATACTGGCCTTGAAAGCCCAGCGAAAGGCAGGCATGCATCAATTCGAGCAGGTCGCAATGCCCTTCAGGCTTGGCGAGGATATTGTTCAGCGCCTCGTAAAAGCCCGTCCCTGTCGGCTGCGTGTGGAAGAACTTTATCACCATACTGTGCCGCAGCCAGGTATGCTTGTCCGGCCAGGGCAGATTGCCGATGAGGTCGTCGGCTGTTTCGCAAAGCGCAAACTTGGCGATCCGCGCGTCTTGTTCGGCAATTCCGGCTTTGGCCGTGGCACGGTCGAAGCTATCGACAGTGTCCGCGATATGCTCGGCCAAAGCGGCCGCTTGGCATTCGACCGGCGTCAGCCGCAACTGGCCGCACAGCATGAGCAAGGGGGCTGCGGCGGCGAGGATGGGATTGGCCGCGGCATACTTCACGCCAGCGGTGGCGTGGAGCAAGGCATCCTGCTGCAACACCGGTCTTTTTGCAGCAACCGCTTCGTTGTCCTGAACAACCACGGTTCCCGATGACCAGCCGGGGGGCAACTGCCGGCCGGCGCCGGGGTCGAACACGGTCGATTCCCTGGCGGGTGAGGGGAGAGGGGGCACGCTTTGCAGACCGGAACCAGCGGGAGCCACGAGCGGCCTTTGCCTTGGCCGTTGCACGCGGATGACGGTTTTATCCGGAGGCTCGGAGGAATCGTCCTTCGAGCTCATCGATGCACCACCGACGAAGTCCAATGGGCGTCTTTCAGACAGAAGGAATGCCGCATACGAGGCTCAGTATCAGCAGCGAGCCGGATGCAAACTCTGATCTTGCCGAAACAGGACATTCCTGCACACACCCAAGCCGCGCCGCTCTGCCAGCCTGGCAAGCGCTCCTATGCCATTCTAGTCGCACAGGAAGCCGATTGAAATCGGAAAGCAGGGTGTAGAGGAAGCGGCTTTCCTTTCCTTGAGGTTAATTGGCGAGCTGGCAACGCCATCTGGCGCCCGGTTATTTCTGCTTGCCAGCCTTGGCGTACGCTTCGGCGAAATAGACAAGAAAGACATCCAGCATGCCGTTTTCGTGCTTGTCTTCCATCGTCCGCCACGTCGCGACGAGCGCATCCCAGGCTTGGCTCTTCCTCGATGAAAAGGAGGCGGGCGGGATTCTTCTGGCGATTGCCTCCGGCGACAGGTCGTCGAGCAGCCTCGAGAGCGCGGCCTGCATGGCTGCGTAGGTTGCGATTTCGTGGGTCTTCAGATCGTCGAACGCATCCTCGATGCTCCGCTTGGCATCCAGATAACCCGCCCGCCGCTTGGCAAACATGATCTCCAGCATGTCGTCAGTGCCCGGCACGAATTTCAGCGGGTTGTTGTCCGCGGCGCCGATCATCGTGCGATGCGCGCTCTTAGCGAGCACCTTGGCCGCCGCGCGCGCCTTGAGCAGCAAGGACAATTGCTCGACTGTGGTTCGCAAGACCGCGCCGATCTCGGCAGCGACGTCATGCGGGTCGCGCGACGCCAACAGCTCCGGCGACAAGCCGGCCGCCCTGGCGATATCGCCAAGTGTCCGGTCGGCTTCCGCCGGCTGCTTGACTGGGACATCAGGGCCGGGCGTCGGCGCCGACGACGTTGACATTTTCGCTGCCTGGCCTGGGCCATCTGGCGGAGTGAGCAATGGTGCGCTGCCGGGTTCAAGCGACCCTCCCGTCGAGGCCGGCAACTCGCGTTGCGTCGAACCGGTCCTGGCCTGCGGATTACCGGCGGCAACGCGCTCTTCGTCGATCGAAACGGTGATGATATAGTGGCCGATGAGCAGCCGGTCGCCTCGGGTTAATCGATGCGGCGCATTCAGGCGCTGGCTGGAGCCGTTGACGAAAGTGCCGTTGCGCGAGAGGTCGTATAGCCAGAACGAGCCCGTCTGATAGCGGATTTCGCAATGTCGCCCCGAGATAAGTTTGGCAGGGTCGGACAGCGTCCAGTCGCAGTTCTCGCGCCCGATTTCGAAGCCCCGGTCGCGGGCGGCATAGCTCGTGGCGACCCCTGGCGGCAGCCGGTCGACATTGCTGATCTGAAGCGAGATGAACATTGAAACCCACTGTCCGCTGAAATGCCAAGGCATTCTAGCAGCTTGCCGGCGCAGTGGGAGAGGCGCCTTCCACGAACAATGCTCGCCAGGTTCATGCGTTGCTTTTATTTGGCCGCCGTCGAAGATATGCTAGCTTGCGGCGGTCAGATGCTGTGAACGTGATGCCGTTCACGGAGCGGGGCTTCAATCCATCATCCCGGCGGCCGCGTTGAGGAGGGGCACGACCCATGCCGAATGAACGTGCCACGGTTCTACAGACGCCGGTTGGGGCCGATGTGCTGACCTTTACCCATCTCGTCGGCCGTGATGAGATCAGCCGATGTTTCGCGTATACCGTGGGGTTCGTCAGCAAGAGCCGTGAGATCGATCCGCTGAAGATGCTAGGCGGCGTCGTTTCCGTCGAAGGCGAATCCGATCCAAAGCGCTGGTTCAGCGGTCTGGTGTCGGATTTCACACTTACCCGCATAGAGGATCGGTTGACCTATTACGAGGCCAGCGTCAGGCCATGGCTCTGGTTCCTCGGCAACACCACCGACTGCCGCATTTTCCAGAACATGACCGCTGTCGAGATCGTTGAAAAGATCTTCTCGAAATACGGCATGGCCAAGTTCGAGAAGCGGCTGCAGGGGTCTTATCCCTCGCGCGAATATTGCGTGCAGTACGATGAGAGCGATCTCGATTTTGTGCAGCGGCTGCTCGAGCACGAAGGGATCTTCTATTTCTTCGAGCACGATGAGGGCAAGCACACGCTGGTGCTGTGCGATGCCATGAGTAAGCTGAAGCCGGCGCCAGGCTACGAGAAGGTGCTTTACAATTTCGAAGGCCATGGCTCGCGCCGTGATGTTGAATACATTACCGAATGGATTCCGGGCAGCGCCGTGCGTCCAGGCGCCTACGTTCATACAGACTATGATTTCGAGAAGCCCGGCGCTGACCTGATGGCGAAGTCCGCTCAGCCCTTCGCCCATCGGGAGGCTTCGGGTGAAAACTACCGTCAGCCCGGCGCGCATCTCGATGTCGGGCGTGGCGATAAGATTGCGGGTATCCGCCGCGAGGAACTCCAGGCTCTGCACCAGCACAGCACGGCGGTGGGAACCGTACGGGGGCTTTTTTCAGGCTGCAAGTTCACGCTGGAAAGTTTTCCGCGCGACGACCAGAACCAGGACTATCTGGTGATCAGCGCCGTATATCGGCTGTTCGATCCAGGCTACCGGACCCAGAACGAAGCCCATAGCGAGAATTTCAAGGTCGTGCTTGGCATCGCGCCCACCAAACTGCCCTACCGGCCTCCGCGCATCACGGCGCGACCGATCATGCGCGGACCGCAGACCGCGACCGTGGTCGGCCCGTCGGGCGAGGAGATCTTCACCGACAAATATGCTCGGGTGAAGGTGCAATTTCATTGGGACCGCCTCGGCAAGAAGGACCAGAACTCATCTTGCTTCGTGCGCGTGTCGCAGACCTGGGCCGGGAGCGGATGGGGCTTCATCCAGATCCCTCGCATCGGCCAGGAAGTTATAGTCGATTTCATCGAGGGCGATCCCGACCTGCCGATCATCACGGGTCGGGTCTACAACGCCGCTGAGATGCCGCCCTACGGACTGCCGGCCAATGCGACGCAATCGGGCTGGAAGTCCAACTCGTCAAAGGGCGGCGGCGGCTATAACGAACTAATGTTCGAGGACAAGGCCGGCTCAGAGCTGGTCAATTTCCAGGCGCAGAAGGACCACCATCTGCTGATCAAACACGATCGCAACAAGACCGTTCAGCACGACCAGTCCGACCGCATCGACCACGACGCCAAGCACTCGGTCGGCCATAACCTTGACGAAGACGTCGGCAACAACAAGACGGTCAAGGTCGGCGTCGACCAGACCACCAACGTCGGCAGCAACGATACCGAGACCGTGGGCGCGAACCGTTCGTTGACGGTCATGGCGAATGAGACCATCCATGTCGTCGCCAACTCGACGGAGAACATCGACGCCAACCATTCGCAGACGGTGGGTCTCAACCAGACGGTCACGGTGGGTGTCGCCCGCGTAGACACGGTGGGAGCCGCTGAAGCCCGAACAGTCGGCGCTTCGCAGACGAACGCGATCGGGGCGTCGCGATCGGTAAGCGTCGGGATAGACCAAAGCCATAGCATAGGCGCTGCCGATAACTGGTCGGTGGGTGCAACTCAGAGCATCCAGATCGGAGCGGACCAGAGCTTCGCTGTGGGTGGAGCGCAATCGTCCGAAATAGCCAAGGCAAGAAGCGCCAAGATTGGCGCGGATGACGGCACCGACGTCGGTGGCGCGCATGCGCTCAAGGTCGGGAAAGGCAGCGCCATCCAGATAGCCGAGGACAGTTCGATCAATGTTGGCAAGAATCTGGTGATCGAGGCGGGTGACTCGATCACGCTAAAATGCGGCGACGCAACGATCACCATGAAAAAAGATGGGACCATCGTCGCCGACGGTAAAGACATCATGCTGAAGGGCAGCGGCAAGATAAATGTCAAGGCTGACGGCGACGTGATTATCAAGGGAAGCTCCATCAACAATAACTGAGGGCGTCACGATGAAAGTTCTGGATCGCATTGACGGGGTTGTAATCGGCCTGCTTATCGGGTTCGATGCCGGAGTACCGCTTGTTGTATTCGCGGGCAATCAGCGCGAAACGGCGGTTGCGGCTCGTAGCCTGACGGAATTGGGGCCCTCAGCGGTGGGTTCGGAACTGGCTCTGATGTTTGAGGGGGGCGACCCTGCGCGGCCGCTCGTCGTTGGACGCATCGTCGATCCGGCTCATAAGGACAAGAAACTGCCGGTCGTTCGTGATGGGGATCGTCTCGTCATCACCGCGGATGAGCGCATTGAGCTGCGTTGCGGGGTGGCTTCGATCATTCTGGAGAAGAATGGCCGCGTGACCATTCGAGGCACCCAGTTGACCAGCCAGGCCAGTGGAACTAACCGTATTCGCGGTGGGGCCGTACATCTCAACTGAGGCGCTGCCGATGCATCGGGTCGCGACCATCGCTGCAATCGTGGACCAGCATGCCGAAGATGCGGCCTTCCTCTGGCAACGCCGTCGCAGAGAGATCGATGCTCCCATACTGGATGCTGCCGACATAGGTCGCTTAGATCAGCGGCTGGAGGCCAATCTCGAAGGACTTTTGGCCGCCGGCACGGCGGGCTGGGAAGCAGCTCTAGCACGCTTCACGGACTATCCTGAACCAAGCGAACTGTTCGTGCTGGGCACATTAGCTCTGCGCTGGGGAGACGCCGATCTGGTGACCGTCGCGATCGATGCTGCGGGGCCGCTCGGTGATGTCGGCACGTCGAGCCTCTCCGCGGCCATCGCCCGTACGCCGCGTGAGAGCCTGCGACCATTCGTGGCGGATTGGCTTCATACGAGGGACGCGTTGCGTCGCAGCCTCGGCCTCTCTTCGCTGTGGCATCATCGGGTGGATGCGGGGCCGTGGCTTCGCAATTTGACAAAAGATTCGGACCTGAGGGTGCGCAGACGCGCAGTCAAGCTTGCCGGAGCGGTCAAACGACGCGATCTCCTTGCAGAGGTGTTGACTGGACTTGACGGCGAGACGCCCGCCGAGCGCTTCACGGCTGCCGTAGCCGCTTGCCTGCTGGGCGAAATTCGAACCGCCCAACCCGTGATTGACAAGATCGTGACGGCGGACTCGGGATTGTCGGGACCGGCGATCGAGATAGGCCTGTTGACGAGGACGACGGCGGCCGGGAAGGCCTGGCTCCAGACGCATCTGGACCAGCCCGCGCTTCGTGGCGTTGCCACGGCCTCCATTGGTCTGCTCGGCAATCGCATGGTGATGCCGTGGCTAATAGAGAAAATGCGCGAACCAGACCTTGTCGTTGCTTCCGGGGCAGCGCTTCGCGACCTCTTCGAAGTTGATTTTGGCGATACCGACCTCTTTGCGGTCGATCCGGCTGCGCTCGGCAAGGATTTCGTCCATCTTGACGAGACCTCGCTGCCGGTGGCCGACAAGGTCGAGGAATGGTGGGACGAGGGCCGGGGCGGGCACTCTCACCGCCCTTTCAAATCGATGCGCCGGTTGCGGATCGGAGCGTTACGAGCCGCACTTGCTACGTCCGATGCGCCGCTTGCCGACTGGCGTGCCACGCGCCGGTACCCAGCCTGGACATGACATTATCCATAAGGGTCTTTTTTGAATGAACTGGTTACTTACCGCCCCCTGACGTGGGTCAACACCGCTGCGGCGCGCAGGCCATTCTCCGAGGCGAGCTCGCAGGCGGCGGTCGCACCGGGCGCATACTCCTTCAGGAAACTGTCGGCTGCCAACATCAGCACAAGAGCCCCGCTGGCAGCCCCTATGTCGCCGACTGTCATCGCCGGGAGGGCGGTCGGCAGGATTTCCCGTCGCGTCCGGTAGAAGCGCGGTCGTGTGAGCATCTGCTCCCATCCGCTGTAGCGCTCGCCATTGCCGTTGCTGACGACGAAATCAATGTCGGGCTCAGAGGGACCTGATCCCTTTACCGCGTCGCGTAACGCCTCTAGCAGAGCGTGCCCTTGGCTGTAACGCTCGGAAAGAACACTGTCCGTCTCGTGGGCTAGGCCCACGCCATGGATAGCAACTTGGATCTGCGCTTTTCCGTCGGGAGCGCGGGTCAACCGGATGAAGGCTGCGCCTTCGCCGGGAATCAGGCCTTGCGCGTTCTCTTCACTCTTGAGGCGACGAGCCTGCCCAAGACGAGCCAAATCCACGGCGTTGATGAGGCTGTCGACGCCGCCGAGCAGGACCTGTTCGACGTCCTGCAGTTCCATCAACTCCGCCGCGCGCTCCAGCAACCCGATACTTGCGGCAGCGCCGCCGTCTGCTGCGCGCGAGGAAGCATGGAACTTCTGACCGGTCGTCGCAATTATCGCGGCCAGAAAATCCGCCGGTGCGATGTCGGCGTAGGCCGGATGATTGCGAAAGCTCTCCGGCGGAGTAAGCAGAATGGCGGTCGCTTCGGAATTGATTTTGCCGGTCAGCAATGTCTCGCGGACTGCCCGCGCCGCAATGTTGACAAGCCACTGCCCCTCCGTCCTTCGCAGTCGGGAGCGAGCCGGGATTCGCGCCACGACCTGGGTAGCGCCAAATGGCGTAGCAAGCACGGCGTCTTCGAAAGCAGACAGACTTGCCCGAATCGCTGCGAGGGTTTGCCGAGCGTTCAATCCCGCTGCGGTAACCGCCCCAGCCCCCGAGACATAAAGCGGTCGCTTCATAGTCGCCACACCGGTCGATCCGGTATCGTTCCATCGCCGCCAAGGGCGGAGCGATACTCCTTTCCCCTGCGTCGAGCCAAAAGAAGAGCTGGCGTAACGTGGCCAAAGACGATCTCGCGTATGTTCGGGGCATTCCTGCGCGTTGTGGTTGAATGCCTTGCTTTCAGGGTAACGCGCGAAATTTCGGGCTCGATGATGATCGTGTCTGGTACAAAAGACTGCTCTTGCACCTTGTCATCATAGATCAATCTCAAGGGCGCGGTGACCCTTGGCAGGCGAAAGCTCCAGCGCCCATCCGGCGTTAGGCCAATGAGTGTTACCTCCTCGCCGCCGGCAAGCCGCGGCAATTGTTGATCGGTCGGTGCGCACAGATAGTGTCGAGGGTCGAGATCCTTCGGGGGCAGAGGCCATTGTGTGTCGATCCAGCTTTGATCATAAGTACCTGCTAAGCCGAGGCGCGGCTGCCATCCGCGCGCGAGCACGCCGAAGCCAGCCGGCTGCGGGCGGTCAGATGCGCTTAGAAACGGCTCACCCGGATACGTTATATTTGGGGCCTGCGTCCTGACGGTCGGATCGGCGGAAGCCGCATGGCGAAAACCGACTCCCACTGGGTTGCGAGATTCGACAGTCCCATCGGGCGTAGTGCCGCCGTATGCCCGCTCATATACGATTGGCATTGTCCTGAAAGGGTGCGGCGCGCTGTAGCTGCCGGAATCGAAAATGCGGTCACCGACGACGTTGAGGACCTTGCGAATGCCGGCGACGCTGAGGCCTACTTGCATCTCGCGCACCGGTTTTCCGTTCGGAGCGTGGGCCGTGCCATTGACGATTACCTCCGCCTTCGGCTTGATGGGGGCAATGTCGGCCTCGTACCGGCTCGACGAGCGGGCTGGGTCACCGAAGGGCACGTCACCGAATGCCACTGGCAGCTGTTCGTCCGCGGGACGCAGCGAACCATTCGGTTGCGGCACATCGAAACTGGCCGACAACATCGTTACAAGCACTTCCTGTCCATCAGCATCCATTTGGAGGTGAGTCGCGGCAGCGAAGGGCGTGCGATTTTCGAGCCAAACATCAAAGGCCACGGCTCAGCTCCAGTTACCATTCTCGTCAAGCCCGATCGGCCAGTAGGGCATGCAGGTGAGCAGTCGCACGTAGTCCTTTCGCCCGTCTTCGACCAACCAGGCGAGCATTGCCGTCTGGGGAGGCACGCGATCGGCCGGAGGAAGATCACCGTTCAGCTCGTCAAAGGACAGCCAATATGTGCGAAAAAACCAGACAACCTCCGGGGCGGATGCGGGCCCAGCTAGCCGTTTGTCGTAGGCGAGGTCAACAGCCTCGGCCTTCTTGTAGCCATCGAGCACGAAGGCTTCGACACAATCCTGCCACCACGCATCGCCGACCTCATATGCCGTTGCGAAGTCGGCAACATATTGGGCATATAGTCTCCGATGGGCTTCGGTTGCATCGGCAAGGGGTTTTTCTTGCCCCTGGTCACGAATTTCTCCATAGAGATCCTTCGGTGCCCCAAGCAATTGGCGCACAGCTTTGTCGACGTTGTGGACGATCTTGAACGCCATCTCAGCAGGTCTCCTCGTCCGGAGATTGACCGATAGGCACGAAAACAAGGCCTTTCACGAGTTCATAGACATCCGGTGCGACGCTAGGTAGGTCGTCGACCAGCAGATCGATCGCGAGTTGGAAGTCTACCTCGGGCTCGTCATCTGCTCCCCAGTCGGTTTCCTCGATGTCATCGCTACCGGGAGCCTCGCGACTTTCATTGTGCAGGTTAAGATTGTCTATTTCTAGGAAGTATTTTCGGAAGACATGGAGAACGCGCGGGTGTGCGGTTGGTCCCGCCGGCCAGCGGGATTCGAACTCATTTTGGGGGGCCGAGCCGACGAGTTTTGATGCATCGCGAACAGCTTGAGCCTTCCACCAGGTCATCACCCCCGGCAGGATTGTGCGCATTTCGGCAAGATAGTGAGCCTGAATATCTTTGTAGCGTTTGTCCATCGCATTACCTCCTCTAGGACCGGCCCGCTCTAATGCTGGCGCCAATCTTGGACACCTTGGTCCCCTGAGTATTCGAGTGCGCACGGCAATGCGGCCGCACCATCTCCGGCTTGCTCATGAGTTTCTTGAATGCCTCGGGCGATGGTTTCAGATGACAGCCGCCAAGTTCCCATGCGCGATTCAAAGGTGGCTGATGATCGGGCGTCATCTTCTTTCGGTCGCGGTTCTTGTAGCGCCTCTTTCCGCCCGAGTCCTTCTTGCCGTAATCTTCCTCCCTCAGCCATTTGCCGCCTAGCGTCTTGGCCCGCTTGCTTGCCCTGATCTGCTTCGCGCATTCCCAGCACCGCTTTCCGTAGACTTCATCTTTCTGCGGTTGCTTAATGCTTGGGCGGTGTTTGTCGCTATTGTAGGGTGTTTTGCATTTGCTTTTTCGATAATTGCTACCGAGCGCCGCCTTCAGAATCACCAGCGCGCCGGGGGCAGTGCAATTCGGTGGTTTGCTGGCTTCGTTCTGCAGCAATGGGTCGCCATGACGGCAGACCCCCTTGCCCTCGACCTTTACTGTAAAGGACCAAAGCGTGAAGTTCCCCTTGCCTTTGGTCTTATGCGTTATGACGCCGCCGCCCTGCGTGCCGGGCTCGTTTCCGGTACTTGTCGAGATCTCAGAAACATCCTCAAGTGCGGTTGGATTGCCGTCGGCCTTGACGCTCTTGCTACCTTTCGTCAGGTCGCTGGCGAACAGCATATTGACATAGGGTACGGGGATCGGACCGGCTGGCGGTGGCGGCGGTGTCAGACAAACATCTCCGGGCGCAATACCTTTTCCGTCACTGCCTTTGTGAAACCACCCCATTTTCTCCGCGAATACGGTGCATCCCATGTCTAGAATTCCACCGTTTGAGCCGGTGCCGCACGCATGCCGGGTAAAGCGTTTGCGGCCAGGTCGTGAATGTCGGAGAAGCTGAACTCCTTCACTTCCCAGTCGTCACTCCAGAAGACAATTCGCGACGACCCTGCGCCGGGGCTTGGTGCGGGCAATTCCTCCAGATGCTCCGTCAACCTTCCCTGGGACCAATGGTCGGCCACGCATCCCTGAAGTGATGCAACCACCGCATCGAACCAGGGGTCGCCTGGATCAGGGGGGGGACCCAGCCTAATGACCGCGAAAGGATAGCGCCGGCCGACGCGGTCCTCGCTCATTCGCCAGGCGCCGGCACAGGGTTGGTCACTGAAAATTCCTTCCTGAATGACAAAACGCCATGCGCGCGAGTCTAACTCGCCCTCATCGGGTCGCGCGCGCAGTTCCATTGACATCCACCGGTCCCATCGGTCGATGAAAGTCCGCGGCAAGTTCCAGGCGACGAAATCGCCGGTCGCCGGTATCTTGCCGAAAAAGCCAATGATCAGATCTGCGGCGGACATGTGAACTTCTTGAACATTTCGAGTGTGTATGGATTCTCGACACTGGCCGCCTTGAGCTCGAAGTCGGCCCACATCCCCTTCGTACCGAGCCGCAGGCTATAGACGTCGGTGAGCTTGGTCGCCGCGAAGCGGCCGCCGCGCAGCATTCTGAGCCAGGCCCAGCTGCCGGTTTCGTTGAGCATCACTTCGGGCGAGCCGTCGACCGGCTGGAAGGCAAGCGAGATCACCCCGGTCCCGTCCTTGCCGGGCCACGTCATCGGCTGCGGCCTGGTTGCATTGTTGTAGTAGACGAGGTTCTGGCCATCGAGGTTGAGCGTCACCCGCGCCGCGCCGGGTGCGAGGTCCTTGGGTTCCAGGGTGAAATTCATCACCGGGCCGGTGCCGCCTGGAAACAGGTCGTCGCGGATATGCCTGGCCTGCTCGAACGCTGCGAGCGCCGCCGGGTCGAGGCCGAAATCGGCCCGCCATTTCCACGGCTCGCTGGCGGTGTCGACATAGTTGATCAGATGGTCGTTGATGAAAGCATCGATCAGGCCGGTCGGCCCGAACAGCCGCTGGAAGTCGCGCACGTTGACGTCGACCGCGCTGTCGGCGCTGAATGGATAGCGGTTGTTGAGTGCCGCCTGGCAGAAGGGGAGTATGTCGGCCCGCCAGATGGCATTGAGCTCGTTGGTTACAGCCTTTTGCGACAAGCCACTGGTGTCGCCGGCAATACCGCCCAGCCAGTCGTTGACCGGCGAGGGCAGGATCTGTGCTTGTCTCGCAACCGCGCCTGTCAGTTCGGCAAGGCCGCCCTGCTTCTTGATCGCGTCCTGCGGGTTGGGATTGGCGGTGACCGTCTGCAGAACGTTCGACAGAGCCGTCAGCGCCACGATCGCCGCGTCGAGCGCCGGCGGCTGGCCGTCGACCTGTGCGATGGTGCCCTTGAGCGGCTTGAAATGGTCGGCCACCAGGCTGCCGGTCATGTCCACCTGGTTGGCGGAGCCGGCGCGAGGCAGGAGCTTGGCGCCTGAGGTCACCACCTTGCCGAGCTTGCCAAGCTTGCTCAGCAGCTTCGAACCGGTCTTGGCGGCAGCGCCGCTTTGGCCATCGGCCGGCGCCTCGTCGGAACGGGTGAGGTCGGTCTCCTGCACCACTGCCGTCAACAGGCGCTTCAGCGCGGAGTCGGCGCTTGACAGATCCTTGAGGTTCTCACTGGCTATGTTGAGATCGGTCAGCGGTGAAAGCCGCATGTCGCGCAGGAAAGAGTCCCACTGCGCGATATAGTCGTCGTAATAGAGCTTCAGGATGTCCTGGGAGAGCGCCGAGACCGACGTCTCCGAATTCTCCTCGCAGCCGCCGGCAAACACCGCCCGGTCCAACGCGGCCTGGCCGGCGACATCCTCGACTCGGTCGAGGACCGCGTCATGGAAGCCGGCATAGGTATAGGGGCCTGGAACGCCGACACGCAGTGTTTTGTCGGAACGGCGCGCGAACACCTTGGCGCCATTCGGCCCGGCGAAATTGGCCGGCGCCCATTCCTTGATGGCTGCTACTTCCGGGTCGGCCAGGAGTTGCCTGTAGGCGCGCTCGGGCAGTGAGATCGTGCACACGGTCTTCAGCGCCTCCGCGACCAGTGCCTTGTCCGGGGCGATGTAGCTGTCATCGACTGCCATGCGGCGGATGGCGGCGATTTGGTGCTCTTCGGCGTCGGCCGTGGGGAAAGGCGGAGCCGGCGCGAATTGCGGCAGACTGTTCACCCACCAGTTCTGGACGAAATCGGTGTCCATTTGCGACAGGCCGGTCATCATCCGGTAGGTCTTCAGCGCGCCGAGCATGAAGTCCGGATCGCGGATTTGCCGCCACATCGTGGCCTCGAGCAGGGCGACCATATGCGGCTCGAGCACGTTGCGCAGCGCATGGTCGTAGGTATCCGTCTGTGCGCGCATCAACTCCGCCGAAGCGGTCGGCCCGAGCAGGTTATGGACGGCGTCTGGCGGCGGCGTTCGAGCCGTCGCGACTGCGCCCATCGCCGACAGCGCGCCATCCAAGGTCGGCTGCTCGACCGCAGCCGGCATGGCGGCCACCTCGGTGAGCGGCCCCTGCAGGGCTTCGAACTGGCCGGCCTGTTCGGCAATCGCGTTGCGGTTGTCGAGGTAGGACCAGGTGAACAGGCCGCCAGCCAGCAGAGCCGCGAGCCCACAGGCGGCGGCAGCCCCGCGCCACATCCAGGCGCGGCGACGCTGCGCTAGCGGATCGAACGTACCAAGGCCGGCCTCCTTGAAGATAACCTCGGTCAGAAGGTTCTTGAGGAAGAAGCTGCGCCTCTCAACGCGCGCCGCCGCTATGGCGCGGCGCGGCGGCAGGCCGAAGGAGGAGGACAACGCCGCGGTCAGCCGGTCGATGGGAGCGCCTTCCTGGGTCGCCGATGTTAGATAGAGCCCGCGCAACCAGCCGGCTTCCTCATAGCGGCTTTCGCCGAATATTGCCTCGATCAATGTCTTGATCGGCTCGCCGAGGCTCGCCAGCTGGGCTGGAAAGCGGAAGATCTCGGCGCGCGAGGCGAGCTTGTCTTCGTCTTCCAGGCGTGGCACCAACCTCCGCTCCAGCTCGGTGGCGAGCCTGGAGAGCTCCGCCAGGATCGTGCCGGCGTTGACTTGGGCCTCGAGCGGAAAGGTTGTTCCCCATACCTGCTCGCGCGCGCTTGTCGACAAGCCACCGAAGAAGGCTTCGAAGCCTTTGATCAGGTCTGCCTTGGTCAGCATCAGGTAGACGGGCAGGCGGATCTCTAGCCGATCATTCAGCTCGGCCAGTCGGCGGCGGATCTTGCGGCCGTGCGCCTTGATCGCTTCCTCGCCCTCCGAGAGCGCGTCGATCGACAGCGCGACAATGACGCCGTTGAGTGCTCGGCGGCCGCGGTGCTTTTTCAAAAGGTCAAGGAAGCCCAGCCATTCCGCAGCATCGACGTCCGGCTGGCTCTCCTGCTGGACGTAGCGCCCCGCGGTGTCGATCAGCACCGCGTTTTCGGAGAAGAACCAGTCACAATTGCGCGTGCCGCCAACGCCTTGCAAATCGTCGGTAAGGTCGATTGGAAAATTGAGACCCGATTGGCGCAACGCGGTGGTCTTGCCGGTGGCCGGAGGTCCGACGATCACATACCATGGCATTTCGCGCAGGAACTTGCGTCCGCCGAGCTTGCGCCGCTTGAGCTCGGCCATCACCTCGCCGAACTTGGCGCCGACGGCTGCAACGCTCTCCTCGCCAGGGGTGAGCTGTTTTTCGGCTACGGGAGCTGCGATCTCGGCGACGAACATGCGATTGGCGCGAATGGCGCGCCGTTGCGCGATGATCAGCCAGATCAGCCATAAGAAGATCAGTCCGACGACGATGGCGATGCGCACATTGTCGGATTCGAATGGCGCGTAGGGACCGACCCTTACGATCGGGCCGAACACCCAGATCAACAGCGAAAGCAGTGCAATGCCGATCAGGGTCCACAGAAATCGCGAGGTGATGACCGCCCACAGGAAGCGCAGGATGAACATCTCAGAGCCTCTTCTCGACCAGGACCTCGACGCGCCGGTTAAGCGCGCGGCCCTCGCGCGTCGAGTTGTCGGCCACCGGATCGGTGTCGGCGCGGCCCTCGGAATGGATGCGCGCCTGTGGCACGCCAGCCTGTACCAGGAGGTCCCCTATGGTCTGCGCGCGTGCCTCCGAGAGCCGCTGGTTGCTCGCCAGGGGGTTGGACCGCTGCAGGCGCACATTGTCGGTATGGCCGATGATGGTGATGTTTCCAGTCAGCTCCTGATTGGCGAGGATCACCTTGGCGATCGAGGCGATCAGCGGCTCATAGCCTTGGGACAGTGTCGGCCGCGAGGACTGGAAGAGCTCTGGGTTGGAGGACTGGATGATCAGCTTGGCCAGCGAGACGCTCTCGGTGCCGCTGAGCGCGCCCTTGAGGCTTGCCGGCGCTTCGGCCTTGAATGCGGGCAAAAGCGCGAAATCGACCGCCTGTGGCGGTTCAGGTTCGGGCGCATCCTGCTTTGGTGCGGCGCGGGTAACGTCCGCCCGAGAGGCCGGCGGCAGGGTGCGGACCAGTGCGGACAGTTCAACCGCCTGGCTGCTCAAGCTCATCGACAGGCCGATATAAGCGGCGGCGACGATGGCAATTGCAGCAAGGGCCATCACCCATATCGGGACGATGAAGCGCTGCGGCTCGTCGGAAGCGATTACGCCTTTCCAGTTCGGCGACAGTGGCGCGCTGTCGGCGTCGGCATTGCGAAGGACGCGCGCGGCTGCCACACGCACACCAGTGAGCGAGCGGTCGCCGGCTCGGCCGGGCACCCGATACTTGCCACGAAAGCCGAGCGCCAGGCAGTAATACTGAAGCTCCAGCATCTCGCGGTCACGGTTGGGATGGCGCTCGAGCTCGTCAAGGCGGGTGAAAAACTGGGTGCCGGCATCGACGTCGCCACGCAGCATGACCACGAGCGGCTGTCGCGGCCAGGCGCTGGCGCCGCCCCATGGCGTGTTGAGCGCGAGGTCGTCGAGCAATGCCGCCACGGCCCATGCCGCCTGATCGGCGCGCTCCAGCGAGGAGCCCGCTGCCATAACGGCGTCGCGCGCCTGAACCAACTCGTCGAGCAGGCGTGTGCGCATTGCTTCGGGGTTTTCCGGCGCCAGAGCGCTTTCGAGCTCGGGGGCGAATTCGAGCAGTGGCGCGAAGATGTTGATGAGCGGGTTGGGATGAACACGCGCCCTCTTGACCGGTGCGCCTGGCGTCAGCGGCGCCAGCGGCCGCGGCGCAACGCCCGCCAGCCTGATGCGCGTGCGCTCGCGATCCTCCGACAGGCCGAAAGGATCATCCCGGCTCATCACCTGTTCACCGAATAGCAGTCGACCTGCGGCTCGCTGTCCAGGACTCCGGAAACGCCAATGACGAAGCCGGGCGCGTCGAGCAAGGAGGCCCAATGCTCGCTCTTCTGATCGAGCTCCAGGCACAGCCGGTCGCCATCATAGGGAATCTCGCGTGGCTGCGAATGGAGCGGTTTGAGCGGAATGCCCGGCAGGCGCGACTTCCAAAGCCCTTCGAACTGGTCCGCGGCGCCGACTGTCGCCTGGTTGACGAAGATCTTGCGCAGCGCGTCTTCCGAAAGCTCCGATCCCACGCGGATGACGATCCGGCTGGCGAGCAAAAGCTTTGGGTTGTCGATGCGTACTTTCCAGACATTGGTGGCGTGCCGCATGACCGGCAGCGCGCGCGATTTCGGTTCGATGTAGCGCAGGCTGAGGATGAGCGAACGCAGGGCGTCGGCCAGTGCCATATAGGCGGGGCCGGGGGCCATGTGGTCGTAGGGCGGCAGATCGCCGAGCCGGCGCGAGCTCGAGCCGTAGGTTGCCATCTCGCCGGCGAGTCCGGCAAGTTCGAGATAGAGTTCGGCTGGATGAAAGACATCCTGCGCCAGCATATGGGCAAGGCGCGGGCGAGCGGCATTGGCCAGGTGCAGCATCAAGAGGTCTTCTACGCTGCGGCCGGCGCCGCCCATCACCATCTTGCCATGCGCTTCGCCGATTTGCTCGAGGCCGGTGACGACCTCCTGCAGCAATTGCCTATACCAGTGGACCGCGCCGGTGATCAGCGTCGGCGGCAGGAACGTCTCGTCGAGCGAGATGCCGCCGTCGGCGCGTACACCTTTGATGTCGGCGATCGGCAAGGCGGTATAGCCGCCGACCGATTTGCCGGGCGCAAGCAGCGCCGCTTGCGGCCTTGCGATCTCGATCTCCTCGGGATCGCCGGCACTTTGGACGGCATCGCGCACCGATACGATCCTGCCGTGGTAACGCGCGCCCGTCGACGCCGCATGCGCCGGGTCGAATCCCACGCCTCCGGGGGGCTCGAGCGGCAGTGCGACCAGCACCGGCCCGCCGCCCGTGTCGGGTGTGACCGGCAGCGGCTTCGGCGCATCCATCAGGTCGGGAATGGAAAAAGGCGTGCCGTCCGGGAAAATGCCCCGGGCGGACACGATCGAAACCTGACCGGCGTCAAGCAGCGACTGGTCGAGGGTCAGTTGCTGGAAGCCGAAAGTATGGAGCTGGCCGGCCCGCAATGCGCCGCGCACCATGCCTTCGAAGAACCGATCCTGCTGCTGGAAGTGCTGGGTCCTGAGAAACAGGCCCTCCGACCACAGCACCCTGTTTGCATCGCTCATGCCGCTACTTTCTGCACGCAACTATATGCTGCTTGCCGCTAGGCGGAAATGCCGCCCTTGCCCAGGCTGACGTTGACGGTGAATTTCGACCCTGGCGACACTGACTTGGTGGTGCGCCAGTTGCGTCCGCCTGGCTCGCGGATCAGCGCCACGAAGCCGAGCGCCGTCGCGTTCGGCTCGACCGTGATGGTCTTGGCCACCGTTTTGCCAGGCGCAACCGAGATGGCGTCGGAGCCGATGAGGTCGGCACCGAGGGCCGAGCCCGCGTCGCCCTGCAGCGCGAAATAGTCGGCCGAGTTGAACTTGCCGGTGCTGGCAAGCCGCATCACCAGCACCGTTACCGGCCGGTCGCCGCCGCCCGGCCCTGGATTCATCCCCGCACCGCCGGTCACATTGACGGAGATAACCGATGGTTTCGGCGGGCCGCTCTGGCAAGCCGCAAGCAGCCCCGTAGCGCCGAGGGCAACGACGAATTCGCGTCTGTCGATCATATCCTACTCCTCCTCATATGCGTCCCTGAAGTCTGTGCCGATCTCGCCCAGGAAACTCGATTCCGCACTCTGGGCGATGTCGCGATGGCGTCTCTGATAGAGCTCCCACAGCTTGGCGTTGCGCCCGCCCGAGAGCAGATTGCCGATGGCGGAATTGGATTTGAGCTCTTCTTCGATGGCGGCTGGATCAAAACGGTCGATCATGCGCCGAAGTGCCGCCTGAACGCCCCGCCAGGCGCGTACGTGATGCTGTGCAAGGTCCTTCACCGCGTCGCTGATCGCCGCCTCGCCTGAGAGAAAGCCCGGGCTGCGTTCGGAGATGATGGTGACGACGACATCCTCGACCGTCGGCAGGAATTTAAGCGGATTGACCTCGGAGGCGCCGACCACAGTCTGGGCGACGCGCGCGCTTCCCTTCTCCTCGGCGCGTTTGCGCAGCAACTGCATCAAGCCATCCAGCATCAGCCGGTATTCACGGCCGAATTTTTCCATTTCGGCGATCGCATCGCGCGCGGGAAAATCAGCCTCCTCGACGCCTATACCGCGCAAGAACGCGGCACGAAGCGCCATATCGCTTGGCACTGGCTGCGCAGCGCGCGCCGGCTTCGACGCTGGCGCGGCGCGGCGCGGCGCCGGCGATGCGGCTGCCTGCACCGGCATGTCCCAAGGATTGTCGGCGCGCGGCTTTTCAACGTGGTGCCGGGCACGTCCTGCCGGATCGGCACCGTTGGTGACAGGCGGCGCAGCGGGGGGGCCGAAACTGAAATCGTCATCGAAGCTGGCCGGCTTCGCCGGCTGCCAGGACGCATCATTGCGCGAAGACATGTCACCCAGCCCAAACGGATCCGGCTGACCCGCAGCAGGGCCGTCACCGGCCTGCGGCGTCGCCACCGGATCGAGGCTGAAGGGGTCATCGAAGGCAGGCGAACTGCGCTGGTTCGATGCGCGATCGTAAGCCCCAGGGACAGGCTGCTCGAACGGGTTCGGCAGATCCGCCGGGCGGGGTTTGCGCGGCTCTTCCTCGATCTTGACCGAGAAGAAGTCGTCGCCGCCGATGCTGGCTGGCGTTCGTGCTCCCGGAGGCGACCACGCCGGCGTGGGATGGTTGGCGGCCGGGGCCTGGCCGACCGCGGTCTGGCTCATTTTGGACTGAACCTCGACATGAAACACATAGTCGCCCATGCGCAGCCGCATGCCGTTCTGCAGCCGCATCGACCTGCCAGGTCCAAGAGGGCTGTCGGCTTCGTCGACAAACAATCCGCTGCTCGACGTGTCGGTCACGAAATAGCCGTCCCGGTCGCCCTTGATCGTGCAGTGCGCGCGCGAGACGAACATATCCGGGTCGTCGATCTGCCAGCCCGCATCTGCGCTGCGCCCGATCACCAACTCGCCCTCGTCGAGCCGGCTCTGCCGGACCACTTGCGAGCGGGGGCCCTGTTCCAGGGTCAGCAGCAGGCTCATGCGGCCGCCTCCGGCATTTGCGGCCGCCAGCCGACGATAGTGTGCAATCTCAGATCGTCGGCGTCGCCCGTACTCGCGGGCCGTTCCAGCCAGGCCGTGCGGCCAAGCTGGACGGTCCCGACCCGGGGCGGCGGTACGGCATCGCGCGCCAGCACGATGCGCAAATCGACATCGAGCGCCTCGCCGATCATATCGCGCACCGCCTTCTTGAACAGGCCGAGACGCCGCTCGCCAGGCAAGAACGACTTGAACTCGTCGAGGCTCAACGGACCGACGCGCAATTCGATCCTGCTCTGGCGGCTGAACACCCGCGGCCCGATCGTCGCGCCGCGTCCAAGTCCGGCATAGGCCCTGCCGAGACGCGTCTGCAATGGGGTCGGTACGGGGATCCAGGCGGCAACGAACTCCTTGATCCGCACCGGAACCTTGAAGGCGGTGGTAAGGAACAAAGTAAGCCGCTCCACGCCGTCGACCTGACTGGCCAGCGACCCAGCCTGTCGCAGTCGCACAGCGTCGAGTTCGGGATCCTGCGTGCCGGGCAGGCCGATGCCGGACATTGCCTCCAGCATGGCGCGAACGCGCCCGCCGACGGAACGCTCGACCTGCACCGCTGGATGCGCGTCGGCCCAGGCGCGGTAGTAGAGCGCCATCATGCGGTGCTGCAGGATGTTGACGAAATCGACGAAGGTCGTGTCGCTGGTCTGCTCGGCGTCGGCTCCGGTGAACCAGCGCTGCGAAAGCCGATCGAGCACCCAGCGCGTCAGATGCAGCGGCATCGGTCCTTCCGGTCCAAGCAGCCCCAGATTGGCGACGGTCACCCTTGCCAGGGCCTTGTCCCCGCCCTCCTGGAACTTGACGACGTCGCGCGCCGAGAAGCTCAGCCGCACATGCTGGCCCAGCCTCGCCGGCTCGCGCTCGGCCGTTCCGGAATGGCCGAACAACCCGCGGCGCTGCTCCAGCCGTCGCAGCAACTCGAAAAAATCGAAGTCCTCCGACAACATTTCGGCCGCGACCGTTGCGGGCTGCGCTAGATCAGGTAGCGATTGCCGGGCGTCATCGGCCATGGCACATCCTCCTGCTTCTGCAGCAACCGCGTACGGGTCCGCACAAAACCATTTATCCCCGCATGGCGGGCGAACAGCCGCGAAAGCAGGGCCGAAAGCAGCAGTGAGCTTTGCCCCGCCAGCACGGACTGGTCGACATGCAGCGTTACCTCGGTGCCGCGTCCAAAACACATTGGCCCGTCAATCTGCAGCCTCTCGATCACCGGGCGCGAATCGATGCGCACGATCGAATGCACGTTGCGGGCAAGGGCCGGATCGCCCCGATCGGCATAGAGGTCGAGCAAGGCATGCAGCGGATCGACTCCCCGGCCTTCCTTGGCAAGGCTGAGGAAGTTGAGCGAGAGCTGCGCCACCAGACGCCAGGCGAGATTGTCGGCGCGCGATTCGCCGTCAGCGCCGCCCGGCAGGGATGCCGGGATGGCCGGCTGCGGCGGCCGCAGCGCTCCAAGCAAGCGCACCGTTTCGACTGGATCTGCCGTCTCCAGCGTCAGCGTCGGTGTGTCGTCCAGGATCGGCAGGTCGCGATTGGTGCAAAGCGCCACGATGCCGAGACGCTTGAGCAGCCGGTTTGGCACGCTTCCTGCCGGCCGCGAGACGGCGATAAAGACGTCGTCGCCGGTGTAGGAGGTGCGGGTCAGGCCGTCGCGCCGCTCGTCTTCGGTGGCCCGGCGCGGACGCCGCTCGGTCGAATAGACCCAGCCGCTGCCGCGGTTCTGGCCCAGGCTGAACAATTCGGGAATCGTCGCCTCGCTGCTTTCGGCGTCGGCATCCTCAACCTGTGTGACCCGAAAGATCTCGAAATCCCGCGCCCGGGTGCGGTCGGCATGCAGCACCTGACGGGTTTTGCGCGGATCGATCTCGATGTCGTTGCATTCGCGTTCGAAGAGATTGATGACCGGCGTCACGAACAGCTCGAAATCGGCAGCCGTCACATCGGCGAGTTCCGGCACCGCACGCCGGAACAGGAAGATGATCTCGATCGCCGCCTCACATGTGCGCACCACCGGCTGGAGGCCAGCGACCCGTACGTAATGGAAGCGCTCCGGGATCATGAAATATTCGCGCAGAAGCCGGTAGCCCTCGAAGGTCGCACGGGTGCGTGGCATCAACGCTTCGTCGTCGCGAATGCCTATCATTTCGGGCTCGGGCAGCGCTGTTAGCGGATTGGCCTTGCCCTGCGCGCGCGCGCCGAGCGCCGAGCAGGCGCCGAAGATTGCATCGAAAAGCACCGGCGCCTTGGCGCGCCCGGCGAAATAGAGGTCGAGACGGTCGAGCGACAAGTCGCTGAGCTTGCCTTTTCCTGTCCGAGCGAGCGTGACCCGGAACGCCGCCTCGGCGCGCACGCCGCCGATCGGCGCGATTGCGGCGGCGGCGAGCGCGCTGCGATCCTGGAAATAGCTGACCGAGGTGACGGCGATCGGCCACAGCGTCACCTCCTGCGCGGTGGTAAAGGTCGAGCGTGTCGAAAGCCCTGGATGCAGGGCAGAGACCAGCCGTGTGCCGCGCGCGATGGCGTGACCTGCGAGCATCGACTGCACTTGCTGGCCGGGTTTCAGGACCGCCATCGCCGTCGCCGGCGCCGGCGCGACCAGATCGGGATAAAGCACATCGAGCACGGCGCGCGAGAAGCGCGAGCGCTCCGCGTCGACCTTCAGACGGGTCCGCGCCGCCAGGAAGGCGACGCCGTCGAGCAGCCGTTCGACATAAGGGTCGGGACATGGGACCGTGTCGAGGGAAAGATTGCGGGCGACCGCCGGATGCATGTCTGCGAATTCCGCCGCCAGGGCGCGGATATGGGTCAGTTCCTCTTCGTAATACTCCACAAAGACCCGATCCATCTCAGGTCTCCCTGAATTTGGTTCGTGCCAGCCCGTTGTCGAGATTGATCGTGGTGCGCAGGCGCATACGCTCCGGTGTGGGGGCCATGATCAGCACCGCGTCGATCTCGATCTTGAGACCGATGTTTTTGTCGCCGAGCGTGACGTTGACGATTGTGGCACTCTCCTTCAGGCGCGGCTCGAAGGTGGCGAGCACCGCGCGGATCTCTCGTGCCAGGGAATCGCGGTCGAAATCCCGCGACGAACGGCCGGAAAAAGACGGCACCCCGAAATTCACCACGCTGCGGCGCACCTGCGGAAAGTCAGCGAGCGAGGGCAGTTCGTCCAGGGGCTGTTCGTGTTCGGCGTCGGAGAGCATCGGTACGGATTCGAAGCGCTCGGTGTTGAACAGGGCCTCGATGTCGCGGCGCACGGCCTCTCTCAATACTCGTGCCGAAACGACCACGCCGCGGCCTTCGATCTCGGCGCGATGCTGGCTCTGGAAGACCAGCCGGTGCAGGCGCCGTTTTTGCTCGGATGTGAGTTCGGCGTCGGCGTCGATGGCGCGTGCGCTGCCGGCAAGAAGAGCCTCGACGCGCTCGGCGCCGAGTTCTTCATCCAAGAGACGGCGCAACCCCTCGATCTCCGACGTCAGTCCAGGCAAGTCGTTGACGAGGCGATCCCAAAGGGATGGCTGGACCGCCTCGCGCCTTGCCCGCGAACTGCCGCCAGGTTGCGCTCTCGCGCCAGGCCGCCTGGTCTCACTTGCCGACATAGACGTCCATTTCGATCTCGTCGTCCTTGTCGTAGACAAACTTGATCTTCTTGTAGGCGAAGCTGACTTCTTCCTCGATCAGGTCCGCCTCGTCGGGAGCCTGCCGCATGTCGTATTCCATGATCGAAGCGTCGGTGAGCGTCACGACCAGATAGTCGCTGGTCTCGCCGTCAATGGTGCGGCGTGCCGAAAACACCACCTCGTCGAGCGCCTTGTTCTCGAACAACGCCTTCTTCAGATATGGCGACGACTTGTCGTAGTGCTTGAAGAATTTGATCATTCCCATCGACACACGGCCGCGTCGCGAAAGCGAATTCGGATCATAAGGCGCCATCATCTTGTAATCGACGCCATGCACTTCGATCTCGTCTTCATGCCCGTCGCGCTTGCTGGGCCCCTTGATGTCGGGAACTTTCAAAAAACCATCAATCTTCATTGAAGGAGCATCGTTTCTGTCTGTGGTCGGCATTGTCTTTCTCCACCGCTTTCAAATGAAACAGGATGATGACTTCGCTGCGCTTCAGCCCTTCACGGACGGCAGTTCCGACACCAACCGCAGCGAGGCGTTGATGCCCTCCAACTGGTAATGCGGACGCAGATAGAAACGGGCGTTGTAGTAACCGGGTCTGCCTTCGACGCTGTCGACCTGAACCTCGGCCGCGGCGAGCGGTCGCTTGGCTCGCGCCTTGTCGTCGGCAAAGGCGGGATTGGCCAGCACGTAGCGGTTGATCCATTCGGTCAACCAAGTCTCCATGTCGGTGCGTTCCTTGAATGAGCCGATCTTGTCGCGCGCGATCGCCTTGAGGTAATGCGCAAAACGCGAGACAGGGAAGAGATAGGGCAGGTTGGCGCTCAGCCTTTCGTTCGACTGGGCGTCGGGGTCGACCAGACGCCCAGCACGGGTCTCGTCGTCCTGAAGCGAGTGCGCCCCGATGAAGGCTGCGAGATCGGTGTTCTTGCGGTGCAAGATCGGCATCAGACCGAGCTTCGCCAGTTCCGCCTCACGCCGGTCGTCGATGGCAACTTCGGTCGGGCATTTCATCGCGATTGAACCGTCATCCGTCGGGAAAGCGTGCACCGGCAGATTGAGCACCGTGCCGCCATTCTCTACGCCGCGGATCTGCGTTCCCCAGCCATAGAGCTTGTGGCTGCGGTTGATGTTCACGCCCATCGGGAAAGCGGCGTTCATCCAGACATATTTGTTGTGGTCGCCGCTTACCTCTTCCTCGAAGGTGAAGCCCTTCACCGGAACGGTTTCCGAGCCGTAGGGCAGGCGTGCCAATACGCGCGGCATGGTGAGGCCGATATAGCGGGCGTCCTCGCTCTCGCGCAGCGACTGCCATGAGGCATAGGCCGGGTTGTTCACGATCATTTGCAGGTCTTGCGGGTTCGGCAGTTCCTGCCAGCTGTCCATGCGGAACAGCCGCGGCGAGGCGGCCGCGATGAAGGGCGTATGCGCCGAGGCACAGACACCCGAGATGTTGCGCAGCAGGCCGACGTCGCGCGGGTGGTTGGAGAACTCGTAGGCGCCGATGATGCAGCCGATCGGCTCGCCGCCGAGCATCGAATACTCGTCGGTGTAGACTTTCTTGAAGATTGGGCTCTGGTCCCACATCTGGCCTTCATAGTCTTCCAGCGTGTCGGCCAACTGCTCCTTGGAGATGTTCATCACCCGGATCTTCAGCTTGGTATCCGTCTCGGTGTTGTTGATGAGGTACCAGAGGCCCCGCCAGGTGCCTTCCATCTCCCGCACTTCGGGGGCATGCAGGATCTCGTTGACCTGCGTCGTCAGCATCTTGTCGATGCCCGCGATCAGCGATTTGATCGACTTGATCGCGTTGGACGAGATGGTCGTCGTCTCGGATCGGGACTGAGCGGCCAGCGCCAGGTTGCGCACCAGTTGCTGCAGCTTCTCAGTGTCGTCCTTCCTGACCTTGAAATCCTTTTCAAGCAGGCCGCTGAATTCACCCAGATCTATGGCTTCCGCCTCGGCGGTTGCGACTGCGGTCTTTTGCTGTTCAGCCATGACTTACTCCTCGCCCTTGCCGTCGGACATCGCCTGGCTGGCGATCTTGCTCAGCAAAGGCTCGTTGTTGAGAAGCTGCGCAATGCGCTTTTCAGCATCGACGCGGCCATCCATGAAGCCCAGCAGTTCCTCAAGTTGCCGCCGCATCTTGAGGATCTCGGCCAGTTGCGGCACCTGCTCGGCGATCTTGTCGGGCGCGAAATCACCCATTTTGGAGAAGGTGAGATCGATCGCCATTTCCTCGTCCCGCTCGGCACCTTCGGCCTGCGGCAACGTGTTCTTCACCCGCGCCTTCACGCGCGGTCCCATCGCTTCCATGAATTTGGGAAAGCGGTTGGCGTCGGTTTCGACGAAATTCCGATCCAGAACCGACTTTGAGGCTTCCTTGGTCTGCGAGGCGCCGGAAAGGTCGGCAATGACAGCCATGACGAACGGCAACTCTATCGTTGTCGGGCTGCCGTAGGTTTCGACGTCATAGGCGATCTGCACGCGCGGGGCGCGGTTTCTTTCGATGACCTTCGCTTTGCTCTCTGCTGGCATGATTGTTACCTTTCATCCTTCTGGGCCGGCTTCTTGGGATCGGGAACACCGGCAAGCAGCCGGAATTCCTTCAGCCCCGACGGGGCGAGATCTTCCATCAGTTCCACGAAATCCATATGCACCATGCGGCGCACACGCCGGGCGAGATGCGGGATCGGGCTGGACGGCTCGGTGCGATCGTAGAACGCGACCACGAGGTCGAGGCATTTGACGACTTCGTCGCGCGAATTGAGGCGCTCAGGCAGACCGATGCTGGTTTCCGCCAAGTTTGCCACACTTGCCATCGTCTCGGCTCCATGGCCATTTCGGGTGGGCGTCGATGTCGGTTGAGACGGCTGCGCTGCAGGCTTTGCGGCACCGTTGGCGACCGCGTTGGCACTGGTATTCCACTCCAGCGTCGTCAGCAGTCGCTGCAGGAACTTCTTCAATTCCGGAACGGCTGCACCATTGCCGTCGATGCGGACATTGAGCGCAGCATCCACCGCCTCCAACGCCGAAATGGCGGCGCGCGCATCGCTCAAAAGCGTCATGATGGCGTCGGCGTCTTGATCGGCCTGCGCCGCGCATCCCGTGCGCACCCGGTTCAGCATCTGGTTGTGGGCCGAAGTCAGCGCCGCCCTTTCGCCGGTCCCCAGGCCGGAGGCAGCTTCCTGGAGTATGACGCGCTCGTCGAGCGCGGCCTGTTCGAGGTCTCGCCCGCTAATTGGCCCGATCGCACGCGGTGAGAAGAACACGGTCTGCCTCAGGTTCGCCAGCAGGCCGTCCTGGCCGTTTTGGAGGTCAAGCAGCGCATTGATGCGTCGCAGCGCTGCCTCGCGGGGCGTGGCGGCCGTGCGCAAAGCCGGGTGCATCGTATCCCAATACTGGTCGAACGTCTTTGCAATCAGGTTCAGCCCCTGGGCGAGGCCCGCGAGCCTCTCTTCGTTGGCCAGCGCCCGCGTGACGATCACCAGAAGGCGCAAATCGCGGCCGCGCGATTGCAATTCTTCGGCTTTTTGTAGGACGGTCGCCCAGTCGACCGAAATGGTTGACTGCGAAGCCTTGTTGCCGCCCTCGTGAACGACCTTGATCTGGGCTTCCGTCAGCCGCTCCAGCTCGTGAAAAGCCGGGTCGTTGCGCAAATCCACTCCCGACGGGTTGTCACCGTCAAGAGGATTCAGCCAGAGTGCGAGATCAACCACACCTACCCCCCGCAAGCCGCCCCGTGCCCCCCATGTGACGCAACGTTATCATCGGTCCCGTGCCACGACAATTGAGCAGATGCTCGAAAACTCACAGAAGCTGAATGCTCGGTTATCTTTCAACGAAACCTATGGGCGATCGGCGGACCCGGTATGCGCGATGGGTCACGTCGTTGGCATCGCAGTGCTGGTTCGTTGCGGGAGTTTGCTAGCCTTGTGTAACGACAAGGTGCCGCCCGAACGGGGCCAAAAGGGGCCCGCTCGTCACATGGCTTTGTCAAGCAGCCGCTTCTGTGGCAGGGTAGGGTCAGCAGTTTTCGGGGGCAGGTTCGAATGGAACAGCGCCGGTCGTCGCAGAGTTTCAAGCGCAAGGAACTCGTTGCGAAGCTCAATCCAACGGGGGTGCGCGCCTTCAAGGCCGCCGCCGACACGGCCAAGTTGCGCGGCAACCCTTATGTCGAGCTGGTCCACTTCGTCCAGCAACTGGTGCTGTCCGAGCGCTCGGACGTGCAGATGATCGTCGCTGATGCCGGACTGGATGTCAGCCGGCTGACGGCGGATATGACCCGTGCCGTCGACAAGCTGCCCTATGGCGCGACCTCGCTGGAGGAATTCTCAGATCACATCTTCCACGCCATACAGGAAGGCTGGAACCTGGCCACACTGGAATTCGGGGTAGAAGAGGTGCGCAGCGCGCATATTCTTCTCGCATGCCTGAAGACACCGGTGCTGGAAGGTCTGGTTTCGAAGATCAGCGCTGAATTCGACAAGATCGACGCGGATGGGGTTATCGCCCGCTTTTCCGATGTCGTCGAAGGCTCTCTCGAAGCCGGCTCACCGCCTGCCGCAGTCGCCGCCGAAACGTCGATGAATCGGGGCCCGGGGCGCGATTCGGCACTCGCCAAATACGCCACTGACCTCACCCAGCGCGCCCGCGACGACAAGATCGATCCGGTCGTCGGACGCGATGCGGAGATCCGCCAAATCATCGACATCCTGATGCGGCGCCGGCAAAACAACCCGATCTTGACCGGCGAGGCGGGCGTCGGCAAAACGGCGGTCGTCGAGGGCTTTGCCTTGCGCATTGCGCAGGGCGACGTGCCGCCGACGCTTCAGAACGTCAGCGTACGCATGCTCGATGTCGGGCTGATGCAGGCGGGCGCCAGCGTCAAGGGCGAGTTCGAAAAGCGGCTGAAGGCTGTCATCGACGAGGTTCAGCAGTCAGAGACCCCGATCATCCTGTTCATCGACGAAGCCCACACGCTGATCGGCGCCGGTGGCGCGGCGGGAACCGGCGACGCGGCCAATCTCCTCAAGCCCGCTCTGGCGCGCGGCGAGCTCCGCACCATCGCCGCCACGACCTGGGCCGAGTACAAGCAGCACATTGAGAAGGACCCTGCGCTGACCCGTCGGTTCCAGGTCGTAAAGATCGACGAGCCTTCCGAAATGGTGGCCGTATTAATGTTGCGCGGTGTCGCAGGCGTTCTCGAGCAGCACCACCAGGTGCAGATCCTCGACGAGGCGATCGAAGCCTCGGTTTCGCTTTCGCACCGCTACATCGCAGCCAGGCAGTTGCCCGACAAGGCGGTCAGCCTACTCGACACCGCCTGCGCGCGCGTTGCCATCTCGCAGCACGCGACGCCTGCCGAGGTCGAGGACATTCTGCGTCGTCGCCAGGCGCTCGAGGTCGAGAAAGGCATTATCTCCCGCGAGGCGGCGATCGGCATCGACGTGACCGACAGACAGCGGCGCGTAGAGGTCGGCTTGGCGGAAGCCGAGACCGCGCTTGCGCAGGCGCAAGCGCGTTGGGAGCGGGAGAAGGCGCTTGTGAGCGCGATTCTCGAGCTGCGCGCCAAGCTCCGTGGCGAGGGCATGCCCCTTGACGGGCAGGAGAGCGGGGAAGCTGCTCCGGGGCAAGCTGTCGGCGCGCCAGCGGGCGAGGCGCCTAGGTCACAGGCCGTTGCTGCCCACGAGCCTGCTCCTGCGCCCGATTCCGCCGCTGATCTGGCGCGGCTGCGCGAATTGATGGCGGAACTCGCCGCAGCCCAGGGCGAGACGCCGTTGATCCTGCCCTCGGTCGACCGCAACGCGGTGGCGGCGGTTGTCCAGGACTGGACCGGCATTCCGACCGGAAGGATGCTGTCCAGCCAGACCGAGAAAGCGCTCAAGCTCGCGGCCACCTTGTCCGAGCGCGTGGTCGGTCAGGACCATGCGATGGAGATGATTGCGCGGCGCGTTCAGACCAGCCGCGCCGGTCTCGGCGCACCGGAAAAGCCGGTCGGCGTGTTCCTGCTTTGCGGCCCCTCGGGCGTCGGCAAGACCGAGACGGCCCTGGCGCTGGCCGAGACGCTCTATGGCGGAGAGCAGAACCTGATTTCGATCAACATGTCCGAGTTCCAGGAGGCGCACACGGTCTCGACGCTGAAGGGCGCGCCGCCCGGTTACGTCGGCTATGGCAAGGGCGGCATCCTGACCGAGGCCGTGCGGCGCAAGCCCTATTCGGTGATTCTGCTCGATGAGGTCGAAAAGGCGCATCCCGATGTGCACGAGATCTTCTTCCAGGTCTTTGACAAGGGCATGATGGACGACAGCGAAGGGCGCCGGATCGATTTCAAGAACACGCTGATCCTGCTCACCTCGAATGTCGGTTCCGAGGTTATCATGGACCGCACGAGGAACGGCACCTTGCGCACCGGCATCGACGATCTGGACACCGCTTTGCGCGATCCGCTGCTGAAAGTGTTTCCTGCCGCTTTCCTCGGCCGCGTGGTGACAATCCCTTACTACCCGCTTTCGGACGCGATGATCGAGGCGATCACCGCACACCAGTTCGGCAAGATCGCGCGGCGTCTCAAAGCCAGCAACGAAGCCGAGTTGGTGATCGGCGAGGGTGTCATGGACATGGTCAAGGCGCGTTGCACCGAGATTGAATCCGGTGGGCGCATGATCGACGCCATTCTCACCAACACGTTGCTGCCGGAACTCAGCCGCGGCGTGCTCAATCGCACGCTTGAGGGCAAGAAGATGACGAAAGTCACCGTCGGTGCCTCGGCGCAAGGATTTACCTTCGTGTTCGAATAGAGCCCGACCGAGATTTGCCGTCTCGCATTCGAGCAATAGAGCCGCGAGTGTCGGTGACCTTGCGGTCGCCTTCCACTAAGCGGGCGCCGTCTCCCGAACGAAATGCCTGGCGAACCGCGTTCATAGGCAGGCGGACCGGAACAAAATCGGCATCGCGCATCGCACTGGGAATCTCGTCCGACATTGGTTCTCCAACCGGCCTCTGCGGATTGCCGAAAACCGACCGGCGGTCGCCTATCTCCACAATCTCTCCCGGATATATGACAGCGACGCGATGGGCGATGCGCTCCACGACCGCCATGTCATGGCTGATAAGCAGAATGGCGATCACGCTGCAGATCCATCCGCAGGTTGCTAGGCTGGGCCTAGATCGTGACCTCGAGCGAGGCCCACCGCTTCATCGGCGATGAGGAGACGGGGATCCAGCGCCAAAGGCCTGGCGATGCAGATGCGCTGTCGTTGACCGCCAGAAAGGCATGTGGATAGCGTTCGAGATGCTCGGGCTTGGCCAGTAGGTCGGCGGCCCGTTCACGCGCAGCACGATACGACTAGTCTCGAGGACCGCAGACCGACCATTGGTTCGCGCGGGTCAATGAACAGTGGGAGGTGGCGATCTGGTATCAGCGGCGAAATGCTGGCGAGCGTGTGCGCCGCGCCACGGTCATTCGGATCGCGGATACGTCACGCGACTAGAAGGCGACCTTCAGTCCGAGCTTGGCGCCGATGGTGGAACTGTCGGACGACACCTTGCCACGGACTTCGCCGTTGACGGTCGTCAACTCCGAGACCTTCAGGTTGAACCCGGCTGATAGCGCCGCGGAAAAATCGGCATCGTCAAAGGAAATCGTCCTGGTGTCGATTTCGGTCGTGTTCTTGTAACTGAAACGCTGCTGCAATTCGGCCCTTGCATAGGGGCTGAACACCATTCCGTTGCTTAGCTTGTAATCGCCATAGATCCCAGGCTCGAGCTTAAACGCGCCAAAGGAAAGCCGGCTCTTGCCGAACTGGTTGCCGCCGCTGTCGGTAAAGGGATCGCCTCGGAATGACACGCCAAGCAGGCCGCCACGCAGGTCAAAACGGGTGCGCTCGCCCAAGGTGAAGATGTGGCCGACCGATCCCGTAACCGCATAGCCCTCGGTGTCATAGCTGCCGGTGGTGCCGAGCACGCCGTTGGTCACGTCGCTACCGCCGAAGAAGCCGGAGGCGGAGACCAGGGCGTAGTTGTAGTCCTTGCGCAACAGCGCGTAGCCGCCGAACATGCCGGCCTTATTCGTGCCTTCGCCTATGGCGTCAAATCCGCCGAACGCGCCAAGGTTGACATCTGTCGAGGCATAGCCGGCGAAAACACCGATGTTGAGGCCATACTCATTGTCGAACTGGAAATGCTTGGCGGCATTGAAATCCAGGCTGATCGCGGCCGAAAAATCATTGGCATCGAACCTCGGACCAGGGCCATTCAAACCACCGCCACTGATAGTGTAGCCGTCATGCTCGGTATGAGCGAATTGGCCGGAGGCAAAGACGCCGAAGCTGGACGAAACCGGCACCATTCCAGATCCGGATGCGGGCGAAAGGGGGAGGTCAGCATCGATCGCGTCGCGGTTTATGCCGTAGAGAGCATCGATTGCCACCGTGACCGCGCCGGCGTTGGTGGCGCTGATCGGCGCCGCCGCAATACCGAAATTGGCCGGCGTGGCGCGCAGGAACAAGCCGCCATTCGGGCCAGTGACGATCGCATAGGTGAAAAGTGAGCCCAGCGTGCCTGGAGTGCCTTGGATGTTGAAAATCCCGGCAATCGGCCCGCCGGTCGAGACGATGATCGGAATATCGGTCGCCTGCGTGAATTGGGGCGTGCCCAGTAGGTTGACGATGATGGTGTTGACGCCGGTGGCCGAAAATGCGTTGGCGACGAGTTGGTCCGACTGCAAAGTCTGTTGATTGATGTCGAGACCGATGCTTGCTCCGTTGAGGGTGAGGCCGCCCAGCGTCAACACGTCATCGGCGGCACCGTCTGTCATGTTGATCAGCGAATTCGTCGCGATGATCGAACCTGGCATAGTGACGTTGCCGTTGATGAACAGCGTCGAGCCATTGCCGAGGTTCAGTTGGTTGATGCCTTGCGTGCCACCGCTGAAACGGAGCGTGGAATGATCGGCGGAGAAACTATCGAACCCGGCGAAATTCTGGCTTTTGCCCCCGGCAGCGAGGTCGGTATCGGTGACGGTGCCATTGGCATTGGTTCCGCTGAAAAGGACGTGATCGCTCAGATTGAGCGGATCGACCGCGCCGGATCCGTTGATGATGAGCGTGTCGGGTCCAAGGCCGGTGATGTCACCGCCGATGGTGCCGCCGGAGAGCTGGACGTGGTCGGCGTCGATACCACCCTTGATGGTGCCGCCGGAAACCGAAACTTGGTCGAATCCGGCACCGCCGCTGACATTGCCGTCGACGGTGCCGCCAGAGACCGTGATCGTGTCGTTGCCGTCGTCCCCCGAAACGGTGGATCCGATGGTACCGCCGCTGATGACAATCACATCGTCACCGGCGTCGCCGATGACCTCTCCCGCAAGCGCGCCGCCCGAGACGAATATCTGATCGTTGCCGGCGTTGCCTTCCAAAAAGCTGTTTACGGCACCCCCGCGCAGAGCGATGACATCATCGCCGGCCCCACCGCTCACCGAACCCGCGAGCGAGCCACCCGTCATGGTGAAGGTGTCGTTACCGTCCTCCAGTCCGACGGAGTCCGGTCCATCCACGTTCGGATCAATCCCTAGGATGGCATTGCCCGAAATTGATACGATATCGTTCTGGCTGCCAGCAAAGATCGAGCCGTCGATCCTGCCGCCGCTCACGTCAAAGCTGTTGCCGCCGCCTTCGCCGAACACCGAACCGATTACATGACCCGCGGTCATGTTGAAAAGATCGGCGCCCTCAGCGAGGTCGACGCGGCCCGGCGCCGCGGTCGTTCCGATGGTGCCGCCGTTAATGTCGACGGTGTCGTTGCCTTCGTTGCCGAATATGCTGCCACCGACGGTGGCGTTGTCGCTCACCGTTATCGTGTCGTTTCCGACATCTCCGTCAACATCGAGATCGACTGTGGCATTGCCGTTGATCGTGATGCGGTCGTCGCCTGCGTTTCCCGTCACGGAGCTCTGGACCGCACCACCGCTGATGTCCAGCGTGTCGTTGCCATCGTCACCGCTCAGGCTGCCGTCGAGGACCCCACCGGTCATGGTGAAACGGTCATCGCCGTCGCCAAGCCCAATGGCACCTCCTCCTTCCGAATCGCCGTAAACAATGGCGCCATTCTTGACGGTGACGCTGTCGGCGCCTCCATTTGTCAAAACAGAACCCACGACAATGCCGCCGTCGCCATCGCCGACGCTTGTATCGGTGCCCATGGTGATGGTGTCGATGCCATCGCCGCCGATGACTGAGCCGTCAATTTCACCGCCGGTCATCTCCAGCGAATTGTTGCCTTCGCCAAGGTAGATGGTGAAAATGCTGCCGCTGTGGATGATGACCGTGTCATCGCCCGCCCCAGTGTCGAGATTGGCGTCGACGTGCGGCGCGAACGGCTCACCGTTGAAAACCCCATCGGACATTTCGAACCGATCGTTGCCGCCAAGGAGTTGGATGGTTCCCGCTCCCGGCTGTAAGGAGGTCGTGGCCTGCGAGGTTATCGGCGGCAGGCCACTGACGTTGGGTGTAGGCGTACCGTTGTTGAGGATGCCGCCAACGATGTTCACAATGTCGTCGCCATTGCCATCATAGTCGTTGACGATGACAGTCGACGAGCTGTTGTCTTGCCCTTGGTAACCCTCGAACCCCGTCGTGAATACGCCCCCGACGTCCTGGACAGTTCCGGCTGTGTTGCACGCGACCGTGACCGACGTCGTTTGGAATGTCGTTACGGCGGAGATGCCTGACCCGACTGTTGTCGAGGCGCCTTCCGCGGTGGCGGTGCAGGCTGCCGCGCCAGACATTTGGAACGTGGACGCTGCCGCTAACGCAAGCAACGAGACACCCCCCAGTTGATAGACCCTGCGCGGCACTCTCATTCGACCTCACTTACGAGAAATCGATACCGTCACAAATCAGGCTATTAAAATCGCTCGTCGACCCATCTGGTGGGTTCGATGCCTTGCTGACCGGAAGTGTACGCGGCGCGCTGCCCTATGGCAATGGAAAGGCGTTCGCCCCCAGACCATTGTAACGCCATATGTGGCGACAAGGTCACTATCCAAAACTCGGATCGAGCTGCTGACATGGCAGTACATCAACGTCAAAGGAGACTATTATAGTTCAGAATAGGCTGCCGAAACGGTCATATCTCCTGCATGGGCGACCTTGCGGTCAAAGCTTGCCCATATTTCGCCGCCACATTGCTGCGCCCAGCGGTGGCAGAAAGAGAAATCGGTAGGCAAATCCACATCGGGCGTCACGATCTTTGAAAAAGGCGTCAGAAAGCTGTCGAACTGTGCGCTGTATTTGTTATGTTTGTAGCGAGACCGGTTCACCGTTTCTGGCAGCTTCTCGATTATCTCGGTGACGCAGTCGCGGGAAACCAGAAAGACGCCCGTGCCGCATAGCGACACCCGGACGAAGCCGCTCATCTCCTGCCGGGGTTCGATGATGGTTCCAACGAACTCCAGACTCCGTGCAAAGGCCTTGTCGAAGGGCAGTTTCGACAGCGAGTGAAGTCTGCGGAGATCGATCAGACGCCGAGGATACAAAGTGCCGACCACCGGCTTCTCAAGCGCCAGCATCGCGGCGATGAGATCAGGCGAAAAGCCCATGTCGCTGTCGATCATCAGGATGTGGCTGCAATCCGGTTTGTTGTAGTAGAAATTGGTCAGCAGATAGTTGCGGGAAAATGGGATATCCGTGTACTCGATTTCGGACAGCGTGAAGGCGTAGCTGGACAGGCTCTTGTGGGTCAGGGCCGCGAACAAGCTGCGGACGAACACGCTTTTGTAGGCTGCTCCATAAACCGGTAGCGCAAGGTTGATCTTGATCGGCATCTTGTCCTCCACAATCCAGCGACTGAGCCCATACAAGTCCCTTTCTTCTATCTTTGAAACGCGTCTTGGTATAAAATCTGCTGACCTTTGGGGGGCGCAGGTCCAGACGCTCGGGCACGCTTGCGTTTGCGTCGTGGTGCGCTGTTTCGAAAGTTGCGAGATCAACATTGACGCAGGCCGGAACGAGCATGCTGACATGACCCATCGCCTCAGACTGCTGTTTCGCATCCCGCTGCTTCTGCTTCTGATGTTCCTTGGCTCGGCTGGCGCTCGCGCCGCGGTCGAACAGACCCCGTCGCCGCAACCACGCAACCGGCTGGCGATCGTCATTGGCAATTCGAGCTATCAAAGCACCCGGCTTGAGCATCTCCCCAATGCGACGAACGATGCCATAAGGCTTTCAGAGAGCTTGAAGCGGCTGAATTTCGAAGTCCTGACTGGGACCGATCTTTCGACCGATGGTTTTGCCAAACTCCTGCAAGACGCTGATGCGCGATTGCCCGGCGCCAGTGCCGTTCTGATTTTCTACGCAGGTCACGGCGTCCAATTGAATGGCGAAAACTACCTGCTGTCGGTCGATACGCCCGATCCTGAAAGCCTGGAAAAACTGACGGGCAGCGCCATCAAGTTAAATGATGTGATCGCGCGGTTCGCGCGCCGCGATCGCCAGACATTCATATTCCTGGACGCCTGCCGCAACAATCCGCTCGGTTCCGGCCCAGGCGCGAGCAATGGTCTGGCGCAAGTTGAGGTCGGTGAAAACACATTCGTTGCTTTTGCCACTCAGCCTGGCAATGTCACGGCCGATGGTGGCGGCGAAAACAGCCCGTTCACCACTGCACTGCTGAAGAATGTCGAGATCCCCGGGCTCAGCATTTCGGACATGATGATCCGCGTGCGCAACGAAACGGAAGCGCTGACGGTCGGGCGTCAAGTACCTTGGGATCAATCGAACCTGCGCGAGCAGTTCTATTTCACTGAGCAACAGGTACTCGATCCGGGACAGTTGAGCGCAAGCCTTTCACGCATCCTGGCAGACCCCACAGCTAAGAAGAGGTTGCAGGTTGAACTTGCCTCAAATGATCTGCAAACAGCCGTGGTCATCGTTGGACAGACATTGCGGTCGGTCGAGATTCCGGCACCGTCATCCAGTTTGGCGGCGCCTGTTGGCACTCAGGTTGCCAACATGTCACCCACTGAAGGGGTTGAAGACGCTCGCCAAAGTGTCGTCTCCGGTCTCGAAACCCTTATAATCGGCGCCTCCGCGGGCGTAGCGGACAAGGACAGGACGGCCGATCTTGCACGCAACGTTCAGACGGAACTTCGTCGCCTGGGCTGCTATCGGATGCAGGTTGATGGGGACTGGGGCGCGGGCTCAATTCGTGCTCTCACCGACTATTACAAAAACACCAAGCAGGTCGCAGCAACGACCGAGCCAAGCGTCGGACTGCTCGGCGATCTATTTCTGCGCTCAGGCAGAATCTGCAAGCAACCGGTCATCGTCAAGGCCAAGCCGGCCAAAGTGGCCTCGGATGCCGCCCCGTCGCGAAACACCTCCGGCGGCATGACACCGAAGCGCTCGCAGGCCGCGCCGAGACGCCCCGCAGCTCCCCCACCCGACATTTCAGGCGGCATCGGCATTGGCGGTGTATTCTAGGCAGGGCCGCCTTTGCTCACCGGCCAAGTTGGCCGTAAACCGGCAAAAAATGGGCAACCCCAACCTCACGAGGTTTTTCATGCGGCGCACGGTCGGTGGAGGCGAAGGCCGGTTATTCGATCGCCTACCAAGCGGAGGTCGAGGCTGTGACAGCGGCTTTGAAGATTCAGGACAGACTCCCGCGTACGCTTGCAAACTCACTTTTCGGCGTTGTCTCCAAGCTCGAGATAATCGTTGCCGCAGATAGCGACATCGACGGCCCGACAGATTTTCCCTGGCCACACATTGAGTGGATCCTGCATGCCTTGAAGGCAACGCCGGAAGTGTGCCGCCTGAGCGGCCGGACCGATCCATCGTGCAGGCGGATTGTCGGCGATATCAAACAATCGCCGCCGATCTGGTCGGACTAGAAAAACACTCCGCTGACCTCCATTTCGGTTCAGTTGGAGACTTCAATCCCGCCTGATTGAATGTCCGCTATCGGCTCTCGATGCGAGAATTCTGTCAGTCCGCTCCCGGCCTTGTGTCCACCCCAAAGGTCGTTTTCTCTCCGGCAACTCCTTGCGAAGCGCACGGAGATTTGACGTCAAAACGTTCGGCGGTGTCGGACGACCGTTGTTTATGACCCTGCAATCGTCTTGCGACGGCCGGTTGGGGTGGAAAGCGCCCATTTAGGGGACTAGACTTAGCGACCATGCTGGAACCGCTGGATCGAACCTATGGATTGCGGATGGCGGAATCGTTTCGTTCAAGGGATTCGATTATCCGACACGCATGGCCGTCGTGCGTCTTGCCGATGGGGGGCTGTGGTTGTGGTCACCGGTCGAAAGGACGGCTGCGATCGAGGGTGAGATTCGAGCGCTGGGTCCTGTCCGGCATATCGTCAGCCCCAACAAGCTGCATTACCTTTTTTGGGGTGAGTGGCAGGCCGCATTCCCGGCCGTGAATTTGTGGGCGACGGCGGCGACAATCGCCAGCGCAGGCAACTCCGCTTTTCGGGGGTACTGGCCAGCGATCCGCCCGCCGAGTGGAGTGGGCAGATCGACCAGTTCTATTTCACCAATTCGCCATTCATGGACGAACTGATCTTCTTTCAGCGCGCATCGCGTACCGCTATCATCGCCGACCTCTCACAGAGCTTCAGCGAGACGTTCTTGAAACACCATTGGCCATGGTGGATGCGGCCAATCGCAAGACTTTCGAAAATGGTCGAAGGCTGGGGCTATCCGCCGATCGACTATCGCCTCAGTTTCCGCAACCGCGCAACCGCGCGCCCAAAGCTTCGTGAGTTGATCGGAAAACATCCCGAGCACGTCGTCGTGGCACATGGTGAGGTTGTCAGGACGGGTGGCGAAGCCTTTTTGCGGCGTGGCTTTTCATGGCTGCTCCATTAGTCCCAACGTCGCCAATTGGACGGTTGCCGAATGGCAGCTATCCGCTGACCTTACACAACAGCGGACGGTCGTCCGGCCCCAACCAGTCGAGCTTCCCCTTGGTCAACAAGCCTTTATCGACTCTTTTTGTAGGATAAGGTAGAGACACGCCTTGCATTGAACACTAGCCCTTCTCCTGGTCCGAAGGTTCGCCAGACCGTACGAGATCATACGAAGGATACGGGTTGGCTAACCATCCGGTAAGCCATTGGATTTGTTGAGGAAATTTACACCCTCCGGGCCCACCATTGTTGTTATTTACCAATAGCGTACGGGCAAGTTCGCCCGCGGGTTCGCCAAACGGGATATTACCGTCCCGGGAGCACAATGATCGTGACGCAGAAAGGGATCACCCTGAAAGACGTGGCCGCCGCGGCCAACGTTTCGCGCGCCACGGCGGCGCGGGCGCTCAACAGTTATGGTTACGTCGGCGACGGTACGGCTTTGCGCGTGCTGGAAGCCGCCGAGCGACTGGGCTATCGCGCCAACCTCGTCGCGCAGGCCCTGCGCAGCGGGCAACTGCCGATCGTCGGCTTCATTCCCGGCGACATCCAGAATCCGTTCTTCGCGCGCATTGCCCATGATATCGAGGCGGAACTGCGCAGGCATCGCCACAATCTTCTGATCGCCAGCAGCGAAGAGAATGTCGAACAGGAAAAGGAACTGCTCGAAAGCCTGCGTTCGCTCAGCATCCGTGGCTTCATTCTCGCGCCGACCTCGGCGACGGACAGCCAGCATATCGTGCAGCTCGCCCGTGAGGGCACGCCGGTCGTGCTGATCGACCGTGTCGTCAAGGAAGTGCACTGCGACAGCGTCGTCGTCGACAATGAAGGCGGTGCGCGCGCGGCCGTGGACTACCTGGTTGCCAATGGCCATGAGCGCATCGGCCTGTTGCGGGACGAATCGCGCATCTTCACCGCGCAGGAGCGCCTTGCCGGTTACCAGAACTCGCTTGCGGCGCATGGCATTGCCCTCGACCCGTCGCTGGTCAGCGTGTCACGCTCGACCGTGGAACATGCTGTCGAAGCCACCATCCGACTGTTCAGCCGCCGCGATCGTCCGACCGCCCTGTTCACCGTGGACAGCCTGATGACCCAAGGCGCGTTGCTCGGCCTGCGCTCGATGGGACTGTCCATCCCGCATGATGTTTCGCTGGTCGGGTTCGACGATTTCAACCTCGCCACCTTCACCGATCCCCAGATCACCGTCATTGCGCAGCCGACAGCCGAAATAGGGCCGCTTGCCGCCAAAATGCTGCTCGACCGCCTGGCCGGCAAGAAGCTGGCCCCGCGCCACACGCGCTTCCCGACCCGTCTCATCGTTCGCGGCTCGGTCTCGCGGCTGCACGGGCGCTGATCGCCCGATCCAAATAGGCTCTTCCGCGAATTCGTCCTGTGAGGGGGCTTGCCAACCTCTGAAATGCGTGCGTTGAATATGTGAGATCGATCTCACAATCATTCGGATCGATGGTGGCCATGGCGATCCGCCGGCGGTGCCTGCAACGAGCGGACGCCCTGCCGCAGCGAAAATACGAGGAAGACCTGCATGCTCAACTTTGACAAAGACCGCTTCATCAAGATCCAGGGCGGAGCCGTCTCCTTCGCCGGAGAGGCGAGGGCGCTCATGCACCGGCTGCTCGGCGAGGGCGTCGAGCGGCTCTATTTCATGGGGACCGGTGGCGTGCAGCTTCTGACCCTTCCAGCGATCGAGCTGGCCGAGCGTCGTACGAGCTTCCCGGTGCGGGGAGAATATCCGGCGCAGGTCGTGCTTGATCAGCCCGCCGGGCTGGACCGGAAGTCGCTCGTGGTCATCCCGTCGCTGTCGGGCACGACGAGGGAAAGCGTGCAGCTGCTTTCCTTCCTGAAGCAGAGAGGCGTGCGCACGCTCTCGCTCACCGGCCATTCCGACACGCCACTTGCCAGGGAAGCCGATTTCACCTTCACGAACTTCGCGGAGGACGACACCTCTTCGGAGTCCTTCTATCTGCAGTCGCTGCTGATCGTGCTGGCACTGCTGGCGGAGCGCGGCGAATACGAGGACTTCGACGCCACGGTGGCCGAGCTCAAGAGACTGCCGGAACTGCTGGTTGGGGCAAAGGCGGCCTATGAAGACAGCGCGGCGAAACTCGCCGACACGATCAAGAACGAAACCTATCACATCTTCACCGGCGCCGGCTCCGTCTGGCCGCAAGCCTACTATTACGGCATGTGCATTCTGGAAGAGATGCAGTGGATCAGGACCAGACCGGTCCATGCCGCCGACTTCTTCCACGGCACGCTGGAGCTGGTTGAACCGGGTGTGAGCGTATTCCTCTTCAAGGGGGAAGATGCCAGCCGTCCGCTGGGTGATCGCGTCGAAAATTTCATCAAACGATACACCGACAAGGTGCACGTTCTCGATGCCGCGTCGGTCGAACTGCCCGGTATCTCGCCTGCTGTCCGCAAGCTGATCTCGCCGATCGTGCTTGCGACGTTGCTGGAACGGGTGAGCGCGCATCTGGAAGTGTTGCGCAATCACCCGCTGACGACGCGCCGCTACTACAAGCGCGTCGAATACTGATCACCTCACCTCATAAAAACGAAGAAGGGAACTGATCATGAAATATTCAACACAGGCGGCAATCGCCGCGCTTGCCGCGGCATCGGCACTGGGTCTGACAATGGGACAGGGTATCGGCGCCGAGGCGGTCCAGGCCGATCCGAACGCTAAGGTCGATTACCAGGGAACGCTGTCGGTCCTGACGAAATTCGGCGCGCAGCAGCTCGCGCCGTATTTTGTCGGCGTCGCCCAGGACTATGAGAAGCTTCATCCCGGCGTGAAGGTCGAACTCATCCAGGAAAGCGACGACAGCGTCAAGGACAAGACCAAAACGCTGGTCGCGTCGAACTCGCTCCCGGACATCTACTTTTCCTGGACCGGCAGCTGGGGCGGAAACTTCGTGCGCGGCCATCGCGCCGTCGACCTGACCCCGGTCATCGGGCCCGATACCGAGTGGGGCAAGACACTGACGCCGGCGGCCGTTCAGGCCTTCATGTACAATGGCAAATACTACGGCATTCCGCTCTATCTCGACGCAAAATTCATGGGCTACAACAAGCAGGCGTTCTCCAAACTCGGCCTGAGCGCGCCCAAGACCTTCGAGGAGCTCCTGTCGTCGTGCGAGACGATCCGGAAATCGGGCATGACGCCGATCTCTTTCGGCAACAAGGAAGCCTGGCCGGCAATCCACTATGTGGGGCAGCTGCTCGCCTACGACGTTCCGCAGGCGGTACTCGAGAAGGATTTCGACCCCGGCACGGCGGACTATAGCGACCCGGGCTATGTCGCCGCGCTCACCCAGTACAAGCAGCTCATCGACAGTTGCACGGATGGCGGCGCCTCGGTGAACGGCACCTCCTATTCGTCGGCCATCCAGACCTTCAGCAACACGAAATCGGCCATGTACTACCAGGAAATCATCGAGTTCGATCAGAGCGCGTCGGCGGATTCCGCTTTGAAAGTATCCGATCTGGGCTTCTTCACCCTGCCTGTGCCGAACGGCGCGAAGGGCGACGCGAAAGCGATCGAAGGCGCGCCGGAGGGCTACATGATCAGTTCCGCCTCCAGCAACATCCCGCTGGCGATCGACTTCATGAAATTCGTCACGTCCAAGCAGAATGGCCAGGTGCTCTCGGCTCCGCCCTACGGGCAGCCCAGCGCGACCATCGGCGGGGCGTCGGAAGCCAACATGAACCCTTCCGTCGTGGCCGGTCTCAAGGAGATCGCCTCCGCTTCCTACCTGATGCCGTGGCTGGACACGGTGAACCCGCCGCGCGTGGCCTCCGCCTGGCTGTCCAGCCTCCAGGCCCTCACCGGCGGCTCGATGACGCCGGAACAGGTCATGGAGCAGGTCAAGCAGGCGGCCGCGGCATCGAAATAGGCCAATGGCGAATCCCGGTCTGGCCAGAATGGAAGGCGCTGCCTTGAGCAACGCCAAGGGCGAGCCGGCGGCGAAAGCCGGCCGCCGGTTCCGCCACTGGGGCTCGCTCCGGTGGGTCGCCGTTGCGGTGATCCTGGTCGGCTGGTTCGTGTATTACCCGATCGTCGACAACTTCATCGTCAGCACCACCGACGAGGATATTTTTACCGGCGAGACCACGAATATCGGCCTCGCCAACTATGAGCGGCTGCTGCACGACCCGGTCGTCTGGGTGGCGTTGTGGAACAACACGCTCTACGCGTTGATCTCCATCGTCTTCCAGGTCGGCGGCGCCTTCGTGCTGGCGGCGCTGATCGAGGGGCTGGGCAGCGAGCGGCAAAGGCGCTTCTGGCGGGCGATTTATTTCATTCCGTCCGCGATCTCGATCACCGTGACCGGCCTGCTGTTCTATTTCATCTACCAGCCGGATATCGGGCTCTTGAACGCCGGGCTCAGGCGCATTGGCCTGGAACAACTCATCCAGCCCTGGCTCGGCGGCGAGCACACGGCGATCTACGCGATCATCGCGATGAGCCAGTGGCAGGGCTTCGGCTATTCGACGCTCCTGTTCGCGATCGCGATCCAGAAGATTCCGCGCGATCTCTATGATGCCGCGGTCATGGACGGAGCCGGACCGCTGCGCAGGCTGTGGAGCGTGACGCTGCCGCTGACCCGCGAGATGACCGGCCTGATGATCATTGTCACCATCACCGGCGCGTTCCAGGTGTTCAACGAGGTCATGGTCATGACCGCCGGCGGCCCCAACAACCGCAGCCAGGTGCTTGGCACATGGCTTTACCAGCAGGGCTTCATCCAGAACAATTTCGGCTACGGCGCCGCGATCGCCGCCGTGATCTTCGCCGTGACCATGATCACCGGAGCGGCCCAGCTTTGGTACACCAGGCGCCGGAGGGTCGAGCTGTGACGGTGATGGCGGCCAGCGGGCGGACCGCGCGCCCGGCCTTCGGGAGCGCTCTTGCGAAAGCCTTTCTGTACTCGTTCCTGATCTGTCTCGGCATCGTCGTGCTTTATCCGCTGGTCTGGATGGCGCTCAACGGCTTCAAGGATAATGGGCAGATCTTCGGCGACCCGTTCGCGCTGCCGTCGCGGTGGACCTGGGGCAATTATGTGCAGGCCTGGAACCGGGGCGTCCGCGACTATCTGGTCTCGAGCCTGCTGGTGACCGTCGCTTCAGCGATCTGCACGGTGCTGATCAGCGCCTGGACCGCCTACGGGCTGACGCGAACGCCAATGCCCGGCAAGCCGCTTATCGTCGGTCTGGTTCTTGGCGGCCTCATGCTCAGTCCGACCGTGGCGCTGATCCCGCTGGTGCGGATGCTGCAGGCCATCGGCCTCTACAACACCTACTGGGCGCTGATCATCCTCTACACGGCGTTCCGGATTCCGTTCAGCACCTTCCTGATCCGCGCCTACATGCTTGGGCTGCCGAAGGATCTCGACGAGGCGGCCCGCATCGACGGCGCCAGCGAGGGGCAGATCTTCTGGCGCATCATCCTGCCGCTGTGCCAGCCGATCATCATCTCCTGCATCATCCTGCACGTGCTGTTTGCCTGGAACGAGTATTTGTTCGCGATGGTCTTCACCAATGGATCGGCGGTGCAGACGCTGCCCGTCGGCCTCACCTCGCTGATGTCCAAGAACGGCACCAATTACGGCGTCGTCTTCGCGGCGATGACGATCTCGGCCCTGCCGATCGTCCTGCTTTTCTTCGCCGCACAGCGGTACTTCATCCGCGGCCTCTCCGAAGGCATCGGCAAATAAATCACCGGGAAGGACATCCATGTCGCAATTCAAGGTCGACCAGTTGATTGGGGCCAACTTCGCCTTCCAGCATTACGCATTCGAGCGCGTTGCCGAGATCCTTCGCGGCTTCGGCTTCAAGGAGATCGAGCTTTGGGGCATCGCGCCGCATCTCGACCTGTTTCATGCGACAGACGCGCATGTTCGATCGGCTCGCGAGATACTTGCGCAGAACGGACTGACGGTCTGGTGCTTCACGCCCGAGCAGGTGATCTATCCGATCAACATCGCGTCGGGCGACGGCGCATATCGCCGCGACAGCGTCAGGCGGTTCTGCCGCGCGGCGGACATATGCGCCGAACTGGGCGCCCGATATTTGTTCCTGACGTCCGGGCGTGGATATGAACACGACCCGCCGCAAGAGGCGTGGGCACGGTCGGCCCAGTCGCTCGCGGAGATCGCCGCCCATGCGTCCTCGGTCGGCGTGCGCTGCCTGCTCGAGCCGCTGCAACGCGTCGAAACCAACGTCGTCACCAATGCGGCGGGCCTGCGCGAAATGCTCGATGAGATCGGCGCCGACACCATGGACGTGGTCCTGGACACGGTCGGCATGGCCACTGCCGGCGATACCGTGGCCGACTATGTCAGGCTGTTCGGGCCGCGCCTCGGGCATGTCCAGATCGTCGACGGGCTGCCGGCGGGGCATCTTGTCTGGGGCGACGGCAAGCTTCCGATCGGCCAGTATCTCGACGACCTCGCTGCGTCGGGCTATCGGGGGAAACTGACCTTCGAGCCGTTCGGAAATGGCTCCTATGCTCTGGACCCGGTCGCGGCGTGGACACGCAATCTCAAGGCGATCGAGCCCCACATGACGCGGGCGCCGACAGCAGCATGACCGGAGGAGCACCGCCCAATCTGGTCGCCGTCGGTGACAACTGCCTCGACGTCTATCTCAACAAGGACCTCCTGACCGTGGGCGGGAACGCCCTCAACGTGGCCGTTCAATGGCGCCGCAATGGCTGGAGCGCACGCTATTTCGGCGCCGTTGGCGATGATCCTGAAGGCGAGATAACGCTCCGCGAGATCGAGACCGCCGGGCTGTCCCGCAACGATGTCGAGATGATCTCCGGCGACACGGCTGTAACCTTGCTGCGCGACCAGTCGGGCGACCGTACTTTCCTGTTCGAATCCTTCGGCGTCGGCGAGAATTACATGCCCGCGCCGCGCAACTGGCAGGTCATTTCGAAAGCCGATTGGGTGCATCTGGGCACCAATGCCAACGAGGATCTCGTGCGCCGCCTGGTTCGCGAGCGCGTGCCGTTCAGTCTCGACGTCTCGACCGCGCATCTGGCCTTGCCGCTGGAGGGCGTGCCTCTGGTCTTCGCGTCCGGTCCAGACGAGCCGAGCGTGCCGGTCGAGCCCCTCATGACCGCGCTGCGGTCGGCCGGGGCGCGCCAGGTCGTGCTCACCTGCGGCAGCCGCGGCGCCTATTTCGGCGACAGCCAAGGCGTTCGCCATGTCGAGGCGTCGCCGACCGCCGTCGTGGACACGTGCGGTGCGGGAGACAGCTTTATCGCCACCTTCATCACCGCGTTCTGCTTCGCGGGTCTCGATGCCGACGATGCCATGCGAAAAGCCTCTCTCGACGCCAGCAGGACCTGCACGCATCTCGGCGGCTTCCCGCAGGAACCGCGCCCCATCCCCGACTGGCTGCCGCTGAAATATGCCGACGTGATCAATCGCGAGACGAGGGTCTGACATGGCCACTTTACGGATGAGACAGCCGGCGGTCGCGGCGACAGCCGATCGGTCGTTCTGGCTGCAGGACATTGCCGCTGCCCCGGCGACCCAACCCTTGGTCGGCGGCGAGCAGGCCGACGTGGTGATCGTCGGCGGCGGCTATACCGGGCTGTGGACGGCGTTGCGGATCCGCGATCTGGCTCCCGAAACCCGCGTCATGGTGATCGAGGCCGATCAGTGCGGCTCCGGCGCTTCGGGGCGCAATGGTGGACAGGTGCATTCCTGGTTCGCCGAGCTCGATCAGATCAGCGCCGTCGTCGGCGAGGAGGAGGGGCGGGCGCTTTGCGCCGATAGCGTCGATGCCATCGCAGAGCTGGAGAAACTTCAACGCGACGGCACGATCGATATGGATCTTCGGCTCGACGGCTGGCTGTGGACGGCCAGTTCCTTGGCCCAGGAGGGAGCCTGGAACCGCGCTGTCGCGATGGCCGAGGCAGCCGGGGCCAACCGCTTCCGGCAGCTGACCGGCGAGGAGATCAAGCAGCGGACCGGGTCTTCCGCCTCCTATGCCGGCGTCGTCGAGGCGAATGCCGGAACCGTGCATCCAGCCAAGCTGGCCACCGGCCTGCGCGATCTGGCGATCGCTCGCGGCGTGGTCGTCCATGAGCGCAGCCCCGTCACCGAAATCGTGCCCGGCAGGACCTGCCTGGTCCGGACCGCGCAGGGCGAGGTGCGGGCCGGGAAGGTCGTGCTGGCGGCCAATGCCTGGCTGTCGGCGCTGCCCGAACTGCGACGGCATCTTTACGTGGTCGCGAGCCAGGTGGTCGCGACCGCGGAAATCCCTGACTTGCTCGACCGGATCGGCTGGCGAGACGGAGCCTCCATCTGCGACGCGCAGCGCCAGGTCCTCTATTACCAGCGCACTCCGAAAGGCCGGGTGGTCTTCGGCCGCGGCAGCGGCAACATCGCCTATGCGGGCAATTTCGGCCAAAGCTTCAACCGCAGCCCCGAACACGGACGGGACAATATCCGCGAACTGGCCCGCGTCTACCCCGAACTGCGAGGGGTGGCGATCGACTATGATTGGGCGGGCCCGATCGACTGCGTGCCGGAGCATGTCCCCGTCTTCGATCACTTGAAGGGTCATCCTAACATTTTCTTTGGCATGGGCTACAACGGGACCGGCATTGCCCAGACCCCAATCGGCGGCCGCGTCCTCGCCAGCCTTGTTCTGGAACGGAAGGATCGCTGGAGCAGCAGTGGGCTGGTGGGGCTCGATCGGCGCAAGACGATGCCTCCGGAACCGTTCCGCTATCTCGGCGCCAAGCTTGTGCGCGCCGCGATCGCGCGCCGGAACGACGTCGAGATCCGCAATGGGATGCCAGGCGCTCTAACGCGATTCCTGTCGGAACGCACGCCGGGCGGCGGGGGCTAGGCATCTTTAGACCCGCAAGGACCTGTTGTTGCGCCTTTCTGGTGAACACGGGCGCGGACGCTGGCGGTCCGATTATCCGAACGCCCTTCAGCTTTCCTTGTTGAGGTCGCCCGCGCCGGGAGTAATAGTTGCCCGGAAATTCGCGAGGAGGAAGGGATGACGGTGAATTTCGACCCGAGGGCGAAGGCCACGTCGCTCTACCATGGCGAATTCCGGCCGATGTTCATCGACGGCAAGTGGGTCGCAGCGCAGTCCGGCGAGGTGATGCAGGCGCTGAATTCGGCGACCGGCGAGGTGCTGGCGACGGTGCCGCGTGGCGGAGCCGCCGATGTCGATGCAGCGGTCGCGGCGGCGCGCGCGGCTTTCGAAGGTCCATGGTCGAAATTCTCGCCCTATGAGCGGCAATGCGTGCTGCTCAGGATCGCCGACCTGTTCGAGACACATTGGGAAGAGCTCAGCGTTTGCGACACGCTCGACATGGGGCTGCCGATCACGCGCACGCTGGCCAACCGGCGCCGCGTCATCGGCATGCTGCGCTTCTATGCAGGCATGGCGACGGCGCTGCATGGCGAGGCGATCGACAATTCCATTCCGGGCGAAATCGTCACCTTCACAAGGCGCGAGCCGGTTGGCGTCGTTGGCGCGATCATTCCCTGGAACGCGCCGACCGCGGCCTCGATCTGGAAGATCGCGCCGGCGCTCGCCACGGGCTGTACCATCGTGCTGAAACCGTCCGAGGAGGCATCGCTGACGCCGCTGCTGATCGCCGGGCTGATGCAGGAAGCCGGCGTGCCCGACGGCGTCGTCAACATCGTCACCGGTACCGGGGCCGAAGCGGGCGCGCGGCTCGCCGAACATTCCGACGTCAACAAGATCGTCTTCACCGGCTCGACGCTGACAGGTCAAGCGATCGCGCGGGCCGCTGTCACCAACCTCAAGCGCGTCTCGCTTGAGCTCGGCGGCAAGTCACCGATCATTGTCTGCCGCGACGCCGACATCGACAAGGCTGTCCCAATCGCGGCGATGGCGGTGTTCGTGCATTCGGGCCAGATCTGCATTGCCGGCTCGCGCCTGTTCGTGGCGCGCGAGATCCATGACGAATTCGTGCGCCGGCTGGCGGAGTTCGCCGGAAAACTGCGCATCGGCCATGGCATCGAGGCGGAGACCGAAATCGGGCCGCTCATCAATGCCAGGCAGGCCGGCAAGGTGGAAGGCTACATCAAGGCCGGCAGCGACGAAGGCGCCCAACTGGTCGTCGGCGGGGCGCGGCTGACAGGCGAACTCTATGATGGCGGCAACTTCATCGCGCCGACCGTTTTCGGCGCGGTGTCGGACACCATGACCATCGCGCGGGAGGAGATTTTCGGACCCGTTATTTCGGCGATGCCGTTCGACACGCTGGACGAGGCCGTCGCGCGCGCCAACGCGACGCCCTACGGGCTTGCAGCCGGCGTCTTCACCACCCACCTCGGCACCGCGCACAAGCTAGCCCGCCGCATCAAGGCCGGCTCGGTCTGGGTCAACATGTACCACGCCATCGATCCGGCCGTGCCTTTCGGCGGGATGAAGATGTCCGGCCATGGCCGCGAGGGCGGCATCGAGCATCTGCACGAGTATCTGGAGACCAAATCCGTCTGGATCCAGACGGATTGAGGGCGTGGCGATGTTCAGGTGAGGGCGCCCGCGGTCCGGGCCCGTCGCCGACTGCCGCGCATCGGCCGGAGCAAGGCCCTTGTTCAGGAACTTTTCGTCATCTGGCGATTTTCGATATAAGATCGAATCCCGAACAGAAGGGTGTTTGCGATGACGACGAAACGATTGGCGATCTGCGCTCTTGCTCTCGCGATGGGCTTCGGCATGTCCTCGTTGGCTTTCGCGGGCGCCAAGCACCGTCATCACCAGGACGAACAGGAGCGCTACGTTCCCGCCAATGACGATCTCATCGACTTCCTCTTCGGCGGCCCGCGCTACTATGACCAGCAGTTGTTCACAACGGCCGCTGGAGCCTGCTCCTACCACCGGACTGGTCCGGACGGTTTTGCGATAAACAAGATCAACGATCACCACTGCGGAAAATGACCGGCGGACGTTTCGTCCGCGATCAGGTTAGCACGTTGCGAACGTGACACGGTCCGCCGGCGCGGCCACGCGCCCGGCGTAACATTGCGATCCGCCCCGTGGCGTCTACGAGGTTCGCATCAGCTTGCCATAGCGCTTGATCAGCCGGTCGCGCTTGAGGCGGGTCAGCCTGTGCGTCCAGAACAGCCCGTCGAGCTGATCGATCTCATGCTGATGGCAAACCGCCAGCAGGCCCTCGGCGTCCTCGAACCGCTCACCGCCATCCAGATCCTGATAGCGAACGCGGATGCGGGCGTGCCGCTCGATGTCGTCGGTGACACCGGGCATCGAAACGCTGCCTTCCTCATGACGGATCATTTCGGTCGAGGCCTGGACGACGGACGGATTTACATAGATCGCCGGTTTTGCCGCGGAAGGGAGCTGGATGACGACCAGGCGTTTCAGAATGCCGATGTGCGGGGCGGTGATACCGATTCCGGGGGCCGCGCGCATGGTGTCGATGAGGTCGCTGGCCAAGGCCTGCAGATCGTCGTCGAACAGCTCCACGGGTTGGGCCACGGCGCGAAGGAGGGGATTGGGGAATTTCACGATCGACCGAACTGTCATGGACCTCGCCTCAACTCGGCAAGCCTGCGCGGATTTCTGCGTCATGTTCGCCGGGCATGGGGCTTTTGGCCGGTGTCTTTTGTTCCCATCCGGAAAAGCGCGGCGCGGCCGCCGCCTGCAGGAGGCCGTCCACCTTCAGCCACGTGCCGCGCGCGGCCATGTGCGGATGCAGTGCCGCTTCGTGGGGGCTGAAGACCGGACCGACACAGGCGTCCGAGCCCGCGAACAACTTGACCCACTCGTCGCGAGATCGCGTGGCGAAGATCGCCGCCAGCCGTTCGCAAAGCCCGGGCCACAGTTCGCGATCGAACTGGCTGGCGAATTGCGGATCGGCGGTCAAGCCAAGCCTGTCGAGGAAGAGCGCGTAGAATTTCGGCTCGACGCACTGGACGCTGATGAAGCCGGCGTCCGATGTCCGGTAGACGCGGCACCAATGCGGTCCGTCGAGAAGGCTCCGGCCGCGGTCGGCGGCAAGCGCGCCGGACCGTGCGAGCGACATCAGCAGGTTCATCATATGGGCCGAGCCGTCGACGATCGCCGCGTCGACGACGATGCCCTGGCCGCCGGCGCGCGCGTTCATCATGGCGGCCAGCATGCCGATCACCAGATAGAGCGCCCCGCCGCCGACGTCGCCGACCAGCGTCGGCGGCGCCATGGGCGGCTCTCCAGGCAAGGAGCCGTACCAGAGCGCGCCGGACAGGCCGATATAGTTCATGTCGTGGCCGGCGGTGGCGGCCAGCGGACCGTGCTGGCCCCAGCCGGTCATGCGGCCGTAGACCAGGCGCGGATTGGCCGCGAGGCAGGCCTCCGGGCCAAGCCCGAGACGCTCCATGACGCCGGGCCGGAAACCCTCGATCAGCCCGTCGGCGGTGGCGATGAGGCGCGTCAGCACGGCCACGTCATCCATATTCTTCAGGTCGAGCGCGATGGAGCGCTTGCCGCGATCGAGCAGCGAGCGCTGGGGGGCGCCCGGCACGGACGGCTCCCTGCGGTGGACGACGATGACATCGGCGCCGAGGTCCGCGAAAAGCATGCCGGCGAAGGGCGCCGGTCCCAGCGCCTCGATCTCGACGATGCGGATTCCCCTGAGCATCCATCCTCTCTGGTGTTGCGCGTCTAAGCTATTGCGGAGGGCGACGGTGTGTAACCCTGTTCTTTCGCCATTGAAGCATGTGCCGCCCGCATATACTTCAGGACCATGAAAAAAATTGGTTTCCTGTCATTCGGGCACTGGTCGCCCTCTTCGCAATCGCAGGTGCGTTCGGCATCCGACGCGCTGTTGCAATCGATCGATCTCGCCGTCGCCGCCGAGCAGCTCGGCGCCGACGGGGCCTATTTCCGCGTGCATCACTTCGCCCGCCAGCTCGCCTCGCCATTCCCGCTGCTGGCGGCCGTCGGCGCCAAGACCAGCCGCATCGAGATCGGCACGGCCGTCATCGACATGCGCTACGAGAATCCGCTCTACATGGCCGAGGATGCGGGTGCGGCCGACATCATCGCCGGCGGCCGGCTGCAGCTCGGCATCAGCCGCGGCTCGCCCGAGCAGGTGATCGATGGCTGGCGCTATTTCGGCTATGTGCCGCAGGAAGGCAAAAGCGACGCCGACATGGCGCGGCATCACGCCGAGGTGTTCCTCGATACGCTGCGCGGCGAAGGCTTCGCGCAGCCCAATCCACGGCCGATGTTCCCCAACCCGCCCGGCTTGCTCAGGCTCGAGCCGCATTCGCAGGGCCTGCGCGAGCGCATCTGGTGGGGCGCGGCGACCAACGCCACCTCTGAATGGGCGGCGAAGCTCGGCATGAATTTGCAGAGCTCGACGCTGAAATTCGACGAGAGCGGCAAGCCGTTCCATGTCCAGCAGGCCGAGCAGATCCGCATCTATCGCGAAGCCTGGAAGGCGGCCGGGCATGAACGCGAACCGCGCGTCTCGGTCAGCCGCAGCATCTTCGCGCTGGTCGACGACCGCGACCGCGCCTATTTCGGGCGCGGCAATGAGAGCCGCGACCAGATCGGCTTTATCGAGGAAAATACCAGGGCGATCTTCGGCCGCAGCTACGCCGCCGAGCCGGACGTGCTGATCAAGGAGCTGGCACAGGACGAGGCGATCGCCGAGGCCGACACGCTTTTGCTCACGGTTCCCAACCAGCTCGGCGTCGACTACAACGCCCATGTCATCGAGGCGATCCTCACCCATGTCGCGCCGGCGCTCGGCTGGCGCTGACCCGTGCGGGGAGCGGTCGTCGGTCTAATGGATCGAGGGAGGTTGCCGCATGTCCAGGAAAGCCCTGATTGCCTGGGGAGGCTGGGAAGGCCACACGCCAGAGCGCAGCGCCAACGTTATCCGCGACATGCTGGAGCGTAACGGCTTCGCGGTCACGCTCGGCGAGGGGACAGCGATGTTCGCCGATCCGAACCTTGCTTCATTCGATCTCATCGTGCCTGTCATCACCATGTCGACGATCGAAAAGGTCGAGCTGAACAACCTGACGCAGGCGGTTCGCCTGGGGAGCGGGCTGGGCGGCTTTCACGGCACGATGGGCGACAGTTTTCGCGCGGAGCCCGACTACCAGTTCATGACCGGCGGCCAGTGGGTCGCGCATCCCGGCAACATCATCGACTACCATGTCGTCATCACCCGGCCGGACGATCCGGTCACGAAAGGCGTCAGCGATTTCGCCTACCGGTCGGAGCAATATTACATGCATGTCGACCCGGGCAACGACGTGCTGGCGACAACCACCTTCACCGACGCGCATTTTCCCGGCATCGACGGCGTCGTCATGCCGGTCGTCTGGAAGCGCCGCTATGGCGCGGGCAAGGTTTTTTACAGTTCTCTCGGCCATACGGCGGATGAGTTCGCGGTGCCGGAAATGGCGCTAATCATGGAGCGCGGTTTGCTGTGGGCCGCGCGCGACTAGCCTACCAGTCCGCGACGCGGTCGCCGCCGGTGAATTGCGCGCTTTTGCCGGTGTATTCGAACAGTTCGATCTTCACCCCGTTGGGGTCGCGCAGCCAGGCCTGGTACGTGTCGTCGCAGGCGTGCTTTTTGGCGGTGATGTCCACGCCCATGGACGCGATGTGCGCGATCGCGGCGTCGATGTCTTCGACTTCCAGGCAGAAATGGTTGATCTGATCCGTCTCGCTGAACCGCGCGCCCTCTTTCTGGAAGACCTCGACATGGCTGCGGCCGCCGCAATTGAGGTAGAAGCCGAAAACCGTGCCATCGCGCAGGAAATTGAACTGGATGTCCACGGCAAGGACATTTTCGTAGAAGCGCCGTGTTTCTTCCAGGTCGTTGGCGAAAATGCAGACATGGGCGAGTTGCTTGACTTTGATCATGGCTGGGTTCCGTGGCTTGGCCCGTTGTGCATGGTAAGGCGGCCCGTACGGCGCATCATCACTCGATTCCGCCGGTGACCACATAGGCGCCGGCGCTGCGTCCATCCTGTAGCCGCACCACCGCCGTGACGATCGAACCGTATGAGCCGCGCCAGACGCTGTGAAAGCGCCGATGCTCGACGGCAGGGACGAGCGCCCGCCCGCTGAGCCGCGTGCCGGCTTGGTGCATGTCAATCGCCTGGCCGTTGACATGCACCTTGAGGCCGGCGTGCTCCGCTTCGCTTGCCTCGACAGCCAGGTCGATTGTGACCGTGATCTCGTCGTGATCACCGGACGCGCGCGTTTCAGCGGTTAGCGCGATTTCCACTATCGGCGCCTTGCCATTGCCGGCTTGAGTACGCTGGCGCGAAAAGACATCATCAGGCAATTCAGGCGTGCGCGGCGGCTGGGTGCGGCGCTGCGTGGAACGCTCGAAATCGCCGGCCATGCAAAGCAGCCTTTCATCGTCATAGGCCTTGCCTGCGAAGGTCAGGCCGACCGGCATGCCGATGTCGGCCATTGTGCCCATCGGCACGGTGACGGTCGGGATGCCGAAATGGCGCCAGACCAGATTGCCGTTGGCGACCCAGGTGCCGTTGCGCCAGGCCAGATCGGCTGACGCCTCGTTGACGTCGGCGTCGGCCGGGCCGACATCGGCGGCGGCCGGCAGGACCACGGCATCGAGGCCTTGTGCGTCCAGCCAGTCCTCGAAGTCGATGCGTCTTGTTGCTTCGAGTCCCTTGATGCCATCTGCGATCGTGGGAATGTCGGCCAAGGGCGCGACGCCGAGCTTTGCCCGCTCGACATACTCGGCCAGATCGAAGCCGCCTTCATAGCGGTCGGGCAGCGTGCCCGGTGGCTGCGGGAAGATTTTTGGGCCGTCGACCGAGGCGAGATCGGGCAGAGCAGGGTCGGCGTTGGCGCGCAGGAAATCGTCCCAGCCCCAGATGCAGAGATCCCAGATTTCGCGGTCGGCGAAGTCCCCGGGCACCAGCCCACGCTCGACCATGGTCCGCGCGCCTGGGCGGTCGCGCTCATAGTTGGAGACGACGGGAAAGTCGACCTCGACCACTTCGGCGCCGAGCCGCCGCAGATCCGCGGCCGCCTGTTCCCAGAGATCAAGTACCGAGGCGCGGGTTTCGATCGGGCGATCTATTTCCGTGTCGCGGCCGATATACATTCTGGGTACGCCGAGCCGCTTGCCCTTCAGCGAACCCGCAAGCGTCAGGTCGGTATAACGTCGTGGCCGCATCGCGGAGCTTTTCGGCAGCGCCACCCAAGGCTGGGCGCGCCAGAAATCGCCTCGCGTTTCCGGATCGTCGGCGACGATGACGTCAAGCAGTTCCAGCATGTCGGGCACGCTGCGCGTGTGCGGCACCACGACATCCATGGTCGGCACCAAGGGCCAGTTGCCGCGCACCGAAATGACGCCGCGCGAGGGCGTGTAGGCGACCAGCGCGTTGTTGGTGGCCGGCGCACGGCCGGACGACCACGTCTCTTCGCCGAGCCCGAAGGCGCAGAAGCTGGCCGCCGTCGCGGTGCCCGAGCCGTTGGAGGAGCCCGACGCGAAGGCGGCGGTCAGATAGTCGCCATTGTAGGGGCTTTCAGCGCGGCCATAGACGCCGCGCTGCATGCCGCCATTGGCCATGGGCGGCATGTTGGTGAGGCCGATCAGCACCGCGCCGCCGGCGCGCAGCCGGGCGATGGTGAAGGCGTCCTCGTTGGCGACGAGATGCTCGAAGGCGGGCGAGCCGGCAGCCACCGTCAGGCCTTTGACCTTGTAGCTGTCCTTGGCGGTGTAGGGGATGCCGTCAAGCGGGCCAAGCGTCTTTCCTTGCCGACGCCGCTCGTCGGAAGCGGCGGCATCCTCGAACATTTCAGGGTTGAGCACCGGCACGGCGTTCAGCGCGATGCCGTGCCGGTCGAAATACGCGATGCGCCTGACATAGGCCGCGACCAGTTCGACGCTGGTGACGGCGCCGTTGTCGAGCGCTTGGCGCAATTGGTCGATCGACGCTTCGACGAGGTGAAGGCTGGTCTCGGTCATCATTGGCCCCAGTGTCTGTACGCCATGGATGAGCGAGGCCGCCGGCTTCGGCAAGAGCCAATTGGAACTCTTTCGCGGCTCCCCGAAAAAATCGATTCTTTAGGCAACCTCCGATGGACGCGTGCGTTGCTGCGTTCCGGGGAAGGTTGAGGTTTGCATTGAACCGTTTCGAGATTCTGAACGAGCCGACAGGCACGTATTCCATTTTCGACAGATACACCGAATTGCCGGTGACGGTGCAAGGCAGGATTTTGATCGGGCTCTGCCGGCACGAAGTGCCGCTTGCCCTGCTCCGCGCCATGGAAGACGACGACAGCGGGATGCCGTCGCTCTCCCCGTTGGGCGGCTGTCGATCGTACGAACATCAACGAGATGACTTGCAAGCGTGAATGAATGCTCGCATAAGTTGCGGCAAGGCATACAGCATGAAGAAAATGGTGCCGTTATCGTAGCATGAAAGGGGAATCATGCCTGACCAGATTGCGCTTGTCCGCGCAGCCATCGCGCGGCTGCTTTCGGAAAAAACCGGGGCTCCCGTGATTTCGATGAGGGAGAGTATCGCCGAACTGCCGGCGATATCGGGTGCGCCGCTGACTACCGAAAGCCTTCAGGATCTGCTGCTGGAAATGGCGGAGGTGCGCGGGATGATGGTGGCGCTCGATCTTTAGCAACTACTGGGGAAGCGCCACGCGCTTTCCCCAGAGAACCGCTAAGCCCTAGTTGCCTAGGTGTCTAGTCCTGGGATTGCCCTTGGTCGGCTGGCAGCGGCCGATCGCGGCCTCCCTCGATCGCCCTGTTCCGCGCCGGTTCAAGCGTACCGTCGCCGTAGATCATGCGGCCGGCGCGGAAGGTGGCTCGCACACGTGGCACCGGCTGGCGGTCGGCCACGACAAGATCGGCCAGCAGCCCAGCTTCGATGGCTCCGCGATCGGTGAGCCCGAGTGCGGCGGCCGGGTTGGCGCTCGTCAGCGCCGCCGCCTTCGCCAGGCCACCGTCGCTCAGTTTCGCCAGGCCGAGGACGGCCGGCAGGATCGAGGCCGGGTGATAGTCGCTGGCCAGCATGTCGAGCAACCCGGCCTCATAGGCCTGGCGAGCGGAAAGATTGCCGGAATAGGATTCTCCGCGCAGCGCATTGGGCGCGCCCATGGCCGTATACATGCCGAGCCGGCGGGCTTCCCGCGCCGCCTCCAGCGTCACCGGGAATTCGCTGAGCACGGTTCCCAGGCCGTGGACGAATTCCACCTTTTCCGGCGTGTCGTCATCGTGCGAGGCGAGCACGATGCAGCGCGCGCGGGCAAACGCCGACAGGCCCTGCAGCGTGCCGAGCACACCGCCATGCCCGTTCCGATCGGCCATGCGCTTGCCGACGACCTCGGATACGTCGGCTATCGACATGCCGCGCTCCTTGGCCAGGCGGGCGATATACAGTTCGACGTCGCGGTACTGTCCCTGGCCGGGCGTGTGATCCATCAGCGAAACCAAATGCAGCTTGCCGGCATCCATCAATCTTTCCAGCACGCCGACAGCCGCGCTGAACGTCACCTCGAAGCGGGCATGGATGCGGTGATCGACCAAAAGGTGGTCTTTCAGCCCGGTGATGGTCTCGATGATGGACGATGTGTGTTCTTCCGAGCGCAGCAAGGCGGCCGTGGCGCTGTTGCCGATGAAGGAGAGCGCGGCATAGGCGGTGGTCACGCCGCAGGAGGCCAGCCGCTTGTCGAGCTCGGCGATGCCGATTTCCATCGGCACGTGGACCCCGCTGCGCGGCTCCACTTCCCGTTCCACCATGTCGCCGTGCATGTCGATGAAACCAGGCAGCAGCAGGCGGCCGCCGCCGACGAAGTCGGCATTCTCGACAGGCTGGTCTCGGATCTCGGCGATCCGGCCGTCTTCGATCCTGACCGCGCCATTGGCAATGACACGGTCGCGCAGCACAATCTGGAATTCGCTCAACCACAGATCGTGTTTCTTCGGCTGATTCCGGTGGGGTGCGGCCCTGTCCGTCCGTTCAAGCATGGTCGTCTCCGAAAACAACATTCCACATGTCCCGATCGCCCTCCGGCCGGGCGGTTTCAAGGCGTGTCGTGTGGATGGTTCATTCCCGAGGATCGGATAAGCTCAGTTGGTGACAGCTTTGTGTAGGACAGTCAGGTTCGGCCGCCGTGCTGCCACCGGTGGCTAAACCGCAAGATGTGACGATACGAGACGCACGTTGGCTGCCTACGTCAGGAGTGCGCCTCATTTCAGTCATTGCCATCATAATGGTCGCTGCCCAGAAGAGGACATAAGCGAGGCAGAGCCCCTTGGCACCTTTGCGCCAGGAGCGGAAGTGGGCGCCTTACCCCAAAGCAGATGTTCGAGGGCAGGTGCGCAAACCAAAAAAGCGACTATGGTCCCACTTTTCGTTTTTTGGGGCTGGTCAACCTGAGGCCCGACGCTGGCTAGGAGACGGTGCTGGCTACATCGTGGATAGCGGTCAGAAGCCGATCCGCGACAAGGATGACGCGCTGCCGCCAATGCAGGCTCATCATGATCGCAACTAGGGCACTCTTAGTTATCGCCGCCCGTGGCGGGGAAATCCATCATCGCAGTTCCTCGCTGCTGCGAATCGGCCGATGCTAACCGTCCTAATTGTTGAAATCCCGATCGGAGGCTTGGTGGCAGGAAGTCAGAAAAGCAAAGCCAGGCGAACCAAGCCGCTGCCCATAGTCGACGCCATGTCTCGGCTGGACCTTATGCTCAAGGCGATCGAGAGAGAGACACGCGACGCGATCTGGGCAAAAGGCGACGCTTGAGGTCGGAAACGATATCGTCATGGCCCACTATCATGGGCAGGCCTTTGTAGGGGCCGATTGCTACAACATGCTTCGTAACAGCACACAAACGGCCCTCATTCTATCGCTATGCAAGCTGTTTGAAACGGCCGCGCGCCGTCAGGGCCTCTCCGAGTGGCTCTCAACCGCAGTGATCTAGCCTCAATCCCGCTGTTCCTTCATCTGCTCAAACAGAAGCGCTGCCGTGCCAACTTAATCGAACGAGCTTCCGCTGGATGGGACGGAAACTCGCTCGGCATGTCGCAGAAGTGGGAAAGGGATTGCTTGGCCGCTCTTCAGTGCTGCGACGAGACGGCGCGCCGCTTGTGGTCCATTGGGGGCCGGCGTGCAGCGGCAACGTTGGCCGTTTTCAGAGATGACCACGTCGCGCATCTTCGAGGGCTGCAACCTCGACTTCAAAGAAAGGGAGCAGCTCTGGATGGAGGAGGCGCGTGCCTTCTGGACGCCAGCGCTGGCTGCAGCGATTGCAGCCGACCCATCTGCGATGGAGAATGCCGACGCAGAATGACGGGCCGCTCAGGGGAGTCTAGCTCTCAAGATCGACCTCAACATCCTGTTCAATTACTGCGCTTTCCACCGCCTCGGCCATAATACGGCGGAATTCGTTGTAAGTGTCGGCGCCTGGATCACGGCTCTCCACCATGACGACGAATGTGACCTTGCAGGACGTGTCGCGGATCGTGTTTGCGCTGTACTTAAATGTATCGCGCCAGAACAGCCTTGCTCCCACTCGGAGGGCAGGCTGCGCTCCTGGGATCGTCACACCTACAGTTCGACGGCAGTCCTTTTCGTAAATGCGCACAGGGTCCCACTTGTTGTCCTCACGCCGTGCGTCGGTCTCGAATTGATGAGGATTGGAACATCCGGCCAAAGCCTTGTTCTGCCACGCCCCGTTTTGATTAACGCGGTAGTACAGACCGGCTTCTATCCGCGTTTGAAAATAGTGGCTCCCTTCGTTGTTCACGAGTGGATTGAGAATAGCGACGAGCTTTGCTCTCCCCCTGAAACGATCGCTAGCCATCAAGCTGGGAGGGATGCGAATACCGAGCCAGTAATATCGCTGCATGTAGGTTAAGTCGGCTGACCATGCGACGATCGCAGCGTGTGGTGGGCAGTTCCACGGAAGCTCTGGTCGGGTCGGCGAACCAAAACCCATCTCGTGGCTGAAGCTGGGCAGATCCGACGCGTTGAGCAGTAGTGCTTTCACCATGTCAGGCGACGGAGTGGCGAGGTTTTCCCAGGTATGAGCAGCTAGTCTTGAAATCAGCGGCGCGGCAAAGCTCGTGCCGGTCTCGGAGGTACCTCCGAGCACCCTCAAGGTGGAAAACCAGCTAGCTTCTGGCTTCAACATACCCTCAGGTCCTAGCCCGGTTCGGGACACCGCACATGGGCCTCCTACTGTGCCATCGTTCAAGTGCTGGCGGCCAGCTACGACTAGCGCGGATTCGCAATCCGCTGGCGGCGCGAGTCGAGTGCTACCCCCGGATCTATTTCCAGCGGAGATCACCAGCAACTTGTTGTGACGTCGCGCTAGCTTCGCTAGGCCATGTCCAAGCTCGCTGACTTGATCGTAGTGGCAGTCACGATCAGCATTCGCCGACAAATTCCAGACGTGAGTGTCAGGACGGTCGATAAATGCCTGTTCGATGTGAGCGAGAGTTCGATCGTCCTGCATCGTGGCTCGCCGGTCGCGCGGGACTGCCTGAACCACACCAACGCGGCAATGGAGTTGGGGGAGCCGCAAACGGTTGCTCCATAAATGAGCATCCACCACTACCGACGTCACCTTATTGCCGTGGTCTTTAGCCGCGAGAGCGTCAGCGATAAGAGGAGGTGCTTGGCGCCAAGCGATGGCATTCTGATAGCGGCGAGCATGATAGCCGCCATCAATCACCCCCACGACAGGGCTATTTTCAAGATCAGGCAAATCGACGTCTGGCTCAGGACCTTCGCCTGGAAGAGTCGGCTGTAGACCGGCAACGGGCTCCCAACGAGTGATCGAGCCGGTCAAGATTAAATCGCGCAAACCCTCCTTGTCACGGAGCCCCAATGCTAGCGAGCTTCTCGGCAAAGGGTCCTCGTTGCTGTGTAGCGTCAGCGAGCGGCTTGATTCTTTATCCTCTTCCTCGCCGAGGATGACCAGCGCAGCCCGGCGATCAAGATAAAGGCGATCCGCGTTAGCCAGCCGCTCGAAAACCTGCATTATTGATTGCCTGGCTGCGGTATCCTCCAGCGGGGCGATGCGAACATTGAAGCGACGCAGTCCTGTTTCATCGATAGGCGCCGCAGCCCAATCGGCATCGATCCGATCATCCGAGGCTAGGATCTGAGCAAAAACCTCGAGTCGCTCGACGCTGTAAATGTCGCACCGGTGCGCTATGGTCCGTGCCTCCGCGATCCTGCCTGCCAAGTTCGATATGGCTGAGTCGGGCACTTCGACAACGTAGCCGTCCCGCCAAGCCATCTTCATCTTGACGCCGACTTCCGCTGAAAACAGGTCGTGCGGCGTATGCGTACTGGCTAACGAGTCCTCATGCATGCCTGCCCAAAGGAGGCGGCGACCATGGTGAGCCGCGCGCCGATATTCCACTTCGCGCGGCAATGCTGCGAGCCTGTTCAGAAGGTATTCGCGATGATTTTGAAGGCGGCCGAAATCCTTTATGCGTCGTTCATCCTTACCGCGCGCATCAGGCCGTTCCCTCACCGGTTCGGTGAGTAGGCGCAAAATAGGGTTCTGGACGACTTCTCGACGCTCAACCACCTAACCCCCCTTTAAGCCGTTTTTCGTTCACGCTGACGCTTCGCCATCGTGGTTGCCGCCTGTCGCGTCACGCCCGTTAGTAAGCCGAGCTGCTTGTAATTCAGCAACTCCAGCGAGCTTAGTCTATCAAAGAGCTCGCGTTTGGACTTGCTATCTAATTCTTTTGGCGATGGCAGATGCAGCTTGCCCGCTTCGCTGTTGATGATAGCTGCCGCAAGGGCGCCGACGTCAATATCCCGTTGATTGATTAATGCGGTGCGCCTGGCTGCTAGCGATAGCTCTCGAACATCCGAGCACGATAGGCCGTGTGAGATCTTCGCTAAGGGTTGCGATTCAGGTCTAACGTGGTCCTGGAACAGGTAAAGCTCCCAGAGCGCTTGGCGCATTTCATCGTCCGGCAGCGGCACTTCCAAATGATATGGAAATCGGCGAAATATAGCTGGATCAAGCAGATGCGCGTGATTGGTCGCCGCTACTACCACGGTTTGCTCATCCAACATGTCCAGAGCTTGGATCAACGTATTAACCACTCGTTTGATTTCACCAAGCTCTCGATTGTCATCGCGCTTCTTGGCTACTGCATCGACCTCGTCGATGAAGATAAATCCGGTCCCAAAGTTGGCATATTCGAACAAGGCGCGAATGTTTTTCGCTGTATCGCCCAGCAGCGAGGAAATAATGGAGTCCAGTCGCACAACATGAAATGGTCGGCCAAGTCGTGAAGCAACATGACCGGCTATGAATGTCTTGCCCGTCCCAGGCAGGCCAGACAGCAGCAAATTGAATCGAGACCCCAGTCCAGCTTGCACTAATCGGTCGGCATTTTGGGCTTCCGTGACAAACCGTTCCAATATCTCTGATTGGGCATCTTCTAGGATGAGAGGCGTAGTGGGCCAGGGCATTTCCTCGGCCAACGGAATTCTAGTCTTATTGTCGACGGGCAGGCGCTCTATATCTCGCATGCTGTCCAGCGATGCGGTACGTCGCCTCATAAGTGAGCGAATGCGACTGACGATCTCCTTCTGATCCTCGCCTTTGTATTCGCGGGCGAACAATGCCGCCACGCGGCGCACCTGATCATGATCCCCGGCAAGAGCGGCATCAACTAGATCGGCGAACTGGGTGGCGCCGCCCGGGAAATCGATGTCCATCGGCGTTCCTGCGAGACTGGGCTTCAATGCCGTGGATCGCATGGGTGGGCTCCTTGAATATAAAGCCCGACAACCTTTTGAGGCTGTCGGGCAAATTTGATGAGGGAATAATTGCAGATAATTCGGTAAAGAGCAACATAAATCGAGATAGGAGCAACATTGGTAGTGAATGCAAGCGCCGCCAAAACGTGCAATTGAAGGTCTGCCTAGGCAGGGCCCGCCAGGGTTTCAAAGTGCTTATGGCACTCGTCAGCTTGGCCCCCGGATTTTCCCTCACCGGCGTGCAGCAGTCGGGCAACCGCGCGACCGCTCTAGCACAATTAGGTCGTTGACGTTCCTACCGCCAACACGATTCGCAGCCAATCGACCTATCCGAAAACGGATACCTTGGACCTTGCGCCAAGTCGCCAGCTAGGCTGCCCGAAACCGGACGTTGGCAGGGTCTGGTAAGGGCCACTTCGGGCTCTAGGCTTCTATCGAAGGTATGTCTGCTTCTCGTTAAACGTCCCCAATAGCGGACCGTCCGCTTGCGGCCCCACAACGGCCGTTTATGTTCATCGCGAATCGCCAACGCGCGTTGTCATAGTCCCACCCTGTGGTGGGCTGGTGCCATCACCAAATCTCACGCCACTCGCTGGCCGGCGGTAGCCGGGTGGCCCCGGAGTGATTGAAGTGCATGGCGCTGGGGCTGAAGGCGGTTGGGGCGTAGCTTGCGGTCGAATCTGTCCTGGCGGTCAGCCGCCGCGGCTCTCAGCGCCGTTGCATTGGCGCTACCCCGGGGCGAAAATGCTCTCCATGAAAGCAGTTCCCAGGCTCACCACACCAAGGCTCGTGCTTCGGGCGCCGGGCGAGCGGGATATCCCGGCGTGGTTCGCGCGCGCGAGCGATATCGAATCCGCCTCCCTTGCCGGCGATCCCGTTGCCGACGACATCAGCGCGGGCGAGCGATGGCTCGCCCTTGCGCGTCAGCGGTTCGCCGACGGCCGGGCGATCAAATGGTCGATAGACCAGACAGGCGTGGCGGACGCGATCGGGACGATAACCCTGTCCTTCGGCGCGGACGATGCCAGGTCGGCCGCATTGGGATTTGTGGTGGGGCGTGCGCATTGGGGGCAGGGGCTGGGCTCCGAGGCGGCCCGCGAGGTCATTCGCTACGCCTTCGAGACCCTGGCGCTCGCACAGGTGACGGCCGAGGCGGCGGCGCGCAATGTCGCGTCGCTGCGGATACTGGCGAAGCTCGGCTTCAAACATGTCGACAGCTTCATCGATGAGTCCGACGGCGAGCAATGCGAGCGTTTCGTGCTCGCCGCGCACATAGGACCGTTGGTCCTGGCGAACCAGGCTTAGAGCTATCGGAGCACGCCAAAGGCCGCCGTGTTTGCTCAGGTCAATCGCAGCTGGTCGCCGCCTTGAGCGCTTCGGCACGGGCCGGTTCGCGCAGGTCAGCGATCCGTCGAACGGAAGCGTAGAATCTCGGATAGTCGCTGGAGCACAGCTCGAACAGGCGAATAAACGCAGGAACCTGTTCGCCATAGACAGACGTCGCGGCGAGCTTTGCGTTGTTGATCGGCGCGTTGAACCAGGCATCGTATCCCCGGTATCCGTGCCAGCTTCCGTCGCGCATTTGCCGGTAGCGCGTCCGCAACCTGTCGAGCGTGGCTGCCTTGGCCGCCGCCATCCCGTCGGGGGGCCGGGAGCTTTCATAGACCTGCCGCAACTCGTCGCGGGTTTTCGACACCAGTGCGAGAAAATCGGCGCTGCGCTTGCGATCGGCCTCGTAGCGGCGCAATCCGGCGCGATCGCCGGCGGCGCGGAGCCATTTTCTCGTGCCGGTGGTTTCGACGGCGACCGCGAAAGCCTCATTGAATGCGGAATCGCCGTTCACATAGAGGCGCTGATGCGCGAGTTCATGAAAGACAAGGCTCGCCAGATAGGTGTCGTCCTGACGCAGCATGGTCGAGAGCAGCGGGTCGCTGGACCAGCCCAGCGTGGAATAGGCGGTGATGCCGGTGACATAGACGTCCAGCCCCTGTCGATGAAGTGCCACGGCGCTTTCGGTCGCGGATTTCCGATCGAAGTATCCCCGGTAGGGAACGCAGCCGAAAACCGGAAAGCACCATGTCTTGGGCGTGAGCGAGAATTGCGGGGCGGCAAAAACGGCCCAGGTCACGGCATCCCGGTGGATGTCGACATAGCTGCGATAGCTGCTGTTGTCGGGCAGTGCCAGCTCATCCGTCGCGAACCGCCTTATGGCGCTCGCCGACGTCAGCTTGGCGCGCAATGCCTCCGGCGTCCAAGGGGCCTCGATCAGTTTTCCAACGTCTTGGCGCGCGGCCATGATCCGGACATGGCCCTCCAGCGATTGCGCGTAGTAGGAAACGCTGGTGCAGCCGCTCAGTGCGGACGCCACGGCCGCCACCGCAAACAATCGAAAAACGCGCTTCACTTCTTCCCCACCGCTTCGTCACCTGCCCATGGAGCACATGTTGCGCCCCAATGTCCAAACCGGCGCACCAATTTTCGTCAAGATTGATAGCGAGCAGCGGCGCGGACCGTCGACCTGATTTCTGGCTGACGACAAATCTCCCCCACCGCTGACTCTTTTCCAGATCCTCAAACGTCTTAGCTACAGTGAAACACTGGAGCAGGGTCAAATGAGCCTCAGGGACAAGAAAATCGTGGTCACCGGCGGCAGCCGTGGGCTTGGCCTCGGACTGGTCGAAGCGCTGGTCGAGCAAGGCGCCAGCGTGACCGTGGTTGCACGTGGTGCCGAGGCGCTGCAGGCGGTCGGTGCGCGGCTTGGGGTCGCCACCATCGCCGCCGATGTCACGGACGAGGACGCCGCCTATCGCATTCTTGGCGAGGTCCGCCCTGACATACTGGTGCTCAACGCCGGCGCCACGCCCCGGATGGGGCGGCTGGACCAGTTGAAGTGGGAGGACTTCTCCATCGCCTGGGAAACCGATGTCAAGGCCGGGCTCTACTGGCTGCAGGCGGCGCTGAACCTGCCGCTCGGGCCGGGCAGCCGGGTGCTGGTCGGGTCGAGCGGTGCGGCCGTCACCGGGTCGCAGATGTCGGGCGGCTATGGCGGCGCCAAGCGGATGCTCTGGTTCATGGCCAAATATGCCAATGGCGTGGCGCAGGAGAAAGGCCTCGGCATCCGCTTCCAGGCGATCGTGCCGCGGCAGATGATCCTCGACACCGGCATCGGCGATGCGGCGGCGAGCGCCTATGCCGGCTCAATGGGCATCACGCCGGAACAATTCGTCACCCGCTTCGGCGCGCCGATGCCGCCCCGGGCGTTCGGCGACAGGGTGCTCTCGCTGCTGGAAGACCCGCAATATGGCGAGGGCGTCGTCTTTGGCCTCAGCGGCGACGCCGGGGTGACGATCATGGAGGGCGCGGGTCCTTGAGCGACGGAAAGCCAGCGGTGGAGCGCGACCGGCAGGAAGGGCTGCTCGCCCTTGCCACCGCCTTGCGGCCGGAGCTGCACCGCTATTGTTCGCGCCTGATGGGCTCGGTCATCGACGGCGAGGATGTCGTGCAGGACACGTTCGCGCGCGCCGTCGTTGCCCTGGAGGAGTTGTGTGAGGCGCCGCAGCTCAGGCCCTGGCTGTTCCGGATCGCCCACAACCGCGCGCTTGACCTGTTGCGCAGCCGCGCGATCCGCGCCGCGGAGCCGATCGAGGCGGCGCTCGACATAGCCGACGAAGCCGACCCGGTGGAGGTGCTGATGCGCAGGCAAGCCGTGCAAACCGCCGTGTCGCGCTTCGCCGAGCTTCCGGTGACGCAACGCAGCGTGGTCGTCCTCAGGGATGTGCTCGACGAGCCGCTGGCCGACATCGCCGCCCTGCTCGGCATCACGGTCGATGCGGTGAAGGCGCATCTGGCGCGCGGCCGCGCCCGGCTTCGGCGGATCAACGCCCAGGCCAATCCGCTTCCCGACGCTCGCATCGCATCGGCGGCCATCCTGCGCTACGTCAATCTGTTCAACCGACGCGACTGGGACGGCTTGCGCGCGCTGCTGGCCGACGATGTGAGGCTCCATCAGTCCACGCACAAGCCGCGCGCAGGGGCCGCCGACGTCGGCATGTTCTTCACCATCTACGCCAGGAGCGACGGCTTGTGGCTCAGGCCGGCATGGGTCGAGGGCCGCGAGGTGATCGCGGTGTTCGAAGACCGGGCCGACGCGAAACCCAGTCATTTCATGTGGTTGGAATGGCGCGACGGCCGGATCAGCTTCATTCGCGACTACCGTTATGTCCGGTACGTTCTCGAGGACGCCGACCTGGTGCTGGCAAGGTGAGGCGCCGTGCCTTCACGAGATGAGGGCGGAGACCTCGCGGTCGGACGGACGCTCGCTCGCGGCCAGCCCGGAGGCCACGCCGGCGCGGTCGGCGGCGTTGCGGTTCTGGCTCATCTTGCGCTTGCCTTCGAGCCTGACGACGGGCATGCGCAGGCCGACAATGCCGCGAAGCTGCGACTGGACGAAGTCGAGCGGCGCGTCCGACACGGCCCAGGGCGCGGCGCGCGCGCCTTCGTGCAGGTTGGTCAGCCGGGTGACGACCTCCAGCAGCCTGTCCGCATCCTCGAAGAACTCGACCGGACCGTAGGCGTGGACCGCCGCGTAGTTCCAGGTCGGCACGACCTTGCCGGTTTCCTGCTTGGTGGCGTACCAGGCCGGCGTCACATAGGCGTCCGGGCCCATGAAGATGGCGAGCCCGTCGCCGATCGCGGGAACGCGCCACTGCGGGTTGGCCTTGGCCAGATGGCCATGGATGACGCCGTGCTCGCCCTCGGTCTCGTCGAGAAAAAGCGGCAGCGGGGTGGCGAGCGGCCCGTCCGCCGTGGCGGTGACGAGATTGGCCAGCCGCGCGGCGCGGATCGTCGCGATCAGGCTGTCCTTGTCGTCGTCGCGGAAGGCGGGCGGCGTGTACATTTTCGAACTCCTCGCGTTGCCCTCACAGATGCCACACAATCGGGCCCGTTGGAAATATCCAGTTCGAGGCATCCAGGTGGCCAGTCGATCGGGGACGGTGCTTTGCCACGGTGCTGGCCGGATGCCGCTGAGATCAGCCGAGAAGGTTGCGCGCGGTCCTCATGAAGATCTTCGAGCCGATCGGGATCAAATCGTCGGGAAAGTCGTAGTCGGGATTATGCAGGGCAGGGTGCCGCTCGCCCGCACCGAGGAAGAACATCGCCGACCTGGCGCTGTGGCCGAACAGGCCGAAATCCTCCGAGGCGCGCATCGGCAAGGCTTCCTCGCCATGCTCGACGCTCTCTTCATCGAGGGCGCGCCGCAGGTGCTCGACCGCATCCGGCGCGTTGACGCTGGCGACGAAGATCTCGTGATAGTCCCAGCTGGCTGAGAGGCCGTGGCGGCCGGCGATCTCCTTGACCAGGGTTTCGGCGGCGGCGCAGAGGTCGGCCATGCGCTCGTCGCGGCGCGTGCGCAGCGTTGCCCAGACCTCGGCGTGGGCGGGCGCGATGCCGAACACGGCTTCGCCCATCCGCGCATGGGTGACGGTGACCATGGAGAAATCATCGACGGCGAAAGTCGCGCGGCCGAGCGCGGGCAGGGCCGGCATCAGCTCCGAGATCGCCGGCATGGGCGAGGTTCCGGTCTCGGGCATGGAGGAATGCGCGGTCTTGCCCTCCAGCACGATGCGCATGCCGCGCGAGGCGCAATTGACGACGCCGGGCTTGAGCCTGACCTCGCCGAACGGCACGCCAGGCAGATTGTGCAGCGAGAAGGCGAAATCCGGCGCGATCTCGCCAAAGCGCGGATCGGCGACGACGCCGGCCGCGCCATTGCCGGTTTCCTCGGCGGGCTGGAACATCAGCACGACGCGGCCGCTGGCGGGCCGTTCGCGCCCGAACTGGCGGCCAAGGGCGGCCAGGATAGCGGTATGTCCGTCATGGCCGCACATATGCGACTTGCCAGGAATTTGCGATGCATGCGGCACGCCGGACAGTTCCTCGATGGGCAGCGCGTCGAGTTCGGACCGAAACAGGACGGTTGGTCCGTTTTTGCCGCTGTCGTAGATGGCCGCGACGCCGTGGCCGCCGAGGCCGGTCAGCACCTTGTCCGGCCCGGTGTCGGCAAGGAAGGAGACGACCTCTTTCGCCGTCTTCTCCTCCTCGTTCGAGATTTCCGGCTGCCGGTGCAGCTTGCGCCGCCACTCGGTCAGTTCGACAATGTCGCGATTGGTCAGGGTCATGGTCTTTCGCCTCCACTGCGGTCCTGTGCTAGCGATAAACGGCCGTGCCTACCACGGTCCAAGTCCGGGGCTTTGGCGGGCCAGGCCTCGCGACCGGTCTACTTCACGCGGTTGGGGCAGAGCGCCTTGAACTGGTCCAGCGTATAATCGTAGCCCGAGGCGCCGGAGCCATCCAGCACCACCTTTTCGTCAACGGCGGTGATCCGGTAATCCGTCGTCACATCCGTGCCCTTGTTGCGGCCCTGGAACAGCATGGCGGCGCCATAGAAGGTGGTGAATTCGCCGGTCTTGCAGTTGGCGGTGATTTCGAAATGCAGGGGCGCCTTCATTTCCGCATCAATGCACTCCTGGGTGAAATCATGGCCATATTCGCGGCAGTAGAGGCGGGCCTTCCGCCTGTCGTGCCTGGCCAGGATACTGGCGTGCGTGGAGCCGATGCCCGACTTTTTGACGATGGTAAGCTCCATTCCAACCCGGGCGCCGTAATAGAGTGTCGCGGCGCCAGCCGGCGCGGCCAGCATCACGGCGCAAAGCACAGCCAACAGACGTCGCATGGAAACTCCTCCCTTGGCCGGGAAGGATTGACGCACGGGACGGGGCGGTCAAGCCCCAATTGGCCCCACTGGCTGACGCTTCCCGGCCATGTTCCAGGTCGAGTGGACTGCATTTTGCCGCACCTGGCCCAATCGCCTCGGCTCGGGAAACGGATGGTCATTATGAGACGATTGTTTATAACGGTCGCTGAAAATCGCGATACCAAGGGGAGACGATGCGCTACATACGTCCGCTTTCAATCGAAGACGCCGTCGGCCAATTGGCCGGATCGGCCGGCCCGGCCGCCATTCTTGCCGGTGGCAGTGACCTCCTGGTGAGGATGAAGGGCGGCTTTGTCGAACCCGAACTGATCATCGATATCAAGTCGATCGCCGGCTTGCGCGAGATCAGGGAAACCGCCGACGGCTTCAGCATCGGCGCCGCCGTGCCTTGCGCGGTGCTGGGCGAGAACGCCGGCTTGAAGAAGGCTTGGCCCGGAGTGGTCGAGGCGGCCAAGCTGATCGGCTCGAAGCAGGTGCAGGGACGCTGCACCATTGTCGGCAATCTGTGCAACGCCTCGCCGGCGGCCGACAGCGTTCCGGCGCTGGTGGCGGCGGGCGCCAAGGCCGTGGTCGTCGGCCCGTCGGGCAAGCGCACCATTGCCGTCGAGACCGTGCCGACCGCGCCGGGCCGGACATCGCTCGCCAAGGGCGAGATCATCGAGGCGATCCTACTCGGCAAGCCCGCGCCGCGTTCGGCCGATGCCTATCTCAGGTTCATTCCGCGCACCGAGATGGACATCGCCGTGGTCAGCGCCGGCGTCAACCTGACGCTGGACGGTGCTGGCGTCGTGACGGCGGCCCGGGTGGCGATCGGCGCCGCGGCGCCGACCGTGTTGCTGGTGGAAGAAGGGGCCGAGGCCCTGATCGGCCGCAAGCTCGACGAGGCAGCGCTGGAGCGGCTGGCCAAGGTCTGCGCCGGCGCCTGCCGGCCGATCGACGACAAAAGAGGCACAATCGAATTCAGGCGCAAGGTTGCGGGCGTGCTGGCCAGGCGGGCCGCAATGACCGCCTATGCACGTGCAGGAGGCAAATGATGGCTGGCGTAGCGGTTTCAACCACGATCAATGGCGACAATGTCGAATATCTCTGCCAGCCCGACGAGACGCTGCTCGACGTGCTGCGTGACCGGCTCGGACTGACCGGCGCCAAGGAAGGCTGCGGCACGGGCGATTGCGGCGCCTGCAGCGTCATCGTCGACGACCGGCTCGTGTGTTCGTGTCTGGTGCTTGGCGCGGAAGCGGAAGGCCGCCGCATCGAGACCGTCGAGGGCATGGCGCATGGCGACAGGCTGCACCCGCTGCAGCAGAAATTTCTGGAGCACGCCGCACTGCAATGCGGCATCTGCACGCCAGGTTTCCTGATCGCGGCCAAGGATCTCTTGGCCAAGAATCCCGACCCGACCGAGGAGGAAATCCGCTTCGGCCTGGCCGGCAATCTCTGCCGCTGCACCGGCTACGACAAGATCGTGCGCGCCGTCCAGGACGCGGCCATCGTTATGAAGGGAGCCTGAGATGAATTTCGATCCGCGTTTTTCGGGGCGTAAATTCGCATCCGTCGGCACGCGCCCGATCCGTCCCGACGGTGTCGACAAGGTGACCGGCCGCGCCCGCTATGGCGCCGACTTCAACATGGCCGGCCAGCTGGTCGGCCGCGTGCTGCGCAGCCCGCACGCGCATGCCAAGATCCGCAAGATCGACACTTCGAAGGCGGAAGCGCTTGCGGGCGTCAAGGCGGTGATCACCGCCGCCGACCTGCCCGACCTCACCGATGGCGATGCCGCCATGTACGACATCCTCGACAATTGCATGGCGCGCACCAAGGCGCTCTATGACGGCCATGCGGTGGCCGCCGTCGCCGCGATCGACGCCCGCACGGCCAGGCAGGCGCTGAAGCTGATCGAGGTCGACTACGAGGTGCTGCCGCATGTCACCGATGTCGACGAGGCGATGGCGCACCACGCGCCGCTGATCAACGACACGATCTTCACCGAGGGGCTGGAGGAAAAGCCGGTCAAGGCTTCCAACGTCACCAAGCGCTCGCAGTTCGGCCATGGCGACGTCCATCAGGGTTTTGGGCAGGCCGACTTCATCGTCGAGCGCTCGTTCAAGACCGAGCAGACGCACCAGGGCTATATCGAGCCGCATGCCTGCGTGGCCAATGTCAGCTCCGACGGCACGGCGGACCTGTGGGTCTGCACGCAGGGGCATTTCGTCTATCGTCAGCATTGCGCCCAGCTGCTCGGCATGGAAGCCTCGAAGCTGCGCGTCACCTCGTCGGAGATCGGCGGCGGTTTCGGCGGCAAGACCCATGTCTGGGCCGAGCCGGTGGCTCTCGCCCTGTCGCGCAAGGCCGGCCGCCCGGTGAAGCTGGTGATGACCCGCGACGAGGTGTTCCGCGCCTCGGGCCCGACCAGCGCCACCTCGATCGACGTCAAGATCGGCGCCCGCAAGGACGGCACCATCACGGCGGCGGAAGCGACGCTGCGCTACAGCGCCGGCCCCTATGCCGGCTCCTGGGCCGAGATCGGCGCCATGACGGCCTTCGCCTGCTATCGTCTCGATAACGTCAAGACGGTGGGCTACGAAGTGCTGGTCAACCGGCCGAAGACCGCCGCCTATCGCGCGCCCTCGGCGCCGATGGCGGCCTTCGCGGTGGAAAGCGCCGTCGACGAGCTCGCCAAGGAGCTCGGCATGGATCCGGTCGAGTTCCGCATCAGGAACGCCGCGCAGGAAGGCACGCGCTCGTCCTACGGCCCGGTCTACGGCCCGATCGGCATCGGCCCGACGCTGGAAGCGGTGAAGAGCCATGCGCACATGAAGGCGCCGCTGAAGGAGAACCAGGGCAGGGGCATGGCCTGCGGCTTCTGGTTCAATTTCGGCGGCCAGACCTGCGTGGACTTGAACATCGGCATGGACGGCTCGGTGTCGCTGGCCGTCGGCACGGTCGACGTCGGCGGTTCCCGCGCCTCGCTGTCGCTGGTCGCGGCGGAGGAGCTCGGCATCGACTATTCCCAGCTCAAGGCGGTGGTCGCCGACACCTCTTCCCTCGGTTACAACGACATGACCGACGGCAGCCGCGGCACCTTCTCGTCCTCGATGGCGACCATCTCGGCCGCCCGCAACGCGATAAAAATCCTGCGCGAGCGCGCCGCGCAGATGTGGGACATCTCGGTCGACGACGTGATCTGGGAACAGGGCCATGCGGTCGCCAAGGGCGAGAAGCACGGCAATCTCGGCAAGCTGTCGCTGAAGGAGATCGCGGCCAAATCGGGCACCACCGGCGGGCCGATCGCCGGCCACAGCGAGCTCGTCGCCGACGGCGCCGGCGTCTCCTTCGCCACCCATATATGCGATGTCGAGGTCGACCCCGAGACGGGTTCGACCAGGGTGATCCGCTACACGGTGGTGCAGGATGCCGGCAAGGCGGTGCACCCGACCTATGTCGAGGGCCAGTACCAGGGCGGTGCGGCGCAAGGCATCGGCTGGGCGCTCAACGAGGAGTATATTTACGGCAAGGACGGGCGACTGCAGAACGCCGGCTTCCTCGACTACCGCATCCCTGTCTGCTCCGACCTGCCGATGATCGACACGCAGATCCTGGAAATCCCCAACCCCAACCACCCCTATGGGGTGCGCGGCGTCGGCGAAACCTCGATCGTGCCGCCGCTGGCGGCGATCGCCAACGCGGTGTCGAACGCGGCCGGCGTGCGCATGACCCACATCCCGATGTCGCCGCCGCGCATCCTGGCGGCGATCGAGGCGGAACGGGAAGGCTAGGCCATGATGCCGAAAAGTGCGAAGCGGTTTTCGGACAACATCATGGCCCATACTGAATAGGGTCTTGCTCTGATGGTCGAGGTCACGCTCTGGGGGGCGCTCAGCCAGCTTGCCGGAGGCCAGAGCAAGGTCGAGGTCCAAGCCAAGGACATCAGGGAGCTGTTCAGGAAACTGGCTGAACAGTATCCCGCGCTCGAGCCATGGATCGAGAAGGGGATCGCGGTGGCGATCGACGGGGTGATTTACCGGGATACGTGGGGGAAGACGCTGCCGCCGGGGGCGGAGATATTTTTGCTGCCGAGGCTGGCTGGAGGGTGAGGGGGACACCCCGCCTTCGTTTAGCACTATGCCTTGATAGGGTCGCAAGCGAACTGTCTGGCTCCGGGTGCCAATGGTCGATACTAGGTATAGAACCTGCTACTTGGCTGTTGTAGAGGTCAGACCGTCGGCGCCTATTCTGGAAATTGCTGATTCCGCGGTCCATCCTGCGCTGCCATCGCCGCGTTGCTACCCGCTGCCCAGGTGCGATAGATCAGGTTGTCGTCTGCGAGGAAAAACTCGCCACCAAGCACCTCTGCGCCATCTTCCACGAGGCGCTTTTTCATGGCGTCCTCGCCGGCGATCGCAATTTCTGCATTCGCATATGGTGCGGCGTCGGGCTGAGGGTTTGGCTTGAAGACCTCCCAATGGAAGGCTCCTCTGGGATAGGCGCTCTGGATCTGATCGCGACGCGCCTGCGGGCTCTTTGAGAAGCCTACTTTGATGATGTGTTTGTCTTCGACTTCATCATCCCGAAGCCCCAGATAGGCGCCGATGTTGCCCACGAGGCGGAGTATATAGATATGCTTCGGCCCGTCCGTCTCCCCGACCAAATACGGCCGTGAGGCCGGTCGAACGGCGCGGCTCGGGCTAAGCGCGGATTCGAGGGTCTGAATTGTGGGGTCCACCGGCTCCGTCTGCCCATAGACCGGCACCTCGTAGACGTCCAACTCATAGAGCTCTGCCGCCTCGTCGGCTGAGACGGGGACGCCGTTTGCTCCTATGAGTTCTGCATTCGAGCCGCGATAAGCCTGAGGAAACAACTCTTCTACTGGACGCCAATCCTCCGGAACGATGCGCCACGCCCTCGTCGCCTTTACCGCATAAAGCCACTTCCCGCGGGAGTCCCGATCGCGCTCCTTTTCAGCCCAGCGATCCCCCGAGATGAACTCCTGCGCGTGACCGATGTCGTGGGAGATCTCAAGCACTCCGACAACCTTGCCGCGCATGTTCTCCGGGCCCTTTCCCTTGGTCACGTAGATCGCGACCAGTGTCCCGGGTTTAGAGTTGCTAAGGTAACGGGCCCGCCGAGCTTCGTCGGCAAATCCGATGCATCCCCAACTGGCTGGATCGAAGCCCCAGAACGATGTCAGCCAGACTTGGCGGCCATCGGGTAGGGTATCGGTGGCCGGGGCGAGTTCTGGAACCGACGTCCAGTCAAACGCAAACACCTCTTGCTGGGCAGCCTCGATGTCTATAGCTCCGAGTGCGCTGCGGATGTATGCCATCGCATCTTCAGCCGGATGCCGCTCCCCCTTCTTCACTAGGATCGTCGTGAGAGGCGGCAGCCCACGATCCGCCAAATAGTGCAGAATGATCTCGAGATTTCGCCCAAGCCCGCGGCCCGTTGGATGGTTCCAGCCTACTGCCTCACCAACCTGCTGGTATGTCGTCCGCCTCTTATGCAGAGCCTTTGCAGCCAGGAAGCGGGCGATTTCGAATTGAAGCGCGTCCATTGGTTACCCATCATTTCAAGTGAATGCACAAAGGACCAATTTTTCATCAATTCCATTGCGCACTGATGTACAGGGGAGGTTAGCTTGCTTCCTTGCTGCCAGAAGTCCCCGACCCTGGCTTCGTTCGCGGCCAGTGGAAAGACCGTGCTAGAGCTCCGCTACCGGGCAAGAAGTCAAAAACGAGATCAGTAATTGCGCTTATAGCAGTCGCCTCTTTCATGCCGAGTGACATCGGCTACCCCCTCTCAGCATTTTCCGACGTCTGGTCCGGATGAATAGCAGGTGTCTGGATTTCGACGTCGCAAACCACGCTACAGAAAAATCCGCTCGTGGTGGCGAGTTGGCTGGTTTGGGCATCTATCGATCCGTCGGCTTTCCTTGTAAGTGACCGACTGTGATCGTCCGACCGAAACCGCATGTATCGGCTGATGTTGGCTAGGCCAACAAACAATGGCCGAAACCCAAAACCGTGCCCCTGTTCGGTGTAGTAACGGGATACTCCTTCGTCCAAGGCCAATTCGAGCGCGGTGCCCGCATCAACCAGATGGGCATATGTCGGATTGCTGCGAAGGCTGTTCAGTACCCCCCTTCCAGCATCCCCCACAACAAATTCGAAACGGCCGGGTGAGGCGCTATAGACAACGTAGCCGGAATCGATACGACCGCTATGGTCGATGACGTTTGCATAAAACTCGCCAATCGCCGCCGTTAGCTTACCGCCATAGTCGTCAGAAAAACCGGCCGATATCGCTGCCCGTTTGGCGCGTAGCACGAAGTCGGTCCATGCGAGCTCATCTAGCAGAAGTTTGTCGACCGAAATAAATCCCTGGTATCCCGATCTTGGCTCGAACCAAGCATCCGTTTCGCGCATGTTGCGCATAAGTTCGAGGTAGTTGTCCGCCGTTAGCCAAAGGGGGCCGCCATCTCGGTTTAAAATGTTTGGCTGCGTGTGCCGCAACTCTAAAAGCGGTCCGAGGCCATCGGCATTGGTCGTCGGCAGGTTAGCCTCTGTGATCGTGCCGCTCTGCACTCCGAGGCAAATGTCATCTACAAGATCGAAGGTCAGCGTCTCGATTTTCCACCTCACGCAGCTTTTGCAAAAGGCCCATCGCAGCCGTAGTAGGTGGCTCGCAAAAAGGCGATCTGCTCTTCAACATTGTGGCTCAGAAGCTTGTCGACGGTCTCGCCGACAACGGTCGGCGCCGGGGGCCAGCGAAGCGCATTGTTGTCTAATCGTTCGGCACGCTGGCGCTTCAAGGTTTTCATGAAAGCATTGGTCTCAATGTAGATGACGCGGCGGTAGAATTGCCGCAGAAACGGAATGACCTTAGGATCGCCGCGAACCACGATGTCCAGTCCCCTGCCGGAGGCCTTGGCTAGATCAGCGAGCCTATCCAAGTGAAACTGCGTTCTGAGCTTCTGACCTGAGCCGGTGATAAATTCGTAGGCGAGCGTTTCGATCTCGGAGCGCTCGCCAATAAATTTCGACCAGCGCTCAAAGTCCCGATAGGTCCGGCCGTTGGGATGGAGTGCGCAGGCCACCCCTTCACGCTGGAATTCTTCGAATGTGATGGCGATGCGCTTTATCGCGTGAAGATCATCTGTTCGCGGATTGTCGAGCAGAAGACTGAAGTTCGGGGTCGTTACAAGCGCGATCCCAAGTTCCTTCATCGCCCTAATGATGGCGATGCGCTGCTCGCCGAGAGTCCACCACGGCTCAATCCTATGATCGTGATTGACGCCGGTTAGAACAAGGTCAGCGGTGGAGTCTATGTTGTATGTCCGACACAAGGCTTCGCGCGTTTTGAAGTGAAGCTTCCCGCATTTGAAATCGATGAGATCGGGCAAGCGCAAGGCGAACACTTTGCCAGCGAGCGCTGTCGTTCGACTGCTTCCATGGTAGATGAGCGGCACGATATCCGCGCTCAATTTTGCAGAACAAATGGCTGTGCGTGGAATGTCGTCAAATCCGAAGCCGCCAACCTCCCGCATCTGCTGCACAAAGAGCTGCGGCTTAAGCCGACATACACGCGTGCAATGAGCCGGGTTCCCGCAGCAGAGTTGCAAACAATCGAAAATTGAATCGCGGACCGAAAGGCCGCCGCATTCATAGAAGTGCGGGCATCCGGGGCAACCCAATGCCATGGTGTTCCTGTAGGGATCGTCTGTTAGCGCCCGGACGATCACCTCATGGCTTCGCGTGTCTGGACGATTAAGGTTCAGCACAGAGATACTTCTGCTTTCTTCGAGAGCTTGTGTACTCGGCCGACGACACCGTTCGCTGCGCCTCCCGATTTTTCAATTGCAGAAATTACATCGCCAGCGGGATTATCAAATGAACCGACGACGCTATTGCCTCGGCGCAAACTCACCCGTCCGCCCTTAGTCTCTACGATAAGCACTTCACCGTTGGCGACATTTACCCCAGCGGTGATCGACGCAATTGCGCGGCGCGGCTGGTTGGTGGGATTGACCGTGAACAAGCCGGGCGTCGCAAGCTCCGCTCGCTTCGTATCGACGTGCTTGCGGATCGTTTTCTTTGTTCGGTTTAAAAATTCGACCCCCATCAGATTACCTCCTCAAATAACGGACGATAGTATTTCGAACGACCCTGAGCGAATTCACGAATCACACCGCGAGCCGCAAGACTGGCAAGCCGATTGTTCCACGCCGTGGTGCTCTTGGTCTGCTCAGCTTCTCCAAATTTTTCCATGAGATGGTTGGCGTCAACTCCATTATATTCGTTCACTAAGTCGAATGTCATCTGTTGCTTCGGATCAAGGCTGCCAACCAACTCGGCTCCCGAGACGCGTTCGTCGCGGTCCAAGCGGCAGCTCATAATCGCATCACCTTTAGTATTCGCGACGATCAGCAATTCATCCAAAATATCATCATTTATGTTTGCAACAACGGGATAATATTTTGATGAAAGGGTTCGCATGTACGCTTTCAGAGCGAACACTGATTCTCGAAGATAGCTGGCGGTAGCCACATCGATATTTGTAAAGTCGAGGAATAGCGGTGTCGGCGCAGCCGGCTCGCGATCAATGGCCTTCACAAAGGCCGCAAAAGCGGCTTTGCCATTGATGGAGCCAGATAGCACGGGGCCGCTCCCAATGATTGCCATGTCCATTTTCATAATCGTCACCTTACTCACGTGTCTAGCGTGAGATATAGCCCGCTGGTCCATAATGTCAAGAATTTTCTGCTTGGCACCAAGGTCTCGAATGTCTTGGTACGGCCGCTAGAGAACCGTCGGATCCTGGCATTGAGGGCAGGGAGCAGACCCGCCGTCGGCCCCTGTGGACATCGCCGCCACCACCCGTCGAATTGTTGCAGCTTTATCGTCGCCCATGGGTTATCCCATTTCCCAACACCATTCGACACGGAGTTCCAATCCATTGAGCGTAGCCTTTGCCAAGGAGGAAAGTGCGGAGGTGGCGTCGGAAACCGTGCTGCCGGCTCGACCTGTTTCTGATCGGATCAATCTCGTCACCGAGGCGGGTCTCAGGATGCTAAGGGATGAATTGGCGCGCGCCCGGCAGGCGCTGGAGGCGGCTAGCGTGCTGGATGATGTCAACGAGAGGCGGCGGCAGTCGGCGGTTCCGGTTCGGGATGTCACCTATTATGCCGAACGCGTCCTTACGGCTAAGCTCATGCCGGCGCCGACATCCAATGACGTGATCGCCTTCGGGCACACCGTTACCTTCGCGCGCGATGATGGCCGCACCCAGACCTTCCGCATCGTCGGCGAGGATGAGGCCGACCCGTCCCGAGCTTCCATCTCGCATGGTTCACCGGTGGCCATCGCGCTGATCGGAAAGGCCGTTGGCGATGTTGTCCAGCTGGGGCCGCGCGAACTCGAAATCCTGTCCATTTCCTAGCAGACCACCCCTCCTAATAGACCACCCCAGCCGCCTTCGCCCGCCCATACAC